>JAHCIH010000001.1 GCA_026129335.1 Anaerolineales bacterium
AATAGAGCTGGCGGTATGTAGTTTGGTAAACGCCTCCTGCCGTTCAAGCAAGGTTGTCAACGCACCCTGAAAACTTGGATCTTCTTTGATCCCATGAAAAATCGTACCTACAACAAAATTCTCTTGCAACAGGGTGGTTTTAAGCCCCGCGGTTATCTCCCACAAGGAGCCAAAATGGATGATTTGCTCGATTAGTTTGTTCGCTAGAGGCGTTTTTTGCGCAGGCAGACCAAATTTCGGCATCTCGCGCACTATATAGTGCGCGACCCAGTCCAGTATCCAATTCACGTCCGGCGTAACGAAGTGCAAGGCTGGCTTAGGACGCATGCCTAATGCGCGCTTCAGTGTCCAAATTGAACGTCGCATCATTTGAGGCCCACCCTGCCCGCAAGCATTCCTCCCGCAGCGCTGAGCCAGCGCTTCCTCCAGGGAATGCGGATGGGTCGAGCCAGTGCGGTCTGGATGTGCTCCACGTATTGCGCGAAATTTCTGCTTGGATTGAACACTTGCTCAGCGCGATTGCGTGCCGCCCGGGAAAGCTCAGGGAGCGTTTGAAGCAGGCTGGTGAACTGTGAGCCAAAATCCTCAACCGTCACCGGTAGACCGCAGTCGCCGATCACCTCACGCATCGCTCCGCTATCACCGTATAGCACCGGCAAGCCGCAAGCCAGGGCTTCGAGTACGTGGTTGGGGCAGGCCTCGTTTTGCGAGAAAGTGAGCATCGCCTTGCAGGAACGCAGCACCTCGGCTAACTGCTCCCTGTCGAGTACACCCGACTTTTGGATATTGGGCAACTCCGGTGCATCAGGGAAATTGCCGCAAAGCACAAAATCAACTCTGGGATGCTCAGCAGCGACCGCGTATATCTTAGAGGCGCCTTTCATGCGATTGGTGCTCCAAGTCACACAAGCGACATGTTGGTTGCGGGGAAATTTACGCTCTGTTCCACTGGGTTTAAAAATAGCCAAATCTACGGGATTGTAGATGACCGGTCCATCCTGATCTATTACAGGGAATTTTTCGCGCGTGCTGTAGCGCGCATACTGACTTTGGAACACCGTGAGATCAGCCAGGCGATTGATTCTGCTCTGCTCATAGTCTGCTTGCGGATCTCGTCCGTAGTTTTGTGCAGAACCATCGATGCGATGAATAATGCGGACTTGTGGATTTCGCCAAATTGCGCGCAGTACATCGCGATAGGGTGTCATCCATGAATTGGTGAAAAGGACTTCGTATTTAGCGTCAATGTCCCCTGTAACTTCGTGCCCATTTTCTCGCAAGAAGCGAGAAAAATTATCCAGAAAATAGAACCCACCACCCTGTTTTTTGAACTCGATAGGAATGCATATGCGCATGATTCAATGACCAGCCCTAGCCTCCGCCCATATTTCACCCCAGCGAGACTCCAAATGCACAATCTCTAAACCAGCTTCCGAAAGCTCTTGATGAAACTGCTCGATCGTATATTCTGTCTTATGGTCTTCGTCCAGGCGCCATTCCACTCCCAAATAGCGCTTGTATGCCACACGCCAGTCACGCTCAAACGAAGGCACCCTTATCAAGAAACGTGGGGCGCTGCTGGCTTGCTGAATAGCCTTTAGTGCCTGTGGACGGTCTTCCAAGTGCTCGAGGACATTCGACATGACAACAACATCATAGGGTGGGTTAGGGCTGAATTTTAGGCCGTCGCCTTCAAAATAACGCACGCGTTCATGGGCAAATCGTTGACGAGCGGCTTCAATGTTCTCTGGCAAAATATCAATGCCATCCACCCTAGCCCCAGCGTGCTCGGCAATGTCGTAAGCCACTGCGCCAACACCAGTGCCAAAGTCCAACACTCTTTCATTTGGCTGCAAACGATTGACAAAAAACCGATGATAATCCGTTAGCTTATGCTTGGGATGCAGGCCTCCACTCTGGGCGATAGCAGCCTGCCCATGCAACTGATACAGCTTGCTGTCCAAGCGCATTAGTTGCTCGGCATTTTCGTATGGTGAGCTACCAGAAGACACTCGTGCCTCAAGCAACTGGGCAACTATTTCCACCAAAGCAGGTAGCCCCAAGAAGCGACTCAGAAGTTTGATCCCTACTCGAATTGCTCGTTCCTTGAAATTCATTTTCCGACTATCTGCCGACTGGCCAGTTCTTGTATGGTAGTTTGCTTGGTTTGCTAATTTCCAGCTCTATAGCGGGCAGCGATGAAATTGTAGAGGCTGAATTTTTTTACGTATGGGTAAAAATATCTGGAGCCAAAGCCCAATATCTCAAAACCCGCATCCCTGATGTCCTTCAAAGAGAAGATACTTTGCTCTGGCAAATATTCGTGGAGGGAGTCACCAAGATTTTCTGGAGTTAATCCCCTTAGCGAATACGCATCCCTAAAAAAGAACTTGGGCGAGCGCCTCAAATACTTGATCTGGGTTTCAAGCGGCCAACGTCGCGCGTGTTGGCAAAATGCATCTACCTCAGCACGAAATTCCTGTAAAAGTCGGTCGTCAAAAAAAGAGCTCTGAAAATACTCCGGACGATCTGGGTCATGTGCGTACAAAGACCGGCGGTCTGCGTAGCGGAAATCCAAAACTGGTAAAGTCGAAGAACCTATTAACAAATCCATAAACAGATATGCGTTGGGAGCTAACAGTTTTTTTAATTGCAGGAAAAAGCTATGCTTATTTTTTATAAACATGGACGAGCGAAGTATGCAGACAACATCTGCACGCACCTTGCCAAACAAAGGAGAAAGGTCATTGATGTCGCAGACTACAACTTTATCATTTAAAGGAAATAGATCGCAGGCTTGATATTTATAGTCCATACCATCCAATAGATGGATCAAGAACTGGCTGGGCTCATTCTCGCCAATACCCAACACTAGCGGTTTCTTCGGCAGAGACTCTCTTATCTCAGCACGGATGGGTTTGATCGTTTCCTCCAGCCAGGCGAAGTGAAATGTGTTACTAATGCCCATTAGTTGCCTGCCCTTCTGCTAGTTCGCGCACAAAACAAATTTGCCTGCCTTTAAATTCGTCTAAGCGCTGACTAAGCCATGAAACGCCCTTGAACACTATATCCCGGTCATGAAATGCGAATATATCCTGATTGCCTATAATCAATGGACTGGACTTGGGGCGTGGGGGCGTATCACAAGAGATGTATTTTAGCCCATGCTTATAAGCCAAACGCACCGTGTCTTCCGTAAAGAGATTCCCCGGTGGAACAAAGGTCACCACGTCACTGCCAAGCCAACTCTGCAGGATATGTTGTGAAGCCTGCAAATGTTGATCTTGAATTTTCACTGGCACCCTAGCGCCAAATTCACGGTGAAATTCCCGATTACTGTCAAACAATTTTGGTTTAAATAGATTGCCCTCAACAATGCAGTGCGTAAGACCATGGTTGGCTACCTCAATAAGACCCTGTTGAACTCCTTCTTTTAGTATTTTTGCTTCGTTAGGAAACCGCTCGGGGAAAGGGAAAAGCTTGTCTTGCGATTCTACCCAAGCTGCGGTCACAGCAACGGTCAGCTTCGACTTATGGCGCTCCAACAAATCCAGCAGAGAGAACCATTCAGATGCCCGCATCTCTCTATAAGGCCCCCAAGCCTTGTAGGCGGGAAGATATTTCAGAAACAACCAATTGCCAGAAATTCTGAACCGGCCGAGACGCCAAACCTTATTCGAGTACACTTCGTGCCTCTTGGAACTTGCGCCCGGATCGTCCATTCGTAACGCGAAAAGTTGTCTTGTTTTTTGCATAGTAGTGGTTACAAGAGACGAAAACAGATCTCTGAATACCCGCCTTTGCTTGTTTTATTGGTGAACACAACAGGCGCTCCCCAAAGGGCTTTTAATTGATCGAACCCGGTAATAGAAAAGGGATCCGATGGGGTGGGATCCCAGCCAGACGAAAATGCCAGAATAACGTAGGCTCCCGGTGCAGCAACCCTTTTCCACTCTCTGATTGTCCTTTTAGGGTCCTGGGAGTGATCTATAGAATTCGAATACAGCACATTAAAGCGTTGGTTCCATTCATCAGGTAATTCATCAAAGCTGCCTATGTGGACATCCGGCCGGCTAATTTCGGGTGCCAGCTCTACCCCCATAACTCGACCGTCATTACGACGACCACTACCCAAGCCCAATTGGCGCGCCAGCTTTATCTTCGGCTCTGCTGCCGTGCTGGTGTCTTTATGGGTTGCTCTCGCTTGAAACCATTTGCTTTTCAGCAAAACACCAAAGAAAACGGTTCGGAAGATGTCGACCTCGGCGCCACTTCGAACTCCCAGACAAAGTATGGAAGGCTCCTTTCCAGCTTTAGCGGCAAAACCATCTTCCAAGAGATCTTGACGATACCGAATAACGTCAGAGAAGAAGACCTTACAATATTCTGTTTTTGCTTTACTGCGCTTTACCTGTTCTTCCAAGTATTCAGCGCGACTCTTGTATTGATACAAGCCCATAAATCTTCCTAATCTTCCGCATTTAGGGATTCTATGCCTGTGCGTTGAGTTGCAACATGGCAAGTTCTTGGTAAAGGGGACACCTTTCCATCAAGTCCCCGTGTGTACCACTGTCAACAACCTGACCTCGGTCAATCACCACAATTTGGTTGGCTTTAACAACAGTAGATAGGCGATGGGCGATAATTACCGCTGTAGTACCGCGTATAACGCGGTCTATTGCCTCTTGCACCAACTTCTCCGACCCGCTGTCCAATGAACTGGTCGCCTCATCCAGCAGCAGGATTTGCGGCTTGCGAATCACCGCACGGGCGATCGCCAGGCGCTGACGTTGACCACCGGAAACCAACACTCCCCGATCACCAATGAGGCTATCGTATCCCCTGGGCATTTGCTGAATGAATTCGTGCGCATTGGCAATCTGTGCGGCTTCTTCCGCTTCCTCGCGAGATACATCCAAGCCAGGGTAAGCAATATTCTCAAATACCGAGGCGTTAAACAAAAGGCTTTCTTGCGAGACTACGCCAAACAAACGACGATAAGCTTCCAAATCCAGTTGTTTAAGATCAACGCCGTCTACCAAGATGCGTCCCTTATCTGGGTCATAGAAACGCAATAAAAGATCCGTCACAGTAGACTTCCCTGCGCCACTGGGACCAACCAAAGCCGTGATCTCACCTTTGCGTATGTGGATATCTACATTGCTAAGCACCGAACTATCGGCATAGGCAAAGCTTACGCGGTCAAAATGAACTTCCCTTTCCAGCTGCCGAATTGGTTTACTCCCACTTATTATGCTTGGGCGTTCACTAAACAACTCATAAACGCGCTCGCTGGTAGCCATCGTGGTCTGCAGCATAGTGTAAGTGCGAGTCAAGTCTGTAATCGGGTCCAAAACCGCTCTACCGATGTAAAGATAAAGAAAAAACCCAGTCGGGGTTAAACTACTGCCAAAAAGCTCATTCGTCGCCAATAACAATATGGCAACATTGCTCACCGTGTTGATCATCTGGCCGATGGGTTCGTCGATATGCTTGAAGATGCCGAAACGGAAGATAACAGACCGCAGGCGCTCTACAATATTGCGCAGGCGGGCATGCTCATACGCTTCGGCCACAAAGGATTTCACCACTCGTACAGCCGAGATGGCTTCTTGAATGTAAGCTGTGCTATCCGCCATGGCGTTGAACTGGTCTCGTACTCGTTGCTTAATCGGATTGCGGATTATTTGCGTCAGGCCATAATGCAGTGCACCAGCAATAATGATAAAGATGGTCAGGCGTACATTGGTACGCAATAACAGCGTACTGTAAACCACTGTAAGAATACTGGAAACCACTATACTCCGGACAATAACAGCTAAACCGGATACGGTGGCGCGTGTGTCTTGGTCCAAACGAGAGATCAGTTCTCCTGTACGTTTGCGGTGGAAGAAATCTAATGAGAGCGAAAGCACATGGCCAAAGAGATCCGTTTGGATGTCTCGTTCCGACCCCACGCGAATCCAAACCGCCAGCAGGTACACGGCAAAATTCAATAGCTGCAACAGCAAGGCAAGCGCCAGATAGGTCAACGCCATTATCCAGACGATCTCCCATCGGCTGAGGTCGAAGCTGCCTAACCAGGCGAGCAGATAGGCGCCGACATTGTTAAGGTCGATCTCTTGCAGCGTGGGTGGAAGCAATGTGGTACCTGAGCCAGCCAAGGTCATGTCGCCCAAAACAATATCTAGCATTGGAGCCATGACCAATGGCTGGATGGCGGTTAGCAGGGAGACAAAAAAGTAACAAACAATAAGCACCAAGACCAGTCGCCAATAGGGCCGCAGGTAACGAGAAAAGAAGCGCATAAGCTCTTTTGGACTCGTCTGGGCCTTTGTGGAGTTTTTCATTGCAAGCCCTCAGCTTGGAGAGGGAGCACAGATTTCTTACTCTCTACTAGAGAGGCTACGGCATCCAAAATTCGTTCACTGGAACTGCCATTGCCCGGGTCGACGTAGCTCCTGGTATAGCGCTCAAGCGTCTCCGCTTTCAAAGCGAGGTCGGTTAAATCCCAAGAAGGTAGCTGTCGTATGGTTTGCGGGATACTTTTCCAAAGATTTACCCCAGAAAAGTTGAAGATGCTTCCTGGTTCGGCAGTGCGCCACAACCTGTGCACAAGATTATTCAGATTATGGCGGTCCAAACATAAACCAAATACGCCAAAAACCGACATTTCGAATGCTGCACTGCTATATGAGTGAATACACACATCCGCGACACTCAGCAACTCATAGATTGTCGCCGGGAAATAGTCTTCATCGTAAATGGCAAGATCAGCCAGCTCTTCAATACCTTGGCGCAGGGGGTCTTTGCGTCTGGCCTTTGCGATCAGAAAAGCGTTATTGCGCTCACAAAAAGCCTTGATTGACTGCGTCAGAGCAGCATCGCCCCAACCAAGAATTAGCCAGCACAGGTATTTAAAGAACGACAAACCTTCTTCGCGCAAGCCGCGCGCGAAAGCCTTGATGCGCTCCGTGCCTGTGCTGGCGAAGAACCCCGGCCAGGCGCCTGGCCAATAGGCCAGATTGACAGGCAAGTACAGCACCACAGGCTTCTCTTTTGGGATACCGAACTTATGCCGAATCTGCCGTGGCTCAAGCTGCGTTCTGATATCGAGTCGTGGGGTACCTGGATATATCGTTTTGGCGCTCAGCTCCCGATGGAGCTCATCCGCTTGTCCCAACCCTAGTTGCTGGTAATACCGGCATCCCCACTCCAACCAAAATGGACTTTGTAAACAAAGCAAGTTGGAACTCAACAGATCCGTTGGCTTCGCTTCTACGAAAGTATCCACCCCATGATGCAAGGTAACAAAGGGAACTCCATCGGCGATTTCTAATAAGTAGTGGCTGCGCGGATGCAGCGAAAATATCGCGTGGGGTTTAAAGTCATCCGCCAGCCCTTGAACTTCAGCCTTGTTTGCAAAGCGAGCCTCACCAACCTTGCCTGCCAATAAAGGGGGAACAGGCTGGTCACGCAAACCAAGATATTCCTTGCTCTCTTCACCGATGTACAACCAAACTTCTAGTTGCCATCCTCTTCTCAAAGCGGCCTGAATCAATGGCCCCATGTATTTGTAGTTATCCTTACGGTGTACAAAAAATGCAGCTTTCAAACCAGCCTAGCCGTTCTTCTTTATTAGATCCACGTATTCCTTGAATTGATCCATCGCAAGCTTGTCTTTTGTCTTATTGTTTTTATGCATGCGGTAGCGATAGAGCGGTATGCGCAAGTGGTGGATACGGTAGTAGTTAGCTAGGCGCGCACGGAGTTCCTCTTCTTCGCGGTGGCGGAACTGGCTGTTGTACATACCCAGATTGCGAATCAGGTCGGTGCGGTACATGATGCCGCAAGACACCGGATCAGTCTCTGCGTATTTGCGCTCCAGTTTGTTGCCGAATTCATCCACGAGGATGTAGTCGCAGGATACACAAAACGCATCGTGATTCTCCGCGAGATAGCGGCTTAGGAAGGGAAGCAGGTCTTCGTTGATGTAATCGTCCGCGTCCACGCGCACAAAGTACTGGCCCATCGCCTCACGGATACCTACATTGGCTGCTTCGGCGACACCCTTGTTTTCTTCATTCAAAAAATAACGAAGGTTCTTGAAGCGCTTAAACTTCTTTAGTACCTCAAGTGTGTTGTCGGTGCTGGCATCATCCACGACGATTACTTCATAATCGTCCGTTGAAAAGTTTTGCGCCAGGCAACTGCGCAAGCAACGTTCTATATATGCGCCATAATTGAAAGAAGTAACAATGATGGAGGCTTTCATGAGTCCTATCCTCCCCGGCTTTTCAGTAGGCTGAAGATGTCCGCGTAGTAGCGCAGTTGGCGCAGGTCTTCCAGGTCCATAGAACCAGCGTGCCCCATTTCGGTGGGTAAATGGAGAGATTTATTCGTAGTGAAATGTTTCTCGATGAAGGTCGCTCCACGGGCCAGAGCATACACCGAGGCGCCGATGCCAATCGTATGGTCGCTATAACCTTGAAAGATGGTGTTAGGAAAATCAGGCATCACAATTTTGCTGGTGGCTGTTGGATATTCGGCAACACAGTAGAAATAAATGGCATGCTCGTACTCAAAAGGAACGCCTTGCGCTTGCCAATCCCACATGCCCAACGAAATAAGCACTGGTTTGCCCGTTTCGAATATCTGCGCGCACAGAGCTGGGTCTTCGTTGACCGTGCGGCTGGCAATTTTGTAATACTTAAACCCCAGGTCTTCACACCACTGCACACGGTCAGCGGTGAAAATGGAGGCGAACAAATCAATGCCTAGGTTGTCGCAATACTGTTTTAACTCCTGTAACTCATCTTTTTCGATCTGCACATAGTTACGCTCGTCATTGCCGAACAACGCTTGCGAATCATAGAGCTGTACTTTCACTGCATCAGCCCCTCCTAACTTGCACTGCTGCATGATGGTCTGGGCGCGCTGTATATCTCCGCTGAACTGTGGATGGATTTCTGCAATCAGATAGGTCTGCCCTAAGGCTGGGTGCTTATGCATAGGTTTTTACCTGTTCACAAGGTTGCGAGTTGGCTTCCAAAAAGCGTATGTCTTCCAAGTCATGCACATCAAGATAGCGAGTGACGAATACCCCGGAGTGCGTACTGAGCGACTTTTGAAAGATATAGTCATACTTCATAACCCGAAAAGCGGCATTTTGCAGCAGCTTCTCGTCCACCGAGAAGATCTCGCTGCAGTCGTGCTCAATCAGCTTTTCTATTGCGGAATCCAAGTGCGCAGCGCATACCTCAGGGGAATTTGCCTGCAGCGAAACGACGATGTCGGGCTTGGTTTGAAACGCCTCAGCGGCGTGTACGATGACGTCTTGTTTGAAAACAGTATCGGTGGCTAGTTCGGCCGGCCGGTGGATGACCTGTGCGCCGAACTCCGCTGCCAGCATAGCTATTTCCTCATCCTCGGTGGATAGATAACATTGGCTGATGAGGGTAGTTTGCTGGCAAGCCCGAATGGCCCAGTAAATGAGCGGCTGGCCCCAGAGCAAGTGCAAGTTCTTGCGCGGCAGGCGCTTGGAGCCACCCCGGGCCGGGATGACCGCGTACACTAGCAGAGAGTTGTTAGTCACGACTGCCCTCCACGGAGTATTCCCCGGCTGTATAACGCACCGCATGATCCGATTTACCGTTGGGTGTAAGGCCCATCTCGAGGCAGGTCAAACGAAAAATGTCCAACTCTGGGTCTTCGCCAATCAGAGAAACTTCTTCGATGCCGCTGGCTTTGATTTCCGCCACTAGGTCTTTAGCTCGCTCACGTAATACGTGGTAGACCTTGAGGGAATCGCGCATGTATTGGGTGGCATTGCGCCTAAATACGGACATGCCCTCCGGCGTCAGGTTATAGCGCAGGCGGGTACGGTCCATGCGCGTGGCCTTCAGATAGCCACGGCCAATCAGGCGTTTGATGTACCAGTTGACGCTGCCCACGGCGATGCCCAGCTGCGTGGCCAAGCCTGCCTGCGTGACAGTGTCATCTTCGGAAATCGCCTCCAAGAGGCGGTATTCGTGCTGTTTCATCGAGCTTTCAGAAGATGAATTCTGACACGCAGGGGAGCGAAAGTCAAGAGCAGCTTTTACTTAAAGCAGCTTATCAGCCAGGATGCTTTCGATGCGCTCGGCGGTCTTACCATCCCACAGTTCGGGCTGACCGAGCTGACCCTTCGCGGCCAGCATCTCAGCGAAGCCCTGCAGGATGCCCTCCGGCTGGTTGCCCACCAGCCGGTTGGTCCCCTGCGAGATGGTGATGGGCCGCTCGGTGTTCGCACGGGCGGTGAGGCAGGGGATGCCCAGCATGGTGGTCTCCTCCTGAATGCCCCCAGAGTCAGTGAGCACGAAGCGCGCCCGGGTCATCAGGCTGAGGAACTGCAGATAGCCGACCGGTTCCGCCACCTGCACTCCGGCGTTCTCCAGCGCCGCCAGCAGCTGGCTGCTGCGCAACTGCTCCCGAGTGCGCGGGTGCACGGGAAAGAACAGCGGAATTTGCTTTTGGATTTCCACCAGGGCTTCGACCAAGCCGCGCAATACTTCAGGGTCATCCACGTTCGAGGGGCGGTGCAAGGTAATCAGGCCATAAGCCCCGGGGGCCAAGCCAAGGCCCTCCCAAGCCGCCAGCGCTTCCGCCGCAGGACGGAAGCGCTGCAAGCTATCCACCATGATGTTGCCCACGCGCAAGATGCGCTCTGGCGCCACGCCTTCGCGCAGCAGATTCTCATCCCCGTCTGGCGAGGGCGTGAAAAGCAGGTCCGCCAACATGTCGGTGACGATGCGGTTGTGTTCCTCCGGCATGCTGCGGTCAAAACTGCGCAGGCCGGCTTCCACATGGGCCAGGGGCAACTCCATTTTGTTGGCAGTTACCGCCGCGGCCAGGGTGGCGTTCACATCGCCAAAGACCACGACCATATCCGGCCGGTTGGCATTGAACTCTTTCTCGAGTTCCAGGATCACGCGGCCCACTTGTTCGGCCGGGTTGCCGCCGTGGATGTTCAAGTAGACGTGCGGCTCAGACAGGCCCAGCTGTTCAAAGAAAACCTGCGACATGTTGGCGTCGAAATGCTGGCCAGTGTGTACCAGCCGCGCTTCAAAGCGCTTGCCTGCGGCGATGGCTTCCATCAGCGGCGCAGCCTTCATGAAGTTGGGACGGGCGCCCACGACCAGGGTCAGCTTGCCTGCCATGGCTGCAAGTCTACTCGAAAGGCCGGTCCGCAGGGCGACTCTACCCGCCTTGACACCCTGCTTTCTGGCCTATACAATCGGCAGACCTTAACATCATTTTTGGGTGGCCGCATCAGCGGCATAACCGCGAAGCCGGTGAAAATCCGGCGCTGTCCCGCAACTGTGATCCACCTCGGTGGTAAGTCAGGTCGCCGGCCCAAAAAGCTTTAGCACTCGTCCTCGTGGAAGGGAGGTGCACACACCGGAAGTATTCCTGTAAGTGTCTCCCCTGCCTGCGTGCAGGGTTTTTTGTTTAACGCATAGGAGAAACGGTATGAAACTCGAAAAACTGATTGGCAGTCTCTTGTTGTTCAGCTTGTTGCTGGCTGCCTGCGGCGCGCCAGCGGTTGATTTGCCCGCCCCCCAGGTGGAGGTGGAAGAAGGCGCCGCTCCTGAGGTCTCGGCCGGCAGCTTTCCGCTGCTGATCACCGACGACATGGGCCGCGAGATCACCCTCGAAGCCCCAGCGGCGCGTATCGTCTCGCTGGCGCCCTCCAACACAGAGTTGCTCTACGCGCTGGGCGCAGGGAGCCAGGTGGTCGGTCGGGATGCGTATTCGGATTACCCGGCGGAAACGGCCAATACCACGGACATCGGCGACACTTTTGGTGCGCTGAACACCGAGGTCATCGCCAGCCTGGACCCGGACCTGGTGCTGGCCGCCGGCATCACCCCGCCGGAGCAAATTGCTTCGCTGGAGGCGTTGGGCATCACCGTCTTCTGGCTGGGCAACCCGGAAGACTTTGAAGGCCTGTACGAGAACATCTACACAGTTGGCCTGCTCACCGGCCGCGGCCAGGAAGCCAACGACCTGGCTGCCAACCTGCAGGACCGTATCGCCGCGGTGGACGACGCCCTGACCGGCCTGACCGAGACGCCCAGCGTGTTCTATGAACTGGATGCCAGCGACCCGGCCGCGCCCTGGACCTCCGGCGCGGGCACCTTCATCGACCTGATCATCAACCGCGCCGGCGGGCGCAATGCCGCCGCCGGACTGCAAGGCGACTTCGCCCAGTTCAGTATCGAAGAACTGCTCGTGCAGAACCCGGACGTGATCGTGCTGGGCGACGCCAACTACGGCGTAACTCCCGAGTTGGTAGCCCAACGCGCCGGCTGGGATGCGCTGGCCGCCGTGCAGAACAGCCGCGTATACCCCTACGACGACAACCTGATCAGCCGCCCCGGCCCGCGCCTGGTGGACGCGCTGGAGCAACTCGCCCGCCTGTTGCATCCGGACCGCTTCTCCCCCTAGAAACCATCCAGGAGGGAGGTCGCTGGCCTCCCTCCTGGGGCCTGACCATGAAGAGCCTGCTGCGCAAACACCCCCTCCTGGTCAACAGCCTGCTGCTTGGGCTGGCTCTGGTGCTTAGCGTGGCGATCGGCTCCGTGTTCATCCCCCCGCAGGACATCCTGCAGACCCTGCTCGGCCAGCCATCCTCGACCACCAACGCCACGATCATCTACAGCATCCGCCTGCCGCACACTGCGTTGATCGCGCTGACCGGCGCGGCGCTGGCCTGCAGCGGGGCCGCCTACCAGGGCCTGTTCCGCAACCCGTTGGCCGACCCTTACCTGATCGGCGTGGCTTCGGGGGCCGGCCTGGGCGCCGTATTCGTCATGGCGCAATCCTGGCCCACAGATATGCTGGGCTTTTACACAGTGCCGGCGGCGGCCTTCATCGGCGCGCTGCTCGCAGTGCTGGTGGTGATGGCGATTGCTCGGACCGGCAAGGCAGTGCCGGTCACCACGCTACTACTGGCTGGTGTGGCGGTCAGTTCTTTCGCCACGGCGCTCAGCTCCTTCTACATGCTTTATTCCAACAACGAGCTGCGCCGGGCGCTGGCCTGGCTGCTGGGCGGCGCCAGCCTGAGCGGCTGGTCGCCGGTGTGGGCCGCCCTGCCCTACATCGCCGTAGGCCTCAGCATCCTGCTCTTCTCCGGCCACCAGCTGAACGTGTTGCAGCTCGGCGAGGAGCAGGCCCAACAATTGGGTATGCGCGTGGAACGGGTGAAGCTGCTGCTCATCGTGGCTGCTTCGCTGGCCGCTGCCGCGGCGGTAGCCTTTTCCGGCATGATCGGCTTCATCGGGCTGATCGTGCCGCACGCACTGCGTCTGGTTTGGGGCAGCGACCACCGCTTGCTGCTGCCGCTCTCCCTGCTGGGCGGGGCCAGCGCCCTGCTGCTGGCCGACCTGCTGGCGCGCTCCGTGCTTGCCCCCGAGGTGCTGCCCATCGGCATCCTCACCGCATTGGCCGGGGTGCCCTTCTTCCTTTGGTTGTTGCGCCGCGCCAAGGCGCAACTGTACTGGTAGCCATGCTGCAGGCCCGAGATCTCTCCGTCGCTTACGGTGACAAAACCGTGCTGCACCAGGTGGGCCTGCGCCTACGCCCTGGCGAGATCCTCGGCCTCATCGGCCCCAACGGCTCGGGCAAGACCAGCTTGATACGCGCCCTGAGCGGCGTGCTGCGCCCGTCCAGCGGGCGGGTGCTGGTGGGCAAGGTCGACCTGGCCAGCCTGCCCGAAGCACAACGCGCCAGGCAAATCGCAGTGGTGCCGCAATCGGCGGAGTTGCCATCGTCTTTCACTGTGCTGCAGTGCGTCGCCCTTGGGCGCACACCGCACCTGAACTGGCTGGGCCGCCCCGGCCCTGCTGATGAAGCCAAGGTGCAGGCGGCCTTGCGCGCCGCGGAAATCGAGGCTCTGGCCGACCGGCGCACAGGCGAACTTTCCGGCGGCGAAAAACAACGCGTGCTGTTGGCCCGCGCCCTGGCCCAGGATTGCCCCTTTCTGCTGCTGGATGAGCCCACCGCCCACCTCGACCTGCACCACCAGGTCGGCTCGCTGGAACTGCTGCGCCGCATGGTCGCCGAACGCAAGCTGGCCGTGCTGGTCGCCATGCACGATCTGAACCTGGCCTCCATCTATGCCGACCGCCTTATGCTGCTGGTGGAGGGCCGCATCCGCGCGGAGGGCGCCCCGGCGGCCGTGCTCACCCGCGAGACGCTGCAAACCGCCTATCAGGTACCGCTGCAAGTGCGCGCCAACCCCAAACATGGCTCGCCATGGGTGGTTTTGGAGCGAAGTTAGCCGTAAAATCGGGCCGCCTTTCGGCAAACCCAAAGTCAAGCGCGCTGCTAGAATGCAGCCCATGGTTGCGTCCAAGCACATATTGTTGGTCGAAGAACAAGCCGAAGTGGCCGCCATCTTGCGCGCAGGATTGGAACGGCTGAATGAGGACATCCGCGTCCAGGTGGCTCCTGCTTCCGAGCAGGCCCTGCAAGCTTTCCAAAACACCGAATTTGACCTGCTCATCGTGGATATGGCCCTGCCCGGTCTCTCCGGCCTGGAGCTGATGGCCCGCGGTCGCAAGCGCACTCCCCAGCTAAAGGCCATCCTGCTCAGCGCGGAGCGCGAGGCGCAGGCCCGCGAACAGGCGGCCCGCGCTGGCGCCGAAGCGTTTTTCTTCAAACCCGTGGAACTGGCTGACCTGTTGGACGCTTCCGAACGCCTGCTTGGTCTGGTAGGCAGTTTCCTGCCGCCGGAAATTCAGCTGAGCCAACTGAACGGAGCGAGTGTCGAGCAGGCGATGCTTTCCCAGTTGCTCGGCGAACTGCAATTCAATCTACAAGCCGAAGGCATCGCCCTCTTTGACCAGCGCGGCCGGGTGCTGGCGGAAGCCGGCAACCTGCCGGACAACCTACAAAACGAGTTGATGCCGCCATTGCTCAGCGCTCACCTGGCCGCGGGGCGCATTGCCGCGGAGGGTTTGCAAACCTTCCGCATCGCCCGCCGGCACTTGCTGCTGGCCAGCCTGGGGCGCGGGCATGCCCTGCTGTTGGTGGCCCAGCCGCTGGCCGCCGCCCGCCTGGCGGCCCACGCCGAGGCCATCGAGCAGTGCAAGCCGCACCTCTTGGCTGAGCTGGAACGGGCGGAACCGCGGCGCAGCCCCGCTCTGGGAGATACCACGCCCACGGCGCCCAGAGACGCGAAGCTTGAAGAAGTGCTGGACAAGGCGGAGACCAAGCCCACCAGCCGCAGCCAGACCGACAAATACTGGAAAGAACAAGAAGTCGCCCCCTTGCCGGATGCCGGCACCCTCAGCTACGAGCAGGCCGCCCGCCTGGGCCTGGCCCCGCGCGGCTAACCTCAGCGCCATTTGGCAACCGTTGTACCAGCGTGATACAATCGCGTTTGCTTACCCTGCATTGCAAGGTGCGCTGGGGCGTGGTGCAATGGCAGCACACCGGACTTTGAATCCGTGGATCCTGGTTCGAGTCCAGGCGCCCCGACTGAATTTTAGACACATGTCTACCGAACTCAGCGAAGAACCCCCTTTATCAAGTTCTGTTGATCCTTTTAAGCCCAGTCGCCGCTGGCAAGGCGGATTGGCGTGAGCACGCGCGTGGTGCTGCTGGCGGCCGGCAAGGGCACGCGCATGCGCTCCAAGCTGCCCAAGCTGCTGCATCCGCTGGGCGGCCGCGCCATGGTGCTGCATGCTTTAGGGGCTGCCGCTGAGGCGGCTGCAGATGGCCCACCGCTGCTGGTGGTGGGCCATGGGGCGGAGGCACTGCGCGCCGCAGTGGGCGACGGGGCCGAGTTCGTCGAGCAGGCCGAACAATTGGGCACCGGGCACGCCTTGCTGCAGGCCAAGCCCGCACTGCAAGGCAAAGCGGATTTGGTTCTGGTCTCCAATGCCGACCTGCCGCTGCTCAGCGGCGACACGTTGAAGCAACTGCTCGCCGCCCAACAAGCCAACCCCGGCCCTTTCACCATGCTGACCCTGCGCCAGCCCAACGCGCGCGGCTTCGGCCGCGTCAAACGCGGCGCGGGCGGCGAAGTGCTGGCCATCATCGAGGAGGCCGAGGCGACCCCCGAAGAGCTGGCCATCGACGAATTGAACGTGGGCGCCTATTGCTTTCGCGGCGACTGGTTGTGGCCGGCCCTCGAGAAACTGAAGCCCTCCGCCAACAAAGGCGAGTATTACCTCACCGACCTGCTGGAAATCGCCACCGCCGCCGGGGAGCGGGTGGAGGCCGTCGTCTTGCAGGACCCGCACGAAGCCATCGGCGTGAACACCCGCGAGCACCTGGCCGAAGCGGAGGCAGCCCTGCGGGGGCGCATCAACCGCCGCTGGATGCTGGAAGGCGTTACTCTGGTAGACCCGGCCTCCACATACATCGAAGCGGGTGTCACCATCGGCCAGGATACGGTGATATGGCCCAACACCATCCTGCAAGGCCAAACGGCCATCGGAGCGGACTGCAGCATTGGCCCCAACACAGTGGTGCGCGATAGCCGCATAGGCGATGCCTGCCGGGTGGAGGCCGCTGTGGTCGAGATGGCTGTGCTGGAGAACCAAGTGGACATCGGCCCATTCGCCCATTTGCGCAAGGGTTCCCACCTGGGCGACGGCGTGCATATGGGCAACTTCGGCGAAGTCAAGAATTCCACCCTCGGCCCCGGGGCCAAGATGGGCCACTTCTCGTACATTGGCGATGCCACCATCGGCGCCAATGTAAACATCGGCGCCGGCACAATCACCGCCAATTACGACGGCGAGAAGAAGAACGAAACCGTGATTGAAGACGACGTATTCATCGGCAGCGACACTATGCTGGTCGCTCCGCTGCACATCGGCAAAGGCGCCCGCACAGGGGCCGGGGCCGTGGTGACCAAAGACGTGCCCGCCCACACGGTTGTGGTGGGCGTGCCCGCTCGCGCCGTTCGCAAACTGGAGGAACCAGATTAGTAGTCCGCTTGTCCTTTTGATCGTCGCATTGCTCCTAATCGACCTGCTTATTACCGCCACTCGCACCGGCGTGCTGAATGCCCGCCATTCCCGCCTGGCAGCCCAAAGTGAAGAACTAGGCCAGAAGGGTCAAATGGTCATCGAATTAATCAGCCGGCGCACCGCGCTGCGCGACAGCCTGCGCCTGGTGCTCGCCCTGCTGCGTTTCCTCATCGCCGGCCTGGTGCTGGCCGTGGTCATCCCGCTGGATGCCAGCACCATCCCCCTGCCCAGCCTGGCCGGGCTGCTGCTGCTCATCGGTTTGCTGATCTGGCTGTTCGAGTTCTTCGTTGAACGGCGCATCCTGAGCGACCCGGAGGGTTGGGCTGTGCGGCTGACGCCGATGGCTCAGGCGGTGTCGCTGCTGATGGCGCCTTTGCTGGCCTTGCCGGCGCGGCTCTCCAACCGCGGCCAGGAAGCCCAGCAACTGGTTACGATCACCGAAGACGAGTTGCGCTCTTTTGTGGATGCCAGCCAGCGCGAAGGCGTGCTGGAGCAGGAAGAGCGCCGCATGATCTTTTCGATCTTCGAGTTCGGTGACACGCTGGTGCGCGAAATCATGGTGCCGCGGATTGACATCTTCGCGCTGGATGTGACCACCTCGGTGGATGAGGCGCGCAAAGCCTTGATCGAGTCGGGGTATTCCCGCGTGCCGGTGTACAGCGAGACCATCGACAATATCGTGGGCGTGCTCTACGCCAAGGACCTGCTCAAACTGTGGAACGGCGCCAGTCAGGACAAGTCGTTGCGCGAGCTGCTGCGCCCGGCCAACTTCGTGCCCGAATCCAAGAAGCTCGACGACCTGCTCTCCGAAATGCAGGCAGAGCGCATCCACATCGCCATCGTGGTCGACGAATATGGCGGCGTGGCTGGGCTGGTCACGCTCGAAGACATGATGGAAGAAATCGTCGGCGAAATCCAGGACGAATACGACCAGGGCGAAGAACTGCCCTACCAGAAGGTCTCGGACGATGAATACATCCTGCATGGGCGCATCAACCTGGACGATTTCAATGAACTCGTCGGCAGCTCGCTGAGCAGCGAAGACGCCGACACCTTGGGCGGCTTCCTGTTCAACGAAATCGGCCATGTGCCTAAGAGCGGTGAACGGTGGACGAGCGATGACCTGGAGCTGACCGTGGAGCAGGTGGCCGGGCGCCGTGTGCGCCGTGTGCGCGCCAAACGGGTTGCCAGCCAAACCACATCCGAGGATAATACGGCGCATGCTGACTGAAGACCAACGTAATGAACTCGTGCAGGCGGCGCGGACCGCTCAGAGCCAGGCCTATGCGCCTTACTCCCAATACAACGTGGGGGCGGCCCTGCTCACCACCAGCGGCAAAGTCTATCTGGGTGCCAATGTAGAGAACGCTGCTTACCCGGTTTCGCTGTGTGCTGAGCGGGTGGCCGTGTTCAAGGCGGTTACCGAGGGCGAGCGCCAGTTCCAGGCTGTGGCCGTGGTCACCCGCGACGGTGGCACGCCGTGCGGCTCCTGCCGCCAGGTGCTGGCCGAGTTCACCCTGGACGCCGTGGTGTTGATTGCCAACGAAGCCGGCGAAGTGGTCCGCGAAGCCACCGTGGCCGAGTTGCTGCCCGGCGCCTTTGGGCCCACTAACTTCAACGTTCAGCCTTAAAAATCCGCCACTATGCGCGCACTGGTCCTCAGCGACATCCACGCCAACGCGGCCGCACTGGACAGTGTATTGGAACAGGCAGGGCCGGTGGATAGCGTTTGGTGCCTCGGCGATGTCGTCGGCTACGGCCCAGACCCCAACCGGGTGATTTCTCGCCTGCAAGGCCTCTCCAACCTCGTCTGCCTGCAGGGCAACCACGACGCGGCGGCCATCGGCGAACTGGGCCTGGAGGGCTTCAACCTGGAAGCGCGCACGTCCATCGAATGGCTGCGTGATGAACTATCGCAGGAATCCTACGAATTCCTGCGCCAGCTGCAGCCCCGCGCCGAAATAAGCGGGGTCACCCTGGCGCACGCCAGCCCGCGCCAGCCTGTGCTGGAATATCTGCTGGACGTGTATTCTGCCGGTGAGAACTTCGACCACTTCGACGGCCCGTTCTGCTTCGTAGGCCATACGCATATCCCGGTACTCTTTCAGCAACGCGAATACACGGTGAGCCTGCACATGCCCAAGGTCAACACAACCATTACGCTGGATCCGCGCTGCATCGCCAACCCGGGCTCAGTGGGCCAGCCGCGCGACCGCGACCCACGGGCCGCTTTCGCCATCTACGACGACCAGCAACACACCTGGGATTACCAACGCGTGGAATACGACATTGACGCCGTGCAAAAGCGCATGCGCTCCGCCGGCCTGCCGGAACGGCACATCACCCGCCTGGCCAGCGGCTGGTAACCAACCAAAACCGGGGGAACTTTCCAGACGGACGTATCGTTAGTAGGGCATAATCCAAGCATCATAAGGAGTACGCCATGAAGAAGAAATATTTGCGCCTTGCACTCGCTGGGCTGCTCAGCCTCGGGCTGTTGCTCTCCGCCTGCGCGGCAGCCGCTCCCGCCCATGTGGACGGGTTTACGTCCGAAGGTGTCTTCGAGGCACCCGGGTTGGCCATGGACATGCGCGGCGAAGCGGCGGCGATGCCAGCGATGGAACCCTCTGCTGGCGGCGCGAGCGCGCCCAATGCCGCGCCCTCGACCAACTCCGGCCGCCTGGTGATCCGCCACGCCAACCTGTCCATCGTGGTGGACGCGCCTGAACAGCGCTTAGAGGAAATCGCCGCGATGGCCGAGCGTATGGGCGGCTTTGTGGTCAACTCCAATGTCTACAAGAGCAGCCTGGCCAGCGGCATCGAAGTGCCCCGCGGCCACATCACCATCCGCGTGCCCACCGAGCTGTATCACCAGGCGCTGGATGAAATCCGCGCCGGGGCTTACGATGTGCCCAGCGACAGCCAATCTGGCCAGGATGTAACCGCCGAATACACCGACCTCCAGTCCCGTCTGCGCAACCTGCAGGCCGCCGAGACACTGCTGCGCCAGATCATGGAGGAAGCGGACGACACCGAAGACGTGCTCTACGCTTTCCACGAGTTGAATCGCATCACCGAGCAGATCGAAGTGCTTCGGGGCCAGATTAAATTCTACGAGGAATCGGCCGCGCTGTCCGCCATCTCGGTGGAGATCATCGCCAACGCCGCAGTGCAGCCCATCCGGGTAGGGCCGTGGAGTATTGAAGGCGCGGCCCGCCAGGCCCTGGAAGACCTGGTGCGCACTCTACAAAACCTGACCGAGTTCCTGGTTTGGGTGGTGCTCTACCTGCTGCCGGTACTGGTGGTCATCGCCCTGCCCGTCTGGCTGATCAGCATCCCTCTGCGCCGCTGGCTGGCCAACCGCAAAAGCAAGAAGCCCGCGAGCCGCGTAAAGAAGTAGTCTAAAAACAAAGGCCGGGCAATGCCCGGCCTTTGTTTATTTTTCACCGGCTCGCGCCAACACCCGTTGGGCGGCCTTGACGATCGGCATGTCCACCATTTTGCCATCCAGGGCAAAAGCGCCACGCCCTTCAGCGATATTTTCTTCGTAGGCTTGCACGATGCGCCGGGCAGTGTTTAGCTCCTCTGGGCTGGGGGTGAAGGCTTGCTGCACAAGCTCGATTTGGTCCGGGTGGATGATTTGCATACCACTGTAGCCCAGCGCCGCCCCCTCGGCGGCCAGCCGGGCCAACCCAGCCCCATCGCGGAAGTCCACCCAGAGCATATCGATGGCCTGCAGGCCGAAGGCGGCGGCAAAGGTGACCACCCCGCTGCGGGCATAAGCGACCTCGCCGCCCGCAGGGCTGCGTTTGGCGCCCAGGTCGCTGGCATAGTCCTCGGCGCCGAAGATGAGCGCCTGCAGCCGTGGGTCCGCGGAGGCGATTTCCCGGGCATTGACCAGACCCAGGGCGCTCTCGATTTGGGCCAGCAAGACGATGCCGCCAGCAACCAGCGAATGGGCCTCTTCGTACTCGGCAAGTTTGCGGCTCACGTCGGTTATCTGCTCAGCGCTACTCACCTTGGGTAGCACGATGCCGTCCGGCTTGCCGGGCAATACCGCAGCCAGGTCTTCGGTTTGCATGCCGGTATCCGCACCGTTGAGGCGTACCAGCCTCTCGCTGCGTCCAAAGTCGAGCTCCTGCAAGGCATGCAGCGCCAGTTGGCGGGCTTCGACTTTCATATTGGGAGCTACGCCGTCTTCCAGATCCAGGCAGACGCAATCGGCTCCCAAGCCCGCGGCCTTCTCCATCTTGCGCCAGTCGCTGGCGGGCACATAAAGTAGGGCGCGTCTAGCTCGCATCCGGGCCTCCCTCCGGGCGCATCAGGAATAGTACGGTGCGCTCGATTTCGATGACGGTCTCGCCATGCTGGTTACGGCCGGTGTGGCGCAGGCGCACCACGCCGCGACCCGGCTGGCTCCCCGATGGGCGCTTCTCCAGCACTTCGCTCTCCACAGACAATGTATCGCCGGCGTAGACCGGCGCGGGATGCTGCACACTCTGATAAGCCAGGTTGGCCACGATGGTGCCCTCGGTCAGGTCGGGCACGGTCAGCCCAACCACCAGCCCCAGAGTGTAAATGCCGTTGAATACCCTGCCCTTAAAGCCAGAGCGGCGGGCGAACTCATCGTCCAGATGCAAGGGCTGGGTGTTTTCGGTGAGACCGCAAAATAATAGATTATCGGCGTCGCTCACCGTGCGCGCCCGGCCGTGAGTGATGCGCTCACCGACGGTGAGGTCTTCGTAAAAGCGTCCGCTCATGAAGTCTCCGACTCCAGTTCTACCAGGATTTGCTCGCGCTCGACGCTGTCCCCTTGAGCCACAGCCAGGCGAGCCACTTTGCCATCGCCGGGGGCTTGGATGCGGATTTCCATCTTCATCGCTTCCAGGGTCAGCAGCACTTGGCCGGCGGCGACCTGCTGGCCAGCCCGCACGAATACGCTACGTACCTGGCCGGGCATGGGCGCACGCAGGGTTTGCTCGCCAGATGCAGCCGAGGCCCCACTACGGCTACCGACAGCGCGTTGCAGGGCAAATGTGCGTCCGGCAGCGTGGATCCACACTTGGCGGCCCTCACGGGCGGTCGGAGCGTCTAAGCTAGTTGGACCAACTTGTCCCAGTCGGCGGCCATCCACGCTGGCCACATAACCGCCCTCAGTGGGAATCAACTCCACCTCGTACAGCTGGCCACGGTATTGGTAAGCGAACTTCATGCACCCCCCATGCGGAAGCCGCTGACGGAAGCCCAGGGCGAATACGGGTCTGTGGCTTCGACGTTCGCTGGGACATCCCGCAACTCACCCAGCGCGGCGGCCAGCAGCGCCGCCTTAGGCAGTTCCGGTGGTTGCCAATCAGCGAACTCGCGCTCCACGAAGCCAGTGTCGAGCTCTCCCGCCGCGACTTGTGGGTGGGCCAGCAGGTCTTGCAAGAAGTCGATGTTATGGGTCAGGCCCAGCAGCACAGTTTGTGACAGCGCCACCGCCATGCGCTGCAAGGCCGCGCCGCGGTCTGGTGCATGCGCGATGAGTTTGGCCAGAAGTGGGTCGTAGCTGCTGGCCACCGCATCGCCCTCGGCAATGCCGCTGTCAATGCGGACCCCCGAGCCTTGCGGCCATTGCAAACGCAGGGCGCGGCCACCGCCCGGCAGGAAGCCGGCCGCCGGGTCTTCGGCGTAGATGCGGCACTCGATGGCGTGACCCTCTTGACGCAAATCACTTTGCTCAAAGGGCAGGCGCTCGCCGGCAGCGATGCGCAGCTGCCACTGCACCAAGTCCAACCCAGTGACCATCTCGGTGACCGGGTGCTCGACCTGGATGCGAGTATTCATTTCCAGGAAATGGAACTGCCGGGTTTGTGGGTCGAGCAAGAACTCCACCGTACCTGCATTGGCATAGCCAACTGCCGCCGCAGCCGCGACGGCGGCGGTCCCCATCTCAGCGCGCAGCCCTTCGTCTAATACCGGGGAGGGGCTCTCCTCGACCAGTTTTTGTCGGCGGCGCTGCAAAGAGCACTCGCGCTCAAAGAGGTGCAGGAACTTGCCATGGGTATCGCCCAGGACCTGCACTTCCACATGGCGCGCTCGCGGCAGATATTTCTCCAAAATCAAGCGCCCATCGCCAAAGGTGCGTTTGGCTTCCTGGCGGGCGGATGCGATGGCCTCGTCCAACTCGCCGGCCTTATGCACGACGCGCTGCCCCATGCCGCCGCCGCCTGCCGCGGCTTTGACCAGCAGCGGGAAACCGATTTTAGCCGCTGCCTTCTTGAGCGCGGCAGGGCTATCCGCGCCCTGGTGACCAGGCAGCACGGGCACGCCGGCTTCAATCATCAACGCCCGAGCCCCGGCTTTGTCACCCATGGCGCGCATCGCTGCCGGCGGCGGACCGACCCAGACCAGCCCGGCTGCTTGGACCGCCTCGGCGAACTCGGCGTTCTCCGCCAAAAAGCCATAGCCGGGGTGCACGGCCCCCGCCCCACTGCGCCGGGCAGCGTCCAAGATGCGCTCGATATTCAAGTAGGATTGCGCCGCCTCAGACGGGCCGATTTCGAGAGCCTCGTCGGCCACTCGGGTGTGCAGCGCACCAGCATCCGCCTGCGAATACACCGCCACCGAACGCAGGCCCAGCTCGCGGCAGGCTCGCGCCACGCGCACGGCAATCTCGCCGCGGTTGGCGATGAGCACGGTGGTGAAAGGCAAGGGGGGCATAAAACAATTGTAATCTTGGCTTTGGTGAATAAACACGAGAACACCTACATACACAAAGAAATTAGATATGATATTGTTAACAATTGTTTATCAGGAATTGGAAGGTCCCAAGCATGAAGAACGAAACTATTAACGCGCTACTCGCCGGCGTGTTGGCTTTGCCGCTGACTGCTGAGCAACCCTACCTGGACCCTGGGTCCGGCAGCTTCATTTTGCAAATCATCATCGCCAGCCTGGCGGCGGTGAGCTATGCGTTCCGGCAGCAGTTGGGACGCCTCGTGAAATTCTTCCGCCGTTCGAAGGACGACAAAGAGCAATAGCCCGCTCCATCATGGCTGAACACAAGGTCACTGCCTCTTTCCGCGACCCCAGCGGTTTCGTTTTCATCCGCAACGGGGAGCTGTACCGCCAAGTCAATCAAAGCTACAAACCTGATTACGACCTGCTAAACCAATCCGGCCTCTATGAGGAGTTGGCCGCGGCGGGGTTGCTGATCCCACATCGCGAAGTCTCTGCCGCACCCACAGACAAAGCGCTGGCTTATAAGGTGCTGAGCCCGGAACGGGTCGGCTTCATTTCTTACGCGTACGAATGGTCTTTCAGCCAATTAAAAGACGCCGCTCTGCTAACCTTGGACTTGCAGAAGCGCGCCTTGGCGCGCGGCATGTGGTTGAAGGACGCCAGCAGCAGCAACATTCAATTCCACAACGGCCGTCCCATCCTTATTGACAGCTTGTCGTTCGAAACCTATCCAGAGGGACAGCCATGGACCGCCTATCGCCAGTTCTGCCAGCACTTTCTGGCTCCGCTGGCGTTGATGGCGTTGGTGGACGTGCGCCTGGGCCAGTTGCTGCGTAACCAGATCGACGGCATCGATCTGGATTTGTGTTCGCGGCTGCTACCCGGCTCCACCCGACTGAATTCCGGTCTGCTGGTGCACATTCACGCGCATGCCTCAGCCCAGAAGCGCTATGCAGGGCGTTCTACGGCCACCGCAGCCGCCCGCGGTGGGATGGGCAAGACTGCCCTGCTTGGCTTAGTAGACCATTTGGAACGCACTGTCGCCAAGCTGCACTGGCAGCCGGCGGGCAGTGCTTGGGGCAACTACTATTCAGAGACGAACTACAGCAATGTCGCCGAAACGCATAAGGCAGAACTGGTCGAAAATTATCTCAAGAAAACCAAACCCAGGACAGTGTGGGATATGGGGGCCAACAATGGCCTCTACAGTCGCATCGCCAGCCGCTTGGGCGCTTTCACCCTTTCACAGGATTACGACCCCGCCGCGGTAGAGCAGAACTACCTACAGGTCAAGGCCGACCAGGAAACTTCGCTGCTCCCTCTGTTGGTTGACTTGGCCAATCCCAGCGCGGCTTCGGGCTGGGCTAACCAGGAACGTTTGACACTGGTGCAGCGCGGCACTCCGGATGCGCTGATGGCCCTGGCGTTGGTGCATCATCTGGCCATTGGCAACAACCTGCCGCTGGCGCACATCGCCGAATTCCTCGCCAGCCTGGCTCCCTGGCTGGTTATCGAATTCGTCCCAAAGAGCGACTCGCAGGTGCAGCGCCTGCTGGCGGCGCGCAAGGACATCTTTGATGATTACACGCTAGACGGTTTTGCCAAGGCTTTTGGTCGGAAATTCAAAATTGAAGGGCAGGCCGATATCGCTGAGTCGGAACGCACTCTGTTTCTGTTAAAGCGCAAGTAACCCTATTCCCCTACATCCGGAATACGCCGAAGCCGCCTTGGGGCCGCTCGGCGCGCAGCACCACTGAAAGCGCCAAGCCGAGCACAGTGCGCGTCTCGGCGGGATCAAGCACGCCGTCATCCCACAGGCGGGCGGTGGAGTAGTAGGGGTGACCTTCGTGCTCGTACTTGTCCAGAATGGGCTGCTTGAGGTCAGCAGCAGCCTTGGCGCTCAGCGGCTTTTTGCCCTCACGGGCCAGCTGGTCTTGCTTGATGGTCAGCATCACGTTGGCGGCCTGCTCGCCGCCCATCACGCTGATGCGTGCGTTGGGCCACATCCACAGGAAGCGCGGGTCGTAGGCTCGGCCGGCCATGCCATAGTTACCAGCGCCAAAGGAGCCGCCGATGATGACGGTGAGCTTGGGCACGGTGGCTGCGGCAACCGCGTGCACCATCTTGGCCCCATCTTTGGCGATGCCGCCGGCCTCGTATTCCCGGCCGACCATGAAGCCGGTTATGTTCTGCAAGAAGAGCAGCGGGATGCCGCGCTGCTCACAAAGCTCGATGAAGTGCGTGCCCTTTAGCGCGCTCTCACTGAACAGGACGCCGTTGTTGCCCAGGATGCCCACCGGATAGCCGTGGATGCGGGCGAAGCCGCAGACCAGCGTCTCGCCGTAGCGCGCCTTGAACTCGCGCAGGCGGCTGCCGTCGGCAATCCGAGCGATGACCTCGCGCACGTCGTAAGCCTCACGGAACGAAGTGGGCAGCACGCCGTAGAGCTCCTCGGAAGGGTACAGCGGCTCCTCGGGCGGATACACCTGCGTCCAGGGCGCGGGGCGCTGCGGCAGCCCTTCCACGATTTGGCGCAGGATGTCGATGGCCTGTTGGTCGTCTTCAGCGAAATGGTCGGCCACGCCTGAGAGACGTGTGTGCACGTCGGCCCCGCCCAGATCCTCGGCGCTGACGTCTTCGCCAGTCGCCGCTTTGACCAGCGGCGGGCCGCCCAAAAAGATGGTGCCGGTGCCTTTGACGATAATGGCTTCGTCGCTCATCGCCGGAACGTAGGCGCCGCCTGCCGTGCAGGAGCCCATCACCGCGGCGATCTGCGGAATGCCCGCGGCGCTCATTTGCGCCTGGTTGTAGAAGATGCGCCCGAAGTGCTGCTCGTCTGGAAAGACCTGGTCTTGCATCGGCAGAAAGGCGCCGCCGGAATCGACCAGGTAAAGGCAGGGCAGCTGGTTCTGCAGGGCAATTTGCTGAGCGCGCAGGTGTTTCTTGACCGTCAGCGGGTAATAGGAGCCGCCCTTGACCGTGGCGTCGTTGGCGACGATGAGCACTTCGCGACCCGCCACCCGGCCGATGCCGGTGATGATGCCTGCGCCGGGCGCCTCATCTTCGTACAGGCCATGGGCGGCCAGCGCGGATAGCTCAAGGAAGGGCGAGCCGGGGTCCAGCAGGCGGTCGATGCGCTGGCGCACGAAGAGCTTGCCGCGCGCCTCATGGCGCTCGCGCGCTTCCGGCCCGCCGCCCTGGCGCACGGCGGTCAGCCTGGCGCGCAAATCTTCCGCCAGGCGGCGATGGTGTTCGGTATTGGCGATGAATTCGGGGCTCTTGGGGTCCAGCTGGCTGGCGATGGGTTCCACAAAAACGATTATATACGTTTGAGAAACAGTGAATGGCGATTAAGGATAGGGGGTCAGAAATCAAATACTCAACTACTAGACCAGTGTGGTTCCTGTAGATCCTGTCGGAATTCTCGATAATGTCGAGCGTGTCGCCTGTGTCGCTGCTTGACAAGCAAGTCGAGCCGTTGGCGTGAGGCAAAGGCGCCAGGAAGCGGCGAGCGCCGGTTCATGCTGAACATGCCAACATTATCTTATAAAGCGTGAAGGACGGGTAAAAAAGCGAATCGCTCGTCAAGCTACTGATTTCTAAAATACGCCACTGTTACCCCTTCGCCGCCTTCGTGCGGCAAGGCATAATCGTAGCGCTCTACATAGTTGCGCTTGCCCAGCTCTTTGCGCACCATGTCGCGCAGCACCCCCGTGCCCTTGCCGTGCACGATGCGGGCAGAGGGCAGCCCGGCGGCGTAGGCCTGGTCCAGATATCTGTCCAGCTGAGTGAGGGCGTCTTCGTAGCGCTGGCCGCGCAGCTGCAGTTCGGTGCCCGGCGACTGCGGCAGCGCCTGCACGCCGCTCCAGCCGCGCTCACTCTCGCCGTTGGGCGCGGCGCTATCGGGCAGCAGTTCCAGGTCGCCCAGCTTGGCGCGGGCACGCAGCGCGCCGATTTGCACCTCGGCGTCGCCCTCGCCCAGGGCGATGACCACGCCGCGGTGGCCGAGGCTGCGCACCTGCACCAGGTCACCGAGGCGCAGCGGCCGGTCGGGCGCCGATTCGGGCACGGCCTGCCGACGAATGGGCGTCTCCAGGGGCTCTTCCAGGGTTTCGATCTCGCGCTGCACGACTTGCACGTCTTGCAGGGGTTGGCGGGCGCGGGCCAGTTGGGCACGCAGCTTGCCCGCCTCGGCGCGCAATGCTTCGAGTTCGGCTTGGGATTCTTTGCGAGCGGCTTCCAAGATTTCCAGCCGCTCGTCTTCGATGGCTTCCAGCCGCGCGGCCAGCTCGGCCTGCAGAGATTGCGCGGCGCGTTGCGCCTCTTCGGCCCGGGCGCGCGCCTGGCGGCTGCGTTCGCGCTCGCGGTGGATTTCATCCAGCAGGTCCTCGGAGCGCAGTTCATCCGGGTCAATGCTGCCGCGGGCTGCTTCGACGATCTCTTTGGGCAAGCCCAGTCGGGTAGCGATGGCCAGCGCATTGGAGCGGCCGGGCAAGCCGACCACCAAGTGATAGGTAGGCGCCAGAGTTTTCAAGTCGAACTCCACGCTGGCGTTGACCACGCCCGGGGTGGCGTGGGCGTAGTCCTTGAGTTCAGGATAGTGCGTGGCGACAAAGGTAGTGATGCCCGCTTTGACCAAATGGTCCAGTAGGCCGCGAGCCAGCGCGGCGCCTTCTTGCGGGTCGGTGCCGGCGCCCAACTCATCGAGGATGACCAGCGAACGCTGGTCGGCGGCCTTGAGGATGCGGATGATATTGGTGATGTGCCCAGAGAATGTGGAAAGCGATTGCTCGATAGATTGCTCGTCGCCGATGTCCGCATGCACCGCTTCGAAATACGAAAGCTGGCTGCCAACAGCAGTCGGAATGTGCAGGCCGCTCTGGCTCATCAGCGCCAGCAAGCCGACGGTCTTGAGCGTCACCGTCTTGCCGCCAGTGTTCGGCCCGGTGATGACGAGGCAATAGTTCTCGGGGAAAAGTTCGATATCCAGCGGGACCACACTCGCCGGGTCCAGCAGCGGGTGGCGTGCGCCAAACAGGCGGACCACCACGCCGGGGTGCCGTGCGCCTTCGGCGCGGGCAGGCTGCATGGCGAGCAACTCGACCGGCCGTGCGCCCAGCTCTTCAGCGTAGCGGGCGCGGGCGAAGTTGAGGTCGAGCTCAGCCAGGCCCTGCATCACTGCGGTGATGTCTTCGGCCTGTTGCGCCACCAGCGCGCTCAGTTCCATTAAGATACGTTTTTCCTCATCGCGCTCAGCCAGCTGCAGCTCGCGCCAGCGGTTGTTGAGTTCGACCACCTGCAAAGGCTCAATGAACAGGGTAGCCCCGGAAGAGGACTGGTCGTGGACCACGCCCTTGGCGCGCACCCGCGAGTCGGCCTTGATGGGCAGCACATAGCGCCCGTCGCGTTGGGTGATGATGGGCTCCTGTAACGCCTTGGCGAAGGGCTCGCTAGTGAGCAGTTTTTGCATGCGGGCCAGCAGCCGTTCGTGGACCACGCCCAATTCGCTGCGAATGGAAGCCAATTTGGACGAAGCCGAATCGAGGATCTCGGCGCGGGGTGAGATGGCTTTGGTGATGGCATCCACCACCCCCGCCGGGCTGGGCATGCGCGCAGCGATTTCGGCCAGCAGAGGCCGCTCGGCGGCCTCGTCAACCAACTGGCGAACCAGGGTGCGCCCAGCCACCAAGGTGCCTTTTACGTCGAGCAGCTCGTTGGCCGCCAGCGCTTGGCCGCGGCCGGCAGCACGCAGGTATTCGCGCATATCTCTG
Organism: Anaerolineales bacterium; assembly: GCA_026129335.1. GTDB lineage: Bacteria > Chloroflexota > Anaerolineae > Anaerolineales > UBA11579 > JAMCZK01. The sequence continues at coordinate 29,522 of JAHCIH010000001.1, forward strand.
GCGCCACCCACGCCGATCTGCGGCTGGGCTTTCAGCAGTCCCCGTGCTTCGCCGGTCAGGGCCAGCCAACGCTGCGCTTCGGCCAGCGAAGCGGCCGGGCGCAGCGCGGCGGCCCGCTCCGCAGACAGGCTGAAGCTGGCATGGCGGGCCAGGCGCGCCAACACCTTGGGGAACTCCAGGGTTTGCAGGGCTTTTTCGTCCATCAGGTCGAGTCTATCAGCGAATTTTGCCGCTTTGCGCCGGATTTACGGCTATTAGTGCAGCCTGTCACGCAAGAAAATTTTCTGCCTGTTGATTCCTCTGAGGAAATTCTGTAGAATTTCCATACTGTCGCTGCACTCCGCCAACAAAGCGGAAGGCCGAACATGGATGTAATCAAGGTTTCAGGCGCCTCCCGTACGTCCGCCGTCGCCGGTGCAATCGCCGGCGTCTTCCGCGAGAGTAAGCGGGCGGAAGTGCAGGCCATCGGCGCCGGGGCGGTGAATCAGGCGGTGAAGGCGTTGGTTTTGGCCCGCGGCTACCTACGGGAGGACGGCTACGATGTGATCTGCTGCCCCGAGTTCTCCGATGTAGAGATCGACGGCAAGGTGCGCACGGCCATCAAGCTGGTCGTCGAGGAGCGAAGCGCATCCGCAAACGAAAACGCCGCTGAATAGCGGCGTTTTTTCTTGTCCAAGCGCTAATCGCTGTAGCTGCGCACTTCTTCTGGTGAGAAAGCCACCTGTTCCTGCCCTTGCAGGCGCGCCTCCACTTTCTGGGCGATCAATTCCAGATGGCCGTTGTGCGCCACGAAGTCCATGTCGTCGGTGGGCACGATCAGCACCGGGCAGAAGGTGAGGTTGCTGATCCATTCCTCGTACAGCTCATTGAGCTGGATGAGGTACTGAGGGTCGATATTGCTCTCGAAGTCGCGCCCGCGCATGGCGATGCGCCGCTGCAGGGTGGGCAGCGAGGCGCGCAGGTAGATCACCAGATCGGGCGGGTGCAGCATATCGCAGAGCAGGTTGTAGAGCCGGCGGTAGGTGGCGTAGTCACGCTCGTTGATCTGTCCGGAGAGGAAAAGGTTCTTGGCGAAGATCTCGGCGTCTTCGTATACCGAACGGTCCTGCACCACGGATTTGGGGTCCGCCAGTAACGAGAGGTGCATGCGCAGGCGATGGCTGAGGAAAAAGACCTGGGAATGGAACGCCCAGGTCTTCATGTCGGCGTAAAAGTCGGAGAGGTAGGGGTTTTCGGCCACCGGTTCGTAGTAGGGCTGCCAGTCGAAGCGGGCGCATAACTTGTCCACCAAGGTGGATTTTCCAACGCCAATATTGCCCGCTATCGCTACGTACTGTTTCACCTACTCGTCCTCCGGTTTGAGAAAAGCGAGCGAACGGCCCGCTTCGGAATCCATTATAAGCTCAATCACTTGTCCGCGTGCAAAGTCGTCAACGGAAATCACTCGCAAAGTGTTCTGCCACTCGGCCAATTCGGGCGCCCATGTTTTCAAGCGGTTGGGCGTATCGTAAAAGAAGGCGCGATTGAAGCTCGCGTCGTCGTCGTCCAGGTGCACCGCCAGCGGGAAGATGCGCGACTCGATGAGATCCTGGAAGAAATGCGTGCCATACGAAGGCTCCGGTTCTGGCCCGACCCCCTCGCCGGAGAGTTCGACCAGCGCATCGGTGTTGTAGATGTCGGCGTAGGAAACACTGATGCCCAGGTCGGGGCTGGCGGTTCCCCAACGGCCCGGGCCGACGCAGATGAAGCTCTCGGTCTCCATCAGTTTGTTCAGCCTGCCAATGGCGCGGGCCAGCTCGCGGCGGGCCTCCACGCTGGGCAGGCTATAGTAGCCTTCCGGCGGGGCGAAGAGCACGTAGCGCACGCCGCCCACCCGGCCGTGCGGCGCCATGCGGCTGGTGGCGAAGACGACGCTCTCCGGTGGCAGGCGCTCAGGAAGCTCCACGGCCTCCTCCTGCAAATGGCTCTGCGGGCGGCACTGCAGGATGAACATCTTGATGTCAGTCTTGCCGTCCTTCTCGGGGCGCAGCTGCACGGTGAACTCCATGTCCACCGGGGATTTGTAGTGCTGCTCCAGGTACTTCAGCGCGCGGCCCATGCGCTCGGCCAACGGTGTGGCGGTGATCGCCCCGTCCAGGGTGACGACCAGTTCGCCACTCTGTCCTCCCAGCCGGGTGCGGATAGGCCGCAGGTCGCCGTCTTTGTACACCGAAGCAAGCAAGCGCAAATGGGGGTACCCAGCGTCCAGCACATCGCCCACTGGCAGGGTCTTGAATTGGTTGTCGTCCAGATCGACGACATCCATCTTATGTTGGGAATAGGCGACCAGCGACTTGATGTTGGCGTTGGCGCGCAGCTCCGGGTGGCTCAACGCCACCAGGCGTGGGTAATCGTTGCCGATCTGCTCCACGGCGTGGGTGCCCAGCCCGGTGACCAGGCGCACGAAGCCGGAATCGCGTTTGATCTTCGGGGACCAGCGGAACAGGTTGCGGCTAAAGGCCACGCCGGCCAGGTGGGGGAAGTAGTAGCGCCCGTAAGCTTCGCCCTGCACCACCTGCATCAGCACGGCCAGGCGCTCGTCATAGTCCTGCAGCCCGTTGGCCCGGCGGTAGAGCAGCGCGTCGGGGTTGAGGCCGCTGGCGTACACCGCAGCGATGGCCTGCATCAGCGCCTGCAGGTTCTCTTGCTGCGTGCCCTGGTTGGGGCAGAAGACGCTGTCGTATTTGCCGGCGAAGGAGGAGCCGAAATTGTCCTCCAGCAGGCTGGAGGAGCGCACGATAATGGGCGAGTTGCCCACCTTGTCCAGCATCTCGGCCAGCTCGGCCTGGATGTCTTCGGGGAAGCTCCCTGCGGCGTACTCCTTTTGGATGGTGGCGTACTCGTCGCGGATCTGGTCTTCGTCTTTGTACTTCTGGTCCGCCCAGTGGATCATGTTGTTGTGCGCCATGAACGCGTACATCACATCCGCACCCAGGAAGTAGGACTCGGGGATAGTCACATTCTGGGCGATGTCTTTTTCCGCCACGCGCTGCAGGATACGCAAGGCGAGCAGCATACCCGCCGCCTTGCCGCCGATCTTGCCTTTGCCGATCTTGTGGTGGCGGATGGCCAGTAGGTCATCCAGCGTGAACCATTCCTTGGCGATGTTTATGTAGGCCAGCTGATCGGAGATGGTGGAGCGGATCAGCACGACTTTGATTTCGCGCTCGCGGGCTTCGTGTTTGGCGCGCTCCTTCAGCGGCAGGCGGGCGATCATCTTGGCTTGCTCGAACAGCGCCTCCTGCGGGGCCAACTCCGGGTTGAAGGTGCGCTGCAAGTCTTCGCTTTCGGCGCCGCGTTCGGCGAGCACCTGGCGCAGGATGTCGTCGAAGACCTTGAAAGGCAGGTTGTTGGCGAAATGCAGGTCGGTGAGGTGTTCGCGCACCTGGTCCACGCGCAGCTTCCAATCGTCCTCGGTTTCTTCGCCAACAACGTCTTGCATGCCTTCGCGGATCTGCGAATTGACCGCCTGCTGCCGCACCAACTCCTCCATCGCGGCGGGGGTGATGATGCCGCGATCGAACATCTCCTGGCGCATGCGCGTGCGGATGCGCCGGCGCAGCAAGGGGTATTGCGCCAGGGCCAGATAGATGCGATAGGTGGGGTCGAAGGAACTGAGCGGGAGGGCCATAATCGGATTAAAACCCACCGCAGCGAATGCGGTACGGGATGTACTGGATTGTAAAGCGAGTGGAGGCTATTTGCCCAAATGCATGGGCATGATTACGTGCAAAAAGTCCTGGTCGCCCACCGGGCGGATGACGCCGGGGGCCGCCGCCGCGGTGGTCTCCAGTGCCACGTCGGACGCCTTCATCACATCCAATGCCTCGCGCAGGTAGCGCACGTTGAAGGCGATCAGGATTGCGTCGCCCTCGACCACGGCGTCCATCTTGCTGTCGTTGGAGCCGGTTTCCTCGGACTGGGCGGAGATCTCCATCGTGCCGGGGGCGCTGCTTTCGCCGGGCTTGATGTCCAGGCGGGCGATGTGTGAACTTTCGCGGGCGAAGATCTCGGACTGCTTGGCGGCCTTGAGGAAAGCTTCGGCCGAGACGATGGTGCGGGTCTTGTAACCGTTGGGGATGATCTGGCTGTATTCGGGGAAGGCACCCTCGACCAGCTGGCAGCGCAGTTCGGCGTTCTTGAGGCTGAAGACGATCTGGCCGCGGCCGGGCGGCAGCATCATGTGGATCTGCTCTTTGTCGTCGGTAGCGATGCGGGCCAGCTCGTTGAGCGCCCGGGCGGGCACAATGGCGCGCATCGGCTGCTCCGCGGCGGCGGGCAGCTGCGCTTTGCGCACCGAGAGGCGGAAACCATCGGCGGCGGCCATGGTCATGGTATCGCCCTCGACGGTGAGCAGCACACCGGTGAGCACCGGGCGGGCGTCGTCACGCGAGGCGGCGAAGACCACCTGAGCGATCATCTCCTTGAAGTCGCCGGCGTTGAGTTCGATGCCGGCGGACTTGTCCGGCTCGGGCATTGGCGGGAACTCTTGCGCATCGATGCCTTTGATCTCCGCCCGGGAGCGCCCGGCGCTGAGCTGCAAGGTCTGGGTGCGCACGACCAGCTCCATCTGGATGGTGTCGTTGGGGAAGGTGGCCACCAGGTCGGCCAGGGTGCGCGCCGGCACGGTGGTGGCGCCGGGCTCTTCGATCTTGGCGCCGATCCAGGCGGTGATGCCCAGCTCTCGGTCGGTGGCCGAGAGCTTCAGGCGGCCGTCTTCGGCAGCCAAAAGCACGTTGGCCAGGATGGGGTAGGTGCTGCGCGCAGAAACGGCGCGCGAGACCACATTGAGCCCCTGTGCCAGATTTTCTTGAAGGACTGAGATCTTCATAGAGCCGACTTGCGCGAAGTATACCGCGATTTGGCGCTGGCCCTGCAGCCGCACCGAGGAGCGGGTTGGGGGGTTGTATTCATTGCAGTTATCCTGCAAACCAAATTTTTGCGGCAAGGAGCGTAAACATGAAACTTTCAGCCCCCAAACAAGTCACCTGGTGGATCGCCATCATCCTCGGCGGCCTCGCCATCCTCAATCACTATGGCGTGCTGTCGGTAGGCCTGGGCAACAATTTTGTGTTGCTGATGCTGGGTTACCTGCTCTTGGTGCTGGGCACCTATCTGAAAGGTCTCTAAGCGGCTTTCAAAACAAAAAGAGCGCGCCAATGGCGCGCTCTTTTGTTTGGTAAAGGGGGTGACACTACAACCAGCCGCGCAGTTCCATCGCTTCCACCACAGAGCCAATCGCTACCATGTAGGCCGCGTCACGCATGTAAGCCTTCTCGCGCTCGGCGACCTCGAGCACATGCTCGAAGGCGGCGGTCATTTTGGTGTCGAGGCGCTGGAGCACCTCATCCAAAGCCCAGTAGTAGTTCATGTCGTTCTGCACGCCCTCGAAGTACGAAACGGTGACGCCGCCGGCGTTGCACAGGAAATCGGGGATGACGAAGATGTTGTTCTTCTTGAAATGTTCGTCGGCCTCGGGGGTGGTGGGGCCGTTGGCGCCCTCGGCGACCAGCTTGACCTTGTCGCTGATCTTTTGCACCGTCTGCCCGGTGAGCTGGCTCTCCAGCGCGGCGGGGATGAGCACATCCACATCCTGCTCCAACCAGGCGTCGCCGTGCTCGATCTTGTAGCCTGCCTCAATCGCCTTGTCTTTCAGGATCGAACCGTATTCGTCGGTGACGCTCTGCAAGAAGGCGATGTCCAAACCCTTGGGGCTGACCACGCTCAAGGCGGCTTTCTCGTTGCGGTCCCAGTACGACACGCAGACGACCTTGCCGCCGAGCTGTTCGGTGAAACCCCGTGAAGCGTATTGCGCCACATTGCCGAAGCCTTGCACGGAAGCGCTTGCCTTTTTGCTGTCCATCTTGAGGTGCTTCATCGCCTCACGCACGGTGTAGATCACACCGTAGCCGGTGGCCTCGCGGCGGCCCAGCGAGCCGCCGCCGCCCACCGGCTTGCCGGTGATCACGCCGGGCGTGTATTCGCCAGCCAGCTTGGAATACTCGTCCATCATCCAGCCCATCATCTGCGCGGTGGTGCCCACATCGGGCGCGGGCACGTCAATGCGCGGCCCCAGGTTCTTGTGGATGGCCGCCACCCAGCCGCGGCAGAGGTGCTCCTTCTCGCGGATGGTTAGGGTGGCCGAATCCACCGCCACACCGCCCTTGCCGCCGCCGAGTGGAATCTCGGCCACCGCACACTTCCAAGTCATCCACATCGCCAGGGCGCGCACCGTGTCCATCGTCTCCGAAGCATGAAAACGGATGCCGCCTTTCGTGGGGCCGCGCGAGTCGTTGTGCTGCACGCGGTAGCCAAAGAAGACCTGCTGGCTGCCGTCGTCCATGCGTACCGGGATTTGGAACTTGAACTCGCGGCGCGGCCAGCGCAGGATCTCGCGTACGTGGGGTTCCAAACCCAGTTGGGCGGCCACGCCGTCGAACTGGGCCTGGGCGATCTGGAAGGCGTTGGTGGTTTCGGACATCTACACACTCCTTTGTGTGCGGTGCACTGCGTTGTACAACTGCATTGTTTGGCCCGGCGTCTGTGGCGAGCCTTTTAAATAACTATGCGGGCACCTCGGAGAGGGACCCGCACGCATGCTTCCAATGGTGGTTCTGCTGGCGCTTTCTCAATGCCGACCTTTCGCGTGGAAGGGGCTTTACCTTAACCGATTGTCGCTTTTCGGTCAAGCATTCAGGCGGGCGGCGCCTCGCGGGGCAGCAACACACGCACGCCCTCGCCGCGGCGGATGGCGCCCGGTCGTTCCACCCAGGCGATGAGGCCGCGTTTGCCCATCGCCTGCTTGGGGAAACGGTTGGTCAGACCGGCTTGTTCCGGGTACTGCGCCTGCAGGCATCCGCCGGCGGTGACGCAGGGCGTGTTGTCGCCCTCCACCACCAGGCTGACGCCGTTCTCGAACATCAGGCGAGTGCCGGAGGGCAGCTGGGTCAGCTGCGGGACGCCGGAGAGCGCCAGGTTGGCGCCCAGCCAATCCGGTTCGACTTGCGGCACACCGAGGCGTTCAGCGATTTGAGCCAATTCTTCCTGCGATACCACCGAAACCTGGCGCACGTTGCGCACCAGGGTGCCCTTGGGGAACATTTTCTGGCTGCTGCCCGATTTGCGGGTGAGGCCGTAGTGTTTGTCGCCTACGAAGCCTTCCCAGTGCACCTCGGCTTCGTCGACCACCTGGTTAGGCAGGTCGCCCACGTTGAGGCCGAGTTGCTCCACTTTGCCAGACATGGTTTCGCTCATGCGGATTGCTCCTTTTGCAGGCCGGCATCGGCAATCTGGCGCTCCAGCTCGGCGCGCAGCGCCGCAGGGTCGGCCTTGCCGCCGGAGAGCTTGAGCGCCTGGCCGAACAGCCAGTTGAGCAGCGGGGCATTGCCGCCCAGGTATTCGGCCACCTGCTGCGGATGCCGGGCGAGTGTCTCTGCGGCCCAGGCTTGCAGCTGCCCTGCGTCGGAAACCTGCTGCAGGCCGAGCCGCTCGACAATCTCGGCCGGCTGGCCGCCGCTGGCGAACAGTTCAGCCAGCGCCAGGCGCGCCCCGGCCGGGTTGATGGCGCCGCCGGCCAGCAGATCCAGCAGTGCGGCCAGCTCCGCCGGACCAAAGGGCAGCGCGCCGAGTTCTGCGCCGGCCTCGTTGAGCAGGCCAAACAGCGGCCCGCTGACCCAGTTGGCGACCAACTTGGCGTCGGCCTGTTTTGCGGCAGCGACCGCCGCTTCGTAAAAATCGGCGACCTCGCGCTCGGCGGTCAGCACGCCGGCGTCGTAGCCGCTAAGGCCATACTGGCCCGCGAAGCGCTTGAGGCGCGTGTGGGGCAGCTCCGGGAGGCTGGCGCGGACATCCTCAACCCAGGCCGGGTCCAGCACCAGCGGAGGCAGGTCGGGTTCGGGAAAATAGCGGTAGTCTTCGGCGAACTCCTTGGAGCGCTGCGGCTGGGTCATGCCGCGGGCGTCGTCCCAGCCCAGGGTCTGCTGCACCACCGCGCCGCCGCCCTCCAGCAGGGCACCCTGGCGCTCCAACTCGTAGGCAACGGCGCGCTCCAACGAACGGAAGCTGTTCAGGTTCTTCACCTCGACGCGGGTGCCGAACTCCGTGCTGCCGGCGGGGCGGATGGAGATGTTGGGCTCAATGCGCAGCAAGCCCTTCTCCAGGTTGCCGGAGTTGACGCCCACATAGCGCAGGATGCTACGCAGCGCATAGGCGCAATTGCGCACCGCTTCGACGGAGTGCAACTGCGGCTCGGTGACGATTTCCAGCAAAGGCACGCCGGAGCGGTTGAGGTCGACCAAGGAATAGCGCCCCCCGTCCTCTTCAACGTGGGTCAGCTTGCCGGTGTCTTCCTCAATATGCACGCGGCGGATCGCCACGCGCTGCTCACCCTCGGCGGTGTCGAACTCCAGCCAGCCGTCGGTGGCCAGCGGCTGCTCGTACTGCGAAATCTGGAAACCCTTTGGCAAGTCGGGGTAAAAGTAGCTCTTGCGCGCAAAGATGCTGGTGGAGTGCACCTGGCAGTTCAGCGCCAGGGCCACGCGCACGGCGTATTCCACCGCCGCCTGGTTGATCACCGGCAGCATGCCGGGCATGCCAGAGCACACTGGGCACACGGCTACGTTGGGCTCAGCGTGGGTGGAATCGACTAGGGGGCAGTCGCAGAACATCTTGGAACGCGTTTCCAAGACGGCGTGCACCTCCAGGCCGACGACGGGCTGGTATGGGCTGCTCAAGTGAATTTTCCTGCGCCGGCCGGGCCGGCTGGGGTGATTATAACTAAGCTGCGCCTTTGGTTGCCTGGCTTCCAAGGATTGCCTGCACCGCTGTGGTGAACGACGCGGTCCAAAGCAGCAGGATGCCAGGCATCAGCATGCGGCTCAGACCAGTAGTGACCCACCAACTGACATCCAGCGTGTCAGGATCATAAACTGTCATGTAATAGCTGCTAATCATGATTAGTAAGAAAACTAAGCCGCCACCAAGTAGCACCAAGTTGTCACGCGCAATTTTTGCTCGCAGCGAGAACGACAGGACCAGTGCCAGCAAAAAGAAGGCACTTAGCCCGCCCCATGAAGCCAATGAAGGCGTGAAGATGTAGTTGAAAGACTGCTGGACAACATAGAGTAATTCCATCCAATGGATACGGCCCGAGAGCAATGCAAGGACCCCTCCCCCAAGGATGTTCTGGGCAAAACCAGGACCTGCATACACCAATGGGGCAAATACTTGCCACACAACCGTGTACAACACGAATGGCAGCGAGAACGCCAACCAGGTTGCGCGAAGTGCTTTGGAGTCAAATCGGCGCAAAAAGAGCAGCCAGCCAGCCAGTAGCACAGCGTTGATTGGTAGGCCCTCAGGCCGAGTCCAAGCGCCGAAAGCGAGGAAGATGCCAGCCACCCAAGCTGGTACTTCGGCCCTTTTCTCATTCAAAGACATGAGGGCAGAGAAAGCAGCCGCTATCAGGTAAAACGCGTAGGGAAGGTTGGCATATCCCAAGGTGGCGTGGGTGAAGAGCATTGGCGCCCCTCCCAGCAGAGCTACAGCCACCAGGGTCCAGAGACGGGGGAGCACCCGAGAGAGATATCCCGCCACCAGCAGCATCAATCCGGAGTGGAAGAAGGGAAAGAGTAGTTTTGATTCGGGCAACTGATCCCCAAACAGTTCTAAAAAGTTGCTGATGTGGATAGGGATATTAAGGGGATATCGAGTAGTGGGCGTGCCCCACTGGCTAGCGCCAATTTGGAGACCTTTTGCTTCAATACCGTAACCTTTCGATGCCCAGAGCAGGAATTCATCGACATAAGAATAGCCTTTGCCTGCAGCAAAAAAAAGTTGCACTATGGTTAGCAAGGCGACGAACAAATACACTGGCCACCAGTTTGGCAAGTCGAGCCATTGTTTAAACCTCTCAAAGGAAGGTGTTTTTAGTCCCCTTAAAACAGGCACCCAAAGACCTACAGCAAGCAGCAAGATCAATCCCACACTTAACTCGACGCCCATTGCCAGTACTAAAAACACTAAAAACGAGTGGGCGGCAACAGCTCCCCCAAAACCAGTTGCGATGTGAAGTGGCGCCGACCATTGGGGTGTTTTTTGAACTGTAAGTAGAATACCGGGAAGAGACAGGGACGTGAGAAATATCAGTGGAGGCAGAAAGGCCGCAAAAAACTGCAGGCCATTTTCGTAATCGGTCCAAGTGGTTGAAGCCGGGCCAGGCACCAGGTTTGGATTTAAGAGGCCCCAGTTTTCATCGTAAGCGACATACCTCGAATCAGTTTCAACTTGTTCCAATGCGCCAGGTGAAGTGATCAGAGCGGGCGTTCCCTGCTCCAGCGCATTTTGCAGGCAAGCTACATAACTGGCGCCTGGGCAGTTATAAGGGTCTCGAGGGTAAAGAGAGAGCTTTAGATCCAGCGGCCGGGTCAAGTGGTGAGCACCTGTGTCTTCTCCGGTAAGGATGTGTGCGCTGCCTGATGTCAAGCTATCGATAAATTGAAAATAGCTCGCAGTATTGCGGTTATGTGTAAATCGGGCCGCCCGCCAGGCGCCAGATTTGCCTATATCTTGACGGATTAATCTCGCGATGGGGAAAAATTCTCGCCCCACCTGTATGAATTGCAGGACAATTAGCCCCATGCAAAGAATGAGAAATATTTTGTTTCCGTTCTTTTTATTCTTTAGATAGTCCATTTTATGGGAACAGATTTCACTCGATTGTGACCCTCTAATTTTAGCGTATCAACAACGCGGGTAAGTTATTTGTCGCCTGTTCCTTCGGCCAATTTGCGGCTCTCTTCGATGTAGGCCAAGCTTTGGTGGCGGAAGTAGGTGTTGTACAGGCCGGCATAGTGGCCGCCAGCGGCCAGCAGGCCGTCGTGGTCGCCTTCTTCAATGATGTGGCCTTGCTGCAGCACAATGATGCGGTCGGCGGCTTTGACCGTGGACAAGCGGTGGGCGATAAGGATGCTGGTGCTCTCTTTGAGGATCAGATCGAGGGCCTGCTGAATCTGCCATTCGGTGAAGGGGTCGATGCTGGCGGTGGCCTCATCAAGGATGAAGATGGATGGGCGCTGCACCAGCACGCGCAACAAAGAGACCAACTGGCGTTGGCCCATGGAAAGACGTCCGCCGCGTTCGCCCACCTCGGTCGCGAGGCCATCCGGCAAGGTTTCCAGCCATTCGCCGTCGCCAATCTTGCGCGCCAATTCCAGGATCTCGGCTTCCTGGATATCCGGCCGCGCGTAACGGATGTTATCGGCGACGCTGCCGGCGAACAGGAACGGTATCTGCGAGACGATGCCCAGCTGGCGACGGTACTGCGCCAGGTCCAGGGTGCGGATGTCGCGGCCGTCCACCAGCAGGCGGCCTTCCTGGAACTCGTAGAAGCGGGCGACCAGTTTGGCGATGGACGATTTGCCCGCGCCGGTGTGGCCAACCAGAGCGACGTTCTCGCCGGGCTTCACATGCAGGCTGAAGTCGTTGAGCACGGTCTCGCGCTCGGTATAGCGAAAGGTGATGTTCTCGAAGAGGATGTCGCCGCGCAGCCGGCCCACCGGTTCGCTGGCAGTCTGCACCACCTTGGGGTCGGCATCAATGAGTGCAAAGGAGCGCTCGGCAGCGGAGAGGCCAGACTGCAGCTGCGTCCAGAACGAAGACAGGTTGAGCACCGGGAAGAAAAAGCGGTCCAGGCTTTGCAGGAAGAGGAACCAGGCGCCGGCGGTGATGACGCCGTTGACCACATTGAGGCCGCCGACATAGAGGAGCAGGCCGGTGCCCAGCGCAGCCAGCGCATTCAGCGTGGGGAAAACCGCCGAGAGCACAAAGCCGCGGCGGATATTGACGCTGAACGAACTGCGGTTGGCGTCGTCGAACTCCTCGAAGATCATGGCTTCCTGGCGGAAGTTCTTGGCCACGGCGATGCCGCTGATGGTCTCTTTGATGGCTGCGTTGACGTTGCCCATGGCGCGCATGCCGCGCTGCGTGGTGCGCCGCGCCGCGGCGCGGAAGGCCACAGCGGCGAAATAAAAGAAGGGCAGTTGGGCGAACAACAGTAGGGAGAGAAAGCCCTGCACGAAAATCAGGCTGACGCCCAACAGCAGCGCCAGGCCGAACTGCGCAATCAGGTCGGTGATCAGCACGATCATGTCGCCGAAGTCACGCGTATCGGAAGTGATGCGCGAGAGTACCTTGGCCGAGGGGTTGTCGTCGTAGAACGAAAGGTCGTGGGCCGCAGCGGCGCGGAAGCCGTCCTGGCGAATGGCCATGACTACATCGCCGATGACGCGGGCAGTCAGGCGGCGGCGCCACCAGTTGGTGACCCAGATCAACACGCCGGAAACCAACATCACCACGGTGACGATGAGAATTTCGGTGCTGCTGACCTCATCGCCCACCAGGTCCAGGGCGCGGGCGAGCAGCAGCGGCACCGCAGCGCCGGAGAGCGCGGTGAACAACGCGGTGAGGCCGATGGTCAGCATGGACCCGCGGTGCGGGCCGAAGTAGTGCGCCATACGGCCGAGCAGCTGCCGGTCGGTGTACTGGCGGTCGTAGGCCTCTACGTCAAGTCCGGAAAAGAAACCCATATCACTCGCTAAAAATGCGCCGGTAGGCTTTGGAGGTCTTCATCAGTTCTTCGTGACTGCCCGCCGCCACCAGTTTGCCGCTGCGCAGCACCAAAATCTGGTCGGCCCAGCGGATTTGTGAAAGGCGGTGGGTGATGATCAGCGTGGTGCGGTCACGCGCTGCGGCGTAAATGGCACGCTGGATCAGGTCTTCCGTGGCGCTGTCGATGGCGCTGGTCGAATCGTCGAGGATGAGCACGGCCGGGTCGGTGAGGAAGGCGCGGGCCAACGCCACGCGCTGGCGCTGCCCGCCGGAGAGGGTCACGCCGCGGTCGCCCACGATGGTGTCGTAGCCGTCCTTGAATTCCATGATGAATTCGTGCGCCTGGGCCTGTTTGGCGGCACGCTCGATATCTTCACGGCTGGCGTTGCGCACGCCAAAGGCGATGTTCTCGGCCAGGCTGCGCGAGAACAAGAAAATATCCTGCTCGATGATGGAAATTTGCTGGCGCAAGGACTCCAGGTTCCACTCGCGCACATCCACGCCGTCCACCAACACCTGGCCGCTGGTGACGTCGTAGGTGCGGTTGACCAGCTTGGCCAGCGAGGTCTTGCCCACACCGGTCTGGCCCACGATGGCCACGGTCTGCCCGGCGGGGATGGTGAACGAAACGTTCTCCAGAGCCGGGTCACCGATTTCGTAAGTGAAGGTGACGTCACGGAACTCAATGTTGCCCTTCATCTTGGCCTGCTGGCCGCCCAGGTTCTGATCCAGGTCGGTTTCGCGGTTGATCAGCTCCAATATGCGGCCAGAGCTGGCCACACCCAGCGAGACTTGCGAATAAGCGAACAGCGAGGTGAACACGGGGAAGCCGAAGAGCTGCAGCAAGCCGAAGTAGGCGATGACATCACCCATCACCAACTCGCCGCGCTGGAAAAGCGTGAGCGAGTGCCACAGACCACCGGCCTGCGCCAGGCCCATCAGCAACATGGGCAGAAAGCGCGCCTCCAGGTACCCCTGCTTCACAAAAGCATCGCGGAAGCGGCGCACGTTGCGGGCGAACAGCGAGACCTCAGACTCTTCCTGGGACATGCCTTTGACGGTCTCGATGCCATCCAGCGCTTCGGAGAGGCGCGAGTTGAGCGCGCCGAAGCTGGCGCGCACCTCGCGGGTCACCGGGGCCATCTGCACCAGGTAGTGCCAGATGGCCAGGGCGTAGGCGATGGTGAAGAGCAGCGGAGTGAGCACCAGATGGGGGTGGATGGGGTACGCCGCGGCAATTGGACCGAACAAAAAGAAGGCTGCGCCGATGACCAGGTTTAGGCCCGGGTTGAACATCAGGTTGATTTCGCGCACATCGTTGGTGGCGCGGGCCATGGTGTCGCCCACCGATTGCAGGCTGTGGAAGGTCATGCTCTTGCCGAGCAGGTTGACATACAGCTCCTCGCGCACGTCGCGCTCGAAGAGCTGGCCGAGCCATTCGGCGCCGAAATTGCGGGCGAACTGCAGCACGCTGCGGATGGTTTGGCTGACCAACAGCAGCACGACCAGGTCCCAGAGCAGGTCGAGCCGGTCGGGAGTCCGGGTGATGACCTCATAGGCATCGCCGATGATGACCGGCACATAGGTGGCCAGGGCGCCGTTGGTCAGCGCGCCGATGAGCAACATGACCGTCAGCGGCCAATAGTGGAACAGGCGGGAGAACAGCCATGGCAACGGGGCGCGGCGGTTGGTAGGGTAACGTTCGGGCAGTGTAAATTCTGCCGCGTGCTGAGCGGGAAGACTGTTGGTTGCCATTAATTTATCGTTGGAGTCGAGCAGCTTGGAGTGGCCTTGCTGCACAGGCGCCGAAGTTCTAGGATACCACAGCGCGCTTTGCAGCGCGGGCAATGCAAAGCGGGCAGCGCCCGGAAGGTGCTGCCCGCTTTAGCTGCGGTGTGTGAGGTGGCTCTAAGGAGCGAGCACCTCGAAGTTGTCGAAGGAGACCACCAGGCCGCCGCTGTCAAACGTGCCCACAAACAGGCCCACGCCGCCCGAAGTCAGGTCACCGTCGGTGGTGCTGGCCAGCAGGTTACCGTTGATGCCCAGAGAAAGCTGGGCGCCGGTGCAGGAAGCATTGAGCACGAAGGGCTCGCTATCCACCGGGATGAGGTTCGAGGAGGCCCAATCCACCAGGGAGGTGTAGCTGCCGTTGATCATCTTCCAGATGGAGTAGTAGCCGTCTTCAGAGACTTCAAGCACGTAGTAGTTGTCAGCGTCGATATAGCGGCAGATCAGGCCGATATCACCGATGTGCGAGGCCTGCTCGATGTTCACGTCCACATTGATGACCACATCGCCGAACGACTCAGTCTGGGCGCTCAACGAGTAGGACTGCACGGGGTTGACTTCCATATAGTAGCGGCCGCTCGAGTAGTAGCGGGGGAAGTCGGAGTCGGTGCTCTCGTTCCAGCCGCTGGAGGTGTTGGAAAAGTCGTCGGAGTAGACCACCTCCCAGTCGGATTCCTGCGAACCCAGCGGCATGGCTTCGAAATTGTCGAAGGCGGCCACAAAGCGTTCGCCGTCGGATACGTAGACGGCCAGGCCGAGGTCACCGCGGGCAAAGGTGTTGTCGGTCACTTCGGCGACCATCTCGCCATCCAGGAACAAGGCCAAATAGGTACGGTCACAAACCACCGTGGCGCGCACGCTGCGGCTGCCAAAGGGGGCCACCGCAGGCTCCGGCTCATAAAGGTCGACGAACTCGCCGTCCAGCCACATGGAGATACCCACCCAGCCATCGGCGAAGATGCGGAACTCATAGCCGTTGTTTTCGTCCACGTAGCGACAGCTGAGGCTGACTTCGTTCTCGTCTGCTTCGCTTTCCATAATGCGGATGTCCACACTGTATTCCACATTGTCATAGGGCCGGTGCAGCAGGGAAGTGTAGTACGGGCTGCCGCTGATGTCTTCCAGGTACAGTTCACCGCCCTGGTAATAGGCCGAGCCGGATTCGTAAGAGTAGATGTCCCAGCCGCTGTTCGGATCAGAGAAGTCGTCCCTGAACGTGCCGCTCGGCGTGGTGCCGGCGCTCTGCACGCCCTGAACGGAAACCTGCCCGCCCTGTGCAGCCTGGATGAGCGGCAGCGCCAGGGTCACCGGGCGCAGAGCGTTGATGAACCCGCCGGTGGGGACGCAGTTATCCAGTTCGTTGACCACGCCGTCGCGGTTGGTATCCACCAACACGCGGCAGTCCACATACTGGTCGTCACCGCCGTAGCCGAGCTGGGTGGGCACACCCACCAGATAGCCCTCGGCGTCGACCGCCAGACCACCGCTGTTGCCGCCGGCGATGGTGGCGTTGGTCTTGATGAAAGCGCGGGCGCCATAGGGCTGCTGGCCGGTGAAGCCGGAGACCTCGCCGCGGGTCAGCGTGATGGTGCCGCCGCCGATGCCGGGATACCCGAGGATGGTGAGTTCGTCGCCCAGGTTGAGCGCATCGGCATTGCCCAGCGAGACGTAGGGCAGGTTGAGCGAGGCGGCGTTGACCGGGCTGCCATCGTAATTATGCGTGATTTGGATCACCGCCAGGTCCAGCGTCGCGTCGGCCTGGACCACCTCGGCATAGTAAGAGGGTTGCGGCTCCTGGTCTTGGTTGATGGTCATCGCCACGATGAGTTCGTCCACCGGGAAGTAGCGTTCCGGCAGGACGACGTGGGCGTTGGTGAGGATCAGCCCGTCTGGGGTGATGATGGTGCCGGAGCCAGTCCAGCCGATCTGCAACTCGCCGGTTTCATCGTAGTAGGCGGCCCAAATCTGCACCACGCCCTCGAAAGGCACCGACGGGTTGGCAAAACCGGTGCTGCGAGGCAGAGCGGTGGCTTCCAATGTGGTGGGTTGTTCGCTGCTGGGTGCGGGGGCGCTTCCGCCACTGCAGGCAGCCAACACCAAACTTAAAATGAGTGCAATCAACAGGTGGTTTTTGCGAATAAACATGAGCTTTCCTTTTGGCAACAGATATGGAGGGCTAATGCAGCGAGCTTAACGAATACTATACACTGCTTTATTCGCCCTGCACTTGCGAATCATCGCCGACGTTGACCCGGCCCTTCACCCCGCGCACCTGGCTGCGCTCCCCCAGCAACGAGCCGTGCAAGTGGCTGTCTTCCACGGTGGCTCCGCTCTCCAAAATGGCGTCTTCGATACGGCTGTTGCGCACCACGCAGCCGCGGCCCACGGAGACATATGGGCCCAGCGTGCTGTTCTCTACGGTGGCTTCAGGGTGGATGTAGACCGGCGCGTGCAGGGTGACTCCAGAACGCCCGGCGTCCGGCGTGTTTTCGCGGCCCTTCTCGAGCAGGCGGCGGTTGGTCTCCAGCACCGTTTCGGGCAGGCCGGCATCCAGCCATTCGTCGACCACTTCGGTGCGCATGCGCAAACCCTTCTTGAGCATGATGTCGATGGCGTCGGCCAGGAAGTACTCGTTCTTGGTCTTGACGCCTTTTTGCATCTGCTCGTCGATGGCGGCGAGCAAATCTTCGCCGCGTTTGAAGTAGTAGATGCCCACGATGGCCAGGTTGTTGCTCATGTCGTCGGGCTTCTCGATCAGGCCGCTGACCAGGCCCTCTTCGTTGAGCGCGGCCACACCGAAGCGGCGCGGGTCTTCCACCGGCTTGACCCACAGCACGGCATCGGCCTTTTCCTGCGCCAGGCCGGAGAAATCGGTCTCAATGACCGTGTCAACAAAAATCACGATGGTGGGGCCGTGCAGGTGCTCGCGGGCCTGGGCCAACGCGTGCGATTGGCCGAGCAGCTCTTTCTGCTCCACGTAATGCGCCTTCACCTCGGGGTGCTCAGCCTGCATGTAGCGCTGCACCTGGTCGCCCAGGTAGCCGAGGATGAAGACGAAATCGGCCTGCTGCACATTCGGCGCACTGCCCAACAGCTTGAGTACGTGGCCCAGCACGGTGTCGCCTGCAGCGCTGAGCAGCGGCTTGGGCCGCGACCAGGTATGCGGGCGCAGGCGGCTGCCGAAGCCGGCCATGGGGATGATGATCTTCAGCGTCTCGCTCATTGCTCTTCCCTCTTGGTGCAGACCAGCAGGCCCTTACCCACCGGCAGCACGGCCGCATCCACGGCGGCGTCTTTGCGGGCTGCCGCGACGAAGTCGGACAGTTCCTCGCGGTGGCTGAGCACGTTGTCGGCCACGAAGAGGCCGCCGGGGACCAGCCGCGGCACCACGCTGGCGTAAATCTCGGAGTACATCTCTTTCTCGCAGTCCAGAAAACAAAAGGCGATCTCATCAATGTCTTTGATGTGCGAACGTGCATCGCCGTGGACGAACTCCACCCAGTCGTTCACGCCGGCCTGCTCGAAAGTCTCGCGGGCCAGTTCGGCCTTTTCAGGCAGCAGTTCGTAGGTGACCAACTGGCCGCCGCGTTCCCTGGCGGCCAGAGAGAGCCACAGGGCGGAATAGCCGGCGCTGGTGCCCACCTCCACCATCAGGCCGCGCGGGGCGGCCTGGGCCAGCAGGGCCAGCAGCATGCCCGTCTCTGGGGGTATCTGGCGCAGGCGCTTCAGCTGCGGCGTGCCGTCTTTGCGGTCGCGGGCGTCGCGCTGTTCCAGGTCGTGCATGCGGTCCAGCACCGCGTCGGGGATGTCCGTGAATAGCGTCTTCATAGCTGCGGGCGGCGGGTATGGTGGTCGCTGGCCTGCTGGTAGGCGTGCGCGGCGGCCAGCAGGCGCTCCTCCGAGAAGTACGGGCCGAGCAACTGCAAGCCCAGCGGCAGGCCGGTGCTGTCGAAGCCGGCCGGGATGCTCAGGCCGGGGACGCCAGCCAGGTTGGCCGGCAAGGTGAAGACGTCTTCCAAGTACATTTGCAGCGGGTCCTCGGCGTGGGCGCCGATGGGGAAGGCGCTGCCCGGCGTGGCCGGGGCGGCGATGAGGTCGACCTGTTCGAAAACGCGGGCGAAGTCGTCGCGGATCAGGGTGCGCACCTTTTGCGCCTGGCCGTAGTAGGCATCGTAATAGCCCGCCGAGAGGGCGTAGGTGCCGATCATGACGCGGCGCTTGACCTCCGGCCCGAAGCCCTGGCCGCGGGTGCGGCTGAACATCTCGATGAGGTTGTCCTGCTCGATGCGCAGGCCGTAGCGTACGCCATCGAAGCGGGCCAGGTTGGCCGAGGCCTCCGCCGGGGCGATGATGTAGTAGACCGGCAGGGCGTATGCGGTGTGCGGCAGGCTGACTTCCTGCACCTGCGCGCCGAGCTGCTCAAACTGGGCGATGGCGGCGCGCACCGCAGCCTCCACCTCGGGTTGCAAGCCCTCGATGAAATACTCGCGCGGCACGCCGATGCGCAGGCCCTTGACCGAGGCGTTGCCATTCAGGTGGATGTTCGGGGCCGGCTGTTCCAGCGTGGTGGCGTCGCGCGGGTCGTAGCCAGCCATGGCGTTGAGCACCAGCGCAGCGTCCTGCGCGCTGTGGGCCAGCACGCCCACCGTGTCCAGCGAGGAGCCGAAGGCGACCAGCCCGTAGCGGGAGACGCGGCCGTAGCTGGTCTTCAGCCCGCTAAGGCCGCAGAAGGCGGCCGGCTGGCGCACCGAGCCGCCCGTGTCGGTGCCCAGGGCGGCGGGAGCCAGGCCGGCGGCCACCGCGGCTGCGCTGCCGCCGCTGGAGCCGCCCGGTACGCGTTCCTCGTCCCAGGGGTTGCGGGTGATGCCATAAGCTGAGTTTTCCGTGGAGGAGCCCATGGCGAACTCGTCGGTGTTGGTCTTACCCAGGATGACCACGCCGGCGTCCAGCAGGCGCTGGACCGAGGTGGCGTTGTAGCTGGGTACGAAGCCTTCCAAAATACGCGAGCCGCAGGTGGCCGGCATGCCGGCCACCGCTAGCACGTCTTTGACCGCGATGGGCAGGCCCAGCAGGGGCGGCAAGCCGGCGGGGTCTTTGGCCCCGGCGCGCTGCCGGTCGGCGGCTTCGGCGGCGGCCAAGGCGCCCGCGGCATCCACATACAGGTAAGCGTTCAGGCGCGGGTTGAGCGCGGCGATGCGTTTCAGGTAGGCCTGGGCAAGTTCCCGGCTGGAGAAATCGCCGGCTGCCAAGCCGTTAAGGATCTGGGAAACGGACAGAGAATGCAGTTCGCTCACGGCCCGCCGTCCAGCACCGGGGGCACGCGGAACTGCTCGGCGGCGGTGTCCGGGGCGTTGCCCAGCAGGTCTGCGCGGGGCATGGCGGGGCTGGGCTCGTCCGGGCGCAGGCGGCTTTGCGGCACAGCCACGCTGCTCATCGGCTGCACCGCGGCGGTATCCAGTTCTTTGAGCTTGTCTACATGGGCGAGGATGTCGGACAGCTGCCGGCGATAACGCTCTTTCTCCTCATCGCTGAGGTGCAGGCGGGCCAGCAGGGCGATATGGTCTACATCTTCACGACTTAATGCCATACGACAAAAATTATAACAGTGGGGCGCTACCAGCCCGTCGCATACCAGCGCAGGTACAGTTCCACGTGGCGGCTCCAGTAATCTTCGCTGTGGTCGCCGGTGAACAGGTTCCACTGGTGGGGGATGGCGTATTCGTCGAGCAGGGTGGCAAACCAGGTCGCCGAGGCGAGGATGCGCTGCTGGTCGCGCTCGCCGATATCCAGCCAGATGCGCGGCGGCGCGACCTCAGCGAGATCCCCCAGCCAGCCGCTCACCCGCCAGGCCTCTTCGGCGAAGACGGGCGGGCTGTGCCCGCCGACCGCGCCGAAGAGCTGCGGATGGGTCAGCGCCAGGTGGATGGCCCAGGACGCACCGCGAGAGAGGCCGCCCACGGCGCGGTTTTCACGCGCGGCATCCACACGGAACTGCGCCTCCACCCAGGGCAGCAGCTCCTCGATGAACACCTCGTCAAAGGCGTTCTCCTCTGGCGGGGCGAAGTGACGCGAATCCTGCGGCATGACGATCAGGAAAGGCGGCAGTTCGCCGGCCGCGACCAAGGCATCGGCGACTTCGGCAACGCCGAGACGGCCCCACTGGTCGGCGGTGTAGGTCTGGCCGTGAATCAGGTAGAGCACAGGGTAGCTGCGTTGACTGTGCAGGCGGTAGCAGGGCGGCGTGTAGACATACACGGGCATCGGGTCAGCCAGGCGCTCCGTGGCCAGCTCCAACTCGTGCATTTCGCCGCCGGCTGCCAGGCAGGCCTCAGCGGCCGGCTCTGCCGGCGCCAACTGTGGGCTGGGGGTTGCGCTTTGGGTTGGGCTGGGCGTCTGAGAGGGAGCGACGGTGGCGTCCACTGCTTCCGCCGCGGGCGGCGGGGCAGCGCAGGCCGCCAGCAGAGCGGCCAGGGCGCAGAGCCAAAGAAGGCGCTTCATCCGCCGGCTACCAGCCGCGGGCGAAGCGCTGCTCTTTCCACACGTCCGCCTGGTTGTGGTAGCCGGCCTGCTCCCAAAAGCCCAGCTTGTCTTCGGAGAGGAACTCCAGGCCGCGCAACCATTTGGCGCCTTTCCAAAAGTAGGGCGTCTCCAGGTCTTCGCGGCCAGGGATAAAGCCGACCACGGAGCGCAGCGGGTAGCCGTGGTCCGGCGTCAGCGGTTGGCCGTCGAAGCGGTAGGCGAGCAGGAAGTTATCGCCGTAGGCCACCTCCAGCGGCACGTTCACGGTGAAGCCGTACTCGGCGTGCTGCAGCAAATGTTTGGCGCTGGGTTTGGGTTTGATAAAGCCCTGGTCCACCAGGTCTTTGAGTGAGATGCCTTCCCACACTGTGTCGAACTTGCTCCAGCGGGTCACGCAGTGGATGTCCATGATGATGCTGCGCCGCGGCAGCTGCTGCACTTCATCCCAGTTCCAGCGGACTTCCTCTTCCACCTCGCCGAAGACGCGCAAATCCCAAGTGTCGGCGTTAAACGCTGGCACCGGCCCGTAATGCAGCACTGGGAACTTCTGGGTCAGGGCTTGGCCGGGTGGCAGGCGGCCCTCGCTGCGGACGCGTTCCTCTTCGTCTCGGCGATTGCGAATATTGTCGAACATTGGTCTTCCCTCTGCCGGCTACTCCACAAGCTGCAGTGTATCCCCCGGCTTGAGCACATGCGCTTGGGCAGATGTTTCCGCGGAGACGCGCTGCGCCCAGGCATCCGGGTCCTGCTCGATGAGGTCCCAGGTGCCGTAGTGATAGGGCATCACCTGCTTGGGCTCCAGCAATTTCACCGCGCGCAGGGCATCGTCCGGCCCCATGGTGAAGTAATCACCAATTGGCAGAACCGCCAGGTCCACACCTTCTTCGCCGATCAGGCGCATATCGCCAAACAAGGCCGTATCGCAGGCGAGATAGATCTTGCGGCCTTTAGGCGAGGTGAGCAGGAAGCCGACCGCACAACCCCCATAGCTGCCATCGGGCATTTGCGAGCCGTGCACCGCCACGGTGAGCTTGACCTTGCCGAAGGGCAGAGACAGCTGCCCGCCCAGGTTCAAGCCGTGAGTTTGCACGCCCTGCTTCTCCAGCCAGCCGGCCACCTCCAGGGTGGTGATCACCGGCGCACCGGTGTGCTCGGACAGGGCGACAGCATCGGCAATGTGATCGTTATGTCCATGGCTGACCAAAATATAGTCAGCGGCCACAGTTTCTGACGTCGCTTCGGTCGTAGGGTTGTCGGCAAAGAAAGGGTCTACCACCACGGTATAACCGCCAATATTGACGGCCAGCGTGGCATGGCCTATCCAGGTTAGAGAGAGGGTCATCGCACGGCTCCTTTTGAATTAATCATTCCTCTATTTTAGAGTATGTTTTACTTAATTAGTCTTCTTAGTAGGCCCTGTGGATATGGGGATTAGTCCACTTGACTCGGTACTCTTCACCGGATACGCCACTGCTGTGAGCATAGACCCCATATATACGGAAAGAGCCCGGAAATCTTTTCAACAAGCGGAAAGGCACGGAACGCTAATTTCTTCGGATAAAGAAAGAAGAGATCGCAGAAGACAAAAAGAAGCCCGGTTATCCGCAGCTCCCCCACAAATACGACGGATAACTTTCTCCCCGCCCAGCCAGTGAACCAACCTATTATCCCCAGCTAGACCCTAGGTTATCCACAGCAAGAGCAAGGGTTACACACAGTTGCTGATATGCTTGGGCAATGGCCTCTTCCCCTGAACGACAATCCGAGACACGCGCTATTTGGCAAGCCCTTTTGGTGACCATCCTGTGGGCTTCGTCCTGGGTGTTGATTAAATTTGGCCTGGGCAACATCCCGCCATTGACCTTCGCCGGCCTGCGCTACACACTGGCCTTCGCCCTGCTGCTGCCGCTGCTGCTGCGCGGCGGGAGACTCGCCGAGCTGCGCAGCCTTTCACGGACAGACCTGGGCTGGCTGGCATTGCTCGGCTTGGTTTACTACAGCCTGACTCAGGGCCTGCAGTTCGTCGGCCTGGACCTGTTGCCGGCCAATACACTCAGCCTGATGCTCTCACTAAGCAGCCTGACCATCGCCCTGGCCGGCTATTGGCTGCTGGCCGAGCGACTCAACGGGCTGCAGTGGGCCGGCGTGCTGGTCGCCATCGCCGGGGCGCTGATCTACTTCGGCAGCGCCGAGGGGCTGGTAGGCCTCGGCCTGTTGGTGGGCGTGCTGGCGGTGCTGGCCAACACGGCCGGTGCCATCCTGACCCGCGGGGTGAACCGCAGCGCGCGCATCTCGCCGCTGGTGGTCACTGTGGTCAGCATGGGTATCGGCTCGCTCACGCTGCTGGCCGCCGGAGTGTTCAGCGAGCCGTGGCCGCAGCTGACGCTGCAGGATTGGCTGATCATCCTGTGGCTGGCAGCGGTCAACACCGCTTTTGCCTTCACCCTGTGGAACCGCGCCATGCAGGTGCTCTCGGCGGCGCAGGCCAGCGTGATCAACAACACCATGCTGATCCAGATCGCCATCCTGGCCTGGCTCTTCCTGGGTGAGCGCCCCGGCGGCTGGCAGCTGCTGGGCCTGGGCGTGACCGCGCTGGGCACCATGATGGTGAACTTGCGCCCGCGCCGCTAAACCGCCAACTTTACAGATCTCGAATGTACACGCGGTGGTTCTTGTAGGGCTTGCCGCCCAGGTTCTCCAGGTCGCGGCGCATCTCCCAGGCGGTTTCGGCCACCTGGGTCAGGTCTCCCTCCTGGAACTGGAAGTCCCACAGCGTCTTTTCCATCTCTGAATACATCAGCGCGTTACCTCCGCGCCCCTGGAACTCGGGCAGGATGCCGATGCCGTTGACCGAGACCCACTTAGTGCGGCGCAGTTCCAGCAGCAGGTCGAAGATGCCGAAGGGCAGCAGGCGGCCCTGGGCGCGCTGCAAGGCGGCCGACACGTCGGGGAAGGCGAAGAGGAAGCCGACGATGTCCTCGCCGTGGGTGATGACTTTGATCAGGCGCGGGTCGGCGACGACCAGGATGTTCTGGATGACGAAGTCGATCTCGCGCTGGCTCAGCGGGTAGTACTCCCAATTGTTGACGAAGGCTTGGTTGTAAGCCTTGCCGATGCGCGGCCCCCAGGCGCGCAGCTCGCGCTTGTTGGCGAAGCGCTTGACCTGCAATGTGCCGCGCTGCACCACGCGCTGAGCGATGCTGTGCACCCGCTCGGGGAAGCGAAAGTGGTCGCGGTGGGCGTAGCAGGAGACGAAGTCCACCTCTTTGCGGAAGCCCAGCGCTTCCACCAGGCGCGGGTAGTAGGCGTAGTTGTAGTTCATCATGCTCATCATCTGGCGGTGCTCGAAGCCTTCCACCTGGATGCCGTAGCCGTCCAGCGGGCCGAAGCCCTTGGGGCCGACGATCTGGGTCAGCCCGCGTTCCCGGGCCCAGTCGAAGGCGCGCCCGAACAGCGCATTGGCCACCGCCTGGTCGTCTATGCTTTCAAAGAAGTAGAACTGCGCCTGCTTTTTGGCGTGGTAGGCGTTGTAGGGCTTGTTCTCCAGCGCAGCAAGGCGCCCAACCACCTGGCCATCTCGCACGGCCACGAAGAAATCCGCCTCGGAATGCTCGTAGAAGGGATGCTTGCTACGATCCAGGAAAGAGTAGGCATCGACCAGCAGCGGCGGCACCCACTGCTGGCAGCCCTTGTAATGCTGGAACGGGAACTCCACGAAGCGCCGTGCGTCAGCCTTGGAGCCGGTGTCTACCTGTTGGATGCTGAGCATGGCGGCATTATAAGACCGCCGGCCTGTTTATTTCTTCGCCAGCTGCTCCAGTTGGGCGATATTGGTCTCCAGTTCGCGGAAGGCGGCTTCGATGGGCGCCTTGCTGCTCATGTCCACGCCGGCAAGGGCGAACAGGTCCATGGCATAGCGCGAGCCGCCCGCCTGCAAGAAGCGATGGTAACCGGCGGCGGCTTCCGCATCGCCGGCCAGCACCTTGTCCGCCGCAGCGTGAGCGGCGCTGATGCCCACGGCGTACTGGAAGCTGTAGAAGGGGATGTAGAGGTGCAGGAACTGCCCCCAGGTGATCGCGGTGCGCTCCGGATCGTCGGCCAGGGTGTCGCCGTAGCCTTCGGCGAAGAAGCCACCGAGGATGTTATTGAAGATCTCGGCGCTGAGCGGCTTGCCGGCCTTGGCGCGCTCGTAGACTTCGACCTCGAAGCGGGCCAGGGTGGGCATGATGAAGAAGTAGCGATGGAAGTTGGACATCGCCTCGTCGATCATGGCCAGCTGGAAGTTGGCGTCGGCGGCTTTTTCCTTGCGCAGGTAGGCGCGGGTCATGGCTTGCTGGAAGTTCGAGGCGGTTTCGGTGACGGTGGATGAGATCGCCCCGTAGTCGTTGTACACGATCGGCTGGTGCCCGGCGAAAGCGTGACTGTGCATCGAATGGCCCAGCTCATGCGCCAAAGTGCTCAGGCTGAAGACTGAGTCGTTGTAACTCATGAAGATATAGGGCGGCTTGCGTCCCACCATACGGGAGGATGCGGCGCCCTGGCGCTTCTCTACATTTGGCGCCCAGTCCACCCAACGCTCCTCCAGGCTGCCGGCGCGCATCACCTCCACGTACTCGCCACCCAGCGGCTCCAGCGCGGCGCAGATCCACTCGATGGCCTGGTCGTAGGGCACCACCGGCGGGTCGCTGAGGATTGGCGCCCAGATGTCGTAGGGCGCCATCTTGTCCACGCCGATCAATTTGGCCTTCACCGCCCAGTAGCGATGCCAGAGGGGCAGATTGGCGCGGAACACGTCGATCAGGTTGTGGAAGACCTGCGTGGGCAGGTTGTTCGGCGCCAAGCGCATTTCCAGCACGCTGTCGAAGCCGCGTACTTTGCGCAAAAATTCCATTTGCTTGACGTTGGTCAGGTAAAGCGCGGCCAGCGTCTTCTGCATGCCCAGATGGCTGTCGTAATAGTTTTCCCAGGCGCTGCGCCGGCGCTGGCGGTCGGTGGACTGCAGCGAAGCGCTCAGCGTGGACTGGTAGATGGGGTGCGTCCCGCCGGAGGAGTCCACCGCGTCTTCGAATTTGAGGTCGGCGTTGGTCAGTTCGCTGTAACCGCGGAAAGCCATATTGAAGATGTCGTTGGCCATGCCGAGCACTTCTTCTACTTCTTCCGAGCGCATGTTCTTTTGCAGGCGCAGCAGGTTGTCGAAGTAGTGCGCGTAGGCCTTCAACCGCGGCTCTTGTTCGGCCCAGGCCAACAGTTCCTCACCCTTTTCGATCAGCTGCGGTTCGGCGAAAGCCACCGCGGCCTGGAACTCTGCGCCCAACGCGCCGATCAGTCCCTGGCGGCGGTTGGCCTCTTCGTCGGTGCTGTCCACCGTGGCGGCCCAACCGACGAAGCCAGCCAGTTCGCCCAGGTTGACCGAGACGGTCTCATGGGCATCGAACCAATCTGCCAAAGCAAGGGGGCTGCCGGTGATCTTGCCGTTGTAACTCGCCAGGTTTGGAATGGCTTGCTTGGCCTGTTCGAACTGTTTGTCCCAGGCTTCCCAGGAATCAAAAGTGGCTTCGCGGTTCCAAGTGGCTTCTAACGATACGTCTGCGCGCTTGAGTGTGGTCATGGCGGAAAGTTCCTGTAGTTGGTTTGTGGACAGTGCCCCAGGTGGGAGTCGAACCCACAACCTCGGCCTTAGGAGTGCCTTGCTCTGTCCAATTGAGCTACCGGGGCCTACGCACGCCCAAAGGGCGTGCGTTTAAGAGTTTCTGCTCGGCTCCGCCGAGCCACGAAACTCTATAGTATTAAGTCTACACGAAAACAGATTTACTTAGCGACCTTTCCAGTTTGGCTTGCGTTTTTCGGCGAAGGCGCGCATGCCTTCTTTCTGGTCTTCAGAGGCGAAGAGGAAATAGAAGGCCTGGCGCTCCTCGGCGATGCCGTCGGCCAGGTGGGTCTCCTCGGCGCGGTTAACCGCCTCTTTGCCCAGGCGCACGGCCAGCGGGGCGCGGGCGGCGATGCCGGCGGCCAGTTCCAGCGCCTCGTCCAGGCAGCGTTCAGTGGGCACCACGCGGTTGACCAGCCCGTAACGCAGCGCCTCAGTGGCGGTCAGGGTGCGGTTGTTGAGCACCATTTCCATGGCGATCGCTTTGCCCACCGCTCGGGTCAGGCGCTGCGTGCCGCCCGCTCCAGGGATCACACCCAGATTGATCTCTGGCTGGCCGAAGCGGGCGTTCTCGGCGGCGACGATCATGTCGCAAGACATGGCCAGTTCGTTGCCGCCACCCAGGCACCAGCCGGAGACGGCGGCAATGACCGGCTTCGAAATATGCTTGATGCGGTCGAAGGGCGAGATGTGGCCGCGCAACAGCAACTCTACAGATGAGGCCTCGGACATCTCTTTGATGTCCGCCCCAGCGGCGAAGGCGCGCTCGTCGCCCGTCAGCACGAAGGCACCCACGCCCTCGTCGGCGTCGTATTTTTTCAGCGCGTCCATTAGCTCGACCATTAGGGCCGTGTTGAGCGCGTTCATCGCCTCGGGGCGGTTGAGGCGCAGCAGCACGACGCGGTCGCGTACTTCAGTCAAGATCAGGGCAGCGGATTTGGACATCATCGTCCTCCTAGGATTTCGATTCAGCCAGGCAGCGCTCCAGGATTTGCGACGCGTCTGCCGGGCAAATGTGCACAGCTATGTTGTCCTGGGCCAATTCTACGCCAGCCGCGGCGGCGAGGGCGGCCAACCCGCCGGCGGCAGCCTGCCGGGCCGCCGCCCCGCCCGGCTGTGCAACCTGGGCGATGACCATGCGCCCGCCGCCCAACTCGCGCATCACCCGGCCCACGGACTGCACGCACAGAAAAGCCATACTCAAGTTCAAATCCAGGGTGCGGTGCCAATCCCACTCGTCCATGTCCAATAGTGGGGTCTCGGGCTGGGCAATGGGCAGGAAGACCAGCAGGTCCACGCGTTCCCAGGCTTCCAGCACGGCTTGCAGCATGGTCTGCAGGGCCAGCTTGCGCGAACCGTCCGCCGGATGGGCGGCGGCTTCTCCGCCGCCGGCGTTCAGCTCGGCGGCGATGGCCTCGATGCGGCCAGGCAGCAGGTCGTTGAGCGCCACGCGCAGCCCGGCGGCGGCCAGGCCGCGGGCCACGGCTGCGCCGGCCGCCGAGCCGGCGCCAACGATCAGCGCCACGGGCTTAGTCGCTGGCATCGCGCAGCTCCCAGGGCTCGATGGTGGACGCTCCCTCACACAGCGGGATCTCTGTCGGGTTGTCGCGGTGGTTTAGGGCCAGGCCGAAATAGGGACTGGGGTCGTAGGTGTTGCGGATGTCCAGCTCGTTCAAGAACTCGCCGTCTTCATCTTTGACCACCGAAAAATGTAGATGCAGGCCGGTGGGCGCGCCCGGGTCTCCGGAATAATTGCCCATGTAGCCCAGAAATGTGCCGGCTTCGACATACACCTCTTCGGTGCCTGGTGGAAATTCCTCGGCGATGAAGCTCTGCCCATCCTGGTTGGCCAGGTGCGTGTAATAGGTCCAGACCTGCCGGCCGGGCTGCAGCGGGTCGCTGGGGATGCGGATGATCACCGAGGCGCGCCAGTCCGCCTGGCGGGTCAGGTATCCCGGGTAGGCGGCGTACACCGGCGTGATGCCGGGCTGGGTGCCGGAGAAGATGTCCACCCCGGCGTGGCGGTGGCCCAAGCGGAAAGACTGGTCCCACAAGCCGAGGATGACGCCCCGGGTCGGGAAGGCGAAGGGCGCATCGCCGCAGCGCTGGCCCGGCTGCAGGGTGTAGCGGGCGAAGGTCTGCGGGTTGGCGCGCAGTTCGGCGAAGAGCGCCCAGCGTCCGGTCGGCCGGAAATAGTTGCGGTAAATGTACACGCCAGCCAGGATGCCGAGTACCAGCAGGGCAAGGAGAAGCGGCCAGACCAACTTGCGCCAACCTTTGGGCAGCTTCATGCCCTGTCGCCTGGCGGAACGCCTTGCGGCGGGTCGCTGGCAAAGCCGGCCAGGTCGTCCTGTAGGTGGTCGGCCAGCAGCAAGGTCACCTTGCCGCCGCTGATCTGCTGCAGGATCTGCCCGGCCTGCTGCCCTTCGGGCGAGGCCATCGCTTCCCCGGCGGCGGTCAGTGAGTCGAAGTGCAATTCGTGGATCAAGTGGGCTTGGAAACTGCCGTGCAGGGCGCGGTCCACGCGGCCAGTTACCTCGCTGCGCAGGCCGGGCATGCGCTCGGCCGCCGCCAGGAACTGCGGCCAGGCGGCGTCGAACTCGGCGGGGTGGTCTTGGGGTTCAATGAGGATGACCAGCTTGTACATGCGGGCCAAAATTATAACCGTGGCCAAATTGGCCGCCGCGCTTGACAACAGGCGCCGGTTGGCTGTGGTAATATTCGCCACTGTAAGGTTTCGAGCAAGGCATGCAAGAGAAGATCACCATCATCGAAGGTCCCTCACCGACATTTGAAATCGTAGACGAGGGCTGGTCCACTGGGGTGCTGGAAGGCCCGACGCTGTACGGAGTCGCCCTGACTCACTTGCGCACATTCAACGGCCGCGAGCTGGTGGAACGCTGCCACCGGGCCTGGAGCAAGCAGGAAAGCATCCAGTTGGAATACCGCGATGAAGAAGGCATGGCCAAAGAAGCGCCTATCGTGGCCGCCCGCGCCGCCGAAACCGACGAGGGTGAGATGCTGATGTTGTGGGTGCGCCTGCCGGACGAAGAAATTGAACTGGCCATCGGCTACGAAGACGACGACATGGACGATATCGAGGGCGACGAGATGGACCCGCTGGTCTGATCGACCTAGAAATAAAGAAAAAGCGCAATACATCGTATTGCGCTTTTTTGTTGCCCACCCACGGATGCCATTAAAATAGCTGCTATACAAACGTGCCTATAGATGGAGAAGCCATGAGCGACGAGACAATTTTGCGAGAATTGAAGGACGGCGTGCTGGCCCTCACGTTGAACAAACCCAAGGCCAATGCCTTCGACTCAGCCATGGTGGCCCTTCTGCAAGGGCACTTCAAAGACGCGGCGCGGGACGCCGCGGTGCGCTGCGTGCTGCTCAAGGCAACCGGCAAGTTGTTCAGCGCCGGACAGGATGTGACCGAGTTCGGCGGCGGGGGGCACCGCTCGTTCCGCCAGCATCTGCAAAAGAACTACAACCCACTGGTGCTGCAAATGCGCCAGTTGGAGAAACCCATCCTGGCCGCCATCCAGGGGCCGACCGCCGGCGCCTCGCTGGGCATCGCCCTGGCCTGTGACCTGCGCATCGGCTCGCCGGCGGCGCGCTTCGTAGTCGGCTTCGGCGGCATCGGCCTGGCGCCCGATTCGGCGGTCTCGCTGATGCTGCCGGCCATCATTGGCCTGGGCCGCGCCGCCCAGGCGACCTTCTTCAATGAACCGATCGACGCCGAACAGGCGCTGGCCTGGGGTCTGCTGAATGCGGTGGTACCAGAAGAAGAGTTGGAAGCCACCGCTTGGGACTGGGCGAGCCGGCTGGCCAAAGGGCCGGTGGGCGCCATGGGCTACGCCAAGCGAGATTTCAACCATGCCAACCTGGCCAACCTGGAAGAGGTGTTGGACTATGAGGCCCACACACAAGAGATCGCCGGCCAAGGCGCCGACCATCAGGAGGGCTTAGCTGCCTTCCTGGAGAAGCGCGAGCCCAAATACATGAACTAAAAAAGCGGCCCACGGGGCCGCTTTTTAGTGCGAAAGCAGCTTCAACGCCGCCAGGCCACCAAAGACCAAAAGCACCAACCCCGCGGCGAGCCAAGTGTAGTTGAGCGGAGTCTGGTTGGAAAGGTAATAACCCTGGTTGTCCTGCTTCACTTCGTATACCGGCGCGGCCAAGCCAGCGAACAACACACCACCCAGCAACCCGCCCAGGTGGCCCCAGCCATCAATTCCCGGGCTGAGACTGATTAGAAGGTTGATCAAGGCGATGTTGAGGATATTGCGCAGCACCGCCTGGCCCTGTGCGCCAAAAATCCCCAGGTTGCGATAAATGAAGACGGCATGCGCGCCGAGCATCCCGAAGATGGCCGAGGAGGCGCCCAGCGACGGGTTGTCGTTGAACAGGAACGAAAGCACCACCCCGGCGAATCCGGTGAATATGTAGAGCGCCAGGAAAGTGAAGTGACCGTAGTGGTGCTCCACCTCGGGGCCGAGCGCATAGAGCGCGTACATGTTGAAACCAATGTGCAGCAGGCTAGCGTGCAGCAGCATGGGCGTGAACAGCCGCCACCATTCGCCGGCCAGGATCAGTTCGTTGATTTTCAGGCCCCAGCATGCCGGCAGGTTGCCGCAGGCCACCCCGCCGGCGACCAGGCTCGGGTCCTGTGTGCCCAACTGCAGAATGAAGACCAGCACGGTGATGCCCAGCAGCGCATAGGCGACCAGTGGCCGCCCGCCCCGGCGGCTGTGCACTTCGATCTGGGTGGGTTCATTGGATTCGGGGAACTGCGGATCGCTGCCCGGCGCCGGCTGGCTCACAGGTTGACCCGCCGGGGCTGCACGCGATGGTGCTCGGCTTCGATGATCGCCTGGATGGTATCCACCGTTTTGTCCAACTCATCGTCGCCGTTGACCACGATGTAGTCGAACTCATTGATGCGCTTGAACTCCTGGCGGGCAGTGGCGATGCGCAGCTTGAGGTCTTCGGCGGTTTCCGTCTTGCGGCTTTCCAAGCGCTGCACCAGTTCTTCTTCGCTGGAGGTGGTCAGGAAGATGAGGATGGCTTCCGGCGAGATCTTGCGTACAGTGGCGGCTCCTTGAACGTCCACGCGCATCACCACATCCTGCCCGCTTTCCAGCGCTTTGCGCACCTGCACTTTAGGGATGCCCTTATAGTCCCCGTAGACCAGGGCGTATTCCAGCAGCTCGTTCTGGTCGATCATGCTGGCAAATTCTTCGCGGCTGACGAAGATGTAATCCACCCCGGCGCGCTCCTCGGGGCGCTGTGGCCGTGTAGTGGCAGTGACCACGAAGTGGAACGGCAGGCCGCGCTCCTTCATGCGCTGGAGCACGCTGTCTTTGCCCACGCC
This sequence comes from Anaerolineales bacterium, assembly GCA_026129335.1. GTDB lineage: Bacteria > Chloroflexota > Anaerolineae > Anaerolineales > UBA11579 > JAMCZK01. The sequence continues at coordinate 61,504 of JAHCIH010000001.1, forward strand.
AGAGGGGCCGGAAATGATGATCAACAGGGGCGCTTTGGGCGGCCCGAATTCGGGGTTGTGCTCGGCCATGTGCTGACCCCATTATAAAGGCCGCGGGCCGCAGCCGCCCAGGCTGGCTAGCCCGCCTGTGGCAGCCGCGCCAGCACCGCTTGCTGCAGGGCTGCCGCCACCGCCTCCGGCGGCTGGGCGGCGTCCACCACTGCCCAGCGATCCGGCTCGGCGGCGATGAGTTCCAGGTAGCCGGCGCGCACCCGGCGGTGGAAATCCAGCGCGTAGTCGTCCAGCCGGTTCCAGTCGCCGTCCTTGTCGCGGCGTTTGAGGCCGGCTTCCACGTCGATGTCCAGGAATAAGGTCAGGTTGGGCTGCAGGCCGCCGGTGGCGAAGCGAACGATCTCGCGCAGCTGGGCCAGGTCCATCCTGTGGCCGTAGCCCTGGTAGGCCAGCGTGCTGTCCGCATAGCGGTCGCAGAGCACGATCTGTCCATCCGCCAGAGCCGGGCGGATGACGGTTTCCACCAATTGGGCGCGCGAGGCCTGGAAGAGCAGGATTTCACTGCGCGGGTGCATTTCCTTGTTCTTCAGGTCGAAGAGCACCCCGCGGATCTGGTCGCCGATGGGTGTGCCCCCGGGCTCTCGGGTGGCCAGCACCCGGTGGCCCTGGGCGCGCAGGAAATCGGCCAGGCCGGGCAGCTGCGTGGTCTTGCCGCTGCCCTCCGGCCCTTCCAGGGTGATGAACATGTGGGAAGTGTACCGCGCGAAACGCAGGAGCCTGCCTAGGCAGGCTCCTGTTCTCGGGTGTGGCGGAATTGCGTCTCGTACAGCTCGGCGTACAGGCCGCTTTGCGCCAGCAGTTCTTCGTGGGTGCCCTGCTCCACCAGGCGTCCGTCTTTAAGCACCAGGATGACATCGGCGGCCAGGATGGTTGAGAGGCGGTGGGCGATGACCAGGCTGGTGCGACCGCGCATTAGCGGCTCCAGCGCGGCCTGGATCAACGCTTCGGACTGCGAGTCCAAATGCGAGGTGGCCTCGTCCAGGATGAGGATGCGCGGATCTTTGAGGATGACCCGGGCGATGGAGAGGCGCTGTTTCTCGCCGCCGCTCATGCGGTAGCCGCGCTCGCCCACGATGGTGTCGTAGCCGTTGGGCAGGCCGGCGATCATATTGTGGATATTTGCCGCCTTGGCTGCGGCTTCCAGCTCGGCTTGCGTGGCGTTGGGCCGGGCGTAGAGCAGGTTGGCCCGCACTGTGTCGTGGAACAGGTAGCTCTCCTGCGTGACCACGCCAATCTGGTGGGCCAGCCACTCCTGCTTCAAGTCGCGCAGGTCGTTGCCGTCTAGCAGGATGCGGCCTTTGTTTGGGTCGTAGAGCCGCGGCAGCAGGTAGGTCACCGTGGTCTTGCCCGCGCCGCTGGGGCCGACCAGCGCGGCCAGCTGCCCAGGCTTGATGTGGAAACTGATGTCGGTCAGCGCCCGGCTGCGGGTGGGCACGATGTCCTGAGGATCGTCTTCGGAGCGCTCGGCCAGTTTGGCCAATTCCTTTTCATCCAGGTAGCTGAAGGAAACCCGCTTGAAACGGATGTCGCCTTTGACTTCGGCAGGCTGCAGGGCGTTTGGCTTGTCCTGGATTTCGACGGGCATATCCAGGTATTCGAAGACGCGCTCGAAGCTGACCATCGAGGTGGCGAATTCCACCTGCAGGTTGGAGAGCGAGGCAATCGGGCCATACAAGCTGAAGATATAGGCGACAAAGGCCACAATGCTGCCGGGGCTGATCGAACCCTGCAGCACGAAATAGCCGCCGCCCCAAAAGATGAGCACCATGCCGACTGTGCCGGCCAGTTCCAGCCACATGGAGAACAGGCGACCCACCAGCGCCCGGCGCATACCCGTAGAGCGCACATTCTCGTTGACCTGGCGGTAGCGCTGGCGCTCTTCCGGCTGGCGGCCGAAGGTCTTGGAGAGCAGCGCGCCGCTGATGCTCAGCGTCTCGCCGACGATAGTGGACATCTCGGCGTTGTGCTCCATGGCTTGGCGGCGGATGTCGCGTAAAATCCGGCTGACCCGGCGAGCGGGCAAGAGGAACAACGGCACGGCTACCAGCGCCATCAGGGTCAGCCGCCATTCGATGGCCAGCATCACCGCCAAGGTGCTGATCAGGGTGACGCCGTTGGTCAGCAGGCTGGGCAGGGTGCCGGTGATGGCATTCTGCGCGCCAACCACATCTTCCTCGAAGCGCGAGATGATCACGCCCGACTTGGTGTGTGTAAAGAAGCGCAGGCCCATGCGCTGCAGATGGTCGTACATGCTCTGGCGCAGGTCGAAGATGACGCCTTCGCCAATCTGCGCGCTGAGGTAGCGCTGACCCAGCCCGATAACGCTGCTGAGCAGCGGCACGCCCAGCATCAGCAGGCCCAGCATGGTCAGCCGGCCATAGTCTTCGTTGGGCAGCACGTTGTCGAAGAGGTCGCGGTAGAGCAGCGGTGGCACCAGCTCGATGAGCGAGACCAGCACAATGGCCACCAGCATCCACGACAGGCGCCCCAGATAGGGCTTGGCATAGCCCCAGACGCGGCGCAGCAGTTCCCGATCCAGCTTGGTGCCGCCGGGCACATCCTCATAGCGGAGCATACGGCGCATGCCGTACATTTAGTTCGCCTCCGCGCGAATAAGGTTTTGGGTTTGTTTTTGCATCAATACTCCTCCTCTTTTTGGTTGTGGATTCTGTAGAACGATTAAACTCGGCCCTCCGCCACAGCTCACTCCAATCCCCAGGAGCGTTTGCGCTGCGGTTTGAGGCGCAGGTATTCTTTCTCGCCGGCGTAACCGTTGCGGTGGACAAAGTCTACCGTGGCGTGGATTTTTATTCCGCGCGGCCGCCAGGGCCGCACACTGGCCAGGTCGTCGATGACCAGCGAGGCGAAAGGGTTGGCTTTGGTATTGCGATACTTCAGCGTGCGCTGGTTGGCATAGCCGCTCACGTAAAAGTATTCGCCGTCAAAGTCGAAGCCGACAGCGGCCACGTCCGGCCGGCCATCTTCGGAAGCGGTTCCAATGCGGGCCAGCTTTTGTGAGCGGATATAGGCGACTTCATCTTGTGTGAACATAAGCCGGCTCCCTTATAGAGTGATCAGCCCCAACCGCGCGCCGCGCCGTAGCGCTTCGGTACGATTGGTCACGCCCAACTTGGCATAGATGGACGAGACGTGGAACTTGGCGGTGTGTTCGCTGATGCCCAGCTCCAGGGCGATCTGCTTGTTGGGCAGCCCCTCGGCGAGCAGCTGCAGCACCTGGCTTTCGCGCTCGCTGAGCGCCTCGGCGGGCAGGGCGTCCTCGTCCGGCGAGGCGGGAGCGCCCAGCAGCGGCCCCAGCAGCCCCGGCGCGCCAGCCAGCAGGCCTTCGTGCACTGCGGCCACCGCGGCCAGCAATTCCTCTTCCGCCGCTTCCGGCGGCAGCAGGCCCCAGGCCCTTACGGGCAGGGCAGCCAGGCTGCGGGCGGCACGCGGCTCCTCGCTGAGCAGCACCAGGCCGGCGGGCGTATCCAGTTCCTCCAGCCAGGGGCGCAGTTCAGGCAGCGCACCTTCCGCGCCCAGCAGCACGAGCACATCGACCTCGTCCAGCAGGGCCAGCTGTTCGGCCACTGCCGCTTCGGCGAAGACATCGATGTCTTCGCCGGCGGCGAGCAGGCCGCGCAGACCGCTGCGCAGCGCCGGGGTTGGCGCCAGGATGGCGACGCGGATGGCGGGCCGGCCCTCAGCCATCAGGGGACAGGGCCTCCTGCCCCTGATGGCTGGGGATGTTGGCTGTAGCGGGGAACTGCGGGCCGGCGGGGCGCATTAGCGCTTGCGCCCCCGGCCGCCCTTCTTGCTGTGTCCGCCGGAGCGGGTGCCGAAACGACGGCCGCCAAAACCGCGGCCGTGGCGACGACGGCGGCCTTCCCAGACCTGCTCGCCTACAGTGACGGGCAGGGACTGCGGCTTGCCGCCACGCAGCACGTCCAGCGTGCTTTCCTGGCCGGCGAGGCCATTGAGCTGCAGCATCAGCTCGTCGTGGTCCTCCACAGGCTGGCCGCCGAGGCCGGTGAGTACGTCGCCCACGATCAGGCCGGCGGTTGCCGCCGGGCTCTCGTCTTCGACGCTCATCACCAGCAGGCCGGCCGGCTGCTCGCGCTTGAGCGCCTTGCGCGCTTCGGCGGAGAGCTCCACCAGCTGGCTGCGCACGCCCAGGAAGCCGCGCTTGAAGCCGCCGTTTTCCTCGATGGAGGCGGCGGTTTCCCAGGCCTGCTCGGCAGGGATGGTGAGGCCGGCGCCCCAGCCCAGGCCGGAGGTGTTGATGCCCAGCACGCGGCCTTCCACATCGACCAACGGGCCGCCGGAGAATCCGGGGTACGGGACCGCATCGGTGCGCAGGTAAGCCTGCAGCACGCCGCCGCGGCGCAGCGGCACCGGGCCGCCGGTCGCGCTGACGATGCCCAGGCTGGCCTGCACGGCCTCGCCAGGGCGGCCGAGCGCCAAGGCCAGCTGGCCCACCTTCGCCTCGGCGGTCTGCGCCGGCTGGCCGACTTCTTCGGCCAGCTTGAGCACGGCCAGGTCGCTGAACGGGTCGCGGCCGAGCAGTTCGGCCTCCACGTCTTTGCCGTCTGGCAGCACGACGCGGATCTCGTCCTCCTTCACCACGTGGCTGGCGGTGAGCACGATGCCGGGGCGGATGACCACGCCGCTGGCGGGGATGCGCCGGCGGGCAGCCACAGTGACCACGGAGGCCCCGGCCGTCTCAACTGCAACGGTCAGGGCATTTGAAAGGGTGTGTAGTTCGGTATTCTTTGACATAGTCCTCCTTAGACTAACTAGTGGGTTTACCAGTAATAGTCTATAGGTTCAGGAGGAAAGACACATCCGCCATATGGGTAGGCGGCCCTTAGACCTTGGAGTAGCTTAGAATAGTACACGATACGAGGCCGCTTGGCCGCGTCCGGCGTGCGCCGGGAAAGGATTGCGATGACAGACAATACTGTGACGAAGGACACCGTGGTCAAACTGGCTTACAGCCTGACCGTGGATGGCGAGATCATTGACATGGCTGACGAGAAGGAAGCCATCGAATTCTTGCAGGGCCACCGCAATATCATCTCCGGCCTGGAGAGCCAACTGAACGGCATGCAGGTCGGTGAGAGCAAGTGGGTCACCGTGGCGCCGGAGGATGGCTACGGCGCAGTGGATGAGGAAGCCTTCGACGAGGTGCCGTTGAGCGAGTTCCCCGAAGACGTGACCCCCGAGATCGACATGGAGTTGGAGCTCAAGGACGCGGAAGGCAACGATATGTATGGTCGCATCGTTTCGATTGGCGAGGACAGCGTGACCATGGATTTCAACCACCCGCTGGCGGGCAAGGAACTGCACTTCGAAGTGAAAGTGGTAGCAGTGCGCCCGGCCACCGCGGACGAAATCGCCCACGGGCACGTGCACTCGCACGGCCACCATCATTAAAATCGCGCCCCTTAAAAAAGCGAGGCATTGCCTCGCTTTTTAGTTTATAGGCTTCGACTACTGCCCATCGAAGGGAAAATCCACTCTTCTTTGAATTCCTCCCGCAGCAGGCGCAAATAGTACAGGGCTTCTTTGTTGGGTAATGCGTAGTTCCATTCATGCAAGAGGTGACCGCGCTCTGCCTCAAAAACCTCGTCCGAGATATGTTGCTCAAACAGATTCACCAAAGCCTCTGATGAACCAGCGCCTTGTGAGAATTTTTGTTTGCGCCGGTTAACGATTTCATTGGGCAAGTCATCCTCAAACGCCTGGCGCAACAAGAATTTGGCTTGCTTGTCTTCATGCACCTTCCATTCAGCGGGTAGCCCCAGGCCTAGAGCTACAGACTCTACATCCAGAAAGGGCACACGCGCTTCCAAGCCGTGAGCCATGGCGATCCGGTCGGCACGCTGCAGGTTGGTGTTGTGCAGTGCTGCAGTAATATCTACCATCTCTTGCTGTAGCAGGTCGGGGTTTTGATAGTCTCGCAAATAGTCATAACCGGCGTAAATTTCATCGGCTCCTTCGCCGGTTAGGATGACTTTGACGTGCTCGGCAGCCATTTCGGCCAGAAAGTAATTCGGGATGGCCGAGCGCACCAACGCCGGGTCAAACGATTCGAGGTGATAAAGCACCTCCGGCAGCACGCGCAACATGTCCGCGTTGGAATAAATACGCTGGTGGTGAATGGTATTGAGCTCCGAAGCCATCTGTGCCGCCGCGGCCAAGTCTGGGCTGCCCGGCATGCCTACGGCGAAAGAGTGCAGAGGCTCATCGCCCTGGTTGGCCAACAGGGCAACGATGCTGCTATCCAATCCCCCGCTCAGGCTTATTCCCACGGGCACATCGGCCAGTAAGCGTTTTTGGACCGCGCCGCCCAACACCTCCCGAATGGCTTCCGCTGCGCTGGCTTGCGTTTCAATCTCCAAATGGGCTGGAGCAATTTGATAATATGCCTGCCAGCCTTGCCGGGAGTGATACCAGTGCCCCGCGGGGAATTCACGGATGTGATCGGTTGCTTCGGCCAGCGCTTTGATTTCTGAAGCGAAGTAAAGCGCGCCATTATGACGGCCGCAATAGAGCGATTTGATGCCCAATGGGTCGCGTGCAATGAACAATTCATTTCCATCCAAAATGGCAAAGGCAAACATGCCGTCAAGCAGCTCCACACAGGTGGGGCCAAATTTCTTGTACAAGTGCAGAATGACCTCGGTGTCGCTAGTGGTCTTTAGCGAGACACCTTGAAGATGTTTGGCGGCTAACTGGCGATAATTGTAGATTTCGCCATTAAAAGTGATCCAGCTTTCACCTGCCTCCATCGGCTGGTGTCCCCCATCCACATCCAAAATCGCCAAGCGGGTGTGACCCAGTGTTCCTTTTGGCAGGTTTTTTAGGCCTTGCCCATCTGGACCGCGGTGGGCAAGTTTTGTGAGCATTCGATTGACTTGGTCTGGGGATTGTTCGCCATATACACCGGCGATTCCACACATGCTGCGGCCTCCTTTGTCAAAGCCTCTCGCGCGCAGAACCGCCGTCCAAATTTAGGACAAGCGTATTGCCATCCCAGTAATCTGGGAACTCAAAGAATAAGAGCGCAACCACCTGCGCGGAGACCTTCGACGTTAAAAAATCAGTTAACGAAGTGTGTAGCTATTATAACAAATCCACCCACGGATGATCTATTCCCGAAAAATCCGCACGCGCCGGTTGGGCTCCTTGCCATAGGAGTGTGACACCAGGTTGGACTGCTGCGCCAAAGCATGCTGCAAGCGGCGCACATAGGAACTGGCCGGGGCCAGCTCCACCCAGCGCTCGCCGTTGAGCACGGCGTTGATCGCTTGCTGGGTGGTCTGCATCTGGTCCTCGACGCTGCTGCTCTCTTCCGAGGTGCTGGGCAGGCCGAACAACCCACTGAGGAAGCGCTCCATTTGGGTGACCGTGTTGGCGCGCAGCACGTACACCGGCGTGCCGCGCTGCTCGGCGTCCACAATGGCCCGTTGGCGTTTGCGGTAGTACGAGCGCAGCGTGACCAGCACGTCGGCCTCGGCCGGCTCATTGACCGGCACCACCGGCAGGCCCAGGCGCTTGGCGGCGTTGGCCAGCCGGTTGCGCGCCACCCCGTAGGGGTAGATGCGCACCGGCTTGAGGTCCGCGCTGGCACGCCGCGGCGGGATCTCCATGGTGAACTCGCTTTGCTCGTCAGATGGGCGGCGGGCGTAGGCTTGTTCAGCTGCCGGCGTTACCGGCGTTTCGCTGCGCCGCGGGCCGGAGGAGCCGCCGTTGCTGACCCGCCCGGGCTGGCGAGCTGGCGGCATGGCGGCCTGTATCTGCACTTCGCCGTTCTCGCCGCGGGTGCGCAGCTCCGGCGAGAGCGGGTAGCCGCGCAGCAGCGCGTCCACCGCGGCGGCCACGTCGCGGTGCACCGCCAGCGTGTTGCGGTGCTGGATTTCCACCAATACGTCAAAGGTCGGCGGCGAACGGCGCTCCAGCACCGTCTTTTGTGTGCCGCGCCGGCGGGCTTCCTCGTCTGAGAGGGTCACTGATTCGATGCCGCCGACCAGGTCGGACAGCGTCGGGTTGAGCATCAGGTTTTCCAGTGAATTGCCGTGGGCGGTGCCGATGAGCTGCACACCGCGCTCGGCGATGGTGCGCGCGGCCATGGCTTCCAGCTCGCGGCCGATCTCGTCGATCACGATGACTTCGGGGTTGTGGTTCTCCACCGCCTCGATCATCACCTCGTGCTGGCGTGAGGGGGTGGCCACCTGCATGCGGCGGGCACGGCCCACCGCGGGGTGCGGCACGTCGCCGTCGCCGCCGATTTCGTTGGAGGTATCCACGATGACGACACGCTTACCCTCGGCCAGGAAGCGGGCTGCTTCGCGCAGCAGCGTGGTCTTGCCCACGCCGGGGCGCCCCAGCAGCAGCAGGCTCTTGCCCTCCTCGATCAGGTCTTTGATGATGTCGAAGGTGCCGAAGATGGCCCGGCCCACGCGCAGGGTCAGACCGACCACGTCGCCGCGGCGGTTGCGGATGCCGGAGATGCGGTGCAAGGTGCGTTCAATGCCGGCGCGGTTGTCCTCGTCGAAGTCGCCGAGGCGTTCGACCACATGGGCGATGTCCTCATGGTTGATCTCGCGCTCGGCGACCACGGCTTCCTCGCCGGACATGCGCACGGTGGGCACGCGGCCCAAATCCAGGATGATCTCCAGCAAGTCGGCGGTGTTGTTGCGCGCCCGGACTGCCTTCTCGATGTCTTTGGGGAGCACGGAAAGCAGGGCGTCCAAATCGTCGGTAATTTCGCGTCGTGTCATTGCGTTCACTCTAGTTCTCGTAATGCGTGTGGCGCACCCGGATCGGCGTCCCGGTCTCTGCGCGGCGCACAGTTGCCAGGCGCAGCAGCGGATCTTCCACCGGCAGCGGCAGGTTGGTGCGGCGCACCATCACCACCTGGCGCGGCCCGGGGCGGGCGCCCATCTCGCGCAGGGGGCCTTGCAGCCAATCCTGGTAGGCGCGCAGCACCACATAGACGGGCTTGCCGCGCTTTGGCCCCAGCCTGCTGAGCAATTCGGCCAGCGGCTGGTCGAACGGTTCCGCGTCGGGGTGCACGAAAGGCTGCACCCAAATGCCGCGCGAGCCCTCCTCAACTTCAGCGAAGGCAACCAGTTCGCCCTGGCGATGGTAAACGAAACCATCCCGCGGCAGCGCAGGCTGCAACTCCATTTGCAGTACCTGCCCAGGCACCACGGCCTTGTGCAGCAGGTTGGCGGCCAGCTGGTCGCGCTCGCCCATCGGCCGCCATGCCGATTTGCCCTTGCGCGCCGGGCTGCTGGTCAGCCGCCAGACCCGCTGGCGGGTGTAGATGCTGAAGCCATTCTTGCGCAGCAAGCTCACCACCTGGTGGTTCTCATCCGCCTCGGCCACCAGGTGGTGCACGCCCTGGTTGCCCAGGTGGGCGATCATGCCGTCGAACAATTCCGAGACGGCCCAGGCATTCACCGCCTTGGCCGGGGCCAGGAACAGGCAATAGGCCGCGCCGGAGTCTTCGGGGTGCAGCACCTGGGCGAAAAGTTGCTCGCTCTTGGCCGTTTTTTCGCAGGTGTAGGTGTAAATGCCGGTGAGCGGAGAAAGCGGAGAAAACAAGGCGCCCAGCGAAATAGAGCGGGTGCCGCGGGTGAGCAAAACTTGGCTATTCAGGAAAACGGCCCGCCGCGTGGCCTGGCGGAACTCTGGGTATTTTGTAATTGTAAAAGCGCTTACCACGGGAACTATTCTACAACAGCGCCTTTCCAGCCGCAGGGCGCCGGATGTAAAGATTATGTAATTCTTATGCGCCGCCGGCGAGCTTAAGGAAGTACTGGTGCAGGCGGTCGTCCCCGCTCAGCTCCGGGTGGAAAGAAGTGGCCAGCAGGCAGCCCTGCTGCGCGGCGACGATGCGGCCGTCCTCCAGTGTGCAAAGCACTTCGGCATTGCCGGAGACTTCCTCGATGAGCGGGGCGCGGATGAAGACCACGCGCATCGGAGCGTTGCCGGGGTCCACGGTTGCCAAAGCGGGGATGTGCAGACTGGCGGCGAAGCTTTGCACCTGGCGGCCAAAGGCGTTGCGCTCCACGGTGATGTCCATCAGGCCCAGCAGCGGCTGCTGGCGGCGGGCGTCCTTCGACAAGAAGATGGCCCCGGCGCAGGTGCCCCAGATGGCCTTCTCGCGCCCGAAGGCCTGCAAAGGCTCGATGAGGCCGAAATCCACGGCCAGCTTGCCGATGGTGGTCGACTCGCCGCCGGGGATGATCAAGCCATCCAACCCGTTCAGGTCAGCGGGTAGGCGTACCTCGCGGGTGGCCGCACCCAAGCGGGCCACGGCCGCGAGGTGTTCTGCAAAGTCGCCTTGCAGGGCGAGGACGCCGATGTGCATAAAGGGGAATCTCTAGTCTCTAGTCTCCAATCTCAAGTTTCCAGAGATTGGAGACTAGAGATTGGTAGGTTCTACCATCCCCGCTGCGCAATCAACTCTGCTTCCGGGATGTCGGTCACCTGGCGGCCGACCATCGGTTCACCCAGATTGCGGCTGACTTCGGCCAGGATTTCGGGGTTGTTGTAGTGCGTGGTGGCTTTGACGATGGCCTCGGCGCGTTTGGCCGGATCGCCGGACTTGAAGATGCCGGAGCCGACGAATACACCGTCCACGCCCAACTGCATCATCAGCGCCGCATCGGCCGGGGTGGCCAGGCCGCCGGCGGCGAAGTTGACCACCGGCAGGCGGCCCAACTCCTTGGTCTGCTTGACCAGGTCGTAAGGCGCCTGGATGTCTTTGGCGTAAGCCATCAGTTCTTCTTCGGGCATGGTTTGCAGGCGGCGGATCTCGCCCAGTACGGTGCGGGCGTGGCGCACGGCTTCGACTACGTCGCCGGTGCCGGCTTCGCCCTTGGTGCGGATCATCGCCGCGCCCTCGCCCACCCGGCGCAGGGCCTCGCCCAGGTTGCGGCAGCCGCAAACGAAGGGGATCTTGAAGTCGTGCTTGTTGATGTGGTGCGCCTCATCGGCGGGGGTGAGCACTTCCGACTCGTCCACGTAGTCCACGCCCAGATATTCCAGGATCTGCGCCTCCACGAAATGGCCGATGCGCACCTTGGCCATGACCGGGATGCTGACCGCAGCCATGATGTCTTCGATCAGGCCGGGGTCGCTCATGCGGGCCACGCCGCCGTGGGCGCGAATGTCGGCGGGGACGCGCTCCAAAGCCATCACGGCGCAGGCGCCGGCGTTCTCGGCGATCTTGGCTTGCTCGGCGGTGACCACATCCATGATCACGCCGCCTTTCAACATCTGGGCCAGTCCGGCCTTGACTTCAAAAGTGGCTACTTGGGTTTCCATCACAGCTCCAGGAAAGGACGTATTTCGCAAAAAATTCTACCATGTGGGGTTATCGAACTGTGCGCGCTGCGGCTAGCTCAGACGCAAATGCATCACATGCCGGCGGCTGCCGGCCCGGCCGGTCTCGCTGAAACCTGCTTGCTCAAAGGCCGCTACGAAGCCCATGAAGCGATAGCTGGGCGAGTCCGGGTCCACCGGGTAGGCCTCGACGATGCGCGCGCCGCGCCCCCGCGCCGTCTCGACTGCCTGGCGCAGCAGTCCCCGCATGATGCCCTTGCCGCGCAGGGCACGCGGCACATAGAAGCAGGTCAGCGACCAGACCTGGTGCGCGGCTACGTCCGCATAGTCCGCGCCGCCCAGCGCATTGTGGCTGGGGCGCGGGGCAATCGAGCACCAGGCCACCGCTTTGTCGCCCTGGTAAGCCAGGATCCCTACCGGCGTCCCCGCCTGCACTATGCTCTGCAGGGCTTGCTTGCGCTGCGCATTGCTGGCCTTGTTGCGGTCACCGGCCAGCGGCCGCCAAGCCATGCACCAGCAGTAGCCAGGTGCGCCCTTGCTTTCGAAGAGCACGGCCATATCCGCCCAATTGGCCTGGGTTACTTCGCGAAAAGTGAGTGGGGGCTGCTGCATGCCAGCTCCTTCCTGGAGTGGAGGACGCTCATTCTACTCTTTGGGCCGGCCTCACAATGGTCGCCGAGATCGGGCAGATCAACCCAATGGGACAAAGCGCGTATCCCCATCCAGGTCATAGGCCTCTCGATAGGCCCGGCGCCGCTGGATGTATTGACGGGGCGTCAACCCAGCAAAGCGCTGGAATTCTCGATTGAAATGCGCCTGGTCATGGTATCCCGCCACCTGCGCCAAGGCGGCCCAGTCCGGGGCGCCGTCTGCGGCCAGGCCAGGCAGCAGCGCGGCGAAACGCAACACCCGGGCGAACTGCTTGGGCCGCAGTCCGACCAGGACAGTGAACTGCTGGATAAGGTGTTTGTGACTGACGTTCAACTCGGCGCTGAGCGCGGCCAGGTTAATGTTGCCGCCGGCCGCCTGCATGCGGGCGACTGCGGCCAAGACCAGAGCCAGGCCGCGCCGCCGCGGGTCGAGTTGGGCACGCAGGAAGTCTTCCAGCAGGGTAAAGCGCAGCGGGCCGGCGGCTAACAAGCTGGCGTGCAGTTGGGAGGTTTTCTGGACCCCGATGATCTCGGTTAGGGGCACGACGCGGTCCGCAAAGCTGCTCACCGGCTGCGGGAACAGGGCTGCCGCGCCACCCGGCTTCAGTCTGGCCCCGACCATGTGGCTGGTCTGCGATTCGATCGTGATGTAGCGGCTCTGCGGTCCGGCCAGCCAGGCGACGGGATGCTCTTGATAGGCCTGCAGGTCCGCTCCCTCATACACTCGGTGGGGCTGGCCAAAGTTGAAGATCAGTTCCACATAAGGACTGGGCAGAATAATCTCGCGCGCCTGGTAGATGGGGATATTTTGATACCACAGCGTCTCGACATAAAGGTCCAGCGGCGGGCCAAGAGCCTTTGCGCCACCCAAGTGAGCGATGGTCATGGCGTTTGGGTTGGGCGCTGCAGCCAATTGCGCAGCGGTGGATAAAGCAGGGCAAACAACAAGGCGAGGATTGACAGGCCGCAGACGTTCAGGGCCCAGACGCCGAAGGCGGCCAAACCGCCAAGGCCCAGTTCCACCAGGTCGGCAGCCAGGGCAAACGGCCGGTAGCCCTCGGTCAGTGGGTCCAGCCCTGGGGTGGCCATGGCCGCGGCCTGGGCTGGGTTGATGAAGCTGCCCAGTAACACCCGACCCAGCATAAGGCTACTGACCAACCCCGCGCCAGCCAGAGGCTGCAGCAAGACCCCCAGCGCCATCTCGCGGCCCAACCGGCCGCGTCCCAGGGATTGAATGCGGCGCTGCACCCAATAAAAGAAGGCCGTCAGACCAAGGCCGGCGGCAAGAGCCAGCAACCAACCGGCCGGGTCGCGGGGAGCAAAGCCAAGCAGCGTGGGCGGTACCACCAATGCCGCTGCGACAATCAAGGTTCGGTCAAATTGCATGCCCCAAAATTATAGGCCGGTTTGCCTCAAGGCGCCCAGCCCATCACCTGCAGGCCGGGCAGCGGCAGCGTGTACACCTTGCAGTCACTTATATTCAAGAGTAGTGGCGGCCCCCAGGTGGAGCGGTTTGCGTCCAGCACGTTGACCAGCAGCCAGTCAGCACCCATCCAGGCCCCGGCAGAGAATTGAAGCTCTGCGTCAGATTCAGCCAGTACCCGCACGGCCCCCTGGGGCAGCTCGACCAGATGCAGGCTGTAATTGAAGCCGCCGAATAGTTGTTCGCCATAGGTGGCATAGCGCCCATCTGGCGACAAGGTCGGGAATCCGCCCTTCACATTATTGAAGACATGCAAGCTCTGCGTGGCGCCGCTGTTCAAGTCCAAAGACTGCAATTCCGTGCCATTAGCACTCAGGCGGCTGACCACGATCTGTTGGCCCTCAGGCGGCCAGCCAGCCACAGCAACAACATACTGTGTGTCGCCGGGCACAGCCCGTAAGTGGCTGCCATCCGCATTAAGCACAGCCAAGCCGTCGCCGCCCAGCAGCAATTGCGCCCCATCCGGCGACCAGGCCAGCGGGCGATAGCGGTTGCCGGCCAATAACAGACGGTCCTGCCCACTGGTGATATCAAACAGGCGCAGGCCGTCGCGGGTATAAGCCACCTGGCCGCCATCCGGCGAGAGAAAGGCCGAGCTGCCGGTCGCGATGGTTTGGCGTTGAGCGTCCGGCAGCGAAATCAGGACCAACTCGGGCAGGGGACCGCCGGCCGAGAAATCCTGGACCAGCACGGTCCCGGTCAGCCACTCAAGCACAGCTGGCTGGGCATCTTGCGGGTAGCTCAAGCGACTAAAGCAGGCGCCGGATGTTTCGGGCTGGCTGGTTGTGGTTTGGGGGGCCGCATGGGGCAGATCGACCTGGGTCTCCCAGGGGCCTTCAACCACCACTTCCATATGGGACAGCTCAATCCGGCGCAGGCCGCGCGGCAGATAGTCATAGCCAATCATTTGGGTCATGGAGCCATCCCCTCCGCCGCCACCCCCGCCAAACAGCATCTGGCTCTGGTTGTCTGGGTCAATAAAGCCGACAGAGTTCAGCTGTTCATCCAGCTGTATCGTCAGCTGCAGCCCAAAGTTGCCATCCGCCGCGGCCACAAAGCGCGCCGTTAACACCTCAAGCTGGTAACCGTCCACGGTAAGGGTCTGGTTGAGCGGCCAGACTTGCTGATCTTGAGGGTTGTCCCCCAAATCAATCTCCACCACCGGCCTCTGCTCTGTGCTCAGCTGGCGTGAGGTGGTTACCGCTTGCAGGCGAAACGTCAGAGGTGAAGCGATCTGTGTCGTCTGGGTGCGAATGCTCCAGGTTTCTGATTTATTCTCCCAGTCACTGGAGTTATTGGCATAGTCCACTTCAAACAGCACGCGGCTGCCGTTGGCATCCAGCAGTTCAAACTCAGAAATTGAGACGAACTCATACGGCGTATCCGCCCAGGAAAAGGACACGGGGAATAAGTAGCCGCCTTCGACCTCCACCAATTGATTGACCGAAAGACGGATTCCGTCCGCGGGCGGGGGTGTCTCTTGCGGGTTGTGCGGCAGGCGCACGATCGGGAGCACTTCAAAGCCCTCCGGGGCCGGGATGAAGTTGAGGGAGGCCTGCCAATCCTGCAGAGCATTGTCTGCGCGGGTGCCTGGCACACAAGGGGCGACCAATGTGACCAGGCCCACGTCTGCCGGCAGGCTGGTTGTCTCCAAGTTGATCTCTCGCCAATTGAGCCCGCCGCCTCCGCTGGCATGGTAGCTTTCAAAGCGCTCGCCCTCCGGCGTAAGTAGGTACGGGTTCAGCAGGCAGCCCGCATCGGCTTCGTCGTTAGGCCACTGATCGGGATGAATGCCTTCGAAAAAGATCGTCAGCCGGGTGCTCTGGTCATCGATCACACCCTGCTCCACGCGCAGGGTGATGCCGTCGCGTTCAACCGTCACGGGACTTTCCAGAACGCGCAAGCCGCCTTCAGTCTGCACGAAACCGATGCCGGGGATGTATCCGCCCAACCAGTCCAGCACCTGCTGGGCCAGCACCCGCCCCGGACCGAGGGCCAAAACCACTGCCAGTAAGAGCGCCGCGGCGCCCAGCGCCAGCCCGCGCCGCCATGCCGGGCGGCGCGGCGGGGCGGCGGCCTCTGCCAAGAGTTGCTGGCGCAGGCGGTGAACAAAGGTTGCTTCAGCCCCCGGCGCAGCCAGGGTGGCGCGCACTTGCTCTTCAAAATAGGCAGCGGGCTGGTCACTCATTGGGGGACTCCATTTCAGCGTGTAAACGCGCCAGCAAGCGATAGACGCTTTTCTTGACCGTGTCCGGTTTGCGGCCCAGCAGCGCGCCGATCTCAACGAAGCTCAAATCGGCCACGTAGCGTAACTGCAGCAGTTCGCGCTCAGCCGCGGGCAACCCGGCGATCAACGCGGCGAGTTCAAGCTGTCCTTGAGCGGAAGCCGCCGCCAGTTGCTCGACTTCGTCTGGCGCAGCGGTGCGGCCGGCGCGGCTTTGGCGGCGGAAGTGGTCGGCGGCTTTGCGCCGGGCAATCGAGAACAACCAGGCGCTGAAGGCGCCGCGGTGTCGATAGCCCGGCAAACTCTCCAGCGCCGCCAGAAAGGTCTGGGCGGTCAGCTCTTCGGCATCCTGGCGGTTGCCCACCCGGCTGAACAGGTAGCGGAACACGGGCTGTACGTAATGCTCATAGATCGCCGCGAACTGGGCGCGGTCGCGTTGAGCACTGCGGATCATGGCGGTATCTGGTGGCGGCATGGGTGGGCTGGCCTCTATCTATTAAATCGTCAAACAGGCCACAAAAGGGACAATCCAATGCTTGACAAAATCCCCCGGCATATATACAATAATACAAATATACAATGATACAATCATGAAGATACACGTTGACCTGACCACCCATCACCCCGTCTACCTGCAGATCGTAGAGCAGGTGCGCGCCGCTTTGGACGCCGGCCAGCTGCACGCGGGCGACAAGCTGCCGACGGTGCGCCAGTTGGCCAACGAGTTGGAGGTCAACTTCAACACCGTGGCACGAGCTTACCGCCTGCTGGACAAAAAGGGCATCATCTCCACCCAGCGCGGGCGCGGCACTTTCATCTCCGGCCAGGCCAAGCGCGACCCAGAAAGCCTGCGCCGCCAGCAACTGAGCGTACTGGCCGAACATTTTCTGCACGAAGCCGAACGCCTGGGGTTTGCTCCCACCCAGGCCCAGGCCATCTTCAACAAACAGTTTGAAGGTTGGAAGCGCGACCTGCGCCGCTTCAACCGCAAGGAGGCGCCATGAGTTCTGCAGCCGTTGCCGCCGCGGCGGCTCAAGCCGCCCGCACCCGCCAACAAGAGGAGGAAGACATGACCCGCTACGACCCACAAGACTTGAGCCAATGGGAGTTCAAGATCCTGCGTTCGCACACCAACCAGTTCCGCAATCCCCAGGCCCTGCAGCGCGCTATCACAGAAGAACGCCAGGGGGACTGGGAACTGCTCGAAAAGTTCGACGAGTCGCGCGTGCGTTTTCGCCGCCCAATAAGCGCCCGCCAGCAAGACGCCAGCCGACCGCAGGGGTACGACCCCTATCGCACCACGTACGGCATCAGCGAGACCAACATGGTGCTTTGGGTGGTGGGTGGGATACTCTTGTTCTTCCTGATCCTGGTCCTCGTGCTGAATGCCATCGGCGTGTAGCGCGGGCACATTTTTGTAGTAATGTTTCACGTGAAACCCTAGGAGGCTTATGAAGCCCGTTTTGGATACCCGCCGCATCAGCATCTTCCTGGCCATCACCTTTGGCATTGCCTGGCTGACCGCCCTGGTCGTCTACTTGACCGGCGGCACAGTGGACAGCCCGGTGCTGTTCACTGTAGCCGGCACCAGCGTCAGCCTGGCCTTGGTGCTCATCGCCACTGTGTATATGTGGTCGCCGGCGATCGCCAATATCCTCACCCGCACCATCACCCGAGAGGGCTGGAAGGACAGCGGGTTGCGCCTCCCGCTCGGCGAGCGCCGCTGGTGGACCTGGGCGCTGGCTTGGGTGCTGCCCGCCGCGTTAACCCTTTTGGGCGCGCTACTTTACTTTTTGGTTTTCCCGCAACACTATGACCCGGAGTTGCTCGGGTTTAAGGCCATGGTGGATGCGGCCATAGAAGCCCAGGGGCAACAGCCCATCCCCTTGGATATTTGGACCCTCTTGCTCGTACAGCTGGGCCAGGGTGTGCTGCTTTCCCCAATAGTCAACAGCCTCTTCGCCTTTGGCGAGGAGTTTGGCTGGCGTGCCTACCTGCAAGACAAGCTAATGCCGCTGGGCTTCCGCAAGGCGATGCTGCTGCTCGGCGCCATTTGGGGCGTCTGGCACGCTCCAGTGATCGCCATGGGCCACAACTACGGCTTCGGCTACCCCGGCGCACCGTGGACCGGCATCCTGGCGATGACCTGGTTCTCGATCGCCGCCGGCGTCATCTTCGGTTGGCTGACCCTGCGCGGTCGCAGCGTGTGGCCGGCGGTCATCGCCCACGGCGCGATCAACGGCATCGCTGGCATCAACGTGCTCTTCCTGCACCCGGAGGCACAGCCCAACCCGCTGTTGGGGCCGCTGCCGGTGGGCATCATCGCCGCGCTGCCCTGGACGCTGCTGGCGGCCTACCTGTTTTGGCGCAGCGACAAGGACGCCGCCGATGTTTCACGTGAAACCAACCCGCCGCCCACGCGCAAGCCCACGCGCGGCACAATGATCGCTGCCGAGAACCTGAGCAAGCAGTTCGACACGGTCACCGCGGTGGATGGGCTGGATGTGGAAATCCCCGCCGGCGAGGTCTTCGGGTTGCTGGGACCGAACGGCGCCGGCAAGACCACCACGATCCGCATGCTCAGCGCCTTGATCGCGCCCAGCCGCGGCCACGCCTGGGTGGCGGGTCACCACATCGGCGAAGAGGATGCCCTGATCCGCAAAGACGTCGGCATCCTCACCGAGACGCCGGGGATGTACGAGCAGCTCAGTGCCCAGCGCAACCTAAGCTTCTTCGCTGAGCTGTACGAGGTACCCCGAGTGGATAAACAGGTGGAGCGCTACCTGCGTATGCTGGGCCTGTGGGGCCGGCGCAATGACCCGGTGGGCACTTTCTCCAAGGGTATGCGCCAGAAACTGGCCATCGCCCGCGCCTTGCTGCATGAGCCCAAGGTGCTCTTCCTCGACGAGCCGACCAGCGGCCTGGACCCCGAGGCCTCTCGCATGGTGCGCGAGTTCATCTCGGACCTCAAGGCTGAGGGGCGCACCATCATCCTGAGCACCCACAACCTGGACGAGGCCGACCGCCTGTGCGACCGCATCGCCGTGCTACGCGGCCGTCTGCTGGCCCTGGATACGCCGACCAACCTGCGCCGCGAACTCTTCGGGCGCTCGGTGGTCTTCCACCTGGCCAAAGCCAAGGCGACCTTTGCCAAAGCGTTGGCTAGGTTGCCCTTCGTTCACGAGGTGGAAGCCGTAGACAATAAGCTGGTGGTCAAGCTGGACGATCCGGAGAAGCGCAATCCGCAGTTGGTCGCCGAATTGGTCGGCCTGGGCGCGCAAATCCAGTTCGTTGGCGAAATGCGCCAAAGCCTGGAAGATGTCTACTTGCAGTTGGTCGAGGCCGGAGGTACCGCGTGAAGAAGATATGGGTCATCATCCGCAAAGAGTGGGCCGAGGTCTTTCGCAACAAGATCGTCCTCTTCACCGTGATCGGGGTGCCGCTTCTCTTCAGTATCATCCCAATCGCCCTGATAGGCAGCCTGCAAGGCGCCACCGACCTGGACGGCTTGCAAAACGAGTTGGGTATGGGTCTGGAGGCCATCCAGCAGTTGTGCGGCCCGCTGCAGGGAGTGGACTGCGGCCAGTACCTCTTGTTGCAGCAGTTCATGATCCTGTTTTTGATGATGCCGGCGATCATTCCGGTGACCATCGCCGCATACAGCATTGTGGGCGAGAAGAATACGCGCACGCTGGAGCCGCTACTGGCCACACCGATCGGCACCGAGCAGTTGCTCGCCGGCAAGGCGCTGGCCGCGGTGATCCCCGCCGTGCTGGCCTGTTTCGGCAGCTTTTTCATCTTCGTGGGCGGCGCCAACCTGCTGGCCTCTAGCCCGGCGGTGGCCGCCCAGCTGTTCAGCCCCCTGTGGCTGCTGGGCATCTTCCTGGTCGGTCCTTTGCTCTCGCTGACTGGGGTCAGCCTGGCGGTGATGATCTCCTCACGGGTCACTGAGCCGCGCGCCGCCGAGCAGCTCACCGCCCTGCTGGTGCTGCCAGTGACCGCGTTGTTCATGGGACAGCTCTTCGGCCTGTTGGTGGTGGACCAAACCTTCATGCTGTGGATCGCCGCCGGGCTTATCCTTGTGGACGCTACACTGCTCTACTTTGCGGTGCAGTTGTTCCAGCGCGAAACTATCCTGACTCGTTGGAAGTGAACCTTGAAGATTAGACGCATCGCTCTGTTATTGATCCTTGCCGCGGCTCTCCTGGCGCCGGGAAGCGCCTTGGCGCAGTCGGACAGCGAGACGCTGACCCTGCGCATGAGCCGCGATTTTGGTTATAGCGGTTTCGACAACACCATCGAGGGGCTGTACAGTTTGCATGCCGCCGGTCCGGAGAACCTGGTGCGGGTGGAGTTCTACATCGACGGGCAGTTAATCGCCTCGGTGGAAGAGCCGCCTTTTCGCCATCAATTCTCCACCAGCACTTATCAACCCGGCGCACGCGTCTTCTCGGCTCGCGGTTTCACCAGCGATGGCGGGCAACTGGAGTCGAACCAGCTCACCCGGGTGCTGATCACTGACGAAGAATCGAACCAGATGCTGTTTCGCATCCTGGGGCCGATTCTCGGCATCAGCCTGGTGATCATACTGGGCATGGGCCTGATCAGCATGCGGGCCAGCCGCAAGCCCTTCGATGGCAAGTACAGTATGCTGGGCGGCGCAGTATGCCCCAACTGCCAACTACCCTTTGCGCTGAACTTGATGGCGCCGCGGCTGCTGTTGCGCCGCTGGCAGCGCTGCCCGCACTGCGGCAAGTGGGTCGTGGTCGGCCGGGCTTCCCAGCCCGACTTGGCCGCCGCCGAAGCCCGCTGGCGCGGCGAGAGCGCTGCAGCCGCTTCTGCGACTGACCCAGAAGAACGCAAACGCCGACAAATAGACGATAGTCGATATAACTAGCGCTAAAAAACCCGCACACCAGTGCGGGCTTTTTAGCTGAGAGGGAGTTCCGTCTGCCGTGGCGCTTCCGCCAAGCGCCGGTGGATTTGGGCGATGACCTGTTCCAGGTCCTCACGCCGGCTGATGATATTCAGGTGGTTGGTGTCCACGCGGAGCACTGGAACGCCCTGGAAGTAGTTGTCAAAAAAGTCTTCGTAGGCTTCGTTGAGTGTGGCGATGTAGCTCTCTTCCATGTTGCGCTCGTAGGGCCGGTCGCGCAATGCAATGCGCTCCATCAGCACTCTGGTCTCCGCGCTCAGGTAGACGACCAGATCCGGCCGGGGGATTTTTTCCGCCAATGCGTCGTGCACCCGGTAGTACATCTCCAGTTCGTCGCCCTCCAGGTTGATGCGGGCGAAGAGCGCATCCTTGGCGAAGGTGTAGTCCGTGATCAAGTTCTTGCCGCGCTGCAACACATCGGGCACGTTGCGGTTCTGTTGGTGGTAGCGGCTGAGCAAAAAGAATATCTGCGTCTGGAAGGCGTAGCGCGCCCGGTCTGCATAGAAATTGCTGAGAAAGGGGTTCTCTTCGAAAACTTCCAGCTGCAACTCGGCCTGGAATTCGTCCTGCAGCAGCCGGGCCAGGGTGGTCTTGCCCACGCCGATCACGCCTTCAATGGAGATGTACATGGCGTTTTTTAGGATACCACGAGGCTGCAACCTGCTGGCTTTTGAGGCCGCTTTAACCTGCATGAAAGCCGCGCGGATGCTATAGTTTTTTAAGCAAGAGGAATGATGAAAAAACTACTGCCAATTTTTCTGATACTCAGCCTGGCGCAGGCGGCCTGCTCCATCCCCCTGTTCATGGAGCCGACCGCAACGCCGACCGAGATCGTGCTGCCGACGGAGATACCGACGCTGTTTGTCCCCACCTTCACGCCGGAGCCTACTGAGACACCCACCGAGGTGCTCACTCCCACAGACACGCCGGAACCCAGCGAGACGCCGACGATCACGCCCACGCCGACCCCGCTGCCCTTCGACCCTTCGGGCAGTTACGGCACACCCAGCTTGCTTGACACGATGGATGATGACCGCAACTGGGCTGGCCCCGGCGGCCTGCCGGATACACAGAACCTGCGCCTGACCCTGGGCGGCGGGCGGCTGCACGTGACCGGCAAGCAGCCCGGCTGGGACACCTGGTGGTTCACCGCCATCGCCCCCAGCGACTTCTTCCTGCAGATGCGCGTAGAGAATGGCAACTGCAGCGGCCAGCAGGCGTATGGCCTGATCATGCGCGGTCCGCAGTCTGCTGGTGACGCCGGCCGCGGCTACATCTATACTTTCGCCTGCGATGGCAGCTATCGCCTGGAGCGGCTGGACGCGGCCACGCCCTACACCAAGGTGGAACTGATCCCTTGGACCCGCTCCGACCACATCAACGACGGGCCCAACGAGACCAACGTGATGGGCGTACGCATGGTGGGCGGCGTGATCACCCTGTTCGCCAATGGCTTTGAGCTCACCGAACTCGAGGACACCCGCTACACCGCCGGTCGCTTCGGCGTGTTCGTCAATGCCGGCGTTCCTGGCAACTACACCTACAGCATCGACGAACTCACGTACTGGAACCTACGCTAATACTCTAGTAATAGAATAAAAGAGCGCATCATGTGGTGCGCTCTTTTTATTGGCAATCTTTTATGGCACTACGGCGCGGATGCCTTCCACGCCGTAGTAGTTAGCTGCACAAGCGTTTACCCAGAAGTGTTCTTTCTCCCTGAGGTCCAGCACCCCGCCCACCGGCAGGCTGTCTATGCCACGCACGTCGACGATGGCAATGCCCGCCTCGCGGCTGGTAAGGATATGCGCGTGACGCTCATCCCAGATCGCAGCGCGCTGCTGGTAGAGAGGCTGCTTGCTTTGCCAGGTGAGCCCCGTGGCGCGCAGCGCATAGGCCGTGCACAGCAGCAACAGAATGGCGGCGAAGGCGCCAAGCGGCCGTGCCCACCTGCGCGCAGCAGAACGAACTGCATGCCCAATAACAAAGCTGGCGGCGACTAAACCGCTGTTTAGAAAATACATCGAGAGGATACGCGTACGCGGGGCAGGGACGTTTTTTTCGATATAGGCGCTGGGTGCGTACGAAGCGGCAACCAGCAAAAAGGACAATAACAATATCCCCACCAATATAAGCAAGGGTTTGCTGTTGGCTGTTTTCTGATTGGGTTGCGGATTCACAACTGCCAGGCTGAAGCTAAACGCCACCAGTACGGAAAAGGGGATCGGGAAACTACTTAGCGAAGATTGGATGAACCCCCAGGAATACTTCAGCAACAGCGGCACAAAAACAGCAAAACTGGCGGGTTCGCCATAGCGCGAGGCTCGCTCCAGGATACCGGGCGAAATGATCAACACCGTCATGGCGCTCAGGGCAAACAGCAGCGCCAGCCCCAGCAAGCCGGTAGCGCGCCGAGCCCAGGTTTGCTTCTCTCGATTCAAGTAGGCAGAGGCCAGCGCCATGCTGAGCAGGGAGACCAGCACCGCCGAGCCTGATTCTGAGAAGCCGCCGCCGAAAAAGGCAATCAGGCTAACTATCACGTACATCCAGGCAGGGATTTGCGGTTTTAACGACTGGTACAAAATAAGCGCCAGCAGAAAGAGCATGAACATTAGCGGGGCGGTGTAGGGCAAAAAGGCGGCCTGCCAATAAAAGCTTTGATACAACTGCGGGGCCAGGTAGATGGAGAAGAAACTGAGCGCACCTGCCAGCAGCGCCGCGGTGATCCATGAAAACGAAACCAGAGAGGTTTTGACAAAGAACCGCAGAATGGCATAGCTGCTGCCGAAGAGAAACGAAACCGCCAGGAGTGTAATGAACTTCAGGCTGTGAAGACCGAAGAGTAGCGAAATGCCGGAGAATAGGGTCAGCGAAAAACGGTTGGACGCATAGGGCTTGTCTATAAAATAGCCGGCCATCGTTTCGGCGAAGCCCAGCTGAACGAAGTCGGCGTTGTAGCACCAATCATCGGCGAAGTAGCGGTTGTAGATCCCCAAGTAGGCGAAAACAGCCAGCCCGGCGAGCAGGCTGGCCAGGCTGGCGTATAAGACGAGATTGAGTTTGTTGTTTGGGGAGGTCACTCGATTGCCCACCTCTGTGCTAGATGGTTTGGACTGGCCGCAAAATCTTAGCACCGTTGCCGGATGCTCCCGGCAACGGTGCTAAAAAATTCGGTCCCGCGTTTCCTACTTGGCGGTCAGCTTTTCCAGTTCGTCCACCATGCCGTTGACCACATCGAAACCACCCTGCCAGAAAGCCGCGTCGCGCATGTTGATGCCGGCGGTGGTTAGGATGTCTTCCGGCGAGTGGGAGCCGCCGGAGGAGAGCAGCTCCAAGTAGCGGGGCTTGAAGGCGTCGCCCTCGGCCTTGTACTGCTGGTACAGCGCGAAGACCAGCAGTTGGCCGAAGGAGTAGGCGTAGACATAGAACGGGTAGTAGTAGATGTGCGGGATGGAAACCCATTCCCACTTGAACTCCTCGCCGATGGTCATCGAATCACCGAACTGGTGCTTGAGGTTTTCCATGTAGGCGCTGGAGAGCTCATCCACCGAGGCGCCGCCCTTGACCATCTCGTGCGCTTTGCGCTCGAAGAGGGCGAAGAAGACCTGGCGCATGATGGTGGCATAGGCATCGTCCACCTTGGCGAAGAGGATGTCGCGGCGCACGGCTTCGTCGGTCTCCTGCTCCAGTAGCTTGTCCACCAACAGCATCTCGCCGAAGGTGGAGGCCGTCTCGGCCAGTGGCAGCGAGGAATGGAAGTTGAATACGTTGTGGTGCGAGGCCAGCATGGCGTGGATGGCGTGGCCGAACTCGTGTGCCAGGGTAGACATGTCCCGCGCGCTGCCGTTGTAGCTTAGCAGCACCCAGGGCGAGAGCGCCGGGTCGCCGGAGGAGCAGAAGGCCCCGCCGCGCTTGCCCTTGCGCGATTCGCTATCCACATGGCCTTCGTTGAAGACGCGGCGGGAAAGCTCTTCGAGCTTGGGATCGAACTCGCCGAAGGACTCCAGGGTCAGGCGCACGGCGTGGTCGTAGCTGTACTTCTTGTCGGAGCTGGCCACCGGCGCGTAGATGTCGTAGCGGCGCAGCTTGTCCACGCCGAGCAGCTTGGCTTTGAGGTTGAAGAAGCGCTGGAAGACGCGGGTGTTCTCTTCGGAGACGCCCAACAGCGTATCCACCACTTCGTCGGGGATGTCGTTGTTCAGGTTGCGCACCGCAATGGGGCTGTTGAATTTGCGCAGGTCGATGTTCTCGTTGTGCCAGTCGCGGCTGAGCGTCTGGTAGACCTGGCCCAGAATGGGCCCGTCGTCGCTGTAGACGCGGTAGAGCTCCTGGTAGGCCGCGGCGCGCAGGTCCGGGTCGGGCGTGTAGACCAACTGCATCAATTCGCCGCGGTTCAGCTCCTTGACTTCGTCACCCACCTTGACCTTGAAGACGTAGCGGTCGGTGATCGAGCTGTACAGGGTTTGCAGCGCCTTGGCTCCGGTGACGTCTTTGATGTTGATGATCTTCTCTTCGGCCTCGGCCAAAGTGTAGGGTTTGAAATTGCGGATCTGCTGCAGCCAGTACTCGAACTCGCCGCTGGCCTTGAGCAGGCGCTCAGCGTTCTTGTCGTCCAGCGCTTTCCACCACAGGCTGAAGAACAGCGTGCGGTTCTGCAGCTCGGCCATTTTCTGTTCGGTTTGGGCCTGGAAGGTCTGGGCGTCCTGGTTCTGGGTGTCCTCGGAGAACCACAGGCCGGCGAACTGGTTGACGCGCACTGCCAGGCGGGTGTCCTGCTCCATGGTGGTGAGGATCTTCAGAAAGTCTGCTTCGCTGAGGTTTTCGTTCAGCTTGTCGCGCCAGGTTTCGAACTTGGCCACGCTATCTTCCAATTGTTTGAGAGCCGCTTTCATTTCCTTGCTGTCGTGGCCGGGGAACAGGTCGGTCAGGCTCCAGCGTTGCGGGGTGTATTCCTGGGTGGTGCTTGTCATCGTTGTCGTATTCCTTCGCGCAGAATTTGCCGGAGGGCATCTATGGGGCGGCGCTGGCCGCTCTCGGCATCCACATAATACCAGTGCTGCCAGCCGTTGGCCGGTCCGCCGAGCAGCTGCTTGGCCAACTGGTGGATCGAGCCGCGTTGGCCGTCGGCTTTCAGCGAGCCGTCGGCCAGGATGCGGGCGCTGAGCTTGCCGCGCTCGCCGAGGTAGAGGCGCTGGCCGGCTTCGAGCAGCCCGGCTTCCAGCAGGTTGCCGAAGGGGATGCGCGGCTCGCGGCGCGGCTCGGCTGGCTCGAAGAGCTCGGCCTCGTAGGCCACCGGCTCGATCTGGGCGATGCGCTCAAAGGCCAGTTTGGCGTAGTCCGCATCGCGCTCGATGCCGATCCAATGGCGGTGCATGCGTTTGGCCACCGCTCCAGTGGTGCCGGAGCCGAAGAACGGGTCCAGCACCACGTCGCCCGGCTGGCTGCTGGCCAGCAAGATGCGGTAGAGCAGCGCCTCAGGCTTCTGCGTGGGGTGCGCGGCTTGCCCGTCAGGTAGGCGCAGGCGCTCGCCGCCGCTGCTGACCGGCAGCCACCAGTCACTGCGCATCTGCAGGCCTTCGTTGAGCGCCTTCATGGCGTGATGGTTGAAAGTATAGGGTGAGCCTTTTTCTTTCTGCGCCCAGAGCAGCGTTTCGTGGGCGTTGGTGAAGCGCACGCCGCGGAAGTTGGGCGTGGGGTTGGCCTTGACCCAGACCACAGAGTTGAGCAGCCAGTAACCCAGGTCTTGCAGGGCGACGCCGACGCGGTGGATGTTGTGGTAGCTGCCGATGACCCACAGCGTGCCGCTGGGTTTGAGCACCCGGCGGCAGGCGGCCAGCCAGGCGCGGGTGAAGTCGTCGTAGGCGGCGAAGTCGGCGAACTGGTCCCAACTCTCGCGCACCCCGCGCACCGCGGTGTTGTTGGGCCGGCGCAGTTCGTTTTGCAGTTGCAGGTTATAGGGCGGGTCGGCGAAGATGAGGTCGACGGATTCTGCCGGCAGAGCCGTCAGGTGCTCCAGGCAGTCGCCATTCAAGATTTGGTTGAGGGGCAAAGACATCGGCCCCATTATGGATAATGAGGCCGATTCGCGCTGGGGATGTTTGTGGTGTAGTTAATTCGTCTATTGAGTAAGATGTGGGAGAAGTCTCTTATTAAGATTATTCGGCACAATTCCATTGACCACTAATTGTTCAATTCTTTCCCCAAAAGTTGAGCCTGCATTTAAAGCACTTAAAGAATCGGTGTTCAACGAAAAACGATGCGCAAAAAGGAATGCGACTTCAAGTAATAGATCCAATATTCGATATTGGGTTGCTAAGGTGCCCCTTAGTGATGCAGGGAAGTTGTTGGGGTCAAAAGAACCTTGAAATTGCGTTATTGCTCTGAAGCTTATATCAGTTTTATAGTTAACATCATTACGTTCGCTGATCAACCACATTGTGTTTCCTAAGACACCAGATAGTGCCACCGAAAGACGAGGTTCAAGCAAAGATGCTATTGGAGGTGTTGCCGAATAAAAGAGATGCCAAAATCTCTGATGGGATCCGCCATGCGGAACAAATATTTGCGTTGGGCCATTCCCGATTTGTGTTTTTGTGATTGTTTGGAATCCTTGATCGCCTCTTTCAACTTCAAAAACATCTCTGCTCCTTATATGACATCCAAACATCCCCAAAAGGGCTTTTGCCGCGTACCAAGTTCCATAATACATCGTCACATGCGCCCAGTATGCCGAGCTCGTTAGTAATAAATCGTGGGACCGAACATATTGAGACGCCGCCAAAAAGAGCAACCGCTGTATTTCTCTTAACCAGGAATCCCTAAGGTCATTAAATAATGCACTGCCCTCAGAAATTTTTTTCCTAGTAACTTTGTTCGCAAGAAAATCTTCTAAAGGAAGCAAAGCATCTCCTCCAAGCGCCGCAAAATTTGAGCAGAAATATTCAGCTTCAGGTTCTAGAAAAATTCTTGGCGCCATTAGTTATCCAAATACCTGACTATATATTTCATCGTAAATAGCCTTAATGCCAGCGCTTCCTTGCTTGGCGACTATTACTCCTTGGTCTAGTGTATTGATGTCTATTTTTTGAAGATAGGGCATGAAACTTTGGTATGAAAAATTATCAAAGTCAAAGGTGTCCAACTTAACAATGTCCACGAGTAGACGAATAAGCGCTCTTAGCACTCTTGCACCGTAAAAAACTGATTGCTTACTACCCCATTCATCTCCATCAGCTGTCTCAATAGCCTTAAAAAACCGTTCAAAAAGATCGTAACGGATTTCAAATGCCATGTCATCTAAAATTTTTATCTTTGTCAAGAAAGATCTGATTTCAGGTGCTAGCGAGCCCTGTTTCAATTGAATTTCTGATTGTTCTCCGGTAAGGTCTATTCTTTGGTATAGGGAGCTCTTTTCCTCGGTGGCCAACAGATAAACAATTTCCGCCGCTGCAATAGAGTAAGGATCCTCCTCTGGCATAACAAGGCGCACTAAGTCCCATCTAAGAGAGGATGGCACACGTTTTTGGTTGTCGTTAATCTCCAAAAACAGTTTGGCCATATCTACTTCTGACAAGCCTGTATGAATCAAACAAGCATATATCGCATCAAAGTTTGAGAATTTCTGAGCCCAAAGTCTATGTTGTCCATCGACTACAAGGAATTTAGTCTCTGTTTCAACTTTGATAGAATCCTTATCAACTTGAAATTCAGGCACGTCCGTTGCTAAAACAATAGAATTTGGAAAGGTCCTGCCTTGGTCCAGAACAGCGAGAGCGATCTCGCGCGCCCTCTTCTCGCTGACCATGCGCTGAAAGCCTTTTTGGGGATCACGAATCCTCCAAATTGGAGTCGTACGTTCTAATAACCATCTTCCTGGAATACTTGCTACATAGATTTTCGGTTTCTCTTGCAGTACGAAACCAATAAACTTGCTAGACATCTGTAGTACTCCCTCTTATCGGAATGGTTCTCGATAAAAACAAAGCTTCTTTAATCTTTTTTCTAGCTTTAGTACTAGCAGCCAATATGCTATGACGTTCAAGTTCTATTTTTTGGAAAGTCGGATAGATATCCTCAATGGAAGAATGAAGAGCATTGCTAACGATGACGTAACAGCCCTTGTCTGCCAACTTTTTTGCAACATTTGCTAAGCGAACTTGATCTTCCCAACTGAATAGTTTTTCATTATATTGGCGAAAACCATTGTTGGAATGAGCCACTGTATATGGTGGATCTAAGTAAACGAGATCACGCTCTTGAGCAGGAGAAACCAAATCCTCAAAATCGCTTGTAACTATCTGTGCTCCTTTTAGCAATTCGGAGGCTAACTTAATTTCAGAAGGATCAATTATTTCTCTTTTATTATTTGAAAATGGAACATTAAAATCCCCTTGTTTGTTTACGCGATAGAGTCCGTTCCAGCAGGTTTTATTTAAAAAAATAAAGCGGGCAGCCCTGCTAGTTTTGCTCGAAAACTTTTTCTGTCGTATCTTATAATATTCAGGCTTTGTATTGCTCCACTGCGTTATTTTTCTAATGACAGAGCTTGGGTTAGCTTGTATCGCCAAATAGGCTTCTATTAAATCTCGGTTTACGTCACCCAAGGTGGCGTTTTCTGGTTTTAGAGCAAAGTATAGGGCTCCGCCTCCTAAAAAAGGCTCGTAGTATTTTGCGTAATCTTTAGGAATCAAGTCAATTAAGCTGTTTACCAGCCATTGTTTCCCTCCCGCCCAACGCAAAAATGGAGTAATTCGGTGATGCATTAAAGAATTATAGTTCAGTAATACAATTTGCTTTTTCAAAAGCTACACATTAAACCGCACGTTGATGATGTCGCCGTCCTGAATGGTGTAGTCGCGACCCTCCAGGCGCAGCTTGCCCGCATCGCGGGCTTGCGCCATGCCGCCCAGCGCCAGCAGCTCCTCGGCGGCGATGATCTCGGCGCGGATAAAACCGCGCGCAATGTCGCTGTGGATCGTGCCGGCCGCCTCGAGCGCGCTCTCGCCGCGGCGCAGCATCCAGGCGTGCGCCTCCGGATCGCCGACGGTGTAGAAGGTCTGCGTATCCAACAGGTCGTAGGCGGCGCGGATCACGCGCTGAGCCCCGCTCTCTGCCAAACCGTATTCCTGCAAGAAGGTCGCCGCGTCCTCCGGTGGCAGCTGGGTCAGCTCCATTTCCAGCTTGCCCTGCAGCGCCAGTACGGGCGCGCCGGCCCCCGGCAGCGCGGCCGCTGTCTGCCCCTCGCCCAGGTTGAGCACCACAAGCAGCGGCTTCAGGGTCAGCAGGCCGGCGCCGGCCACCTGGGCGGCTTCCTCTGCGCTGAGCCCGGCGGCGCGCAGCGGCTGGTTGGCGGCGAGCGCCTCTTGTAGGCGGCCGTAGAGCGCCTGCTCGCGTTCGATGGCGGCCGCGTCCCGACCGCCTTTGCCGCGTTCCTCACCCAGTTTGGCCAGGCGGCGCTCAACGATGACCAGATCGTTGAGTAGCAGCTCGTCCAGGGTATAGCTCAGGTCGCGGGCCGGGTCCACGGTTTCGTGCGGGTTCGCCACGCTGGGGTCCTCGAAGGCGCGCAGCACCAACAGCAGGCCGTCCATGCCGGTCAGCGCGTTGAGCAGCTGCGGCGAAAGGCCTTTGCCCGCCTCGCCGGAGCCCATGCCGGCCACGTCGGCGAAAGAGATCTGCGCGTGGACGATCTTCTTGGAATTGAACAGCGCGGCCAGCTGCAGCAGCCGCTCGTCGGGCACATCGACCACGGCGGTGGCGGTTTCGATGCGGCCGGCGCTCATCGCCAGCGGGCGGTCGCTGCGGGTGAGCGCGTTGAAGATGGTGGTTTTGCCTGCCTGCGGCAGGCCGATGATGCCTAGGCGCATAAAATTTTCCTTTGAGAATCCGGGGTGTTCTTGACCCTGGGAATTCGATTGATTATACTTTTGCTCTTGCCTTGCCGAAGTGGCGGAACTGGCAGACGCGCACGACTCAAACTCGTGTTCCTTCGGGAGTGTGGGTTCGACTCCCACCTTCGGCACAAAACCGCTCGTCACGAGCGGTTTTTGTGTTTTTAGCAATTTAGATTAGAAATTCACGGCAACCTTGACACGCAATTCACAAACGATATAATCCGAATTGACGAGCGTCTGGGTGCCCCCCTCACCTAGGCGCTTGTCATTTTAATACGAAGTCTATGTCGCCACTACAAAGGCCAGCGCATGGTCGGCGGTGTGGCTGATGCTCAACGACCAGCGCTCGATACCCTTCTTCTCGGCCAGCTTTTCCGCCGCCCCGTGCAGCACCAGCACGGGCTCTTTACGCGCGCCGCGCAGGATTTCGATTTCCAGCCAGGTCAAATCGCCAATGCCGGTGCCCAGCGCCTTGGCCACCGCCTCTTTGGCGGCGAAGCGCGCCGCCAAAGAGGCCAGGTTGCCGTCCAGCTGCTGCAGCTCCCGCTCGGTATAGACCCGGCGCAGAAAGCGTTCACCGTGGCGGTCAATCACCCGCTGCAGGCGGCGCACTTCAATCAAATCCACTCCAGTAAACAGCGCAGGCATCAGGGCTCCAGGGGCGGGCCGGCGATGGCCACCGCCAGCTTGTCCGGCTGCAGGTACCTGGCCGCGGCTTCCAGCACCTGCTCACGGGTGACCGCGCGGATGCGGGCCGGGTATTCGCGGTAATAGTCCAGGCCCAGCCCATAGCGTTCCATGTTCAACATGGCGTCAGCCACGCCGCCGTTGCTCTCCAACGAGAGCGGCATGCTGCCGATGAAGTTGGACTGGCTGTCGCTGAGTTCCTCTTCGCTGACCAGTTCGCTGGTGAAGCGCGTGATTTCCTGGAAGATCAACTCAGTTGCCTTTTGTTCGTTGGCCGGGTTCACTCCGGCGGCCACGTCCCAGGCGCCAGGCCCCAGCCCGCCGCCCAGGCCACTGTAAGCGTAATAGGCCAGGCCAGCCTTCTCGCGCACCGCGTCGCCGATGCGGCCCATCAGGCCGAAGCGGCCCAGCACGCTGTTGCCCAGGTTGGCGGCCATAAAGTCCGGCGAGAGCCGTGAAGGGCCGGCGGTGCCGACCACCAGGTCGCTCTGGCTCATGCCCGGGATGACGTGGCGTTTGGAGACACGCTCTTCCAGCGGCTGCCAGGCGGGCAGTTCCGGCGGGGCGGCCTGCTCGGGGTTGGCCCAGTCTTCCAGCGCGGCGCGCACCTGCTCCACGGCCTGCTCGGCCGGTATGCCACCGGCCACGGCGATGACCATGCCGCGCGGGCCATAGACCTGGCGGTGGAAGTCGGCCAGGTCGTCGCTCAGGATGGCGCCGATGGTCTCCACGGTGCCGTCGTCTGGCCGGCTGTAGGGATGCTCGCGGTAGACCAGCTCATCGAAGACCATGGCAGCCATATCGCGGGTGTCCTGCGCACGCAGGGCCAGCCCGGTGAGCAGTTGGGCGCGCAGCTTCTTGACCTGCTCGGCGGGGAAGCTGGGCGTGCGCAAACCTTCGTTGAGGATGTCCAGCAACAGCGGCAAATCTTCAGCCAGCGCTTTGCCGCCGAAGCTGGTGGTGTGCGTGCCGCTGTTGAAGCCGAAGCTGGCGCCGATGGATTCCAGCGCGTTGTAAATCTCCTGGAAATTGCGCTTGGCCGTGCCGTGCATCAGCGCGTCGGCGGTGAAGTCGGCCAGGCCCAACTTGTCGTCGGGGTCGAAGAGGCTGCCCGCCTGCAGGTAACCGCGCAGGGTGACTGCCAGGCTGTTGGGGTTGTGGCGGGCCAGCACCACGATGCCGTTGGCCAGCTCGACGCGGGTGATGTCGTCGCTGCCGGGGATGGAGGAGGACTTGCGCGCCGCGCTCATGCCGCCTCTGCTTTGCCGTTCGGCTGGTAAACGCCCAGCACGCGGGTCTGCGGGCTGAGGTAGCGCTGGGCAGCGCGCTGCACATCGTCTGGGGTTACCTCGGCGAGGCGCTGCAGGTAGTTCTCGAACCAGGCATATTCATCGAAAATTTCGGCGAAGCCCAGCCAGAAAGCCTGGTTGGTGATACTCTCGCTGCCGTAGGCGAACAGCGCCTGGGACTGCTTCACCGCCCGGGCCAGTTCTTCCGGCTTGGGCGGGCTATCTTGCAGGCGGGCGATTTCGCCATCCAGCGCGGCGATGACTTCCTCGGCCTTGCGCTCCGGGTGCATCACGATGGTGATGTCGTACAGAAAGGGGTCGATGGTCGCCTGCAGGCCGCCGCTGACACCCACGGCCAGCTCCTTTTCCACCAGGCTCTGGTACAGCCGGGAGGTCTTGTTGGAGAGGCCGCCGCTGAAGATGTTCAGATTGCTGGGGCCGGCCAGCAGGCTGTCCGCCACGCTGAGGGCGAAGAAGTCCGCGTCTCTGGCGTCCAGCGCGCGGTAGGCCGCCTTGATGAAGACGGTTTCGCCCGGCCCCTGAGTGACCACGCGGCGTTCGGATTCCGGCAATGGCTCCGGCTGCGCCACGCGCTGCGGCGCCGGGCCGGCGGGGATGTCTCCGTACAGCTCGCGGATGCGTTCGAGCATCTTTTCGCTGTCGAAATCGCCGGCCATCGCCAGAATGGCGTTGTTCGGGGCGTAAAAATGCTTGTAATGGTTGAACAGGTCGTCGCGGCTCATGCTTTCCAGGTCGCGCATGCGCCCGATGACTTCGTGCTTGTAGGGGTGCTGGTCGAAGGCGGCTTCCTGCACGTCTTCGTCCAGGCGGAAGACGGGGTTGTTCTCGTGCCCCTGACGTTCGGAGATGATCACGGTGCGCTCGGAAGCGACCTCGTCCGACTCGAAATTGCTGTTCACCAGGCGGTCGGCCTCCAACCGCAGGCCCAGGTCGATCTTCTCGGCCGGCATGGTCTCGAAGTACGCCGTCCAGTCGATGTAGGTCATCGCGTTCCAAAAGCCGCCATCACGGGAGATGTCTTTGTCCAGTTGGCCGGCGGGGAACTGCTCGGTGCCTTTGAACTGCATGTGCTCCACCCAGTGTGAAGCACCGGTGAGACCATCGGGCTCGTCGCGCGAGCCCACGCGCACCCACAGCCAGTGGCTGATGATCGGCGTGGTGTGGATTTCCTTGAGCAGAATGCTAAGGCCGTTTGACAGGGTGGTTTTTAGGACATCCATAACTTTCCAAATTCCGCAAAGCGCCACAAACTATAGCACACTCAAAGGGCGCAGCCCAATTCACGATACAATGCCCGATGGCAAATCGAGGACGATGAGCGACAAAGATTTCTCCCCATACCAGGTAGCCGTCATCGGCGCCGGGCCGGCTGGCCTGTTCGCCGCCCGCGAGCTGGCCAACGCTGGCGCCCAGGTGGCGCTGATTAACCGCGACATCAAGGCCGGCGGCCTGGCCGAATACGGCATCTACCCGAACAAGTTCAAGATGAAAGACGGCCTGCGCCGCCAGTTCCGCCAAATTCTTGACCTGCCCAACATCCATTATTTCGGCAATTTGAAGATCAGCAAGGGCAGCGAACTGGACCTGGACGCGCTGCGCGGCATGGGCTTCGACGCGGTGCTGGTGGCCGTGGGCGCTCAGGGCACCAAGTGGCTGGGCCTGCCGGGCGAAGACCTGCCCGGCGTGTACCACGCCAAGGATTTGGTGTATCACTACAACCACCTGCCGCCGTTCAGCGGACAGCACTTCCAAATCGGCAGGCGGCTGGCCTGTGTGGGTGTGGGCAACGTGATGCTCGACATCGCCCATTGGGCGGTGCGTGAACTGAAGGTCGACGAACTGGTCGCCCTGGCCCGCCGCGGCGCGCCGGACGTGCGCTTCACCAAGAAGGAAATGGAAACCGTGGCTCGCAACTTGGACCTGGCGGCTCTGGATGCTGAACTGGAGCGCACCCGCGAGGCGACGATGGCCGCCGGGCAGGACCCCGAGGCCGCCAGAGCGTTCATCCTCTCGGCGCTGGACAATGCCGAGGAGCGGGTATCGGATACACGCTTCAGCTTCGAGTTTTTCGTCTCGCCGCACCGCATATTGGCCAATGAAGACGGCGAGGTGCGCGCCATTGAAGTGGAGGACACCACCCTGGAAACCCAGGGGGACGGTCGCGTGAAGCTGGTCGGCCTGGGCACGTATCGCGAAATCCCCTGCGACACGGTGATCTTCTGCATCGGCGACCGGGTGGACGCCGAGCTGGGCTTGCCTCTGGACGCGTGGGGTGAATTTGCCAAGCACCCCGAGCCGCGCTTCCCGGTGGCTGAGACGTCCTACGAAGCCTATGACCCCGAGAGCGGGGCCGCGCTGGACGGCGTGTTCCTGGCCGGCTGGGCCCGCGAGGCCAGCAGTGGGCTGGTGGGCACTGCCCGCAAAGACGGCACCAGCGCGGCCCAGGCCGTGCTGGCCAGCCTGGGCGCCGCCGCGCCGCGCGATGCGGACGCCGTAACTGCGCTGCGGGCGGCCACGGCCACGCTGGCGGAGCCGGTGGTGGGCAAGGCCGCCCTGGCCCGGCTCGAAGAAGCCGAGGCCGCCCTGGCCACGGAGCGCGGGCTGCTGGAGTTTAAGTTCGACAGTAATGAGGAAATGCTGGCGGCAATGGGCAAACTGCTGGCCGAGCAGGGTTAGCTCAGTTCGTTATTGCCAACCTGTCACAACTTGAGGCACAAAGTCATGACTTTGTGCCTTTGTTTTTTCTTGCCCTGCCGTTCAAGAGTAGCGACCTTAGCCTGACCAGCCAGCGGCGCACGTCCACCTCCGCCCACCAGGGCGCCATCATCAGCAATCCCAGGAAGATGACCAACTGGCCGATGAGCACGCCGCGGCCTTGCCAATAACCAAAGAAGGGCGCCGGCAGCGGCCGGGTGCCCAGGCCGAACACATCGGCCATGCCTGAGGTGAGCGCGATGACGTAGCCCGTGCCCACCAGGCGGGCGCCCAGCTCGGTGAGGATCAGCTTCTCTTTGTTGCGCCACAGCGCTTCCATTGTGAAGTAGCCGCCCAGGGCGATGAGGCCCAGGCCGGTAATGAAGACCTGGATTTGCACGATGCCCACCACCGGGCTGCCCTGCCAGCCGAACCATTCGGGTTGCGCCCCCAAAAGGAAGATAACAAAGCCGACCAAGGCGATGCCTATGCCGACCCGCTTGCGCAGGCCGCGGCTGGTGGCTGGCGCGGCGGGCAACCGATTGCTCATAGGCTGGATTGTAACCGCATGCCCTGGGGCGGATGTGACTGCCGCGGGACATCTGCCACTGTTGCCGGCGCCTGCCTGGCGTTATACCGGACTCAAACAGCAGCAGGAGGCTGACTATGCAACTCTTCCAAGACAAGGTGGCGTTGGTCACCGGTGGCAGTACGGGCATTGGGCGGGCTACGGCGCTGAGCTTCGCTGCCAAAGGAGCCCGGGTCACCGTGGCCGACCTGAACTCCGAAGAAGCGCGCAAAACCGTGGCGCATATCGAAGAGGGCGGGGGCGCGGCCATCTTTGTCGAGACGGACGTCTCCGACCCGGCACAGGCGCAGGCCATGGTGGCCGAAACGCTGAAGGCGTTTGGCCGCCTGGACTACGCCTGCAATAACGCCGGCATCGAAGGCGTATCCGCCCCTGCTGCGGATATGGCGGAGGCCGATTGGCAGCGGGTCATCGGCGTCAACCTGAGCGGCGTGTTCTATTCAATGAAGTACGAGATACCCGCCATGCTCGAGGCGGGCGGCGCTATTGTCAACATGGCTTCGATACTCGGCCAAGTGGGCTTCGCCAATGCGGCGGCCTACACCGCCGCCAAGCACGGAGTGCTGGGGCTGACCAAGGCGGCCGCCCTGGAATACGCCAAGGCCGGTGTGCGGGTCAACGCGGTCTGCCCAGCGTTCATCGCCACGCCGATGTTGGAGCGGGCGGGCATCACCAGCAATGAGACGGTGCGCGGGGCGATTCAGGCGGCGCACCCGGTTGGCCGCCTGGGCGAACCGGAAGAGATTGCCGGCGTGGTCACCTTTCTGTGCTCGCCGGAGGCCTCCTTTATGCACGGCGAAGCCGTGCTGGTGGATGGCGGCTACGTAGCCCAATAGCTCCGAGCCTCATCGGTGCTGAGGCGGAAAGCTAGGCGCTGAACTCGAAGGCGGCTTTGATGATGCCCTCCGAGCCCTTTTGGGCCAGGTCTTCGAGGGCTTTCTTGTAATCCCCCAGCGCGTATTTGCGGTTGACCAACCAGGCGAGGTCGGCTTTGCCCTGCGCCATGAGGTGGATGGCCAGGTCGTAGGTCTTCCAGGTCTTGCCCTGATACTGCTCGGCGTGGTTGTACTCCGTGGCGGCGAGGAGGCGCAACTCCTGGCTGAAGATGGCCGACCAGTCCACGCCCTTGGCCTGGCCGGGCACGCCCACCAGCACTACCGTGCCGCCGCGGCGCGCCAGGCGGTTGGCGTCGTCCAGCGCGCTGTCTACTCCGGTGCACTCGTAGACGCGGTCCACGCCGCCCTCCACTACGCGCTTGCCCAGCAATGGGCGGAGCAGCTCAGCGCCGGTTCGCTCGGCGACCTGCGTATACAGGTCGCCGCCCTGCAGCACCTCGTCTGCGCCGAGGCGGCGGGCCGCCTCGGCCTGGTGGGCGTAGCGCGCCGAGACCAGCACGCGGGCTTTGCTGCCCAAGGCGCGCAGCGCGGCCAGGGTGACCAGGCCAATGGTGCCGGCGCCGAGGATCAGGATGGTCTCGTCGGCGCCGGGCAGGTCGGCCAGCACGGCGTGCAGGCCGCAGGCGAACGGCTCGACCATTAGGGCGGCCTCGTCGCTGAGCGCATCGGGCACCGCGTAGAGCTGGCTGCTGTGGGCTACGAAGTTCTCGCTCCAGGAACCGCCCGTGTCGGGGCAGGAGCCGATGAACAGGCCAGGGGCCAGCGCGCCGGAGCGGCGGTTGAGGCAGCGGTTGGTCAAGCCCTGTTGGCAGCTGGCGCACCAGTCGGCTTTGGCGAAGCCGCGCGGGGCGCACCAAAGCGTGGGCTCGACGACCACACGCTGGCCGGCCTTGAAGCCGCTGACCGCCGAGCCGAGCTCGCTGATCAGGCCGACGTTCTCGTGGCCGAAGGTGAAGGGGAAGGCGCTGTAAGGCGAGAAGTAGGGGCTGGTCTTGAGGTAGATCGTCCCCAGGTCAGTGCCGCAGATGCCGCCCAGCCGGGTGGCGACTCGGGCCCAATCGGGGCCGGGCAGGGCCGGCGGGGGCAGCTCGCGCAGCACCGTACAGGACAGCCCGGACCACAGCAGGCCAGGGGCGATGCCGCCCAGCGCCAGGCCGAGGCCGTAGCGCGGGTAGGAGAAGGTGAACTGCACGGCCTGCATGCCGCGATTATAAAGCCAGCGGGGTCAGCGGGCGGCGGCGTCCATCAGTGCCTTGCCGGTCTCGGTGGGCTTGGCGCGGCCCCACAGGCTGGCCGCCAACAGCAGCGCCGCGGCAGCCTGCAGAGCGCGGGCGGGCAGCTGCCAATCCGGCCGGGCCGCCAGGCTGGCCGCCGCCAGCAGCCACACGCCCAGGTTCAGCAGCGCCAGCGCGGCCCAGGCCAGCCGCGGGTCGCCGCGTTTGGGCTCGCCGCGGAAGCGGGGGAAGATCCAATAGGCCACGCCGAAGACCAGCTGCACGATCCAGCCCATCAGCATAAAGTCGACATGCAGCGGCAGCAGCGCCCACAGAGACGGATGCAGCGGGATGGCCTTGTTGACCAGCAGGACCGCACCGAAAGTGATGCCCAGCAGGAAGTGCAGCAGGGCCAGGCGGATACCCCAAACGCTGAAACGCGGCATCAGCGTTCCTTGATGCGCGGCCAGGAGTTGAGCACGAAGAGCAGCCCGGCCAGCCACTGCATGGCAGCCGAAGCGACCAGCACCCAGGCCCACAGCGGCTGGGCCTGCCCCGAGAAGAGCGGCTCGGCCAGGGCGCGCAGCAGCAGGCCCAGGTTGAGCAGCCAAAATGTCGCCCAGGCGGCCGCTTCGCTGCCGCGCGGGCGCTGCTGGTTGTACTTGGGGAAGAACCAGAAGCCCACGCCCATGATCATCTGGGTGACCCAACCGACCAGGAATAGGTGGAAGTACACCGCCGAGAGGCCGGGGATGCTCAGGCCGGCCGCCTGGGCGATCGCTAAGCCCAGCGCCAGCACAAGGTAGAGCAGCGAGGCCTTGATGAACCAACGGGTAATCGCAGGCATCGTTGCGGCTAACCGCCGCGGCCCAGCAGTCCGCCGGCGCTTTCCGGCGGCAGCGTGTCCGAGGTCTGGCGCAAGATGGCGAGGAAGACCAGTTCTTCGTCCAGGGCCTCCACGGCGTGCGTTTCGCCCACATCGAAGACCAACAGTGAGTGCGGGCCGAACTCGGCGGGCTGGCCATCACCGCCGGTGAAGCGACCGCGGCCTTGCAGCACCACGATGAACAGCGGCGAGCTGGGCGCCTTGTGTTCGCGGATGCTCTGGCCCGGCTTGAGCGTGAAGCGGATGATCCGACCGCTGGAATCGACCAGGATCGGCTCGGCGTTGGGGTTTTCGTCTTTGAAGACCAGATTGTCCAATAAGGCGAGGGATTTCATAGGTTGCTCCTTTCTGCTTACCAGCCGCGGGCGGCGACCATCATCAGAATGAAGGCGAGGCTGATCACCACCAGGCCGATGCGCGGCACCAGTTGCATGCGGCGCAGGATGGCCGGGTCCTGGTCGCCGCCCGCAAAACGGGCTTCGAACTGCCCGAGCACACCGAAGTGCACCAGGGTAATGATCATACCCAACCCGCCACCGGCCAATACCAACAGGCCGTGCCGGCTGCTCAGGTAGGCGCCCATATTCCGCCAGCCGGTCATCAGGTAGTTCAGCCACAGGCCGGAGAGCATGGTGGCGGCGATGAGGTGCGAGGCCAGCCGCGAGATGCTCGGGAAGATGCGGGTCATGAACAGCTTGCGTGTCTCCAGCGGCATCTTGCTGACCTGTGGCATGAACACAAAGGCCATCAGGCAAATCTCGCCCAACCAGGCGGCGAAGGCGAGGATGTGTATCCAACGGGCGATATTGATCCAGCTTGGCATCAGATTCTCTGGCGAATGACAGGGCGGGGTGGCGCCGTGAGGCATTGCCACCCCGCCCGGGTCAGATTAGGGGTTGGCCGGCCCTGTACGGAAGATGTCCGGGTTCTGCGGGCCCTCCGCGTGGAGGATGCCGACCAGGCCGCGCTCCAGGCGGCTGAGGGCGTGGTCCACCAGCACGTAGTGGCCGGGCACGTTCAAGGTGAACTCCACCATCACTGCGCCACCGGGCGGCACCGAGATGGTCTGCACATCGGTGAGCGGCGGGCTGGTCAGCGAACCGAAGGCATAAGCCCGGTCGAAGATCTCGCCGATGACGTGGAAGGAGCTGGTGAAGTTGGGGCCGCCCACGCCGAGGAAGATGCGCACGCTTTCGCCCACGTTGGCCGAGAGCCAGTTCTCTTCCGTGGCCAGCGCGCCGGCCGCGCCGTTGAAGACGAAGTACTCCGGCCGCTCGATGGACATCTTCTCGTGGCTGAAGCTGAGCAGGCCGGGCGTGCCGAAGGGCTCGGTGGTGTAGATCTCGCCCTGCATCACGTAGAACTCGCGGTCCACCGGGGGCAGGCCGCCGGTCGGCTCGATGAGGATCAGCCCATACATACCGCTGGCGATGTGGTGCGGCACGCTGGGCGTGGCGCAGTGGTAGACGTAGATGCCGGGGTTAAGCGCCTGGAAGGTGAATACTTTGGTTTCGCCTGGGCCGACCTGGGTGACCTCGCCGCCGCCCCCAGGGCCGGTGGCAGCGTGCAGGTCCACCGAGTGGGTGAAGGCGCTGTCGGTCTCATTGCGCAGGGTGATCTCCACCGTGTCGCCCACCCGGGCGCGGATGAAGGGGCCGGGTACGGTGCCGTTGAAGGTGAAGTAGGGATAGGCGGTGCCGCCGGCCAGTTGGCCGATGACCTCCTGGGCGACCAACTCGGCCTGCACCAATTGCGGGCCGCGGCCGCCCACCGGAGCGGGCAAGTCGGCGGGGTGCTTGATGATGCTGACCGCGTCCGCCGCGGCGGCGCTGCCCGCGCCGACCTGGATGGTGCCGAACATGCCGGCGGCGCGGTGGCCGATGATGCTGCAGTAGTACTCGAAGCTGCCTTCCGCGTCAGCCAGGAAAGTGACCGTGATGCGCTCTTCCATCTGGCGCACCGAGCCGCTGTGCACGCCGAATTCGTCAATCACGAAGTCGTGCTCCGCCGGCTGACCGTTGATGATCGTGATCTGGACTATATCCCCGGGTTGCACCACCAGCAGCGGGTTGGCCTGGCCGTCGATCTCACCACCCACCCCGCGGAAGACGAGGTTGTGGCCC
This sequence comes from Anaerolineales bacterium, assembly GCA_026129335.1. Taxonomy (GTDB): domain Bacteria; phylum Chloroflexota; class Anaerolineae; order Anaerolineales; family UBA11579; genus JAMCZK01. The sequence continues at coordinate 102,495 of JAHCIH010000001.1, forward strand.
TCGGAGTCGGTACGCAGGGTGAACTCGACGGTGGGCTCGCCCAGGTCTTCGCCGCTGTGGCTTGGGCCGGGGCTGTGGACGGGCTCGTCTCCGCTCAGCGCATCCACGCGGTCGACCAGCGCATCCAGCGTGGGCTGCATCTCGGCCAGTTGGGTGGACTCAAGGCAGGCAACTGTGGAAAGCGCTAATACGGTGAGGATGGTCAATAAGATATGCAATCGCTTCATGGTGGCACCTCTTGGGGTCATCTTCTGACGAATCAGAAGGCGAATAGGTTGAGATGACTCTAAGAGATGCCCGGCGCGGCGCTTATTGATAGGTGTCTCTTAAAAATAGGGGCAATTGTCCCGAGCGGAGATGTCCGGAAAATGCTACTTCGCGCGCCAGGACCAACGGGAAAGCGTATACTTGCCTGTGTGGACCTGATTTTCAAAGCCCTTGCCGACCCTACGCGCAGGAAGATCCTGGATGAACTTTCCGAGAACGACGGGCAAACATTGTTTGAATTGTGCCAACGGCTGGTCGTGATCCACCAGATCGGCTCGACGCGGCAGGCCATATCGCAGCACCTCGCCATCCTTGAGGAGGCTGAGCTGGTGCGGGTAAAGCGCAAGGGCCGCTACAAGTTCCACTACATCAACATCGCCCCATTGCAGGCCATCGGACAGCGGTGGACCGGAAAGAAATAAGGGAGACGTCATGCGCATCTATATCAGCAGCATCCCCATTGGCAACTACGACAAGGCCCTGACTTTTTATACGGAAGTGCTTGGATTTGTGAAGAAGCGCGACAATGAAATGGCCCACGGCATCCGCTTCATCACCCTGGTTTCTCCCGAGGATCCGGATGGCCCGGAGCTGTTGCTGGAGCCGAACGCCAACTACCGCGGCATCAAGGCGCTGCGCGACGCGCTGGCTGAGGACGGCATCCCGATCACTTCGTTTGCCGTGGAGGATGTGCAGAAGGAGTACGAGCGCTTGCAGGCGCTGGGCGTAAAGTTCACGCAGAAGCCAATGAGCGCCGGCGGCTGGAAGTCCGCGGTGTTCGATGACACCAACGGCAATCTGATCGAGATTGCCGAGGTGCCGGAACCCTGAGAGATACAAAAAGAGGCCACTGAACGGTGGCCTCTTTTTTTGAGCTCGACAATACTGGTTTTAGGCGCGTACACTGACCATCCAATGGGTGCCGAACTTGTCAGTCAGCATGCCCAACTCCTGTCCCCAGACTTGCTTCTCGAAGGGCATCATCACGCTGCCGCCAGCGGCCAATTTCTCGAAGAAGGTGGCCAGCTTTGCGCTGTCCGTGCCGGTCAGGGTGACGCGCATGTTGTCACCAAAGGTGGTAGTGCTGCCGGGCACGGTGTCGCTGGCGAACAACGACATGAAGTCATTGTCGAGCGCGGCATGCATCACCTTCTGCTGGTCGGCCTCAGGCATACCTTCGTATAGAGCACCGAAGGTGTTGATGATCAGTTCGCCGCCGAAGGTCTCTTTATAAAATTCCATTGCCTGGCGGCAGGCGCCGTCAAAGGTCAGGTAGGGGAGCAACTGCAGTTCTTTTGTCACGGTAATCTCCTTGTTAGGCAAGTATCTACTTGCCTAATATAACATTGCCGCCGCTCCATGTAAAGCAAGGGCCGGAGATATTCTCCGGCCTCTAGATTGCTTCGTCGGCCCTGGCTACGCCGGGCCTCCTCGCAATGACGGTAGGCGGGGCTAGTCGCCTTTGGCGATGTCGGCCCCGGCGCGGGCGATGAACTCGGCCACGGGCATGGCGCCGAGGTCTTCGCCAGATCGTAGGCGCAAGGCCACGGCGCCGGCTTCCATCTCTTTGTCGCCCATCACCAGCATGTAGGGCACCTTCTGTGCCTGGGCATCGCGGATTTTGGCGCTCATCCGGTCGCTGCCAGCGTTGACCTCGACGCGCAGGCCGGCGGCGCGCAGCCCCTCGGCGACGCTTTCGGCGTAGTCATTGTGCCGGTCGGCGATGGGGATGAGCACCGCCTGCACTGGGGCCAGCCAGACGGGGAAGGCGCCGGCGAAGTGCTCGATGATCGTGGCCATGAACCGCTCAGTGGTGCCGGTGACGGCGCGGTGCAGCAGCACCGGCGTGTGCTCCTGGTTGTCCTCACCGATGTAGGTGAGGCCCAGGCGGGCCGGCTGGATGAAGTCCACCTGGATGGTGGAGAGCTGCCACTCGCGGCCGAGCACGTCTTTGGCGATGAAGTCCGCCTTGGGGCCGTAGAAGGCGGCTTCGCCCTCGGCTTCCCAGTAGTCCACCTGGTTCTTGTCCAGCGCGGCGCGCAGGGCGGCCTCGGCCAAATCCCACTTCTCAGGGTCATCCACGTACTTGCCTTCTTCGCCGCGCAGCGAGAGGCGCACCGAGTAGTCGGAGAACTTGTAGCGGTCGAGCACTTCGCGGATGAGCTCTAGCGCCAGGGTGAATTCGCTTTCGATCTGGTCAGGCGTGCAGAAGACATGGCAGTCGTCCTGCGTGAGGGCGCGCACCCGGGCCAGGCCGGAGAGCTCGCCGGATTTCTCGTAGCGATACAGCGTGGCAAACTCGCAGAAACGCATCGGCAGCTCGCGGTAGGAGTGCAGGCCCATCTCTTTGTACAGCGTCATGTGGCTGGGGCAGTTCATCGGCTTGAGCCGGTAGCTGACGCCCTCATCCTGCATGGGCGGGAACATCACCTCGCTGTAGTTGTCGTAGTGGCCGGACTTTTTGTAGAGGTCTTCTTTGACCAGGTGCCCGGTCCAGACGTGTTGGTAGCCGTAGCGGGTCTGTACCTCGCGTACATAGCCTTCCATCAGGTGGCGCAGCATTTCGCCCTTGGGCGTGAACAGCGGCACGCCGGGGCCGACGTCTTCGGCGAAGTGGAACAGGCCCAGCTCGCGGCCCAGTTTGCGGTGGTCGCGCTTCTTGGCTTCCTCCTGGCGCCAGAGGTAGTCTTCGAGTTGGGCGGCGTCCTCCCAGGCCGTGCCGTAGACGCGCTGCAGTTGCTTGTTCTTCTCGTCGCCGCGCCAGTAGGCGCCGGCGATGCTGAGCAGCTTGAAGGCGTCGGCCGGGACGACGGCAGTGCTGGGCACATGCGGGCCGCGGCACAGGTCGGTGAAGCTGTCGTGCGTGTAGAAGGAGATCTCGGGCTGTTCCTTGAGCGGCTCGCCGTATTCGTCCAGGCCGCCCTGCTCCAGGCCCTCGATGAGCTCCAGCTTGTAGGGCTGGCCGGCGAACTGCTCGCGGGCCAGCTCCGCCGAGACGACCTGCTTCTGGAATTTATGGTCGGCGGCGATGATCGCGCGCATGCGCGCCTCGATGGCCGCGAAGTCGTCCGGGGTGAGCGGGCGCGGCAGGTCGAAGTCGTAGTAGAAGCCGTCCTCCACTGGCGGGCCGATGGCGACCTTGGCTTCGCCGGGGGCGAAGAGCTCGGTCACCGCCTGGGCCATGATGTGCGCCGCCGAGTGGCGGATTTTGTAGAGGTTGCTCTCTTCGTAGCGTTCGGTTTTCTTCTCTGCCATGGTTCCTCCAAAACTGGAAATTGGTAAGCCGTAATTGGAGAATGGCGATTGGAGCTTCGCCAATTACCAGTTACTAATTTCCAGGCTTTAAACAAAAATCGCTTGCCCAATGTCGGGGCAAGCGTGCGCTCGCGGTTCCACCCGATTTATGCTGACCAGAGGTCGGCATATCTCTTAGCTCGGTAACGGGAGCTCCCGGTTGCCTTACTCACTTTCGTTTTCAGGCTTCTGCTCGCGGGTGGTTTTCGCCTGGCTGCTGGCTGCGGAGGCTTGCAGTCGGTGGCCTCTGCTCCCTGGTGCTGCGCTGCCTGGATACTCGTCCCGGTCGTCGCGTGGTCTGCGGTTGTGGGGCTGATTATACGGCAAACGGGCGCGGGATGCAAGCGCTGCTCTAACCACAAAGCCACAAAGGAAATCTTTTCAAAGTTTTTCTTTGTGTCTTCGTGCCTTTGTGGTTTGTTTTTTCTGTTGACAAACCCCGATTCCCTGGCTAATATATCCAACATGGATATATTCACAAAGGATACAGCTCATGGATAAACCTGAAGATCTCCTGCCGCTGACCCCGGCGGTGTTCCACATCCTGCTGGCCTTGATGGACGAGGAGCGCCACGGCTACGGCATCATGAAAGAAGTCGAAGCGCAGACCCAGGGCGAGATGCTGCTGCGGCCCGGCACGCTGTACCAGGCAATCAAGCGCATGCTGGAGCTTGGCCTGATCGAGGAATCGGACGAACGGCCCGACCCAGCACTGGACGACGAGCGCCGGCGCTACTATCGCATCTCGGCCCTCGGCCGCAAGGCCGCCGCGGCCGAAGCGGAGCGCCTGCGCAAGCTGCTGCAGCTGGCGAGCAGCAAGCAGCTGACTGCGGCCGAGCTGCTGAGCTAATCGCTGCATGGCTGATAGCGGTGTGCTGCGAGCCTCACAAAGGCTATTTGTCCGCCTGCTGCGCTTGTACCCGCGCAGGTTCCGCGAGCAGTACGGCGAGCAGGTCGCCCTGGTGTTCCGTGACTGCAGCCGCGAGGCCCTGGAAGGAGCGGGTGTACGCGGGCTGATCAGCCTGTGGCTGGGGGCGCTGCCTGACCTGTTCAAAACCGCCATCCAGGAACATTTCCTTCAAATTGGAGAGACCGTGAGAAACCTGATTGCAAACCCGAAATCCAGAACCCTGATCGCCTCCTTGCTCTGCCTTCCCATGGCGACCTTCTTTTTGATTGATTCACTGGGGATTGGCCTTTCCCTGCCGGCCAGCGCAGCCCCGCTGCCGATGCTGATGCTGCTCGCAGGGTTGGCGCTTTTCGGCGCGCCGCTGGGCGCGTCATTTTTATTTGGGTTCTTGGCTATTCTTCCGTTTGCGTTGATGGAACTGGTCAACCGCAGAGACTACGGCGAAGACTTCCCCTTTGTGTTGTTTGGCAGCATGTGGTTTATGACCAGTCTGCTCTCTGCTATCCTGATCCCTTTGGTGCGCAGCCTGCGCGCCGGCAATTTTTCTGAAGCCAACCTGGCCTCGCTGGTCATCCGCGGGGTGCTGCTGGTTATGATCAGCATTGGCTTCGTCACTTTGCTGGCCGACCAGATGCCCTGTTTCCTGGGCGTGCGCCATTGCGATTAGGGGCGTGAGGGCAGCGCATGCCAACCCTGCTGAAAGCCTCGCAAAAAGCCTTTGTGCTTTTGCTGCGCCTCTACCCGCGCAGGTTTCGCCAGGCATACGGCGCGGGTATGGCGCAAGTCTTCCGTGACTGCTGCCGGGAGGTGTTGAAGGAGGCCGGCATACGCGGGTTGGCCGGCCTCTGGCTGGCGGCCTTGCCGGACCTGTTCAAGACCGCCTTTGAGGAACGCGTAAAGGAGTTGCTGCAGATGGACAAAGCCGTGTTCAAGGCGCCCAGTGCGCGCATCCCCTTTCAGATGTCGCTGCTGACCCTGGCTTGGGTGCTTGCCTATGTTGGGATCGTTGGCGTAAGCCAACAGGCGGACGAGGGCGTCCCCGCCCGCCTCTTTCAACTGCTCATGGCCGCGCAGATTCCGATCATCTCTTACTTTGCCTTCACATGGCTCCCCAAAGAGCCCTTAAAGACTGTCGTGGTCGTCCTTCTGCAGGGTACTCTTTGGTTGGCGGTGTTCCTCACGCCGCAGTGGTTCGAAACGTTCGCCCGCGCGGGCTGAACCCTCACAAAAAAAGCTACCACAAAGACACGAAGAGCACAAAGAAGAACCTGCCTAAGGTTCTTTGTGTCCTCTGTGCCTTTGTGGTTAGTGAAACCAACACAGTAAAATAGGGCCAACCTTCGCCACAAGGAGCCAACCATGTCCAAAGTCCGTTTGCTTGTAGGCACGCGCAAAGGCGCGTTCATCCTTACTTCTGATGCGGCGCGCAAGAAGTGGGCCGTGGACGGCCCGCACTTTGGCGGGCTGCCTTTCTATCACCTCAAAGCCTCCCCGGTGAATCCGCAGCGCATCTACGCCTCGCAGACCGACGACTGGTTCGGCCAGGTGGTGCACCGCAGCGACGACGGCGGCAAGACCTGGGTGGCGGTGAACAATGAGTTCGCTTACGCCAGCAAGCCGGGTACGCACCAATGGTATGACGGCACGCCGCACCCCTGGGAGTTCAAACGAGTCTGGCACTTTGAGCCCGACCCGATTGACGCCGACACGGTGTACGCCGGGGTGGAGGATGCCGCGCTGTTCAAATCCACAGACGGCGGAGCCAGCTGGACTGAGCTGGCCAATTTGCGGGACCACGAGAGCGGCTCGCAGTGGATGCCCGGCGCCGGCGGCCTGTGCCTGCACACCATCCTGATCGACCCCAGCGACCCGCAGCGCATCTACGTGGCTATCTCCGCCGCCGGCGTCTTCCGCAGCGACGATGGCGGGCAGAGCTGGAAGCCGATCACCAAAGGGCTGCAGTCCAACTTCCTGCCGCAGCCCGACGCTGAGATCGGCCACTGCGTGCATCGCATTGCGCTGCACCCCAGCCGGCCGCAGACGCTGTTCATGCAGAAACATTGGGACGTGATGCGTAGCGACGACGCCGGCGAGAACTGGCGCGAGATCAGCGGGAACCTGCCGAGCGACTTCGGCTTCGTGGTGGACGTGCACGCCCACGACCCGGAGACGGTGTATGTGCTACCGATCAAGAGCGACTCGGAGCATTACCCGCCGGAAGGCAAGCTGCGCGTGTACCGCAGCCAGGGCGGCGAGGACTGGCAGGCGCTGACCCAGGGCCTACCGCAGCAGGACTGCTATGTGAACGTGCTGCGCGACGCGATGAGCGTGGACAAGCTGGACCCCTGCGGCATTTACTTCGGCACCACCGGCGGCCAGGTGTACGCCTCGGCGGACGAAGGCGACAGCTGGGGGGCCATCGTGCGCGACCTGCCGGCGGTGCTCTCGGTGGAAGTGCAGACGCTGGACTGATCAGGTAGGGGCGGTTTGCAAACCGCCCCTACGCGAATGACAATGGTACGCGTAAAACTCCCCTACCACTTGCAGAACCTGGCGGGCGTCGGCTCCGAGCTGCGCCTGCAGGTCGCCGAGCCGGTGACCGCCGCCCGCATCCTGGACGCGCTGGAGGCGGCCTACCCGATGCTGCGCGGCACGATCCGCGAGCACGGCGGCGGCCCGCGGCGGGCCTACCTGCGCTTCTTCGCCTGCGGCGAGGACTTCTCGCACCAGCCGCCGGACGCGCCGCTGCCAGCCGCGGTGGCGGCCGGTGAGGAGCCGTTCATGGTCGTGGGGGCGATTGCGGGGGGATGAAGTCTTTATGACAAACCACCCGCCCGCGCGTGACAAACGCGGCTGGTGGGCGCAGGCGCCCCGGCTACAATAGGAGCATGCCCGCCAGCCAGCTGCGCGCCTTCTTCGCTCCCCGCTCCGTGGCCGTCATCGGCGCGTCGACTGACCCGGTGAAACTGGGCCACGCCGTGCTGCGCAACCTGGTGGAGGGCGGCTACGTCAAAGCTGGCCAGGTCTATCCGATCAACCCCAAAGCCGAAGAGATCCTCGGCCTTCGCGCCTATCCGAACGTGGCCGCGGTGCCGGAGCCGATTGAGCTGGCCGTGATCGTCATCCCGGACAAGGCGGTGGCTGGCGCGCTGCGCGAGTGTGGGCAGAAGGGCATCCCCGCCGCGATCATCATCACCGCCGGCTTCCGCGAGGCGGGGCCGGAGGGCGTGCAGCGCGAGCAGGAGGTCATCGCCATCGCGCGGGAATACGGCATGCGCCTGATCGGCCCCAACGTGCTCGGCGTGATCGATACCTACACGCCAATGAACGCGTCTTTCGCCGCCGACTCGCCGCCGCAGGGGCCGATGGCGTTCAGTTCGCAGTCCGGCGCGCTGGGCACCGCCATCCTGGACTGGGCGCAGGGCGGCCAGCTGGGGCTGTCCAAATTCGTCAGCCTAGGCAACAAGGCCGACGTCAGCGAAATCGACCTATTGCAAGATTGGCAGGACGATGCCAACACCCGCGTCATCCTGCTCTACAGCGAAGAGTTGACCGACGGCCAGCGCTTCATGCAGGTCGCTCGGCAAGTCTCGCGGGTCAAGCCGATCGTGGCGATCAAGTCCGGCACTACGCAGGCCGGGGCGCGGGCGGTGTCTTCGCACACCGGCTCGTTGGCCGGGTCGGAGCAGGCCTACCAGGCTGCTTTCCGCCAGGCGGGCGTGATCCGCGCCGACTCGATGCAGGAGCTATTCGACATGGCGCTGGCTTTCGGCTACCAGCCGCCGCTGCGCGGCGACGGCATCGCCGTGGTGACCAACGCCGGCGGCCCGGGCATCCTGGCCACAGACGCCCTGGAGCACTTCGGCCTGGGCCTGGCCCGGCTAGAACCGGCGACCATCCAGGCGTTGGGGGCGGCGCTGCCCGACGCGGCCAGCGCCAACAACCCGGTGGACGTGCTGGGCGACGCCCGAGCGGACCGCTTCGAAGCTGCGCTGGCCCTGGTGGCCGCCGACCCCAACGTGGACGGCATCTTGGTGGTGGTCACCCCGCAGGCGATGACAGAAATCGAGGCCACGGCGCAAGCCGTGGCAGACCTGAGTGCCACCGGCGACAAGCCGGTGCTGGCCTGCTTCATGGGCGCCAAGCGCATCCAGCCGGGCATCGAGCTGCTGATGAAGGCCGGCGTGCCCAACTATCCCTTCCCCAACCGAGCAGCGCAAGCCTTCTGGGCCATGGCCGAGTACCGCCGCATCCGCGAGCGGCCGGAGCCGCAATACGCGCAGTTCGACTTCGACAAGCCCGCCATCCGCGCCGCTATCGACAAGGTGCGCAGCGAAGGCCGTCTGACCATCGGCGACCTGGAATCGCGGCAGATATTGGAAGCCATCGGGCTGCGCATTCCGCAGTCCGAGCTGGCCGAAGACGCCGACAAAGCCGCCGAGGTTTCCCGGCGCATCGGCTACCCGGTGGTGCTGAAGATCGCCTCGCCGGACATCTTGCACAAGACCGATGTGGGCGGCGTGAAAGTCGGCCTGCGCAACGACGCCGAGGTGCGCGACGCCTATGAGCTGATGGTCTACCGGGCGCAGCGCTACTTGCCGGATGCGCGCATCTGGGGCTGCCTGGTGCAGCAGATGGTCAGCGGCGCCAGCCTGGAAGTGCTGGTCGGCATGAACCGCGATCCGCAGTTCGGCCCGCTGGTCACCTTCGGCCTGGGCGGGATCTACGTCGAAACATTGAAAGACGTCACCTTCCGCATCGCGCCCTTCTCAGCGCAGGACGCCGCGGCGATGCTCAGCGAGCTGCGCAGCAGCGCGCTGCTGGACGGCGTGCGCGGCCAGCCGGCGGCGGACAAGGCCGCTATCGCCGATGCGCTGCTGCGCATCGGGCAGCTGGTGCAGGACTTCCCCGAAATCGTCGAACTGGACATCAACCCCCTGGTCGTCTTCGCCAAAGGCGGCGGGGCGATTGCTATTGATATGCGCCTGGTGCTGGACGGCAACCAGTAAGCGGAGGACGGCATGAAATCGATTTACATCACCTCAGTGGAACGCTATTCCGGCAAGACTGCCGCCAGCCTGGCGTTGGGCAAGCGTCTGCAGGCCGCCGGGCGCAAGGTGGGCTACCTCAAGCCGCTCAGCCTGCAGCCCTGGCGGGTCGGCGAACATTGGGCCGACGAGGACGCCGGCTTCGTCAAAGAGATCCTCGGTCTGGAGAGCCAGCCCTGGGAGATGTCGCCGGTGGTGCTGACCCGCGAGGCGCTGCAAGAGGTGTTGGCCAAGGGCCAACAGGCCGGACTGATGGACAAGGTGCGCGCCGCGCTCGATGCGGCGGCCAAAGGCAAGGACTACATGCTGTTGGAAGGCGGCGGTAGCCTGCGCGAGGGCTACGCCGTGGGCCTGCCGACCCCCGAAGTGGCCGCCGAGCTGGGCAGTGATGTGCTCGCCATCGTCAAGTACCGCGATGAGGTACGCCTGCTGGACGACGCGCTGACCGCCCAGCACCGCCTGGGCGAACTGCTGCGCGGCGTGCTAATCAACCGCGTGCCGGAAGATGCAGCTAGGTTTGTCCAAGAGGAGGCGGTGCCCTACCTGGAGAAGCACGGCATCGCCGTACTGGGCAGCCTGCCGGAGGACCGCAGCCTGGGCGCGCTGACCGTGCAGGAAGTGCTCGATGTGGTCGGCGGCGAGTTGTTGACCGAAGGCCACGATCCGCATGCCTTGGTCGAGACGATGACCGTGGGCGCGATGACTTCCGAGGTGGCGCTGAGCCGCTTCCGCCAGCAGCCCAACAAGGCCGTGATCACCGGCGGTGACCGGGCCGATATTCAGCTGGCCGCGCTGGAAACCTCAACCGTGGCGCTGATCCTCAGCGGCAACCTGCAGCCCAGCCCGCTGGTGCTCAAGCACGCCGAGGAGGCCGGGGTGGCCGTGGCGCTGGTGCCGGACAATACGCTGGAAGTCGTCGAGGCCATCGACCGCGTCTTCGGCAAGACGCGCCTGGGCCAGCTGGCCAAGCTGGAGCGCTTCGAGGCGCTTTTCGCCGAGCATGTCGACGCGAAGCGGCTGGACGCCGCACTGGGGCTTTAGCCAGAGCGAGAGCCCGTCATTGCGAGGAGCATACGCAGCAAGGCATATCATGCCTTGCTGCGTAGCGGACGAAGCAATCTCCACCTCGGCGATGGCAGGGATTTCAGCATTAATATATCTTGGGGAAGCGCTGCCCTAAGATTGCACACACCAATGTGATATGCCGGCGTTTATTCTGCTGTTTGATGTTCTGTATACGTTTGTATTCTTTTGTTTCTTGCCTTAATAAAACTCATTACCCGTTTTTTATAAAGTAGATATTCATCAACGTCTGAAAATGTTGGACGAGTTTTGAAGTCGTCAAAAGGCAAATAAAAACCAATGTTGTTGTTTTCATCGATCAAATCTTCCAATAAAAAGAAATGGATAAAGCCAATAAAATCTTCAAACAAATCGAAGAAGTTTTTATATCTCAACAGTACGTCATAAAGTGGACTTTCTTTGCCTATATAAAAGAGACGAATACATTCTAATGTTAGGTCAAATCTATCATCAATTAAACTGTTTACCCCACGAGACTGATTGATTGTATGATTGCCGTCAATTCTGTTGTTCGGGAAAACAATATAAGCCCCAATAGTAGAACCCAAATCGAAAAGTTCATCTACTTCGTTTGAAATTTGCCTTGTAAGCCAATACTTTCGTTTATGGTTTTTATATGAATGTGTTATAGCATCGCTGCCTAAAAAGAATTCGCCAAGCCCTGACCTGTGATATAGGTATGCGCCCCTTTTATCATCATGTAACTGGAAGTCTTTACCATTTGGCAAAGATTTACTCCACAACAGCTTGTGGTATTTTCGCAGTGTTGGACTGCTGCTGTCCGGATCTCTGCCACCTGCATCAGAGTAAACATTAAAATTGGTGTCAATAATCATTTTTGCCACGAGCGGGGGAGCATTAAACTTTCCACCTGCACATGAAGATTAGTTCAGCTGTGGCTAATTCGCCAGCCGCTGCATAAAGTCGGCGATGTGCTGGTTGACCGCCTCGGGGTTGTCCAGGTTGGTCAGGTGCCCGGCGTCGGGGATGGAGTAATACTTCGCGCCGGCGATGCCCACAGTCAGGTCTTTCTGCTGGCGGGCCACAAAAGCATCTTTGTCCCCGTGCAAAATGATCGTGGGGCACTTCACTTTGTGCAGGTCGTGCTTGGTTTCCAGGCGCAGGTTGCCCGCCCACTGGCGCAGGAATTCGTCGTGGGTCATGGAAGTGAAGCCCCTTTCGACGACTTCCCTGTGTTGCGGGTTTACCGCCCAGGTGGTCCATTTGATGGTGGTCTTGTAGGGCAGCAGGCGCACGCTGGCCAGATTCATGGTCACCAGCCACTTGTCGTACCAGTGATAGTTGTTGGAAAAGGGCGTGCCGATGAGGGCAAGGCCGCGGGCACGCTCCGGATAGCGCACCGCGGCCTGCAGCGAGATGTGCCCGCCCATGGACAGGCCGCAGAGCACCGCCGACTTGATCTTCAGCGCGTCGAGCAGGGCGATGAGGTCCCGACTGAAATCTTCCGGGTCCACCTCGCCGGGCGGCAGGCTGCTGTTGCCGTGGCCGCGGGCATCCCAGAGGATGACGCGATACTTCTTGGAGAGCTCGGCCACCTGCGGCCCCCACTGCCCGTGGTACATCGAATTGCCGTGGGTGAACACGATGGGCTCGCCTTTGCCGTACTCTTCGTAATACAGTTTGACGTCGTCGAGTTCGAGATAAGGCATGCTTCTCCTGTGTCCTAACAAAAGACCCACAGATGTGGGCCTTTTTTGTAAAGGTGCTGCGGAATGGTGGGCGCGATAGGACTCGAACCTACGACCTTTGCGATGTCAACGCAACGCTCTAACCAGCTGAGCTACGCGCCCAAGGTGCGAAATTATACCGCAGGCTACTGCTACAATGAGCCCATGAGCCAGGACGTGCCCGCCCTCGAGGGCGTGATCTTCCATCAGGCGACTCTGCGCCCGCCCCTGGACCGCTACGTGGAGATGGTCTGGGCGGTGCGCGGCAGCACTTTTTACCGCCGCGAGGTGGTGCTGCCCAACGGCGCCATGGAGCTGATGCTGAACTACGGCTCGCTGCAGCGCGTGGTGGCCATCGGCGAACGGCCGGTGATGGAAGAGCATCGCCGGCACTGGCTCTCCGGGCTGCAAACCGGGCCGCTGTGCGTGGAGTCCGCCGCGGAGAGCGACCTACTCAGCATCCGCTTCCGGCCTGGTGGAGCGGCCTCGTTCCTTGGACTTCCCATCAGCGAACTCAGCGACCAGGTGCTCCCTGGCGCTGATCTGTTCGGCCGCAGTATCGAAACCTTGCGCGAACGCCTGGCCGGCGAGCCGGATTTCAGCGCGCGGGTGGGCATTATCGAAGCTTGGCTGCTCGCCCGGCTGCGCCGCGAAGACGAATATGAACATCGGTTGGTGGACCGCGCGATTAGTTTGCTGCAAACCCGCGCCGGGCGGGCCAACGTGGGGGATCTATGCGAGGAGCTGGGGCTGAGCAACCGACACCTGGTCGCCCTGTTCCGCCGCGCCGCCGGCGCGCCACCCAAGACCATCGGACGGATGCTGCGCTTTGGCGAGCTGCTGGCAGCGCTGCGCGACACGCAGCAGCCCGATTGGGCGCAACTGGCCGCCCGGCACGGCTACTATGACCAGTCCCACCTGATCCACGAATTCCGCGCCTTCAGCGGGGTGACCCCGGGTGAATACCTGCTCCGGCGCAGCCCCGATGGGGCCAGCCTGGTAGTTAGCTAGCCGGCTGGCTGGCCGTGCGCTCGTAGCGCGTGGTCCAAAGGCTGCGCCACTCGCCGTCTCGCTGGGCGAACTGCTCCGCCTCGTAGGCGTCCTCTCCAACGGGCCGCCAAACGCTGCGCATCTTGTAGCTGTGTGCGCCGCGGTATTCCTCCTCGGCGTGCAATTCATCGCCCACCACGTCGAAGTGCCCGCGGGAAGTCCCGCCCGTGTTGTCCCAATAAAAGAAAACCACGCGCTTATCCACGGGGTCCCAGGCATAGATGGACTGGCCGGCGTGGTCGCCGCGCTGTCCGTGCGAGTGGTGCCGGTTGGCGATGAACAGGCCGTTCTGATCCCATTCGAAATGCTGAAAATCCGTCGTGCTGCCGTCGGCGAACTCGCCTTTCCAATCGCCAATTAGGAAGGCGAGGGGTTGAAAGTGCTCTGCAATTGTACTCATCAGCGACTCCAAGGCAAAGATACTTTATTTTAGGCGAATACCAGTGCAATGTATTGGAAAAAACTTACCCTGGCATGCAGGGCGGCATCACAATTTTTAATATAGTATATATACTACATATGATAGTATCTATGCTATTGGTGAAGCGAGCCAACATAAGGAAGAAGATGCCAAATATAGATACAGCCATAGAGGTTACAGGCCTGCAGATGCGCTATCGCAATCTTGTGGTTCTGGATGGTGTGGATTTTGCGCTGCGCCGCGGTGAGGTACTGGTGCTACTGGGTCCAAATGGAGCCGGGAAAACAACCATCATTGAAATTTTAGAAGGCTTTCGTGCGCGCTCTGGCGGTAGTGTGAGTGTCCTCGGGACTGATCCCGAACATGCCGACGAGGCCTGGCGTGCCCGCGTGGGTATCGTGCTCCAGTCGTGGCGTGATCATTCAGCGTGGCAGGTACGAGGGTTGCTTAACCATTTCGGTAAATATTTCGGACCGTATTCAACCCCGGAGCGGGCGCGCCCTATGGGCACGGACGAACTGCTTGAACTTGTGGGCCTGACGAACCAGGCCCACAAAAAGGTGCGCGATCTCTCGGGAGGTCTGCGTCGCCGCCTGGACATCGCCATCGGTCTCGTGGGCAATCCCGAGCTTCTCTTTCTGGACGAGCCAACAGTCGGGTTTGACCCCAAAGCCAGGCGCGAATTTCATGATGTGATTCACCGGCTGGCTGACATGCAAGGGACGACCATTTTGCTGTCCACGCATGATCTGGATGAAGTCGAAAAATTGAGCGATCGCATTCTGATCTTAGCCGGCGGAAAAATTGTCGCCAACGGCAGCGCCGACCAACTGGCAAAAGAGTTCTCCAAACAAACAGAGGTGATTTGGACGCAAGATAACCAACGCCATGTCCACGCGGGCAGCGATGCAGCCGAGTTCACTCGCAAGCTTCTGGCTCAACATCCGGAAGGCATTAGCAATCTGGAAATTCGCGGCACCAGTCTGGAAGATACTTACATGACCATTGTCGAAACATACGAGACGAAACCCAAACAGAAAGAGGGAAAGCAGTGAAATCACTAATCAATGTGATCCACCTTGGTCTGGCCCGGGGATGGACCGAGTTTTCGATACCTATCCTCACCTGGCAAGGGCTATTGGGGGCGCTGTTTGCTCCAGTCATGCTGCTTGTGATTTTGTGGCTCTTCCGCGAGAGGCAAGCTGAAGGTGTTTCCATGGCTCTGTTAATGCTGCCAGGTTTTTTGAGCTTCCAGTTAGCCCAGGAGGGCCTGGTAGGGGTTGCCCAAAAGCTCGCCCTTGACCGAGAGGATGGCACGCTTCTGCGGGCCAAGGCGCTACCCCAAGGAATGTTGGCCTATTTGATCGCTCGGGTCGTGGTGATCGTACTTTCAGCTCTCATGAACTTGATGCTTGTGCTCATCCCGGTGTTTTTCATTGTGCCCGGTTTAGCAAATGTCGATGGCGCCGGTTTCGTGACTTTGGCGTGGGTTTTTGCTCTGGCTTTTTTGGCAATCGTCCCCATCGGCGCAGTCATTGGTGCCATAGTGAAAAGCCCTGTGGCTGCTCTCGCCTTGTCTCTTTTGCCCATGGGAGCCATGGTTGCAATTTCGGGAATTTTTTATCCGCTTACCACCCTGCCTGTGATTAGTGAGATCTTTCCAGTGTATTGGCTGGGCCATGGCCTTCGTTCGGCTTTATTGCCCGAAACTGCCGCAGTACTTGAGATCGGTGGTTCATGGCGGCCTCTTGAAACCGCCCTCGTTCTTGCTGCTTGGGCCGCTGGAGGTTTGTTATTAGCGCCTGGCATTCTGCGCCGCATGGCCCGCCGCACCTCCGGGAGCGAAATGGAGGCTGGAAGACGGCGCTATACTCAGAGGGGTTAGTCGACCATTTATGGAAAGCGACAGCATTCTTTTCAACCGCATCGCCGTGCTGCGGGCGGAACGGCAAATATCGCGACGCGAGTTGGCAAATGCGTTAGGTATTCACTACCAAACAGTGGGCTATCTGGAGCGCGGCGAATTTAATCCCAGCTTACAACTCGCCTTACGTATTGCGGACTTTTTTGGTGTACCAGTAGAGACCGTGTTTTCCCTAAAACCGTTTGAGGGGATTGGCAAATCTTCTATTGACGGTTGATAGCCGCACCATTTGAAGATCTTACCTGCCGCGCGCCCACAGGGCCAGGCAGGCCAGCGCCCAGAGACGCTTGCCGTGGTCTTGTTTGCCGGCGGCGTGCTCGGCGAGCAGCTGCACCAGTGTTTCACGCTGCAGCCAGCCGGCCAGCGGGCCGCCGGGCTCCAGCAGCGTCTCGTGCAGCCAGCCTTGCAGCGGGCCGCGCAACCAAGCGCCCACGGGGATGCCGAAGCCCTGCTTGCCTTTGCCCGCCACCTCGGGCGGAAGCAGGTCGGCGAAGGCCTTGCGCAGTAGCATCTTGCCCTGGCGGCCGCGTAGCTTGAAGCGCCCCGGCAGCCGCGCCGCCCAGGCGACCAGTTCGTGGTCGAGCAGCGGCGAGCGGCCTTCCAAGCCGTGGGCCATGGTCATGCGGTCGGCTTTGACCAGCAGGTCGCCGGCCAGGTAGCTCTTGACGTCGGCGTACAGCGTGCGGTCCAGGCGCGTGCGCGCCGGCGCGGCGGCGTACAGGGCAGCCATCTCCTTTTCGGCGCGGGCGAGATCGAACTGCGCGGCGAAGTCTGGCTGCCAGAGAGCAGCTTTCTGTCGGGCGGAGAAATAGGAGCCCCAGCGCAGCAGCGAAGCGCGCTTATCGATCTCGACCAGCTGCGGCAGGCGCTTGATGCCGTTGGCCAGGCTGCCGCCCACCGGGCGGTCGCTGTGGTCGGGCAGGGCAGCGGCCAGCGCCGGCACCAGCCGGCGACTCAGAAGGCCGGGCAGGCGCAGGTAGCCGTCGGCGTAGCCGTCCAGCCAGTAGCGCTGGTAGCCGGCGAAGGATTCGTCGCCGCCATCGCCGTTCAAGGCGACGGTGACGTGCTCGCGGGTCAACCGCGCCAGGAGATACAGCGGTAGGGCCGAGGGGTCGGCGAAGGGCTCGCCGAAGTGACCCAGCAGCGTTTCCAACGTGGCGGGGATGTCGCCGAAGGTCAGGGTGAATTCGTGATGGTCGGTGGCATAGCGCTGGGCCACGGCGCGGGCGTAGGGCAGTTCGGAGAAGTGGGTCTCCTCGAAGCCCACCGAGAAGGTCTTCACCGCGCCGCTGCTGGCCTCGGCCATCAGGGCGACGACGATGCTGGAGTCGATCCCGCCGCTGAGGTGCGCGCCCAGCGGCACTTCGCTGATCAAGCGCATGCGCACCGCCTCGCGGGCCAGCCCGCGCAGTTCTTCGATGAGTTCGCCTTCGCTCGCTTGATGCTTGGGTTCGTAGTCCAGATCCCAATACGGTTCAATGCGCAGCTGCCCACCCTGCCAGACCATGCGGTGGGCGGCGGGCAGCTTGTACACGCCCTGGTAGGCGGTGTAGGGCTCGGGTACGTATTGCAGGCTGAGATAATCGTCGATCGCCTGCAGATCAATCTCCGGCTGCTGCGGCAGCGCGCTGAGCAACGCCTGCAGCTCGGAGGCAAAGTAGAGCTGCCCGCCCTGCACACTGTAGAACAGCGGCTTCTTGCCCAGGCGGTCACGGGCCAGCAGCAAGCGCTCCCTCTGGCTGTCCCAAAGGGCGAAGGCAAACATACCGCGCAGGTACTGCACGCACTCGTCGCCGTGTTCTTCGTAGAGATGGACGATGCACTCGGTGTCGGTGTTGGTGGTGAAGCGGTGTCCCTGCTTTTCCAGCATTTCGCGCAGTTCGGGATAGTTGTAGCATTCGCCGTTGAAGACGATGGCGATGGTCTTGTCTTCGTTGAAGATGGGCTGGTCGCCGCCGGCGACATCGATGATCGCCAGGCGGCGCATGGCCAAGCCCACCCCGCCGCCCTCGAAGTAGCCTTCGCCGTCCGGGCCGCGGTGGGCGATAGCCGTGTTCAACTGGCGCAGCGCGGCCGTCTCCGGCCCGCGGCCGGCGCTCCCCGCAATGCCGCAGATGCCGCACATCAGCCATCCCTCCCGGCCGCTTCCAACAGCTGTAAATAGGCCGCGGCCACTTGCGGCCAGCTGTACTCAGTTTCTACCCGGCGTCGGGCAGCGGCGCCCATGTGCTGGCGCAGGGCTGCGTCAGGCAGCAGGGTTTCCAGGGCATCTTTCAGGGCTTGGGTATCTTCGCTGGGCACCAGCACACCACAGTCTTCGGTCAGCAGGTCTTCATTGCCGGCAATCCGGCTGGCCAGCACGGGCAGGCCGCTGGCCATCGCCTCGAGCACGGCGTTGGGCATGCCTTCGTGCCGCGAGGGGTTGACGAATAGGTTGGCCTCAGCCAGCTTGCCGGGCAACTGCTCCCGGTTCAGCCAGCCGCAAAATTCTACCCGTTCGGCGATGCCCAGCGCGGCGGCTTGCTCGCGCAGTGCTTGCAGGCGCGGGCCGTCGCCGCCGATGGTCAAGCTCCAGGGCAGCTCGCGCAAACCGGCCAGGGCGTCCACCAGCAGGTCCAGACCTTTTTGGTAGACCACCCGGCCGACGAAAAGCAGCCGCGGCGGTTTCCAGTTGCGCTCGGCGGACGGGAAAGCAGCTGGGTCCACGCCGTTGGGGATGATTTCGATGGTAGTGCGGGCTTCGAAACGCCCCGCCAGCTCGCGCAAGCCATGGCTGTTGGCCACCACCGCTGCTGCGCGCCGCCACACGGCGCGCAGCAGCGGCCCCAGCAGGCGATGCTGGCGGGCGAAATCGTAGGGGCGGAAGCCAGGCACGTCGCCGCCACGTAAGCTGACCACGTAGGGCAGGCGGAAGAAGAAACTCCACAGCCAGGCAGCCACCCCGCTGGGCGCGCCGAAGAAGGCCAGGGTCACATCAGGGTGCAGGCGGCGCAGCCAGGTGATGCCCAACAGGCCAGCCGAGAGGATGAAGACGGCCTGCTCGAGCGCCGTGGAACGGTCCTGCCTGCGACGCAACCCCGGCAGGCGGATGATGCGCACGCCGTCGCGGGTCTCGTCGTGCGGCAGGCTGCCGTAGCGGGCAGTGAGCACGCTGACCTGCTGGCCCATGGCCGCGAACTGGCGGGCCAGCTGGGCGCTGGCGTTGCCCGCTCCCGCGCCGATGGGCGGGTATTCGCTGTTCAGGATGAGGATGTGCATCTTACTGGTCGCATTTGGGGTAGCGCGGCACCAACAACTGGATTGAAGGATTGTTCAGAGTGAGGATAGGGTCGTAAGCACACAAGACTGGGTGCGAAACGTTCCGCACCCAGTCATTGTTCTCCGCGGCCAGGGTGTCCTGACTTTCATCGACCAAATGCAAATAAAGGGGGTCGGTAACAATCAGCCCAAAGCGCTGCTCATCCAACAATTGAGCGAAGCGTTGCAGATAAGCCGTGTTGTTTGAAATTGCCATTTCCATCAGGAACAACTTTTCATAGTCGCGATACAACGGCACGTTTTCGATAAGGTCAAAGGTGAGTAGGTGCCGCTGCGAGATGAACAATACATGGGTGCCATTGTCTAAGGCGCGCTGGGCCTCGGTTTGGACACGTAGCAACCATTGTTCAGCCTCTTGTGGAGGCGCCAAGCGCAGCAAAGGACCACCGCTGAGCACGGCAAAGCAAATCGGCAGGATTAAGAGTGCCGCCAACAACCAGGCGGGCACGCGCAGTGCCGGCAATTTGACAGACTGCTCTGGAGCATAGCGGCCCAATATCAGCGCGGCGGTCAGCACTAGCAGCAGCACCATATAGGCGTCCATATTGTGCAGGTTGGTACCGCCGCCGATCTTAACGCTGACCACCAGTCCGCCGACAAAGAAGATCAGCAGCAATGCACTCACGCCCAACCAGCGCCAGGTTCCGAGGCCCGCGCCGGGTTGGCGCAGACGCAAGGCCAGCAGGGCGAACAGCGGTGCGGAGACCAGTAGGATGCCGGGTAGGATGCCCAGTGGGAAAGCCGCATTGGGCCACAGGCGCTGCCAGAGCAGCGCCGAGGTGAACGAAGAGCTGAATTGCTCCGGCGGATTGCCGGAATTGGCGATGTAAAGCGCATAGGCACCCAGAGCCAGCAAGCTCCCGCCAATGGTGTACAGCGCCAGCTTCCAAAGGTAGTCTAACGAGAGCACTGAGTGGCGGGCGGCCGGGCGCACTTCAACGAAATAGAGCAGGGCGGCAAGGGCACCGGGCAGCGGAACCCAATTGATGCGGCTTAACCCCGCCCAAATGGAAGCCAGAGCGAGGAAAACCAACGTGCGTCCCAAGCGTTTGGGGTCGAACCCGACGAGCACCAGGAAAACGCAGGGCAGCAGGTGATAGAAGACCGCGCCCTGCATCAGGAACAGGAACACCCACAAGATGAACAACAGACGCGGCACGGCTGGCGCCACCTGCAGGCGCCGGGCCAGCACCCAGGCGGTGAGCAGCGGCATGCTGACCCACAGCATCGCCTGCCACAGCCGGTGCACCCAGAGTTCGGCGCCGGGAATGAGGAAGGGCAGCGATTGGAGCATATAGCGGCTGGGGTGGGTCACTGGCCAGGGCAGCTTCACGCCATACACCGCCTCGCTGAAGAAGAACGAGGCCTGGTAGTAACGGCTGATTTCAGACCATTCCAGCGAAAAAGGGTAGGTCTGGACCATCAAAAAGAAGGTGGCCGCCAAATAGACACTGGCGATGGCCAACAGGCTGGCGGGCAAGGCGGAGAGCCAGCTGGATTTGCGCCAGGCGACCAGCAAGGTGGCGCCCAAAACGGCCAGCACCCAGAAAAGGAATAGCCGCGTATAGCCGTCGAGCATGAAGCGGCCGTAAAAACCCAGCGCCACCAAGGGCATCACGACCAGCAAGCCGGCGAACAGAACCGCAGCCAGGCCGCCCAGGCTGCGCTGAAGGGCGCGTTGCCAGCTGTCTAACCCGCGCAGCATGCGCCCCCCGAGTTGGGTCAACGAGAGCAGGGCGGCGACACCTAGCGCAGCCAGCAAGCCATAACCCAGGTACAGAGCCCCCCGAAAGCGCACCGAGGTAAAGAACAACTCCTCAGCAATGATCTGGTCGCCGAAATTGCCCACGGCGGCCGTGCCCAACAGCAGGCTGAACCACAGGCCAAGGCGCAAAGCCGTCAGGCTATTGGGTTGTTGAAATCGGGGCCAGGTTGCCATACCTTCGTTCAACCGTCGAGCTTGGTGAGCAGCGGCTGCGCCTTGGCCATCCCTGGCAATACGTCGGAGAGGGCCAGCGCCCCCGGCAGGCTGACCAACACGTACAGGGTGCGCACCATAAGAGCCAACACCAGGCTATTGGCCGCGGAGACCCCGCCCAAGGCGCTGAATGCATAGCTGATTGAAAACTCCTGCAGCCCCCAGCCGCTGATGCTGATCGGAACCAGGGTGACGATGTAGACCAGGCTGTACAAACCGGCTATTGTCCAGAAGGGCAGCAGGTCGTGCATGCCGTCCAAAAGCAGATGTAGTGTCAGGAACAGACAGCCCATGTGCACAAAAGTAAAAACCAGTGCGGTGAGCAGTGCGCGCGGCTGGCTGAGCCACAGTTCGATGGTTTTGAGCAGGCGCTGCCAGATCTTGCGCAAGCGCTGGGCCATGCGCGCCAACCAGCTTTCGCCCGCAGCCAGCCCGGCCAGCGGCAGGGCCGCTCCGGCGGGCAGGTTGGCTGCGGCCAACAAGCGCAGCCCGATCGGCAGCGTGAAAGCAAAGCCAGTCAGACCCACTAGGCGGTCAGCCACGAGGGAGGCCGCCGAAACGGCCGCGTCGTAGCCGTACTGCAAGGCGCCCGCCATGCGGGCGACATCGCCGCCCACAGTGGTCGGCAGGAAGTTGTTGGCGAACAGGCCGGCGAAGGTGATGCGCAGGCTTTGCAGCCAGCCGGCTGGCACTCCGCCGGAACGCAGCAGCACGTACCAGCGACGAGCCACAGCCAGCCGCGAAATCAAGGTCAGTAGGATGGCGGCCAGAAAGCGCCACACTTCAATGCGGGCAACCGCGGCGGAAATTTCGTCCCAGCCTTGCTGGCGGATGAGGTAGATGACCAGGCCGAGCGTGATCAGCGAGCCCAGGCCGCGCAGAAGACCACCAGGGGAGAGCCATCCTGGGCGGCTAGTCTTGCTTGCCACCCTCACCTCCGATGCTATAGCGCACGGTGTAAATGGGCTTGGACTGCGATTCGTGATAGGTGCGCACAGACATCTCGGCCAGGAGGCCCATCAGGATGGATTGGACGCCCAGCAGGCACAGTAAAGCGCTGACCAGGAAGATGGGCGAGTCCACCGTGCCGGTGCCGTACAAAGTGCGGCGGATGAACAGGAAAAGCAGGCCTGCCCCGCCCAAGCCGACGAAGCCCATGCCCACGCCGCCGAACAAATAGATCGGCTTGTTGACGAAACCGCCCATGAACTTGACTGTGAACAGATCCAGGATAACTTTGACGGTGCGCTCCAGACCGTACTTGCTGGTGCCGTGCATGCGGGGGTAGTGATTCACGGGCACTTCGGTGATGCGAGCACCTACCTGGCCGGCGTAAGCGGGGATGAAACGATGCATCTCGCCGTACAGGCGAAAGCCGGTGAGCACCTCCCGGCGGTAGGCTTTGAGTGTGCAGCCGTAATCGTGGAGGTGCACGCCCGTAACCCTTGAGATGATCCAGTTGGCCACCCGTGAGGGGAAAGTGCGAGTAATGAAGTTGTCCTTACGATATTTACGCCAGCCGCTAGCCAGGTCGTATCCGTTCTCGATTTCCTCGAGCAGGCGGGGGATATCCGCGGGGTCGTTCTGCAGGTCACCATCCATCAGCACGATGACCTCGCCGGCCGAATAGTCGATGCCGGCGGAAAGGGCGGCGGTCTGCCCAAAATTGCGCCGCAGGGCTACTACGCGGGTATGTTTGGCGTCTTTGGCGGCCAGTACCTCCAGCGCCTGCAAGCTGCCGTCAGAACTGCCGTCATCTACAAAGACGGCTTCCCAGACATGGCCGGTGGTCTGCATCGCCTCCGTAATGCGGCGGTGCAATTCCGGCACGCTCTGCACCTCGTTGAAGATCGGCACTACGATAGAGATACTCAGGCCGGGTTTGGCGGCGCGCGCGGTTTTGGGTTTCACTGTAGGTTCCAACATGGTCAGTCTGTGCAAGCCCGCAAGTCTAGCATGCGGCGGTAGTTAATGCGCGCATTATCCCAAACTTCGGCGAAGGTGACCACGCACTCATCGTCCAGATGGGACGTTGCCCGAATTTCGGGGTCGAGCTCCTCCCAGACACGGCTGTCTATATAGTAGAAGTCATAGCTAAACAGCTTTAGTTCCTGGAGAGTAGGCTGTTCGATAAACCGATGGTAGATATCATCGAGCGGTGGTTCGCCCTGCACAACAGAGGTCAATTGCCCACTGAGAATCGTTGTGCTCCCGAGCGGCCCCATCACGTGGGCGTCGCGCGGCAGCTTGCCCCACATCTGGGTGGCGATGAGCGAGTCAAGCTGGTTGAAATTCTCGCCCAGCCGCGTGGTGCTGGTTGCCGAGAACTGCGTGCCGGCGATCATCAGCCCGCTGAACGAGGTCAGCGCCAGGGCGCCCACCGCGGCCGGGCGCAGCCAACCTGGCCAGCGGAAGTTGCGGTCGGCGATCACCAGAGGCAGCAGCAGCGTCCAGGCGAGCATCGCCTGCCAGGTGAGCCGTGAAATGTCGCGGTCGGATTGGTATTGGAAAAAGATGGGGATGGTGAAGCCAAGCCAGGCGGCGCAAGTCAACACGCCGAGCAGCCAGTCGCCTGCTTTTGCGCGATGCCAAGCCCAACGTGTAATCCAGGGTGTGAAAAGGAAGACAGGCCCCAGTTCAAAAAGGGCGACGATCAACTGAACAGGGGAAAAGAGACTGAGCGGGCCAAGGTGGGCGGAAACGATCGCCAAAGGCCACCGCAGGCTAAACCCGAAAAATTGGCTGCTGGCTGCAGTCCCGGCTATTGGCAGCGTACTCGAGACGCCCAGGCCGAGGCTTTGCAGAAGCCCGGGACCTTCATAACCGAAAAGGAACTCACGCAGCAACTCGGTGATCGTGCCGCCTTGGAATAAGACCAAGACCGCAGAGGCAACCCCGGCGGCCAGTCCCCAACGCAGCTGAGGCAGGGCGAGGTTGCGCTGCTGGACGAAGAAGATGGCGGCGAAGCCGAACAACCCGAGCATGAAGAGGCCGTAGGTGGCCTCCCAGGCCAGCGCCCAAGCCGCCAGCACTACGGCCAGCAAGGCAGCAGACCCAATCTTGCGCAGGTTGGGCGCCAGCAGCCAGACCAGCAGGAAGATCAGCACGGAAAACGTATTCGGCCCTTGGTGGGCCATGACGAGCGGATCCATAATGCCGTTGAGGAAGCCGAAGATGTAATCCATCGGCGGGCCGCCATCCACCAGCCAAGGGGAAACCAACGCTTCGGAGAAGGGTTTGTTGATCAGCGCACTGGTGCCTTGCAGCTGCACTTCGCTGTCTGCGCGGAGCAGGAAACCGGGCGGCAGAATCAGCAGCAGATAGCGCGTGCCGGCGGCTAAAGCCACCAGGGCGGGGATAGCCCAGGCGCCCCAGGCCCGACCGATGTAGCGGCACCCCACCAGGGCGGCTAGCAGCAACGTAATCGCCCACAGGAAAGATTTGGAGAGATCGAAGGCGCTCCAGGGCAGCATGCCGCCCAGCTGCATCAGGCTGCCGCCCACGATGTGAAAGCCATAGTGGTAAGCAAACTTGCGCACATACCCGGGCAGGTATTCCGGCGGGATGTTGCCGTTGCCGATGATTGATATCAGCGAGAGATTCTTGTGCTCATCGAATAGAGTCAGCCCTTTGCTCCACAACATAAAGAGATAAAACAGGGCAAAACCGACTACCAGCCAGGGCCAGATGCGCAGGTCGGCGGGATCCAGCCAGCGGTCCGCCCCGCTGCGCCAAGCGACCAGCGCGGCCACGACCAGCAGCAGCACGGCTGGCAGGCTGAAGGCCAACTCGGGCGCCAGCCAGCGGCCGAACAGGTTCACCAGCCAAACATAGAGCGTGAGGCCCAGCCCCAGCCCGACGATAAGGCGCTCACGGGACTGCAGGCGAAAGGCATGGCTGGCCAAGAGCCAGCCGGCCAGCCAGACGATCAGCATGACCGCCAGCCAGGGCAGTAAGCTCAGGGGATTGCCGTCTCGATACCAGTACATGGTTGGTTCAGGCGGGCTGATGCCGCCTGTTTACAGCTGGCTAGCCGCCCGCCCGGCGCAGGCGTTCCATGTCCGCGTCGACCATCATTTTCACTAGGCCCTCAAAGTCCACTTTGGGCTGCCAACCCAATTTCTCTTTGGCCTTGCTCGGGTCGGAGATGAGCAAGTCCACTTCGGCAGGGCGGTAGAAGCGCGGGTCTTCGGTGACGTATTCGTTATAGTCTAGGTCCAAGTGGGCAAAGGCCACTTCGCACAGGCGACGCACGCTGTACGTAGCGCCGGTGCCGATGACATAGTCATCCGGCTGGTCTTCTTGCAGCATCATCCACATCGCTTCCACATAATCGCCGGCGAAACCCCAGTCGCGCTGCGCCTCCAGGTTGCCCAGGGGCAACTCCTTGGCCAGGCCCAGCTTGATGCGCGCCGCGCCGTCCGACACCTTACGGGTGACGAACTCCAGGCCGCGGCGCGGGCTTTCATGGTTGAAAAGGATGCCGGCGACGGCGAAGAGATCGTGCGATTCGCGGAAGTTCACCGTGATCCAGTGCCCGTAGACCTTGGCCACTCCATAAGGGCTGCGCGGGTAGAAAGGCGTGGTTTCTTTTTGAGGCACTTCAAGTACCTTGCCGAACATCTCGCTGGACGAAGCTTGGTAGAAGCGCGCTTTTGGCAGCACCTGGCGCATCGCCTCCAAGATGCGAGTGACGCCCAGTGCGGTCACTTCGCCGGTGAGCACCGGCTGGTTCCAGGAGGTGGGCACGAAAGATTGGGCGGCCAGGTTGTATATTTCGTCCGGTGCATAGCGTTCCATCACGTCCACCAGCGAGCTTTGATCGTGCAGGTCGCCCTGTTCGATGGTGATCTGGTCTTGAATGTGCTGGATGCGTTCGAAAGTGACCGTGCTGGAGCGGCGGGCCACGCCGACCACCTTATAGCCTTTGGCCAGCAGAAGTTCAGCCAAGTAAGAACCATCCTGGCCGGTGATACCGGTAATTAGTGCAGTGGGCATTCGGTCGTTTCCTTAAAGATGCGAAGTGAAAATTATATCTTAGCATCGCCAGCCAGCCCCTGCAGCAGGCGGCGGGCGCGCTTTTCCCATGTGTATTCGCCCACCGCGGCGCGGGCGGCAGCCGCCAGGCTGGCCCGGCGGCCGGGGTCGGCTTGCAGGCCGCGCAGTGCGGCCAGCCAGGCCGCTTGGTCGCCGCTGGGCAGCAGCAAGGCATTCCCTTCATCCAGCACTTCGCGCAGCACGGGCAGGTCGCTGGCTAGCAGCGGCCGCCCGGCGGCGAGGTACTCGAAGAGTTTCATTGGACTGGTGAACGCGCCGATGTCCTGCCCACCGGAGGCATAAACCTGCTGACCATAGGGCATGGTCAGCAGGTCGCAGGCCGCCTGGTACAGCGGCAGTTCGGCGTTGGGCACAAAACCGGTGAAATGTACATTGAGCAGCCCGGCAGCCTGCGCGCGGCGGGCGGCCACGTCTTGCTCCCGCCCGCCGATGAACAAGAAGCGCATCTCCGGCAGTTGGCTGGCCAGCTCCAGCAGGAAACCGATGCCGCGGCCGGCGTAGAGGTGGCCGCTGTAGCCCACGGTGAACCCTTCGGCCAGGCCCAACTGCGCCCGGGCAGCGACTGGCTCGGGCAGATTTTCGTACCGCTGCAAGTCCACTCCGCTGGGGGCGACCAGCAAGAAGTTTTCTCGCGCTGGTAGTTGGTATTTTTCCTGAAGGCGCTGGGCGTGCTGATTGGTAATCAGCACCAGGCGGCGCGCGCCCGGCGCGCTCAAGAAGGTGCGCAGAAGCCGCGGCCCCATCACCCCGCTGGGCATTTCGTGCAGTTCAAAGACGGTCGCCAGGCCGCGGCTCGCCGCCAGGGCGGCGGCCTGGGGCACCCGCGTATACAACAGGTCAGCCCCCCAAGCTTGCGCGGCCCGCCAGGCGCGCCAGGCATAGTCGTAGCGCCGCAGGGACGGGCTGGCTGGCAGCCAGGCGATGTCCAATTGGCCTTGCAGGCCGTAATGCGCGGCCAACTGCGCCCAGGGCAGCCCCGGGTCGGCGCCCGGAGCATAGACGCGCAGTTCGTGACCCTCGGCGACCAAGGCCTGGGCCATCTTCATCACTTGGATGCTGTTGGCGGTTTGGGACGGGATCGCCCCGGGGGCGACCAGGGCGATTTTCATGCCGCGGCTGCCGCAGGGTGGGCGCGCAAATCCTGGAAGATGCGCAGCACGGATAGCGAAACAGTGAAGATGTAATAGCCGGAGAGCAGCGCGGCGAAGGCCACCGCCCCGCCGGAGGCGAACAGCAGGACCCCGGCCACCTTCAGCACCATGCCGGCCAGGTTGACCAGCGTGGGATAGATGGGGCGGTTGAAGGCCAGCAATGCCGCCCGGCTCCAATAGAAGATGTTGGCGAAGGTGTAGCCAAGCACCAGGATGATCAGCGGCGCGTAGGCGGGCAAAAAGTCCGGGTTGCCCGAATAGAGCAGGATGAGGTCACGGCCGAAGAAGACCAGCAGCACGGCCACCGGCAGGGAGTACAGCGCCGCCAAGCCCGAGCCGCGCCCCAGCACTTTGCGCACCGCGGGCCAGTTGTTCTGCGCCACGGCGCGCGACAGTTCCGGGTAGGTGGTGGAGGGCAGCGGGCTGACCGGGATCTGCAGGAAGCCGATCAGGGTGCGCGCCAGGCTGTAGAGGCCGCCGGCCACGTTGCCCAGGAAGGCATTGACCCACAGGTCTTCGCTGTCCTTGGCCACCAGGCTGACCGTGGCGCTGAGGTTCGTGCTGAAGGCAAAGGTGAGCAGGCTGCGGCGATCGCTTTGCAGCACGGAGATGGGCGTGCGCCACCACCCCGCACCCCACTCGGCGCGGGCGATGCGGAAGGCCAGCAGCATCACCGCCGCGGAGCGCAGCAGTCGCCCGCCCAGCTCGGCGAGGATGATTTCGTACAAGCCACCGCCGGCGAGGAAGACGGCGATGGTCAACACCAGGCGCAATACGCTCTGGCTGACGTCGATCACCGACTTGGCGTCGAAGCGGTTGAAGACCTGCAGCATGCCGTCGGAGCTGTCGTAGAACAGGTTGATCAGCACCAGGCTGCCATAAACGATGAACACGCCCTCCACTCCCGGCGTGTCGGAGAACAGGCGTACGCCCAGCGGGGCCAGCAGGGCGATGAGTACGAAGGCGGCCAGCGAACCGCCCGCCTCCAGGATGGCGGCCAGTTTGTATACCGCGGCAGCCATCTGCGGCTGCTGGCGCTCCTGATAGAGACGCACGTACTTGACCACCAGCTCGTCGATACGGAAGGAGGTGAAGCGGTTGACTACATTGGCGAAGGTGGCCACGGCGGCCAGCAGGCCCACTCCGGCCACACCCAGCACGCGGGCCTGCAGGGCGCCCTGCACCATGCCAATGCCCGCCGAGATGACTGTGGCGCTGACCAGGTAGCTGGAATTGCGGATGATGCGGCGAAGGAATTCGGAATCGAAGATGCGCAGATAGATCTGCTCGAGGCGGTCCAGCGGCAGCTTCGGCATGGGCGCTCAGGCCACCCGGATGTCTTTGGCCCAGTCGCGTTCGGCCAGGTACCAATCCACCAGGCGCTGCACGCCTTCGCGGATGCCCACCTGTGGCTGCCAGTCCAGCAGCTGCGTAGCCTTGCTCACATCCGCCCAGCTGGCCAGCATGTCGGCGGGGTCCATCGGCTTGTGCTCAATCAGCGCCTTTTTACCCAGCGCCTCTTCAATCAACCCAATCAGCGCATTGATCGAGATGGACTCGTGTCCGCCCAGGTTGACCACTTCGTAGCCCAGCGGCTTGAGCGCCAGGATGGTGCCGCGGGCGATGTCGTCGATATAAGTAAAACCGCGCGTCTGCTCGCCGTCGCCGAAGACCTGGATGGGCCGCCCCTCGCTGATCGCCTGCACAAAGCGGAACATGGACATGTTGGGCCGCCCCGAGGGACCATAGACGGTGAAATAGACCACCACGGTCACGTCGATGCCGTGCAGGAAATGGTAGGCGTGCGCCAAAGTCTCGGCGCCTTTTTTGGTGGCGGCGTACGGCTGCAGCGGGTGGTTGCTCCCGGCGCTCTCCGGTGTGGGCAGCGGCGCTTCGGAGCCGTAGATGCTGGAGGTGGAAGCCAGCACGAACTTGGGCACGCCGCGCTGGCGGCACAGCTCGAGCATGTTGAGCGTGCCAGTCATGTTCGAGTCAACGTAGGCCCATGGGTCGAGCACGCTGTCGCGCACGCCGGCGCGGGCGGCCAGGTTGAACACGGCGTCCATCGGCTTGTCCGGCAGCTGGTCGAGGATGCCACGGTCGGCGATGTCGAGCTGGTGGAAAGAGAAGCCCGGCTGCTGCTGCAGAGCGTCCAGGCGGTGCTGCTTCATGCGCACGTCGTAGGAATCGTTCATGTTGTCGATGCCTACGATGCTGTGGCCTTCGGCCAGCAGTATTTCGGCGACGCGTCCACCGATGAAGCCGGCGGCCCCGGTAATCAGGTAACGCGCCACTACAGCCGCACCACTTTCGGGTCGTCTTTGGTGGCCGAGCCCAGCGCGTTGCGCGTGTCCACGATGAGTTTGGACTGCTTGAGCACTGCGGGGTAATCGTAGGCGGTGTGGTTGGTGATGATGATCACCGCGTCGGCGGCTTTGGCCGCCTTCAGGTAGTCAGCCACCGAGTCCAGGCCCCAGTCCTCGTGCTCGATGCGCGGGACGTAGGGGTCATGGTAGCTGACATCGGCCTTCTTTTCGCGCAGCAGGGCGATAACGTCCAGCGCGGGGGATTCGCGCATGTCGTCAATATCCGGCTTGTAGGCCGCGCCCAGCACCAGCACCTTGCTGCCGTTGAGCGGCTTGCCTTGCTCGTTGAGCGCTTCCAGGGTCAGCGTGACCACATGGCGGGGCATGTTGGTGTTGACCTCGGAAGCCAATTCAATGAAGCGCGCCGTGTAATTCAGCGACTTCATCTTCCAGGAAAGGTACAGCGGGTCGATGGGGATGCAGTGCCCGCCCAGCCCGGGGCCGGGGGTGAACTTCATGAAGCCGAAGGGCTTGCTGGCCGCCGCGTCGATGACTTCCCACACGTCCACGCCCAGGCGGTTGCACATCAGGGCCAGTTCGTTCACCAGGCCAATGTTGACCATGCGGAAGGTGTTCTCGAGCAGCTTGGCCATCTCGGCCACCTCGGCGGAGCTGACCGGGATGACCGTCTCCAGCGCCGCTGAGTACCAGGCGGCGGCCACTTCACTGCAGGCGGGGGTGATGCCGCCGACGACCTTGGGCATGTTCACGGTGGTCCAGTCGGTTCGGCCGGGGTCGACGCGCTCGGGGGAGAAGGCCAAAAAGAAATCCTTGCCAACCTGCAGGTCGTTGCCCCTGGTGAGCAAGTCGAGCACCAGTTCGCGGGTGGTGCCGGGGTAGGTGGTCGATTCGAGGACGATGACCATGCCCGGGTGCAGCTGCTCGGCCAGCTTTTCGGTGGCTGAGACAATGTAGGCCAGGTCGGGGTCGCCGGTCTTGCGCAGCGGGGTGGGCACGCAGATGCTGACCACGTCGATGTCGGCCAGTTCAGCGAAGTCGCTGCTGGCGCGCAGCTTACCTGCCTTGACCAGCCGGGCGACCTGCTCGCTCTCGATGTCGCCGATGTAGGATTCGCCTTTGGCGATGGCCTCTATCTTGCGTTCGTCGGGGTCAATGCCCAGCACTTCGAAACCGGCCTCGGCGAAAACAGCTGCAAGCGGCAGGCCCACGTAGCCCAGGCCAAGCACGGCCATTTTTGCGCTGCGCTCGCGCAGTTTTTCTTCCAGCGTTGAACGAATTTCGGTCATTTGGCCTCAGGTTTTGCGATTTCCTCGGGAGTTACAACCAGGAATAATACCCGCGCTCAGGGTTGTGAGTGGCCGGGCGGGCGGGATTCTACCATTTCCACCCGGGGCAGCGCCGCCAATTGCATAATCACCGCATCTTCGCCGTCGCTGTAGAAGCGCGGGCGCATGCCCACATCGGCGAAGCCCAGGCGGCGGTACAGCTGCCGGGCAGCCTGGTTGCCGGTGCGCACTTCCAGTGTAGCGGAACCCATGCCCAGTTCCGCCGCCTCGGCCAGCAGGTGGCCAAGCAAGCGGCGACCCAGCCCCTGGCGGCGGAAAGCGGCAGCCACGGCGAAGTTGGCGATGTGCAGCTCCTCGTCCAATCGCCAGGCGACGCAGTAGGCGGCTACCTCGCCGCCCGGCGCTGCGGCAACCCACAGCAGGGCCGCTGGGTTTTCGTGCAGCTCGAAGTCGAAGCTGCCGCGCGTCCACGGCAGCGGGTAGATGGCTTGCTCAAGGGCCGCGACGGCGTCCAGATCGGCGGCGGCCATGCG
Source organism: Anaerolineales bacterium (assembly GCA_026129335.1). Taxonomy (GTDB): domain Bacteria; phylum Chloroflexota; class Anaerolineae; order Anaerolineales; family UBA11579; genus JAMCZK01. The sequence goes on from JAHCIH010000001.1 coordinate 133,831, forward strand.
CCGCAGGCTGAAGCCGGTGTTCACTGCGGCACCGCCTCGCTGGCCTGCAGGTACTGCGGGGCCAGCCCCTGGGCCGGGGTGCGCTCGCCGGCTCCCCAGCGCCCCCAAGCCAGCTCGGCCAGCACTGCCGGGCGGCGCTGCGCCCAGGCGGGTGAGGCCAGCACCACGTTCTTATATTTGCGCCCCAATGTGCGCCGGTCGTCTTCGCTCAGCTCACCACTAACTAGAGTTGGCCTGCTGATGCTCTCGGTGAGCGCTTCGGCGGTCATCAACTCAGGCGGGCCGTCTGCTTCCCAGGCTTCCTTATAAATGTAGCGGCCCACCGCCAGGCGGCCGCGGCCGGCCTGCAGCACAGCGGCCAGCGGCAGTTCGCTGCGCGGCTGCCCGGCGGCCAAAATGTCCAGCGTGGGCACGGCCAGCAGGTCGAGCTTGTGGACGAAGGCCAGGCCCTTGGCGATGGCCAGACCAATGCGCAGCCCGGTGTAGGAGCCGGGGCCGATGGCAACGGCGACGACTTTGAGCTCGGCGGGAGCCAGCCCGGCTGCGCCCAGCATGTCCTGGATGGCTGGGGCCAGGTCCACGCTGTGGTAGGCGCGGCCCTGCCAGCTGTGCTCAGCCAGCACCTGCAGGCCGTCGTACAGGGCCAAGCCGCTGGCCTGGGTGGAGGAGTCGATTGCCAGCAGGGTCATACCAACCCGTATACGGCTTCCTGCAGCGCGGCGGCCATCGGCTGATAGCGTGCTCCTTCGGGAGTCACCTCCAGCCGGCGGCGGTCTGCATCCATCCACTCCAGCTTGACCCACAGTCGCTCAGCGGGCAGGGCGGCCTCAATGCGGGCGGGCCATTCCACCAGCATTGGGCCTTCGGTCAGCAGCTGGTCCAGGTCCAGCGCCTCGGCGTCGGCTGCGGAATCCAGCCGGTAGGCATCCAGGTGGGCCAGGCGCGCCCCGTCGGGGCGGCGGTAGATGTTGACCAATACGAAAGTGGGGCTGGTGACCTGATCGGCGGAGCCCCAGCCGGCGGCCACGCCCTGCGCCAGGGTGGTCTTGCCGCTGCCCAGGTCGCCCTCCAGGCAGACCAGGTCGCCGGTTTTCAGCAGCGCGCCCAGTTGCATGCCCAGGCGGCGGGTTTGCTCCGCACTCCTGCTGAAAATTTCAAACGCGCCGGCGCGCAAAATAGGCATGGGGAAATTATAGGGGAAACCAAAGCAATAAGGGAGCAGTCATCAGGACAACGTCCCCGTTAGGGGCGCACGGCCGTGCGCCTCTACAGCTCCATTCCCGAATCCTATATGTCCCGGGTCAGCACCCAGTCCAGCAGCCGGTCTGGGGCGAAGCGCAGCGCCCAAATCGCCAGGGCAATGAAGCGGCCGGGAGCGTAGCGGATGCGCGGCCGGGCGGCGCTCAGGGCATGCAGCACGTCTCTGGCCACCGCCTCCGGCGGCACGCCGTGCATGCCCAGCCGAGCGGTAGTATTCACCCGGCGGCGCATGGCCTTGCCGTAGAGCGCCTCGGCTTGCTTGGGCAGCTTGGCGCTCATCGTCTCGGCCATATCCAGCGACTTGTCCCAGAGCGGGGTGGCGATGGGGCCGGGCAGGATGCTGGCCACGTGCAAGCCCCAAGGGCGCAGCTCGCGGCGCAGGCCGTCGCTGAAAGCTTCCAGAGCGAATTTGGAAGTGGAGTACGGCCCCAGGAACGGCGTGGTCACCCGCCCGCTGATCGAGCTCATGTTGACCACACGCCCCTGCCCCTGGCGCAGCAGCGGCAGGAAAGCCTGGGTCACCGCGATTTGGCCGAGGAAGTTGACCTCGTGCTGGAAGCGCAGTTCGTCGAGGGGCAGGAATTCCAACGGGCCGCCCACCACCACGCCGGCGTTGTTCACCAGGCCCTGCAGGCCGGCACGGCCGACCTGCTTTTGCACCACTTTGACGGCGGCAGCGATTTGGACCGGCTTGGTCACATCCACGGTCACCGCGCGGATGCCCTCGGCGGCGGCTTCGAGGCGCTTGGCGTCAGCGGGTTTGCGCACCCCGGCGAACACGCGCCAGCCGCGCTCGGCCAGATACAAGGCACAGGCCTCGCCAATGCCCGTGGAGGCCCCGGTGATCAGCGCATTTTTATCTTTCATAACAAGATATTAACCGCGAAAAGGTGATTTCTCCGATGGGGATGAGGGGCCATGATAAAATTTCCTGGTCTTATCCTCGATTGCTCGGCTTTTTGGCCGGGTTCCATTGCTTCATCTCTGCTGAACTGCATCGCCTGCTCAACGCAGCCCTACGAAACACAATCATGGGCAGGCCGTTATCAGGGGAGCCAACCCGTACTCCACAGCACCAAGGAGGAAAAATGGCTAACTCAGCCCGAAAACAGAAAACCGTGGTCGCCGGCGCCCTGGGCGAATGCGTGCATGTCGCCGGCGTGTCCAACTTCCTGCGCCTGGCGCAGCAAGCCGGCTGGCGCACCGTGTTCCTCGGCCCCGCCGTGCCCATTGAGCGCATGCTGGAAGTGGCCCGCAACGAGCAGGCCGACCTGGTCGGCGTGTCCTATCGCCTGACTCCGGAGACCGGCGAGCGCCTGCTGGCCGAGTTCGCCGAGGAGGCCGATGAGCTGCACAGCGCCGGGGTGCAGTTCGCCTTCGCCGGCACACCCCCGGTGGTGGAGCGCGCCGACAAGCTCGGCTTCTTCAGCGCCACCTTTGATGGCACCGAGACAATGGATGAGGTACTGGCCTTCTTGCATGGCGAGCAGGCCGGTCCGGCCAGCGAGGCCGATTTCCCGCAGACGACGGTGGAGCGCATCCAATGGAAAGCGCCCTACCCGCTGATTCGTCATCACTTCGGCCTGCCGACGATGGAAGAGACGATCAACGGCATCGAGCAAATTGCCGAAGCCCGCGCCCTGGACGTGATTTCCATCGGCACCGACCAGGACGCCCAGGAGAATTTCTTCCACCCCGAGCGGCAGAACCCGCGCCGCCGCGGGGCCGGCGGCGTGCCGGTGCGCAGCGCCGACGATTTCAGCGTCCTGTACCAGGCCAGCCGGCAAGGCAACTTTCCGCTGCTGCGCACCTACACTGGCACGGACGACTTCATCCAACTGGCCGAGATGTTCGTGGAGACCATCCACATGGCCTGGGCAGCCATCCCGCTGTTCTGGTTCAACAAAATGGACGGGCGCGGCCCTTGGGATTTGCAAGGCTCGCTGCGCGAGCACCAGGAGCTGATGGCCTGGTACGGCGAGCGCGACATCCCTGTGGAGCTGAACGAAGCGCACCACTGGGGCATGCGTGACGCGCCGGATGTGATTTTCTGCGTGGCGCTGTACCTGGCCGCCTACAACGCCAAGGCCTACGGCGTGCGCGACCACATCGTGCAGATGATGTTCAACAGCCCGCCAGGCCTCTCCGACACGATGGACCTGGCCAAGATGATGGCCGGGCTGGAACTGATTTCCGAGCTGGAAGACAAGAACTTCCGCGTCTGGCGGCAGACGCGCAGCGGCCTGCTCAGCTTTCCGGTGGACATCGACTCCGCCCGCGGCCACCTGGCCGCCAGCATCTATCTGCAGATGCAGCTCAAGCCGCACATCATCCACATCGTCGGCCATACCGAAGCAGACCACGCCGCCACCGGCGAAGAGATTATCGCCGCCAGCAAGATGGGCCGCCGGGCCATTGAGAACGCGCTGCGCGGCCTGCCCGATGCCACGCACGACCCTGCCATCGTGGCCCGCCGCGAGGAGCTGGTCGCCGACGCCCGTTTGCTGCTGGACGCCATCCGCGGCCTGGCCGCGCCGGGCGTGCAAGACCCGCTGGCCGACGCGGCCACCCTTGCCGCGGCAGTGGAAAGCGGCATCATGGACGCGCCGCAGTTGGGCAACAACCCGCACGGCCGCGGCGAGATCCGCACCACCTTCGACCCCCGTGGGGCCTGCATCAGCGTGGACCCCGAAACTGGCAAACCGATCACTGAGAAGCAGCGCCTGAAAGCTGTGGCGCAGAAAGCAAGGAGCGCGCCATGACCAAAAAGGCAGCCAAAAAGATACGCTACACCGTAGTGGGCGCCGGCCACGGCGGCAAGGCCATGGCCGCCCATTTGGCCATCATGGGTTTCGAGGTGGTGCTGTACAACCGCAACCCCGACCATATTTCAGCTATCCAACGCCGCGGCGGCATCGACCTGGAACCGGAAGACAGAGGCCCGCAGGGCTTCGGCAAATTGAAACTGGCCACTTCGGATATGGGTGCGGCGCTGAAGAACGCCGATGTGATCATGGTGGTGCTGCCCTCCAGCGCCCATGTGGACATCGCCACCGCCGCGGCGCCCCACTTGAAAGACGGCCAGATCGTGGTGCTCAACCCGGGGCGCACCTGCGGCGCGCTGGAGTTCTACCAAACCATGCGGGCGCACGGCTGCACGGCGGATGTGACCATCGCCGAAGCCGAGACGCTGATCTACGCCAGCCGTTCCGACGGCCCGGCCCAGGCGCGCATCTTCCGCATCAAGGAGGCCGTGCCGCTGGCCGCCTTCCCCGCCACGCGCACCCAGAGCGTGTTGGACGCGCTGGAAGGCGCTTACCCGCAGTTCATCGACGGCGTGAATGTGCTCCACACCGGCCTGAATAACATGGGCGCCATCTTCCACCCGGCGCTGACTGTGCTCAACGCCGGGCGCATCGAATCCACCCACGGCGACTACGAGTTCTATATTGAAGGAGTGACGCCCTCCGTGGCTCGCGTGCTGGAGGTGCTGGACCGAGAACGGGTGACGGTGGCCTCGGCCCTGGGCATCCGCGCTCGCACGGCGATGGAGTGGCTGCAGCAGGCCTACAATTCCACCGGCGCGGACCTGCTGGAAGCCATTCACAACCAGCAGGGATACCACGGTATCAAAGCCCCCAGCACGGTCAACCACCGCTACGTGACCGAAGACGTGCCGATGAGCCTGGTGCCGATTGCTTCTTTCGGCACGCGCTACGGCGTTTCGGTGCGCGGCATGGATGCCATGATCCGCATGGCTTCGTTCATGCACCGCACCGACTACTGGCACCGCGGCCGCACACTGGACAAGTTGAACCTGGGGCAGATGAGCGTCAGCGAGCTGACCCATTTCGTCAGCGAAGGGCCGGAGAACTGAGCCAGGCCGCCTGAGCCGAAAGCTTCCGGCTACATAAAATTGAAAATGGGCCTAAAATGGCCCCATGACCCACATCCCTGAACTGCTGGTCAATATTTCGGTGGCGCTGGGGGCCGCCTTTGTGGGTGGCCTGATCGCCCGCCGCCTGGGCCTGCCCGCCATCCTCGGCTATCTGCTGGCCGGCATCGCCATCGGCCCGTTCACCCCCGGTTTCGCCGGGGATACTCAAACCATTCTTGACCTGGCCGAACTGGGCGTCATCTTCCTGATGTTCGGAGTGGGCCTGCATTTCTCCTTCGCCGACCTGTGGCGGGTGCGCAGCATCGCCGTGCCCGGGGCCATCGGCCAATTGCTGCTGGCCACCCTGATCGGCTTCGTGCTCAGCCAATATTGGGGGCTCTCGGTGAGCTCCAGCATCGTAATTGGCCTGGCCATCTCGATCGCCAGCACGGTGGTCTTGCTGCGCAACCTGATGGACCGCAACCTGCTGAACACGCACAGCGGCCAGGTGGCGGTGGGTTGGCTGGTGATGGAAGACCTGGCCACCATTCTGATCCTGATCCTCATGCCCGCCCTGGCGGTGCAAAGCGGCCGGTTTGAATGGAGCCAGCTGTTCTTCACCCTCTTCAAGGCCGGCATCTTCGTGGCGCTGATGTTTTTAGTGGGCAAGCATTTCTTCCCCTGGCTGCTCAACCTCATCGCCCACACCCGCTCGCGCGAACTGTTCATCCTGGCGGTGTTGTTCATCTCGCTGGGCACCGCGCTGGGCGCCGCCGAGTTGTTCGGCGTCTCGCTGGCGCTGGGCGCCTTTGCAGCCGGGGCGATCGTCAGCGAGTCGCCGCAGAGCTACCAGGTGGGCGCGGACGTGCTGCCGTTTCAGGAGGCCTTTGCGGTGGTCTTCTTCGTCTCCGTCGGCATGCTGGTCAACCCGTCTTTCCTGTTCGCCAACCTGGGCAAGGTCGTCGCCCTGACCTTGCTGGTGGTCTTCGGCAAAGCGATCATCACGCTCGGGCTCGGCACTTTGATCCGCGGGCCGGCCACAGCGTTCCTGGTGGTCGCCGCAGGGCTGAGCCAGATCGGCGAGTTCTCGTTCATCGTGGGCCAGGCCGGGCTGCAGCTCGGCCTGCTGAGTTCGAACAACTATTCGCTGATCCTGGCTGCGGCGCTGGTCTCGATCACGGTCAACCCGGCCCTGTTCAGCGCGATCACGCCGGTGGAAAAATGGCTGCGCGGCATCCCCTGGTTTTGGAAGCGCCTGGACCAGCAGCCAGTGGTCGAGCATCCCGTTGAATTGAAAGAAGATGCCGCCCCGGTGGTGGTCGTCGGTTACGGCCGGGTGGGCAAGCACCTGTTGCGTGTGTTGAAGCGCCTGGACATCCCGGTGTTGATCATCGAGTCCGATGCCGAAGTGGTCGGCGAGTTGAATGAGATGGGCATCCCCACCATCTACGGCGACGCGGCCAATTCCGAAGTACTCCTGCACGCCGGCCTGAAGAAGGCCAAGGCGATGGTGGTGACCCTGCCTGAAGAGGCGGCCACCGAGATCATCGTGGCCACCGCCCACCGCGCCAACCCGGCGCTGCCGATCATCGCCCGCGCGGCCACCGCCGAGAACATTGAGCAGTTGGCCAGGCTCGGCGCCAAGCACGTCATCCAGCCGGAGTTGGAGGGCGGGCTGGAGATGGTCAGCCACACGCTGCTCGAGCTGGGCCTGCCGCGCCGCGAGGTGGATACCTACGCCGCCGAAGTGCGCAACAAGCACTACGAGTTCGAAGAAGGCCGCCGCGCCCATTTGTTGATGCGCAACCTGTTGCGTGCTGCGGATGAGATGGAGATCACCTGGTACGAGGTGGGCAAGAACAACTGGATCGCCGGCCGCAGTCTGGCGGAAAGCGACCTGCGCGGCCGCACCGGCGCTTCGGTGGTAGCGATCATCCGGGACGGCAAGCTGATCCCCAATCCCAAGTCGACCACGGTGTTCACCGCCGGTGACCGCATCGGCGCTATCGGCGAGGAGGGGCAGTTGGAAGCTTTACAGGAGATGCTGGATAAGGCGGGGGCGGGCAGCAAGGCCAGGAAGTAAGCGCGGTAGTTGGGGCCTGCTGCAATAGTTATCTAATTTATCGTTACAGGGATTCTTCGTCGGGCCTGCGGCCCTCCGTCGGAATGACAAACAATAACGTGTCATTCCGAACGAGCCGAGTTGCGGCGAGCAGGAAACCCTTCCGCCCTTTGGTCGAATCTTATCTGCAGGTGGTGGTATTTCTTCCGAAATGACAACTGGCGGCTGAAGGCTGACGGCTAGCTCCTGCCCATCTCCTCACGCACCGTCTGGTACAGGTTCTCGGCGCGCAGTTCGCTGAGCGTATAGCAGGGCGCATTTAGGTGCTCGGCCAGCTGGTTGGCCAGGCCCTGGTCGAAGGCGGCGTGCTCCATGTTGATCACCACACTGCGGATCTCGTCTTTGGCGATCTTCTCGGCCAGGCGGTGGGCTTCCTTCTGCGGAGCGCCCTCGCCGAGGGGCACGTTGCCGGCGCCGTCGGTGAGCAGGATGAGCAGCGGCATCACGTCCGGGTGCAGGCGGCGCTCGCGGGTGAGCACCTCGTGAGCCAGCAGCAGGCCGGCGGAGAGCGGCGTCTTGCCGCCCACGGGGATGTCGGCCAGGGCGCGCTGGGCCAGTTGCACTGAATTGGTCGGCGGCAGGACCAGGTTGGCGCGGTCCTTCTGGAAAACGATCAGGCCCACGCGGTCGCGGCGCTGGTAGGCATCGGTGAGCAGCGAGAGGATCGCGCCTTTGGTGGCGGCCATGCGTTCGGCCACCGCCATCGACCACGAGGCATCCACCACGAAAAGCACCAGGTTGGCGGCGCGCTTGACGCGCACCTTACGCTGCAGATCCTGGCGCTGGATGGCGAAGGCCATCTCCTTGCGCTGCTCCTCGCGGGCCTGCTGGTGCGGCGCCGCGGCGCGGAAGGTGGCATCGAAGGCGATGTCGCTCAGGTCGCTGCCCGCCGGGCGCGCCTGGATGTAGCGGCCGCGCTTGCGCTCCGTGTGGGTGCGCGAACGCCGCCCGCTGTGGCGGCGGGTGATCTTGTCCAGCGGGTTGTCCAGTTTGCGGGGGGCGAAAGGCTGGCTGGCCTGCACCTGCTGGCCGCCGTCCCACCAGCGCGCATCGTTGCCGCCGAACACATCTTGCGGCCCGGGTTCCGGGCTGCGCTCCGTGGGTTCGGCTTCGCTAGGTTGCGGCTGATCTACTTTTTTTTTTGCGGTTCCTGGCTGTCGGCCGGCTCGTCTTCTTCGCCCTGGGCGTTCATTTCCGCTTCAGTGGCGGCATCTTTCTGCACTTCGGCGATGCGCTCCTGCAGCTCGGTGACGCTCATCTCTGTCTGGTGGAAGGGGCCGCGCTTGATGCGGTGCGGCAGGGCCAGCTCGGCGGCGATGGCGATGTCCAGGTCGCTGATCCCCTTGCGCTGGTCGAAGGCGGCCTGGGCGCGGGCGGTCTTGAGGATCACCAAGTCGGCGCGGTGGCCGTCCACTTGCAGCGAGCTGGTCAGCGCGGCGATGGAGATCAGGTCGCGCGAGGTGTAATCTACTTTGTCGACCAGTTCGCGCGCCGCCATGATCTTTTCGGCGAGTTCCTGCTCTTTGGGCTGCCATTCGGCATAGAAAGCCTCGGGGTTGCCCTCGAAGGCCAGGTTGCGCTGCATGATCTGCACGCGCTGGCGGGCGTCGCGGATGCCGTGCATTTCCACCGCCAGGGCGAAACGGTCGAGCAGCTGCGGGCGCAGGTCGCCTTCCTCGGGGTTCATCGTGCCGATGAGGATGAAGCGCGCCGGGTGAACGAAGGAAATGCCCTCGCGCTCCACAGTGTTCACGCCCATCGCCGCCGAGTCGAGCAGCAGGTCGACGACGTGGTCGTCGAGCAGGTTGACTTCGTCGATGTAGAGCAGGCCGCGGTTGGCCGCGGCCAACACGCCGGGTTCAAAGCGGCGTTCGCCTTTTTGAATGGCGCGCTCAATATCCAGCGTGCCCACCACGCGGTCTTCGGTGGCGCTGACCGGCAGGTCAATGAAGCCGATCTTGCGCTGGGTTACGTTCAGCTCTTCGCCGGCTGCTTTGCGCTCCTTGACCCAGTCGGACCAGGTTTCGGGGCTGTTGGGGTCGTCGTTGAAGGGCGAATCGGCGAAAACTTCGATCTCGGGCAGCAGCGCAGCCATGGCGCGCGCCGCGGTGGACTTGGCCGTGCCGCGCTCGCCGCGGATGAGCACGCCGCCGATGCGCTGGTCCACGGCGTTGAGCAGCAACGCTCGCTTCATGCGTTCCTGGCCGACAATGGCGGTGAAAGGGTAAATGTTTCGCATGGGTTTCTGTGCGCTAGGGCGCAAGAGGCAATCTTATCACAAGGGAGATTCTCATTTTTAAGCGGTTATAATAGCCGCCATCTTCGGACTGGAGTTAATAGTTTAATGGAGCAAAACGACATCCCCCAGGAGGGGGGACCGGCCAACGCGAACGAAATCGAGGCGTCCGGGCCGGCAAATGAACTAACCATGGAGCAATTATTGGAGCAGGGGGATCTGAACCTGGATTTGCCCAAGGCTGGCGATATGGTCACCGGCGTGATCGCCGGGATAACCAACGACGAAATTATGGTGAGCATCGGCGCCAAATCAGAAGGCGTCATCCCTTCGCGCGAAGTGCAGCAACTCAGCCCGGAAGAGCGTGAGAAGTTGCAGGTCGGCGAGGATATCCAGGTCTATGTGGTCAGCTCAGATCTGAGCCGCGGCGCCATGCAGCTTTCCTATACCCGCTCAATGGAAGACGACGATTGGGCCCAGGCCGAGGAACTGCTTAAATCCAAAGACACCTATGAGGGCGAGGTCATCGGCCACAACAAGGGCGGGCTGATCGTGCGCGTGGGCCGCCTGCGCGGCTTTGTGCCCGCCTCGCAGATCAGCCAGGTGCGCCGCATGCGCTACCAGGGCGATACGCCCGAGCAGCGCTGGGGCGAGATGGTCGGCGAGACCCTGGTGGGTCGCGTGATCGAAGTGGACCGTGAGCGTCGCCGGCTGATCCTTTCCGAGCGCGCCGCGGCGCAGGAAACCCGCGAGGCCTTGAAAGACCGCCTGCTCTCCGAGATCAAGGTGGGCGACACCCGCAAGGGCCGCGTCACCAGCATCGCCGACTTCGGCGCCTTCGTGAACATCAGCGGCGCCGACGGCCTGGTGCACCTCTCCGAACTGTCTTGGGAACGCGTGGACCATCCCGGCAAACTGCTCAAGGTGGGCGACGAGGTTGAAGTCAAGGTGATCAACATCGACCAGGACCGCAAGCGCATCGGCCTTTCCATGCGCCAGCTGCAGTCCGACCCCTGGGACAAGCACGTCAACGAATACAAAGAAGGCCAGTTGGTGCAGGGCACCATCACCCGCCTGGTCAAGTTCGGCGCCTTTGCCCGCTTGGACGACTACGTGGAAGGCCTGATCCACATCTCCGAGCTCAGCGAAGACCGCATCGAGCATCCCAAAGAAGTCGTCAAAGAAGGCGACCCGGTGACCCTGCGCATCATCCGCATCGAAGCGGACAAGCGCCGCATCGGCCTCTCGCTGCGCAAGGTGCACTCGGCGCAGTACAGCGACCAGGACTACGAAGCCGCCCTGGCCGAAGCCGGCCTGGACGCGGACGCCGGCAGCCCGGCGGCGGAAGCCGCGCCGGAGGCTGAGATGGAAACCCCTGCCGAGGAGCCCGCTGCGGAAGCGCCCGCTGAGGACAGCAGCCAGGACGCTGAGCCGCCGGCAGAAGAAGCTGCCGCCGAAGAGCCCGCTGCCGAAGCCGAGCCGGAGAACGAAGAGGCTGCCGCAGAGGAAGTGCCTGTCGAGAGCGAAGAGCCTTCCGGCGAGTAAAGCCCCATCGTAAGAATATAAAAAGAGCGTGCCAACGGCACGCTCTTTTTTGTGCAGGTCTGGCTATTCTTGCGGGAAGCAGCTTTCGCCCTTGCTGCAGATGCAGGCCCCGATCTCGTGGCAGTCGCAGTCCAGCCCCGCCTCGATCAGGCGCTTCATGGTCTGTGCCTGGCGCAGGGTGGCTTCCACCTCGGCCAGCTTGGTCCTGGCGAACTTACGCCAGCGCACCGCCGCGCGGGTGCTGCCGGGGTGCGCGTGCAGCAGGGTGCGAATGTCGGCGATGCTGAAGCCCAGCTCGCGGGCGGTTTGGATGACCAGCAGGCGGTCCAGCGCCTCTGCGCTGTAACGCCGCCAGCCGCTTTGCCGCTGCGGGGCGGGCAGCAGCCCCTCGCTTTCGTAGTAGCGAATCGCCGAGGGCGCCACCCCCGCCTTTTGGGCCAATTCACCGATTTGCAGAGCAATCATCGTCTTCTCCAAAAACGCTTGACTTAAAGTGCACTTGAAATTCTACACTGAACTTCAAATCTGTCCAACAAAGGAGTTCGCTATGCAAGACCAAAGGAAACAAATCGTGCGGGACCTGTTCGCGGCCTTCAACGCCAACCAGATCGAAGACCTGGTGGGCAGGCTGCTGGCCGAAGACCTGGCCTACCGCGGCCCGGGCCGCGCTGGCGGAGCGGATGCCTGGCTCACCGCCTGGCGCGAGACCCAGGTTACTTTCCCCGGCTCTCAATTCGAGATCACCACGCAGACCGTGGACGGGGATACGGTGACCAGTGAGTTCACCTTCTCAGGCACGCATCAGGGCAACCTGGCCGGCTTCGAGCCGACCGGCAAGAGCTTCCAGGTGAGCGGCCAGTCGGTCACCGTCTTCAATGGAGAGCAGATCGTCGCCATCGAAGAATCGATCGACGGCGCTGCCCTGTTCAGCCAGTTGGGCCTCAGTCCCTAACGCCCAGTTGGCTCATCGGGCGAGACCGCGCGGCGCGCAAGCGCCGCGCGGTCTGTTTAATTCCCCTGCCCCCAATTTCGGTTTCCCTATACAAAAGCGAATTTGGTAGAATCAAACCGTTGTTGGGAACTGCCGTGCTGACCCTCAGCACGGCGTTTTTCCAACAAGAACGGAGATACACCTTGGCTGGAATGGATCGCCTCACCCAACGAGCACGGCGCGTGCTCAGCCTCGCACACCACGAGGCGGAGCGCCTGCGCCACAACTACATCGGCACCGAACACCTGCTGCTCGGCCTGATCCGCGAAGAAGGCGGCGTAGCCGCTCGCGTGCTGCGCGAGCTGGGCCTGGAAGCCGCACGGGTTGAGGAGATGGTCGAGCGCCTCACCGGCGCCGGCCAGCACGACGGCGGCAAGATCGACCTTTCCCCTGGAACCCAGCAGGTGCTGGAGTTTGCTTTCGAAGAAGCCCGCCGCCTGGGCAACCATTACGTGAGCACCGAGCATTTGCTGCTCGGCCTGGTGCGCTACGGCGAGGGCATCGCCCTCAATGTGCTGCGCAAGCTGGGCGTCTCCCCCGAGCAGATCCGCCGCCAGACGCGGCGCGTGCTGCAGGAGAGCTCGGCGCCGCGCAAAGCCGGTCCGCCGGCGGAACGCCGCAGCACGCGCCGCGAGGCCCGCTCCGCCAAGACGCCGATGATCGACCAGCTGGCCACCGACCTGACCACCTTGGCTGAGGAAGACAAGCTGGACCCGGTGATCGGTCGCGAAACCGAGATCGAGCGCGTCATCCAGATCCTGGCGCGGCGCACCAAGAACAACCCCGCGCTGATCGGCGAGCCTGGCGTGGGCAAGACCGCCATCGTCGAGGGCCTCGCCCAGCGCATCACCAACGGCGATGTGCCCGCCCCGCTGCTGGGCAAGCGCGTGCTGCAGCTGGACGTGGGCTCGCTGGTGGCGGGCACCATGTACCGCGGCCAGTTCGAAGAGCGCCTCAAGAAAGTCATCGACGAACTCAAGGCCTCTGAAGCCATCCTGTTCATTGACGAAGCGCACATGCTGGTGGGCGCCGGCGCGGCCGGCTCCAGCGTGGACGCGGCCAACATCCTCAAGCCCGCCCTGTCGCGCGGTGAGCTGCAGGTGATCGGCGCCACCACACTGGACGAGTATCGCAAGCACATCGAGAGCGACTCGGCGCTGGAGCGCCGCTTCCAGCCCGTGCTGGTGGATGAGCCCAGCGTGGAAGAGACCATCGACATCCTGCGCGGGGTGCGCCCCGCTTACGAAGAGCACCACCGCCTGCGCATTTCCGACGAGGCGCTGGACGCCGCGGCGCAGCTTTCCGCCCGCTACGTCACCGAGCGCTTCCTGCCGGACAAGGCGATCGACCTGATCGACGAATCCGCCTCACGGGTGCGCATGTACAAAAGCCCCGCGGCCCAGGAAGCCAAGAACATCACCGAGCAGCTAAAGGAGCTCCGCCGCAAGCGCCTAGAAGCTGAGGACGAAGGCCGCGAAGAAGAAAGCGAAACCATCCGCGTCCAGGAAGGCGAACTGGAAGCCGGCCTCGAGACGCTGCGCACCACCTGGGATCGCGACAACAGCCCGGTGGTGGGCGTGGACGACATCGCCGAACTGATCTCCATGTGGACCGGCGTGCCGGTGATGCAGATCGCCCAGGAAGAGAGCGAGCGCCTGTTGCACATGGAAGAAGAGCTGCACAAGGCGATTGTCGGCCAGGAGGAGGCCATCGACGCCATCTCCAAGGCGGTACGCCGCGCCCGCGCCGGCTTGAAGGATCCCCGCCGGCCGATCGGCTCTTTCATCTTCCTCGGCCCCACCGGCGTAGGCAAATCCGAGTTGACCAAGGCGCTGGCCAAGTTCCTCTTCGGCAGCGAAGATGCGCTCATCCAGCTGGACATGTCCGAGTTCATGGAACGCCATACGGTCAGCCGCCTGGTGGGCGCCCCTCCGGGCTATGTGGGCTATGAAGATGCCGGCCAGCTCACTGAAGCGATCCGCCGCCGCCCGTATTCCATCGTGGTCTTCGACGAGGTGGAGAAGGCGCACCCTGAGGCGCACAACATGCTGCTGCAGATCATGGAAGAGGGCCATCTCTCCGATGCGCGCGGCCGCAAGGTGGACTTCCGCAACGCGATCATCGTGATGACCTCCAACGTGGGCGCCGACATGATCATGCGCCGCGGGGATATGGGCTTCCAGCTCAAGACCGACGAAGACCTGGAAGAACAGATCGCCTACAAAGACATGCGCAAGAAGCTCACCGATGCGCTCAAGCGCGTCTTCCGCCCCGAGTTCATCAACCGGGTGGATTCGGTGGTCATCTTCCGCTCACTGAGTAAGGACAACCTGCGCGAGATCGTCAACCTGGAGATCTCCAAGGTGGCCGAGCGCCTCGAAGAGCACCAGCTGACCATCCAGCCGACCGAGGCGGCGCTGGACCTGATCGCCGAGCTCGGCTACGAGCGCGAATACGGCGCCCGCCCGCTCAAGCGGGTGATCCAGAACCGCATCGAAGACACGCTCTCCGACGCGCTGCTCAGCGGCCAGTTCAAGGACGGCGACACGGTGGTGATCGACGTCGAAGTCGGCGAGGAGCAGCCGGAGATCGTGCTGCGCAAGGGCAAGGCCAGCCGCAAGAAGAAGGCCCCGCCGCCTGAAGCCATCGCGGCCAATTAGACTGACTGCAACCTGCTGAGCGCCCAACACTTGGGCGCTCAGTTGTTAATCGTCTGCCTGCGGCTTAGTATGCTACATTGATAGGGTATGGCCGAGAAAATCAATTCCCAGCAGTTTGCCGCCCTGATGCAACGTCTGGCGGGGGCATGGGGTACGCAGAACACCGAGGATGCGCTGGCCTGCTTCACAGCGGATGCAGTCTACATGCAGCCGCCGGATGTGCAGTTCTACACTGGCCACGAGCAGTTGCGCGCCTACTTTGGTGCGCTCAGCCCGGGAACGTATTTGCATTACCAGAATTTGTGGTTCGATGAGCAGCAGCAAATCGGCTGTGCCGAGTTCTCTTTCGGTGTGGCCGGCAAACCCAAGGCAGACCACGGAACTTTCGTAATTGAACTGCGCGATGGCCTTATCGCTCATTGGCGGGAGTACGTGCAAAAAGGCCCTGCTGATTTTGAAGACTTTCGGTCACACGATGGCAAAGAATGGCAGTGGCACATCGGGAATTATCGATGAAGATCAAGGGGATCGCCTGGATAGGCATAGTTAGCGATGACTCCGCAGTACGTGATTTTTATACCCATACATTGCAATTGAAATTGTTGGATGAAGCACAGGATTACGTCTACTATGCGGTGGATGAAGTCGCCCGGCTTGAAATCCTCGCCAGTGCCTCGCGCACAGCCGCCCAGCAGCGGCCGGATGCTCCGGCGATCGGCTTCCTGGTGGATGATTTGGATGAAAGCGTGGCCGAGTTGAGCGCGCAAGGCGTTCAACTGCTGACGGATATCAAAGAATGGCGCTCCGGCGAGATACTGCATCGCTGGGTCTATTTCGCCGACCCTGGCGGAAATATCTTGCTCCTGCTGGAACGTCACGGCGATGAGCAGGCAGGTGAATGAGCCGGGCTTCGTCGAATAGCCACTAGATAGATTATTTGTTCTATTTGTTGTACAATGGCGCCATGAACATACTGGAGCGCTTCCTGGGCCACGACCTGGACAGCACGCGTGAATTGCTGGAGCTCTGCCTGCCGTTGAGCGATGAGCAGCTGGACCGCCGTTTTGATGCTGGCTGGGGCACGCTGCGGCTGACCTTCGAGCACATGATCGCCAATATCGAGGTGTGGAGCGACCTGATGCAGGAGCGCCCCGTGCGCACCGACCCGCGGCCCAACTCGGCGCTGGACCTGCTCTTCCGTCTCGAAGCTGCTTATAGTGACTTTGCCGCCTTCGCCCTGCAAGCTGAGCGCGAAGGCCGCCTGGATGCGCTCTTCAGCGATGTGTTGGACCGACCGCCCCAGCAGAAGACGGTCGGCGGCGCCATCGGCCACCTGATCACCCATAACATGCACCACCGCGCCGAGTTGCTGCATATGCTCCACCGCCTGGGTCTGCCCGGCGAGCTGCCCGAGGGCGACCTGATGGGCTGGGAGATGCGCCGCGGCGTGCTGCAAGGATAAACCCATGGCCAGGACCATCACGCAATACAAGTGCACTGCCTGCGGGCGGGCGGCGGCCAAACCGCTGGGCCGCTGCCCGGGCTGCGGCGAGTGGAACACCTACGCCGAAGAGATGCTGGAAAGCCGCGGCCCGCGGCGCACGGCCGCCAACGGATCAGTGACCCGGGCTAAGCCACAGCCACTGGCCGAGATCGAGGGTGGCGCCGAAAACGAACGCCTGGCGCTCTCCATCGGTGAGTTCGGGCGCGTGCTGGGCGGCGGCGTAGTGCCCGGCTCGCTGGTGCTGCTGGGCGGCGACCCCGGCATCGGCAAGAGCACCCTGCTGCTGCAAACCGCCATCGAACTGGCCCCCGAAGGGCGGGTGCTTTACGTCTCCGGCGAAGAGTCGCCGGGCCAGATAAAAATGCGTGCAGAACGCTTGCGAGGTTCTGCCACTGAACGGCCGCTGCCCGATGGGCTGCTCTTGGTCACCGAGACCAACGTCGAAGCTATTTTGGCGCACGTCGAGACCGTCAAGCCGCGCGTGTTGATCATCGATTCCATCCAGACGGTCTATGACCCGGCCGTGGACTCCTCGGCCGGGTCGGTGACCCAGCTGCGCGAGTGTAGCGACCGTTTCCGCCAACTCGCTAAAAGCAGCGGTCTGGCCGTCTTCCTCATCGGCCATGTGACCAAAGAGGGCGTCATCGCCGGGCCGCGCCTGCTGGAGCACATGGTGGATACCGTGCTCTACCTCGAGGGCGATCGCTTCCACAGCTATCGGCTGCTGCGAGCGGTGAAGAACCGCTTCGGCGCCACCGACGAAGTCGGCGTCTTCGAGATGCGCGGCCAGGGTTTGCACGAGGTGCCTAATCCGTCAGAAGCCTTCCTCGCCGAGCGGGTGGTCAACGCGCCGGGCTCGGCCATCGCCGTGACCATGGAGGGCACCCGCCCGCTGCTGGTCGAGGTGCAGGGGCTGACCAGCCCCTCGGCCTTCGGCAACCCGCGGCGCTCCGGCAATGGCGTGGACCTCAACCGCCTGCTGCTGATCACCGCCGTGCTCACCCGCCGGCTTGGCCTGCGCCTGGGCGACCAGGACGTCTTCGTCAATGTGGTCGGCGGGCTGCGCATCGGCGAGCCCGCCGCCGACCTGGCACTGGCCGCGGCGATCTACTCCTCGGCCAAGGACCTGCCGCTGCGCGCCGACACCGTGCTGATCGGCGAAGTGGGCCTCAGCGGCGAGCTGCGCGCCGCGCCGCAGTTGGCCGCGCGGCTCAAAGAAGCCGCCGCGCTGGGCTTCAAGACAGCGGTGCTGCCCAAGCGCTTGCGGGCGGGCGAGGAATTGCCCAAGGGTATCGAGATCAAAGAAGCGCGCACGCTGCGCGAGGCGTTGGAATTCGGGGCTAAGAACTAGCTCGCTGGCGCACGATTTCAAACAGCAAAATACTGCCCGCGGCGGCCACGTTGAGCGATTCGGCTCCGCCGGGCATGGGGATGTGCAACGGCTGCGGCGCCAGGGCGCGGGCCGCAGCGCTGGCGCCGTGCGCCTCGCCGCCCAGCAGCAGCGCCAGCGGTTGGCGCAGGTCGTGCTCGTAGTAGGCGGGCCCTTCCCCCGCCGCGGCGAGCAAGGGCTGCAGCTTGTGCGCCGCCAGCACCGCGGCGATCTCCTCCCAGCTTTGCGATAATACCGGCAGGCGGAAGTGAGCGCCCATGCCGCCGCGCAGCACCTTGGGGCCATAGGCGTCGGCGCAGCCCGGAGCCAGCAGCACGGCCCCGCAGCCGGCGGCTGCCGCGCTGCGCAGCAGCGTACCCAGGTTGCCGGGGTCGGCCACGCCGTCCAGCACCAGCACGAAATCCAAGTTGGCCGGTAGGGCGGGCGGCTGCAGCGCCAGCTGCAGCAGGATGCCCTGCGGAGTCTGCGTGTCGGCGGCAGCCTTCATCACCGCCTCCGAGACCAGCTCGACGGTCGCACCGCGAGCGGCCAGCTCGCGCAGCAGCCGCGGCTCGGCGGCGGCCAGTTCCTCGGTGTGCAAGGCCAGGCGCAGCGGCCAGCCGGAGAGCAGCGCTTCGCGGGCCAGGCGCACGCCCTCGACCACGAAGGCGCCGGCCCCCTTGCGCCGCTTGGTCTGGCGCAGCAGGGCGCGGGTCTCCTGGACTTTAGCGTTTTGCGCGGAGCGGATCACCCCGTCATTCTAATTCAGAGCCGGTGTTAGAATGCCGCCATCCGACCCCGAGAGGTGCCCATGCCTGACCCGCGCGTCCAAAAACTTGCCCAAACCCTGGTGGACTATTCCGTCGCGGTGAAACCCGGCGACTGGGTGGTGATCGCCAGCCACCCCCTGGCCGAGCCGCTGACCAGCGAGGTGCTGCGTTATGTATTGCGGGCAGGCGGCAAACCCAGCATGCTGATGAACCTGCCATCCACCAGCCAGATATTCCTGGAAGAGGCCAGCGAGGAGCAGCTCAAGTGGCTCTCGCCTTTCGAGCGCCTGCCCTTCGAACAGGCGGACGTTTTCATGAATATCGAGGCCACCAGCAATACGCGCAGCCTGAGCATGGTGGACACCCAAAAGCAGCAAACCCGCTCGCTGGCGCGCAGCGAGATCATGCAGACCTACATGCGGCGCAGCGCCAGCGGTGAACTGCGTTGGACGCTGACCCAGTTCCCCTGCAACGCCTTCGCCCAGGAAGCCGACATGAGCCTAAGCGACTACGAGGACTTCGTCTACCAGGCCTGCAAGGTGGATCAGCCAGACCCGGTCAAACTGTGGAACGACATCGAGGCCGACCAGGCGCGCCTGGTGGAGTGGCTGGCGGGCAGGAAGAAAGTCGAGCTGCGCAGCGCAAATATTGACCTGACCCTGTCCATCGAGGGGCGTACATTCATCAATTCGACCGCCAAGCACAACATGCCCGGATCGGAGATCTTCACTGGCCCGGTGGAAGATTCGGCGCAGGGTTGGGTAAAGTTCACCTACCCGGCGATCCGCCTGGGCAACGAGGTGGACGGCATCCGCCTGGAGTTCAAAGACGGCAAGGTGGTGGCGGCCAGCGCCGAGAAGAACGAGGACTATCTGCTGAAGATGCTCGACCAGGACGAAGGCGCCCGCTTCCTGGGCGAACTGGGCATCGGCACCAACTTCGGCATCGATCGCTTCACCAAGAGCATCTTGTACGATGAGAAGATGGGCGGCACCATCCACCTGGCGCTGGGCGCCAGCTATCCGGAGACCGGCGGCAAAAATCAGTCGGCGCTGCACTGGGACATGATCTGTGACATGCGCCAGGACAGCGAGATCCGCGTGGACGGCGAGCTGTTCTACAAGGATGGGCAGTTTCAGGTGTAGGAATCAGCCGGCGCGATGCGTCCCATCGGCGGCATTGTACGGACGAGACGAATTGACTGCACTCACCCTGGGTAATAAAATATGGGCAAGAGGCCATAAATGAAGACAAGCACCACGAAAAAGCCCCGCGTCTACGCGATAAGTTTTGCCAGCGTGTACCCCATGTATATCGCCAAGGCGGAGAAAAAAGAGCGCACCAAAGCGGAGGTGGATAAAGTCATCCGTTGGCTCACTGGCTATAGCCAAAGGCAAATGGAGAGCCAGATCAAGAAGCAGACCGATCTTGAGACCTTCTTTGCCGATGCACCTCAGCTGAACCCGGCCCGCTCGCAAATCACCGGAGTGATTTGCGGCGTTCGCCTCGAGGAGATTGAAGACGACACGATGCGCGAAATTCGCTATATGGACAAATTGGTCGATGAACTGGCCAGGGGCAGGCCCATGGAGAAAATCCTGCGCCAGCCTGTCTAAGGAGACAAAAAGAGGCCCGCTGAAAGCGGGCCTCTTTTTTATCGTCGGGCTAAAGCCTAGTTGCTCTGCTGCACCAAGGCCTTGAACGCCTGCGGGTCGTGCACGGCGATCTCGGCCAGCATCTTGCGGTTCACGCCGATATTGGCCTTCTTGAAGGCGCTCATCAGGCGGCTGTAGCTGGTGCCGTTCAGGCGGGCGGCGGCGTTGATCCGCGTGATCCACAGGCTGCGCAGGTCGCGCTTGCGGTTGCGGCGGTCACGGTAGGCGTACCACAGGCTCTTCAGCATGGCCTCGTTGGCGCGCTTGAAAAGCTTGGAGCGCGTGCCGAACTGACCCTTGGTGGCCTTGAGCACTTTTTGATGCCGCTTGCGGCGGGTGATGCCGGTCTTTACTCTTGCCATGATTCCTCTTACTTCGCCGTGTGCGTGCTGGGGTTGGCGCGGTACTTATGCATGTACGGCGCCAGGCGGCGGATGCGTTTGATAAAGCCTTTGCCCTTCACCGGGATCATCTCGGAGAACAGGGCCTTGGTGCGGGCAGATGTGCGCCGGCGCAAGTGGCTCTTGCCGCCCTTGGTGCGCACCAACTTGCCGGAACCGGTCAAGCGGAAGCGCTTGGCCGTGGCTTTGTGGGTCTTCATGCGAAATTTCTTTACTGCCACGCTCTAACTCCTACTCTGCCTGTTTTTCGGCAGGTTTTTCTTCTTTCTTGGCCGCCGGTTTCTTGGCAGCGGCCGGCTTCTTCTCCGCGGCGGGCTTCTTGGCCGCGGTCGCTTTGGTGGGTTCCGCCTTCGCCTTGGCCGCAGGCTTGGCTTTCTCTTCCTGCGGGGCCGCTTCGGCTTCCGCTTCACCGTCCTGCGGCGCCTCGGCCTTGGGGGCCTTGGCGGCGCCTTCGCTGGGGGCCAGCACCATCAGCAGGGTGCGGCCCTCAAAGGCCGGCGCCTGCTCGATGAACGACACATCTTCCAGCTCGGCGGCGATCTCCTTCAAGTCCTGCAGGGCGATTTCGGGATAATCACGCTCACGACCGCGGAAGCGGATGCGCACGCGCACTTTCTTGCCATCCTGCAGCCAGCCGCGCGCCGCCTTGGTCTTGAAGCCGCGGTGGTGCTCGGTGGTCTTGGGGCGCAGGCGGATCTCTTTGATCTCGATCTTCTTCTGCGCCTTGCGCGCCTCACGCTCCTTCTTGGTGCGCTCGTAGGTAAACTTGCCGTAACTGACTACCCGGCAAACCGGAGGGTTGGAGTTTGGGGCTACTTCCACCAGGTCCAGCCCGGCGGCTTCGGCGATGCGCAGCGCTTCTTCGATGGAAACCACGCCACGGTTTTCGCCGTCGCCGTCAATCAGACGGACCTCTTTTGCGCGAATGGCTCTATTTACCCGGTAATCAGATGTGCTAATCTGTGTCGTCTCCTTGCCGCTTGTTGCTCATAAGGGCGGGCCGCATCATACCATACCCCTTGAACAGCCGTCAATCGCGCGAATCGCCGCCTACTGAGCGAACCTTTTAGCCTGATTTTGTGTTCTTTTAGGTACAAGTTCGCCGTCGTTTTTCAGCAGGAGAAGAAGATGGCCAGCCCTTACGCCATGGTCGTGGAAGACGACCCGCAGATCGCCGCCCTGTTCCAACTGGCCTTGCAGGATGCGGGCTACCAGACCGAAATCATGGACAATGGACATAAAGCCCAGGCCAACCTGGTCTTCACCGCGCCAGACCTGGTGCTGCTCGACCTGCACTTGCCCAGCCTGGACGGCAGCGTGCTGCTGCGCCAGATCCGCAGCCAGCACCGCCTGATGCACACCCGCATCATACTGGTCACCGGCGACGCTGCCGGCGCCCAGCGCTTCGCCGGCCAGGTGGACAGCACGCTGCACAAGCCGGTGGGTTACGAGGAAGTGCACAGGGTGGCGCGCGAACTGATGCCGGTGTTTGTGGTTAGTAATTAGTAACTTGTAATTACAAGTTACTGATTACCAATCTCCAATCCCTGCCCCCTCTTACAAATCCACAGTCGCTGAATGGATTCCGGTCGCCCCGCTGGGCGCCGGGTTGCGCGGCATCAACTCTTGCAGGCGGCCGGCGCCGTCGTAGGCGCGCACGCTGATCATGTGCCGCCCGCGGGCATACGGCCAACTGTGCCGCCAAAGTGTCCAAGTCAGCTGGCTGAGCTCCGGCTGGATCAGCCCGGCCTGCTCCCAGCCCTGGTTGTCCATCTGCACTTCCACCTTGCTGATGCCGCGTGCGCCCGCCCAGGCGATGCCCCCGCTGTGCACCAGGCCCTGCGGCCCCTGCTCACGGTCCACCATCACCGTGTCCACCACCGAGACGGTGTGCGGGATCGCTTCGCGGTCCCAGCCGCGGCGCACCCAATAGCCGTCCACGCGCTGCGAGACGAACTCGATGTGGGTGATCCATTTGGGTTGCTTCATGCCGTAGCGGTTGGGGATGTAGATGCGCAGCGGGTAGCCGTGCTCTGGGGGCAGCGGTTCGCCGTTCATCGCGTAGACCAGCAGGCAGCGCTCGTCCTGCAGATCGTCCAGGGCCACGAATTCGTCAAAGCCGTCCGCGGCGGAGATGTGCGCGCCGACCACGCTGGCGCCCAGGCCCACCTGACCCAACAGGTGGGGCAGCGGCACGCCGGTCCAGCGGCTGGAGGAAGTCAGGTCGCCGCCGATCGGGTTGGAGATGCACTGCATAGTCAATATCTGCGTGCGCGCTGGCAGATTGCGGATGTCGGCCAGGCTGAGCAGCAGCGGGTTATCCACCAGCCCGTTGATCTGCACCTGCCAGTCCGCTTCGTCCAGCCGCGGCGGCCGGGTGTTGATGTCTATGCGGTAGAAGTCGTCGTTAGCGGTCAGCTCGGCCCGGGTGCCCGGCACCGCGGCCGAACGGGCGGCCAGCGCCTCCGGCGGCGGGGAGGCCGCCGGGCCGGAGGTGAGCCGGGCGCCGAAGGGGTCGTCTGCGCTCAGTGGTTCCGCCGGCCCGGCCCGTTGGGGCAGCCCGGTCGAGGTACCCAACAGGCGCCCCAGCCCCCAGCTGCCCAGCGCGGCGGCGACCAGCCCCAGCCCACTGACCACAAGGAACTCGCGACGGGTGAACATGCGCCCGCCGGCCCGCGGCACGGTGGCGGCGCGCAGCAGCCAGGCCAGCCCCCAGCCCCAACCGGCGAAGACCAGCGCCAGCCAGACCATGGTGAAACCGGCCAGGGAAACGCTGCCCAGCCAGATCTCGACCAGCAGCACGGCGGCCAGCAGCACCAGGCCGCCGGCCTGGCCGAAGAAGATCAGCCTGCCGGGCTCTCGTTCGCTTTGCCTGCCCAGCCAGGCGCCCAGACCGCCGCCGGCGGCCACCAGCAGGCCCAGCGCCATGACTTGCTCGGTGAGCTTGGCCGCATCCGAAATGCTGCCCACCGGCAGCACGCCCTGCAGGGCGCGGATCACCACCACCATACCGGTGATCACCGAGCCGATCAGCCAGCCCGGCAGCACGCGGGCCAACCAGTCGAACAAATCGAAGGGCACGAAGGGGAAGCCCCAGGCTTCGTAGCCGAAGGCCAAAATGCCCAGCACGGCCAGGCTGCTGAACAGCCCCAGCCAAAGGCCGAGCCGGGTGTTGGAGATGCTTTGGCGCGGGAAAGAGTCCTGACTGCTCACAGCCACTGTACCTCTGCCCCATTATAGGGCGCGCGCCGCGCGAGAAAATTAATCTACTTTGGGTGTTTCCTGGCTGGCCTGGACCCGCCGCACGATCCAGACGACGAAGACGATCACCAGGTAGACAGCCAGCAGCAGCAAGCCGAGGGGCAGGGTGACGATGCCCAGCCAGCCCATCATGCCGAAGGCGTACAGCGTGCTGCCCAGGTCCACTCCGCCCACCACGCAGGGGTTGACGAAGCCCTCATGCAGGGTACAGCCCATGGCTTCGGCAAAGGTGCCCGCGCCCATCGCCAGCCCGATCGGGCCGCAGGTGATCACGGCGATGGCCAGCACGATCAGGATATGCAAAATTGCCCAGCGGTTCTTCATGACCCTACTCTCCTCAACACTTTTATTTGTTCAGCACTTGCCCAAAGGCGATGTCGTGTCCGTCCAGGTCCTGCACGCCGAATTCCCGCGTGCCCCAGGGCGTGGTGTAAATGGAGAAATCGATCTGCGCGCCGCGCTCTTGAAATTCTGCATAGAGCTCATCGGCGTTGTCCACCCAGATGTAGATGTTGTTGGTCTTATCGACGATCTTCCAATTGGGCAGGTGTTCCACGCCGCGCGCTTTTTCAGCCAGCATAAGATGGAATTCATCGCGGCCGAGGATGGCGAAACTGGGCGGCTGGTTGAACAGATCAACCTGGGTAAAGCCCAGCTGGTCGCGGTAATAGCCGCTGGCCGCGACGACATCGGCCACCAGCAGCACGGGCGCGCCTTCCAGTAGTTTGGCCATAAGGTAGAGCCTAGCTTGCGCTGGGCTGGTTGCGGAAGCGGCGGGCGTATTCGCCCCAGCTGATCAGCTTGTGGGTTTGTTCATCCCACAGGTGCAGGAAGATGCTCTTGAAGCTGCTCAGCAGCGTAATCGTCTTGACCTGTTGGAAGCTGGGGTTTTCGTAATGCGCCCGCTCCAGGTTGTAGTTGGGGATCTTGGGGCTAAGGTGGTGCAGGTGGTGGAAGCCAATGTTGCCGCTGAACCACTGCAGCACACGCGGCAGCTTGAAGAACGAGGAGCCGCGCAAGGCCGCCTCGGCATAGTCCCACTCCTCGTGCCAGCGCCAATAGGTGTCCTCGAACTGGTGCTGCACGTAGAACAGGTACACGCCGATCGAGGAGACGAAGACCATCATCGGCAGCCACATCTTAAGCAAGTTGACGTAGCCGATCAGCGAACCGACGACCACAAAAACGAGCGCCAGCATCAGGTTGGTGAACAGCACGCTGTTGCGGTCTTGCTTGTCCTTCCAGCTGAGTCCCTTGGGGATGCGGTGCAGGATGATGAACATGATGCTGGGGCCGATGACGAAAAGGATCAGCGGATGGCGATAGAAACGATAGCGCACCTTGCCCCAGAAAGGCAGTGCTTTGTACTCCTCCACGGTGATCGTATCCACATCGCCGATGCCGCGGAAGTCCAGGTCGCCGGAATTGGCGTGGTGGCGGGCATGCGCGCTGCGCCATGCGTAGTAGGGCGTGAGGGTCAGCACGCCCAGGAAAGTGCCCACCCAATTGTTCCACTTGGTGGATTTGAAGAACGAGTTGTGCCCGCAGTCGTGCTGGATGATGAAGATGCGCATCAGGAACAGGCCCGCCAGCACGGCCAGCGCCAGGGTGATCAGGTAGTTGTATTGCAGGCTGTAGTACATCAGCACCCAGACCGCAAAGAAAGGCACCAGGCTGTTGACCAGCTGCCAGATGCTCTTGCGATGGTCGGGCACCGTGTATTGTTTGACGATCTCCACCCAGGCGGGTTTGGGGCTGCCGGCGGCTTCTTGCATGAACCTACTCCAGAAAAAGAATGGCTGATTGTAGCAGGTTTTGCCGGCCAGGCAGCCGTCGGGACTATTCGCGGATATCCGCGAAGTTCTCCACCAACACCTTGCCGAACAAACGCAGCCAGAGCACGTTGGTCACCCGGATTACGGTTTCGGTGATGGAGCCCCAAATGGTCGCATAGCGTCTGCCGGATGCGTCCACCTTGTTGTTTTTGAGCAGCTTCACTTTGCCCTGTTTGGCCAATTCAAAGCCCAGATAAGTATCGGCCTGCATGCTGAATTCGGAGTTGTGGCCGCCCACCGCGTCGTAGGCGGATTTCTTGAAGGCCATGTTCATGCCGATCAGTGAAGCGATGGTGAAGCGGAAAGAGATGCGGTTGAGTACGCGCACCAACCAGCGGATCAGTGGGTGGCCGTCGTAGTATTCAAACGAGCCGCCCACCCCGACCAGTTCGGGATCTTCCTGGAAAGCCGCGTGGATCTTCTTTAGCCAATCGGGGGGTACGCGCGTGTCGCAATCGGTCATGGCGATGTATTCGCCTTGGGCCTCGCGCACCCCGGTGATGCAGGCATGCACGTAGCCTTTACGGGTGGAGCGCACCACTCTGGCGCCCATGCCGGTGGCGATCTCAGCAGTGCGGTCGCTGGAGTTGTTGTCGCTCACCACCACCTCGCAAGCTACGCCGGCCTGCGTCACGGCCCGGTTGATGTGCTCCAAACAAGTGGCTATGACGCGTTCTTCGTTGTAGGCGGGGATGACTACAGAGATGACGGGTTTTGTCGGCATGCCGCGAGTATACAAGAGGGCATTTTTGCGCAAAATTAAAGCTGGCTGAGTGAAGCTGTTCCCCTCGTTAGTTTGTAACACTCGATCTCCTTTTTCGTTCTTTACGCCACAGCTAACCAATCTCTGAGGAGGATGTTATGCGCAGAAATCTTGGTTTCACTTTATTGGCAATTTGGTTGATTCTGGTGGGCGTGGCTGAATTCGTCAGTCTGGGCAGCATTGCCGGCTTGCTGAACGTGCTGGCCCTGGCCGCCGGCGTCCTCATCCTCCTCGGGCAGTAATCCCCCCCACAGCCCGCCCGGCGAGTACGTGGCCGGGCAACCCCGGCTTCTGCCGCCGGGGCCCCTCTCGAGGCCATCCGCACACTGTGCGGATGGCCTTTTGGTTGTGGTGGCCGCCGGGCCTGGCCTGTGTTTACACGGTAGATACGGTCGCTTTCTTCGATGATGTCGCCTGTGTCGATTGTGTAATTCGGGCAAGTAACCACAAACACAAAGGGCTGGGCGGCCTGGTGGCCGCCCAGCCTCCCTGCGAGCCGGCTGCTCCACTGTCCCCCAGGCCAGCGCTCCCCTGCCAGCGTCCCGGCGTGCCTGTTCCCGGCCGGGCGCCCACCCGAGCTGTCCCCAATGGCGGCCGACCATCGTGAACTTCGCTTACCGGATAAACCACCCAACCTTCCCAGGCGAGGAGACCGCCATTAATGCCAGAGTTTGCTGAAAGCTGTGGCGAAGAGGCCGCCGCGTCAAGCGGGAGATTGGGTCAGCGGCGACGGCTTTGAATGAATAGCGCGCCAGCGGCGACGATCACCGTGAACAAGGCTGGCAGATAGAACAGCCCGATGGAAAAGCCGGCCAGCAGGGTGAGGACCAGCGGCGGCAGGCAGGCGGCCAGCGCCCAGCCGGGCTTGTTTGAAAGATAAAAGCCCAGTGGCGCGGCGTAGAGCAGGGTGAAGACCACCAGGATCAGCGCCCCCCAGCCGCCCTGCGACTCCAGCCAACTGGTCTGGAACACGGTCGTGTTGCCGGCGCTATCCACCGAAACGCCCGTGCCGCTGGGCGTCAGCAGGATGTATACGCTGGCCGCCAGCGCCAGCAGCGCAGCGATGAACAGAGGGATGCGCGGGAAGTGGTAATCCATGGCCCTATTGTAGCAATGCGCGCCGGCGGCTGGCTAGCTTACCCGCCGCGGCACCGCCACATTCAGCGCGGCGGGCAGTAGGGTCACTTCCACCGGCGTCTCGCCGATCCAGTCGCCGTCGCCCTGCACCGCCAGGCCGTGCGGCGCTTCGATGACCACGCTGTGCTGCATCGCGGCATAGTCCAACCAGGGGCGGCGGAAGTGGTTGCCGCGCAGGAAATTGAACACCACCCACAGGTAGCGCAGCCCGGTGGGCGCATCCAGGTGGCACAGCTCCATGCGCCCATCGTCCGAGCGCACTTCCGGCCACCAGCGCAGCGCCTTGTAGCCCAGGCTGGCCGAGTTGAGCACCATCACGTCGCTGGCGTGCATGCGGCGCATCTCGCCATCGGCGCGCACGCTGAATTCGGTCGGGTGCATGGCAAAGAAGTTGAGCAGCAGGCTGACGATGTATGAACTCTTGCCGAAGATACGTTTGCGCCACGGGCCGGTCTCGCGCATCGCCCGGGCGGTCATCCCCGCGCTCACCGAGAGCAGGTAGGCGTGCCCGTTCACCTGAAGCAGGTCCAGCTTGTGCACGGCGAAGTCCCCGGCCAGCAGCGCGGCGGCTTCGTCCAGGTCCAGCGGCAGGTCCAGCTCGCGGGCCAGTACGTTGCCGGTGCCCATGGGCAGGATGCCTATTGGGCAGCGGCTCGCCGGCCCCCCGGCCGTGAGCGCGGTGGCGATGTCCGAGACGGTGCCGTCGCCGCCCGCCGCGATGATCAACCGCGCCCCGTCCGCCAGCCAGGGCTGCAGGCGGGCGGCCAGCTGCTCGCGGTGGCACTCCACGTAGTCCACCCGGCGGCCGGCGAAATGCGCCTCCATCAGACGCGCCAAAACCCCCGCATCCGCCGC
The DNA here is from genome assembly GCA_026129335.1 of Anaerolineales bacterium. Lineage (GTDB taxonomy): Bacteria > Chloroflexota > Anaerolineae > Anaerolineales > UBA11579 > JAMCZK01. The sequence goes on from JAHCIH010000001.1 coordinate 162,072, forward strand.
GCTGGCGCCCGGGTTGTGGACGACGAGCACATCAGCAGGCGCAGATGAAGGGGGTTCCAAGGCGTCCTATCGGCTTTGCAGTTGGTAGATGCCGCCGGAGCGGTCTACCAGAAAGATTTCGCCGTGTTGGTCACGGCCGAACGAGGAGATTTGGAAGTTGGTTTGAAAGAGCCGAGCGTTCTGCCAGCTGCCATCCGGGTTTTGCAGCAGGCCGAAGACGGCGCCGCTGCAAAAGTCGCCATACAGGTACACGCCGCGCCACGCTGGCAGCCGGTGGCCGCGGTACACATAGCCGCCGGTCACCGAGCAGCCGGAGCCGTGGTCGTATTCGGCCACGGGGAAGACCAGGTCAATACCTCCCGGGGGTGTGCCCTGATAGGGGTGGCTGCCTTCGTAGAAGTTCCAGCCAAAGTTGGCCCCCCCCGCTGAGCCGCCCGGCAGGAAATTGATTTCTTCCCAGGCGTTCTGGCCCACATCGCCGATGTAGAGATCGCCAGTGGCCGTATCGAAGCTGAAGCGCCAGGAGTTGCGCAGGCCGTAAGCCCAGATCTCTGGCAAGCCAGGGCCGTTGCCCTCCGGAATGGCGTAAGGATCGCCGCCGTCGACGTCAATGCGCAGCAGCTTGCCCAGGTGAGTATCCAGCGACTGGCCGGCGCCCAGCGGGTCGCCGCCGGAGCCGCCATCGCCCAAGGCGATGTACAGATAGCCATCCAGGCCAAACTCCAGGTGGCCGCCGTTGTGGTTGGGGTAGGGCTGCGCCACGCGCAGCAGCACGGCTTCGCTGCCCGGGTCGGCTTCGTCCCCGCCCGGCACACTGCTGTAACGGGCGATCACCGTGTCGCCGGACGAGTCGGTGTAGTTGACGTAGAAATAGCCGTTCTGCACATACTTCGGGTGGAAAGCCAGGCCCAGCAGGCCCTGCTCGTTGCCCCGGCTGCCCACCCGCGAGCGGATGTCCAGGAAGAGCGCCGGTTGCGCGCCGTCCTCAGGCAGGACCCAAATGCGGCCGGGTTGCTCCACCACGAACAGGCGTCCGCTGTTGTCCGCGCTATGGGTCAGAAAGATCGGGCTGTTGAAGCCGCTGGCCACCAGGCCCCAGGTGTAGCCCGCTGCGTCCGGCAGCTGCTCAACATCACCGCTGGGCTGCTCGGGTGCGGCGGTGTCCTCGGGTTCGGCCGCGGCTTGCGTGTCCGCCGGTGCCGAGGGCTGGGCCTCGCTCTGGGTAGGCAGTTCAGGGGGCGGCGCGACCACTGTGGGCGTTCCGCCGCCGCAGGCGGCCAGCAGCAACCCCAGGGTGAGGGCGGCGCCCAGGCGGATGCTACGACTCTTTGTCATGGTAGTCAGCGTCGATCACTTCCGGGTCAGGCTTGGGCCGCCCTGCCTTCTTCTTTGGCTCGGCCTCCTGCTCCAGCTGGCTGCGGTGCTCTTCCACCACCTCGGGCGGGCAGAGATCGAGGAACAGCGTGTTGGCGATCCAGATGACCAGCGCATCGTCGACCAGCGGGATGGCCATGTCGAACGGGGAGATCAGGTAGAGGATGGAGAAGACCGGCAGCGCTTTGGCCAGCAGGCTCACCCGGCTGTCCGCCAGCAGGCGGACGATCAGGCGGATTTGGATGCCGAAACGGGCGAAGAAATCGCCGTCGAATTTCGAGACCATTCGTCGTTTTGGGTCGCTCATGGGTGTCCTTCCACGGCCAGCTATTGCGTATTGATAACGTATGCCGTGGGCGAGATTATACCGTTCGCGCCCAAACGCCCGCGGGGTACAATGGCCGCCATGCCCGCGACCGCATCGTGGAGAGCCTACGCCGCCCTGTTCGTGGGCGTTCTTATTTTAAGCCTCTCGGCGATCCTCACCGCGATTGCCCAGGCCCCGGGTTCGGTGGTCAGCTTTTACCGTGTGCTCATCGGCAACCTGGTGCTGCTGGTACCCTTCGCCGCTGTTTTCCGCAGGGACCGCGCCCGGCTCTCGCGCCGCGGCGTGGGCCTGGCGCTTTTGGCTGGCTTCTTCTTCGGGCTGGACCTGGCCGCCTGGGCCACGGCGATCAACCAGGGCGGCGCCACCATCCCCACCCTGCTGGGCAACCTGGCGCCCATCTGGGTGGCCCTGGGCGCCTGGCTGATCTTTAGGGAGCAGCTCAACTGGAAGTTCTGGAGCGGCCTGGGCATCGCCCTGGCCGGCGTGCTCGCCGTGCTCAACCTCAGCTTCGAGAACGGACTGAGCGCCACGCCGGGCGCCGGCTTCGGCCTGATCTCGGCTTTCTTTTACGGCGCCTACCTGCTCACCACCCAGAAGGGCCGCGATCACCTGAACGCGCTGAGCTTCTTCTGGCTGGCCGCGCTGGGCTCGGCGCTGTGCCTGCTGGGCCTGGTCTTCGTGCTCGGCGACCCGCTCACCGGCTACTCGGCGCAGACCTATTGGGCCTTCATCGGCCTGGGCGTCATCGTGCAGGGCGGTGGCTGGTTGCTGATCACCTTCGCCCAGGGCTATTTGCCCGCCTCGCTGGTGGCGCCCACCCTGCTGGTGCAGCCGGTGCTCACCGCCTTCCTGGCTGGCCCGTTGCTGGGCGAGCAGTTCAGCGCTCAGCAGTGGCTGGGCGGCGCGGCGGTGCTGCTGGGCATCATCGTGGTCTACCGCAGCCGCCTGCTGCCGCGCCTCGCGCCCAGGGCGGTCTGAACCGTAAGGAAGCGCGGGGCTATGCCATCTAAAGCGAAACCCATGTCCAAGCACACCGTTCAAACTGCGACGCCAAGCGGCAAACTGGACCCCGTCGGCCTGGCAAACTTATTTGTCGTCTACATCGTGTGGAGCAGCACCTACCTGGCCATCCGCCTGGCGGTGCAGGAGGGCGCCGGCTTCCCGCCCTTCACCCTGGGCCTGATGCGCGCCGCGGTAGGCGCCGGCGCGCTGCTGCTTTGGGCCTGGCTGCGCAAAGAGAACCTGCGCCCCACCCGCGCCGAAATGGTCACCCTGGCCGTCTCCGGCTTGCTGCTCTGGGTGGGCGGCAACGGCCTGGTCACCTTCGCCGAGCAACGCACCGAATCGGGCCTGGCCGCCCTGCTGGTGGCTTCCTCACCGATCTGGGCGGCGATCATCGAAGCCATCGCCGACCGCAAATGGCCTTCGCGCATGTTGGTATTCGCCCTCTTCGCCGGCTTTGTCGGCACCGGCTTGCTGGTCGTCCCCGAGCTGCTCGGCGGTGTCGCCGCCGATATTCTCGCCACCCTGGCCCTGGTGGTCGCCGCGCTGGCCTGGTCGGCCGGCTCGGTGTTCCAGGCCCGCCGCCCGGTCTCGCTGACCCCCGGCGCCAGTTCCGCCTACCAGATGGTCTTCGGCGCGCTGGGCTTCGTGGTCCTGGCCCTGCTCACCGGCGAGCCACGGCCCACGCCGACCACCGAGGCCTGGTGGGCTTTCTGGTATTTGGCCGTGGTCGGCTCCATCTTCACCTTTACCGCCTACGTCACCGCCCTGCGCCGCCTGCCCACCCAAATCGTAATGACCTACGCCTATGTGAACCCGGTGCTGGCCGTGCTGCTGGGCAGCTGGTGGCTGCAAGAAGAAATCACGCCGTGGATCATTGCCGGCAGTCTCTTTGTGCTGCTCGGCGTGGCTGGCGTGTTCCGCGATCGGCGCATGCGCCAGGCAGCCGCAACCAGGGCGTAAAATATACGTATATCGCAGTGAGGCAGTTGGAGGAGCAATGAATCAAGAACGCAGAGGCAATTTACTGGTCGGCATCCTGCTGATCCTGGTTGGCGGGTGGTTCCTGGCCAGCCAGTTCATCCCGGAGCTGGCTGAGCTGATCAATCTCGAGTTCAGCTGGCCCTGGTGGGTCATTGGCGTGGGCTTCGCCTTCCTGTTGTTCGCCATCGCCGGCCGCGAGCCGGACCTGGCGGTGCCCGCGAGTATCATCGGCGGCATCGGCAGCATCCTGCTCTACCAAAACAACACCGGCGACTGGTCCAGCTGGGCCTATGTGTGGGCGCTGATCCCCGGCTTTGCCGGAGTGGGCGTGATGCTCTCGGCGTTCATCCAGGGCCGCTTCGCCCAGGGGCTGCGCGATGGGTTGAACGCCATCCTGTTCAGCCTGCTGATGTTCGGCATCTTCGGCAGCTTCCTCGGCGGGCCTCCCATCCTGGGCCAGCTGTGGCCGCTGTTGCTGATCGGCGCCGGCGTCTGGCTGCTGCTCGGCGGCCGGCCCCGCTGGGGCTAGCCCGTGGCCAACGAACGCACCTATCCTTGCCTGCCTTGCGCAGATATTGATGTATCCGTCGCTTTCTACGAGAGCCTGGGTTTCAAAAGAACCTACCGGCAACTGCGCCCTAACCCCTATGCGGTTGTAGCCCGCGAAGACCTCCACATCCATCTTTTTGGCATGGAAGGCTTCGACCCGGCGGATTCCTACGGCACCGTCATCGTCGTTGTGCCGGACCCGGACGCGCTGTATCAGGCTTTCGCCGCCGGGCTGCGCCAGCACTACGGCAAGCTGCCCGTGAAGGGTATCCCGCGCCTGCTGCGACCGCGCAAGAAATACGGCACCGTGCGCGGCTTCAGCGTGGTGGACCCGGGCGGCAACTGGCTGCGGGTTTCCAAACTGGGCGACGAAGAGTCACAACCAAGCCGGGAAGCAACCGGTCTGGCCCAGATCCTTGAAGTTGCCGCTCGTTTGGGGGATGCCCACGGAGACGAGGCCCAGGCGCTGAAAACCCTGGAGACGGGTTTGGCGCGTTACAAGGACGCCGCCGCGCCCGACTTGGCCCGGGCCTACTTGTACAGAGCCGAGCTGGCCGTGCGTACAGGCAACACCGATCTGGCGCGCAGCTCACTGGCCACGGCTGAGGCACTGGAACTCGGCGACGATCAGCACGCTCTCCTCGCGGAGGATTTTGCGCACGTCAGGGAGCTGATCGACCAGTAGCTTCGAAGCTTGAAACTCGCCGCGATATAATCGCGCGAGTAGCTGGACTGGCGCAGTGAAGAGCTGCGCCAGTTTTTTCAATATCGCCATGACTCAACCGCTCGACACCCTCGGCCGCCCGCTGCGCGACCTGCGCATCTCGGTCACCGACCGCTGCAACTTCCGCTGCACGTACTGCATGCCCAAGGAAGTCTTCGGCCGCGGATACCAGTTCCTGCCCCGCGAAGAGTTGCTCAGCTTTGAGGAGATCGCCCGGCTGGCCGCGGTGTTCGCCGGGCTGGGCGCCTGCAAGCTGCGCCTCACCGGCGGCGAGCCGCTGATGCGCCGCGACCTGGAGGGCCTGGTGGCCATGCTCAGCCAGGTGCCTGGCATCGACGACCTGGCGCTGACCACCAACGGTTCCTTCCCCTTGGAGCGCATCGCCGCGCTGCAGGCCGCCGGCCTGAAGCGCATGACCGTCAGCCTGGATGCGCTGGACGATGCCGTCTTCAAGGCGATGAACGACGTGGATTTCCCCGTGGCCGCCGTGTTGGACTGGATCGAGGCCAGCGCCGCGGCCGGGCTGGGCCCGGTCAAGGTCAACATGGTGGTCCAGCGCGGCGTCAACGAGGGCGAAATCCTGCCCATGGCCCGCTATATGCGCGAGCGCGGCCACATCCTGCGCCTGATCGAGTTCATGGACGTGGGCAGCACCAACGGCTGGCGGCTGGACGACGTGGTCACTGCCCGGCAGATCTACGAGATCGTCCATGCCGAGATGCCGCTGGAGCCGCTGCAGCCCAACTACCGCGGCGAGGTCGCCGAGCGCTACCGCTACGCCGACGGGGGCGGCGAAATCGGCATCATCGCTTCGGTCTCGCAGCCCTTCTGCGGCGACTGCACCCGGGCGCGGCTCTCCGCCGACGGCAAGCTTTTCACCTGCCTCTTCGCCATTCAGGGCGCCGACCTGCGCGCCCTGCTGCGCGAAGGCGCCGGCAACGCCGAGTTGAGCGCGGCCATCGCCTCCGTTTGGCAGCGCCGTGCCGACCGCTATTCCGAGCTGCGTTCGCAGCAAACCGCCGGGCTGCCCAAAGTGGAAATGTCCTACATTGGCGGGTGACCGGTGACAGCACTCAACCCCGCGACCATCAACACGGTTGTCTTCGACTTCGACGACACGCTGCGCGAGTCCGAGCCGCGCGGCAACGATTTCTTCCGCCAGTATCTGGTCTCGCAGGGCCACGAGTTCGCCCCCGAGGCCGCCCGCGCCGCCCAGCTCTGGGAACACCGCTATTGGGCCACCTCGCCCGAGCTGCTCGCCGACATGGACGCCTTTGACGGCGACGAGACGCCGGCTTTCTGGCAGAACTACAGCCGCCTGAATATGCGCGCGCTGGGCCTGGTGGAAGACGAAGCCGTTCGCTTGGCGCCCCTGGTGCACGCCCACATGCGCGAGCACTACCGCCCGCGCAACCTGCTGCGTCCGCGCACCCTCGAGACTTTGGCCGAGCTGCGCGCCGCCGGTCTCTCACTGGGCATGCTGACCAACCGCAGCCGGGCCGTCTACGCCGACATGCACGCCCTGGGCCTGGACCTGTACATGGACTTCTACCTGACCGGCGGGCAGCTGGGCGCCTACAAGCCGGACAAGCAGATCTTCCTCAACTTGCTGAAATTCATCGGGCGCGGGCCGCAAGAGGTGCTCTACGTGGGCGACAACTATTACGCCGATGTGGTCGGCGCCCACGCCGCCGGCCTGCCCGCGGTGCTGGTGGACGCCCGCGGCCTGTACGCCGGCTACGACGCGCTGACCATCGAGACCCTCGACGAGCTGCTGCCCCTGCTGGAGTTGGAGACGATTGGCTGAGCGCCTGGGCCGTGACTTCTTCGCCCAACCCACACTGGACGCCGCCCGCGGGCTGCTGGGCTGCCTGCTGGTGCACGAAGACGCAGCCAGCGGGCAGCGCCTCTCCGGCATCATCACCGAGACCGAGGCCTATTGCGGCGAGGGTGACCTGGGCTGCCACGCCAAGGCGGGCCGCACCCGGCGCACCGATCCGCTCTATGGGCCGCCTGGGCACGCCTACGTCTACTTCACTTATGGCAACCACTGGCTGTTCAACTGCGTCACCTGCCCCGAGGGCGAGCCGCAGGCCGTGCTGCTGCGCGCCATCCAGCCCGTGGAGGGGTTGCAGGTGATAGCCCAACGCCGCGCCGGCCAGCCGGAAAAGCGCTGGACCGACGGGCCGGGCAAGCTGACCAAGGCGCTGGACATCGACGAGCGCCACAACCGCGCGGACCTGACCAGCAGCACAGCTATAATATTCATTGAAGCCGGGCCGCCTGTGCCGGAGCAGCGGGTCACCCGCACGGCCCGCATCGGCCTGTATTCCGTGCCGGAGCCCTGGAAGAGCATACCCTGGCGCTTTCTGGCCGAAAACGCTTGAACTCTGAGGAGACGAAATGACCAAACTACTGGAAGGCAAAACCGCCCTGGTCTTCGGGGTGGCCAACGACCGCTCCATCGCCTGGGGTGTGGTGAAGGCGCTGCACGAGCACGGCGCCAAGATCGGCATCAGCTACGCGGGTGAGGTGCTCAAGAAGCGCGCTGTGCCGCTGGCTGAGTCCATCGGCTCCACTTTTGTGGAGGAGTGCGATGTGACCAAAGATGAAGACATCGCCGCCGTCGCCGAAAAGGCCAAGAAAGCCTTCGGCGAAATCGACATTCTGGTGCACGCCATCGCCTTCGCCAACCGCGATGAACTGGGCGGCTATTACTACGACACCTCCCGCGCCGGCTTCCACACGGCGATGGATATTTCGGTGTACTCCTTCACCGCCCTGGCCGCCGCCTTCCAGCCCATTATCCGCCCCGGCGGCTCGCTGATGACCATGACCTACTACGGCTCGCAGAAAGCCGTGCCCAGCTACAACGTGATGGGCGTGGCCAAGGCCGCCCTGGAAGCCTCGGTGCGCTACCTGGCGCGTGACTTTGGCCCGCAGAAGATCCGCGTCAACGCCATTTCGGCCGGCCCCATCCGCACCCTGGCCGCCTCCGGCGTCGCCGGCTTCAAGAATTTGCACAACCGCTTCGCCGAAGTGGCCCCGCTGCGCGAGGGTGTGACCATTGAAGACGTGGGCAACGCTGCCCTCTTCCTGGCCTCCGACCTCTCCGCCCGCACCACCGGCGATATCGTTTACGTCGATTCCGGTTTCAACATCATCGCCATCGGCGACGACGAGGCCAAAAGCCCCTGATGTTCCGTCGCAAGAACGCCTCCCCGCAGGCGGAAGCCGCGCCGCTGCCGCGCATCACCTCCGTGGTGGCAGATGGCGTCAGCCTCAGCGGCAAGCTGACCGGCGCCGGCGGCGTGCGCATTGAAGGCGCTTACGATGGCGAGATCGAGCTCGACGGGCTCTTCGTCATCGGGCCGACCGGGCGGGTGACCTGCCCGCAGTTGCGCGCCCGGCATGTAATCATCGCCGGGGCGCTGCGCGGCGACATTCTTGCCGAGCGCGTCGAGATCCGCGCCAACGGCCGCGTCTGGGGCAACGTGGTCACCGCCTCCATGTCCACCGAGGAAGGCGCCTTCCTGCGCGGCCAGATCCAGATGGAAGAGCAGGTCGAGTTGGGCATCCAGCCGCCGGTCGCCGAGGCACCGCCGCCGGACGAAGCCGCGGCCGCAGCAGAGGAGCCGCCGCAGGCCGCCGCCCCGGCGGCAGAGCCGCCCGCCGAGCCGGAAGCGAAGGCGAGGCCAGCCAAGCCGGCAAAGCCGCCCACCGCGGCCGAGCCGGAGAAGAAGCCGGCGGGCAAATTCAGGCGCAAGAAGTAAAGAACGGCCCAAAGGCCGTTCTTTTTTTAGCCGCTTGTGGAGCGTAGTTGCTATTGAGAATAGACTACTTTCAGGAATCGACGAAGAAGAAGCCAGAGTAGCAATGCCTGATAGGCTATTGCTATCGCAAGATATGCCCAGACATTCGTTTCACCCGATTCTAGTAACCAATAAATCTTGAGCGGCCAAAATGGAGGCAGCACTCCGAAAGCCCAGTGCCAGTTGGAACTAACAAAGTAACTGAACATCGGCAGCATAAGCATGATAAAGCCCGCAGCCTTCATCAGGGCAAAACCCTGAACTTTGTTGGCGGCAAAGCTACCCAGGAACAACATCCAAAGCGGTGCGAGCAGCGCGGCAGAGAGTGCTACAACGAGCTGCTGCGCTATGCTTAAATTGCCAAGACCGGCAATGGGAAAGGCAATCAGAGTAACTAACATCGAGAGAGCCACCGGTAAGCTGATGCGGTAGGCGATATAGCTGCTGATCGATAGCGGCGAAACCAAGAGTGCCTGCAAGGTTTGGTTGTCGCGCTCATCCAGCACCAAAAAGCCAAGGGCCAGGCCAACAAAGGCACTGGAGAGCGTCACAAAAAAGTAACTCATCGCCAAGAAATAAAAAGGCTCGATGTCGAATCCTGCTCTTTCTAAAAATTGTGCACGGATCCACGGTATTACAAAGCGGAAAAGCAAGGCAAACACCACGGGCATGACAGCAATGTATGACAGCATGCTGTCACGACGAATCCCGCGTAAGTCCACAGGTCCGAGAGCGCGGAGGGCTTTGAAGGCGTTCGTTTTACTTCACTCCTTCCCGGCGGATGACAAAACGCCGAAAAACACGCAACGAGAGGTAGAGAAGTAAAGCCGACCAGGCCGCGCCATATCCAATGCCATAGACCAGCTGCCATGCCGGAATCTCACTGAACGCGCCGCGCAAAATAACCAGCGGCGCTTGTAATGGGTGCAGCCAAAACAACCAATGGTCAGAGACTCCGGCAGCATAGAGAATTGGGGGCAAAGAGGCCAGTACCCAGAGCACTGAAGGAAAAATAAATTCATTGAGTGAGTCATAGGCGGCTACAGCAATGAAACCAGACAAGCTGTAGATTGCGGCCGTTATCAACACACCCAGAACAAACAGCGGCCAGTTAAACGCCACCCCCGAGAGCAGTACCACGATGATAGCGCTTTCCAATAGCGAGAGGATCCCAAGCGTGAGCACTTTCGAAAAAAGGTACTCCACAGGGCGCAGCGGGGTGATGATTTGCGCTTCCATCGTGCCCTCTGCCTTTTCAAGAAGGACAAGTCCAGCCATGAAATAGAAAGTGGTGATCAGCAGGTTCCCAATGATCAGCATCGGCCACACATGCCGGTAGTCCGGGATGCTGAGGCGTGTAAGCGCAACCACAAGCACAACGGCAACAAAGACCACCGCATAATAAAAGCCATTGCGGATCTGCAGATGTAGATCCGTCTGCATTGTGGGAAACAAGCGGTTCACGACAGATCTCTGCCGGTTACTTCGATGAAGATACTTTCCAGGGTGGCTTCGGTAGAGTGCATGGTTTGCACGGTGTGGTTGCGCAGCACATCCAGGAATTGCTGATTGGCCCCCAGGTCGCTCATGCTGAATTCTTTGCTTGCAAGGGCTCCATTCTCCTCATACTCAACGCGTACATTGGCTGTGCCGTATTTGAGCTTAAGTGCCCGCGGCGAATCGATGAGCGCAATTCGGCCATCAACAATAAACGCCACGCGGTCGCAGAGTTCATCTGCCACGCTCATATCGTGTGTTGTGAGGAACACAGTCTTGCCGGCATCACGCTGTGCCATCACAATTTCCTTTACTCGGCGGGCATTTACCGGGTCCAAACCGGCAGTGGGTTCATCCATAAAAAGCAATTCGGGATTGTGAATAAGCGCACGCGCAATATTAAGTCGATGGCGCATGCCCTTGGAGTATTGCGAAACCAGCATCTTGCCGTCGTCGTTCAGATTTACCAGAGAGAGCAGTTCCTGTGGATCAAGCTTCTTTCCCTCATAGAGCGCGCCAAAGTAGCGCAAGTTTTCATGCCCGCTAAGTTTTAAATAAAGGTTGGGGATCTCAAATGACACGCCAATACGCTCATAGATTTCGGAACCCCATGTGGCCAGATCGCGTCCAAAAACAGATACATGGCCAGCAAAATCTCGTAATAAGCCCGTGAGAACCTTTTGGGTTGTTGATTTTCCAGCGCCGTTGTGCCTGTGGCTGATATCCACCACGGTAGCTTGTTGGCGATACAGTATGCAAAGCGCCTTTCTCGCGATGTCCGCGTTGTTTCCATAATCACCAATTCGCAGGTCGAAGAGCATATTAGAGAGCGATGGAAGCGCTTTTCCGCAATCACCAAAGGTGTCGAATTAGTTTTAATCAACTATGATTACCGTGACATCTTTGAACCATTGGAAAAATACATAACCAAGGTCAATAATGAAGAATTTCCCGAGAAGCTTACAACAGTAGTGATCCCAGAATTCGTAACTGAGAACTGGTTGGTGCGTTTCCTTCACAGTGGAACAGCGGATCGCTTAAAAGCTCGATTAGTGGCTCAAAGGGATATCGTTATAATCGATGTGCCCTATCACGCTGAAGCGCCGCTATAGTTAAGCTACATCCAAAGCGTCTACGGCGGCCAAATGGAAGAGAAGTCCACGTAAGCTCTAACGCAAGCATAGCCTCCGCCCTCCATCGTCATGAAATTCCTTTTTGCCCAAATTCCGCACCTGCTGGCTGAACGGTCAAACCGTGTGAATGTAGTGGGTTTGCTGCGATTTTTTCTTGTGTTGGTGATCATGATCACCGCCTACAGCGTCATCTTCCATTTCATCATGGAATATGAAGGCAGGTCGCAGACCTGGGTAACCGGCTTTTATTGGACACTGACGGTGATGTCCACTCTCGGTTTTGGCGACATCATTTTCCAATCTGATTTGGGCAAGATCTTTTCTGTCGTTGTTCTGCTGAGTGGGATCGTCTTCCTGCTTATTTTGTTGCCTTTCACGTTCATTGAGCTCTTCTACGAGCCCTGGATGCGCGCCCAGCAGGCCGCCCGTGCTCCTACTAGCCTGCCGGCCAAAACTTCCGGACATATTATCCTCACTCACTTCGACCCTGTGACCAAGTCGTTCATCCGCAGGTTGGAGCAATATGGCTTCCCCTATGTCTTGCTGGTCGCCAGCCTCCAGGAGGCGCTGGATCTGCATAACCAAGGGTATAAGATTATGAGGGGATATTTGGACAATCCCAAGACCTACGATTTTGCGCAAGCTCATCAGGCTCGCCTGGTTGTGGCCACAGCCAGCGATCAGGTTAATGCAAACATTGTCTCCACGGTACGCGAGGTCTCAGAGACTGTTCCCGTTATTTCAACGGCCAACTTCCACGCCTCAGTCGATATTTTGGAGTTGGCCGGCAGTACGCATGTCTTGGAGTTGGGCGAAATGATGGGGCAGGCCTTGGCCCGGCGCGTGCTCGACAACGAGCGCCTCACCCACCCAATCGGTCAATTTGGCGAGCTAATCATTGCTGAGGCCATGGTGCGCAATACCTCGCTCGTCGGCCAAACCCTCAAAGAAAGCCGCCTGCGCGAGCTGGCCGGAATCAATGTCCTTGGCATCTGGCAGGATGGTGTCTTTCAGCCCACACAGCCCGAGACAGCCATCGCCGAAGACACTGTTCTGGTTATCGCAGGCTCTGAGGATCAGATCGCTCAGTACAACGAGGTGTACCACACCACCAACCAGGTGAATGGCCCTATCGTGATTATTGGCGGCGGTCGGGTTGGCCGCGCAGCTGCCCAGGCGCTGGCCGTCCGCAACATGGATTATCGTATCATTGAGAAGGATCCGGCGCGCATTCGCAACTCACAGAAGTACATTCTGGGAGACGCGGCTGAAATTGAATTGCTGGTTGAAGCTGGCATTCACCAAACCCCCGCGGTGATCATCACCACCCACGATGACGACATGAATATTTATTTGACAATCTACTGCCGCCGGTTGCGCCCGGATGTCCAAATTGTCTCCCGCGCCAACTTGGAACGCAACGACGCCACGTTGCATCGCGCTGGCGCGGATTTCGTCCTCTCCTATGCTTCCACCGGCGCCAACACCATGATTAACTTGATCAGCCGGGAGAATATTTTGATGGTCGCGGAGGGTTTGGATATCTTTGAAGTCGATACGCCTGATTCGCTGGTAGGCCAAACCTTGGCAGAAGCAGACATTCGCCGCAAGACCGGCTGTACCGTTGTTGGCTTGCAAAACGATAGCCAGCTACAAACAACGCCAGACCCTTTCAGCCCGCTGCAGCGCAACGATCATTTGGTGCTGATAGGTTCGCCCGAGGCCGAAAAACGCTTCCGCAAACTTTACGGCGCTGAAAGCAAGTTGATAGAAGCAAAGAAAAAGCCGGTCATTTGACCGGCTTTCTTGCAAAGCTATTCGTCCTTCTGCGCGCGGATCAGCAGCAGCGGCCGGTCCACCTTTTGCAGCACGCCGTTGGTCACACTGCCGTAGAACACACGCTCCAGGCCGCTGCGGCCGTGGCTGCTCATCGCGATCAGGTCGGCGTTCTGGTCTTCGGCGGACTGCACGATGCTGCTCACCGGGTCGCCGCGCATCACCACCGTTTCCGTATTGATCTTCTGCTTGCTCAGCGAGTCGGCCTGTGCCTTGAGGTACTTGGCGGCTTCCTTCTCCGCGTCCTGCAGGCTTTTCCAATACAGCTCCAGTTCCTGCGGTGCGGGGGTGGCTGCCATGCTCAGGCCCGGCGTGAAAGGCACCATGCCCGGCTCCACCACGTAGAGCAGGATCAGCGTGGCGCCTTCTTTCGCGGCCAGGTTCTGCGCGTGCGGCAGGATGCGCTCAGCCCGTTTGGAGCCGTCCAGGGGAACCAAAATTCGTTTGTACATTCTGCCCTCCTCTCTATAAAAGAAAACGCCCGCCAATTGGCGGGCGTTACTCTAGCGTTTGCCGCGGCGGCCCTCGTCCTCATGGATCGAGACCCAGGCCACGATTTCGCCGATGTTGAAGCTCTCGCTGGTTTGCCACTGGCGCAGTTCCGGGTAGCCACGGTCGGCGCGTGAGGAACTGTCGCCGGAGAGGCCGTCTTTCAGCATGGCGCGGATGCCCGCCAGCCGGGTTTGCCAGCGTTCCATGTTGGCCGCGGTCAGGTCCACCCAGCCCTGCTCCACATTGTCCGATTTCAGCACCGGGCCTCGCAGCATGCGTTTGCCATCGGGCAGCACGATGGGCAGGCCGATGGAGATGATCTTCTGGCGCAGGGCGGCGTCTTCCGTCACCAGCGCCTCCAGCTTGGCGGCCATCTCTTTCGGCTTGTCGGCCAGCGCCTCGCTCAAGGTGGCGTAGACCTGCTTGAGCAGGAAGGATTCGTAGAGCAGCTTGGACATGCGCGGCGGGCCGAGGATCTCGAAGGCCACCGATTCGCCGTGCTCGGCGCCCAACTGGCGCAGGCGCTCCAGCGCCGCCTCGCGCAGCACGCCGGCGCGGAAGGTGGGGCCCATCACCGCGCCGTCCAGCGCGCCGACGATGTCGCGGCCGGTGTTGCCGCCCAATATCTCGCGGGTCACATTCTGGGCGATCTCCTCCGGAGTGACGAATTCCATCTGGCCCAGCGAGGTGATCGCGGCGAAGTCGCCGGCGGCGAACAGGCCGTTCTCGCCGGTGTTGATGTACACCGCCTCGAGCACGTCGCCGGTCGCCGCGCCGAACTCGCCGTGCGCGGCCAGGTTGGCCGCGTCGTCCATCGCCACGGCCTGCTCCGGCGGGCAGTCGTAGAGCAGCACGTCCTGCCCGCCGCGGCGGATCGGCCCGTAGCCGATCTCCTTCCAGGCGATCAGCGCCGAGGGCTTTACTTCCTTGACCACTTGCGGGCCGCCGGGGGTGCGCGCCATCAGGAAGGTCAGCAGAGTCTGCGCGCCGGCCAGGGCCGCTTTGGACATCAGCACCCGCGAGGGCTTTTCTTCGCCATGTGTATAAGGGATGTTCAGGCCCATGCCGCCGGTGCCGCTGGTGCCCACCTTCACGTAGGCCTGCGTGCCTGCCGCCAGCATCGCCTCGTGCAGGATCTGCACGTGGCGCACCAGCTGCGGGATGTACAGCGCCGCCAACAACTGCTCGACTTCGTCGGGCCAGTTGGTGGCGGCGTCTTCTTTGGCGATCAGACCCTGCAGTTTGCCGGCCGCGGCGTAAATATTCTGGTAGGCCACCGCGGTGGAGGTGTTGATGCAGTCGACCACGATATGGCTGGGCGAACCATCCAGACTTGGCGCGGCGCCCTGGATGATCTGGTAGAGCAGCGAGGCGGAAAGTACCTCGGGGGTTAGCTCGTCGACAATGTCGGCGACCAGGCGGCGGCGTTTCTCGGGGTCGGCCAGCACCGCCGCACGGGAGGGCGAGTCCGTGAGCCATTCGGCGCGCACGAAAATGTCGCCCCACACGGGGAAGAATTGGGTCGTACTGTCGGGGAATTCGGCCTTTAGTTCAGCGACGGCCTGCTCGGCTTCCGCCTTGTGCAGCGAACTGACCAGCAGCCTGGCCGGCTCATGGGCCAGCAGTTCGCGGCACACCGCGCGGCCGACCAAGCCGAAACCTCCCAGTACGAGGGCATTCTTTCCACGTATATCCATTCACACTCTCCATTATTTTTCGGGGTAGTTGGGGCGCACGGCCGTGCGCCCGGCCCAAGGATACCGCGATTGAATCCCCTGCGCAAAGATGAAAAGCGGCGCACCCTACGGGGGGCGCCGCTTTACTTGGACAACCCTGGCTTGCTCCTGCTCCCAGGCCGTCCTGCAGCGCGCTGCGCAGTTCCAGCTGCACATCTTCGCGACAAGTTTCGGGCAGCAGGCGGCCTACTTCGGCCATATAGCGGTCTATCAGATTGCTTATTTCTCTCCTTCATTCAACAGGCCGCGCAGCGATTGGTTGGCCCGCCATAGTTTGTACAACCGTGCAGAAGCATCCACCAACAGGATGAGGAAAGTGACGATGAAACTGATCATCAGGGTCTGCTCCAGCACTCCCGCGCCGGCCCGGCCGGCCAGGTTGGCGGTGATGCGGCCCACCAGGGCCACAGAGCCGAAGGCAAACAGGACGTCGGCGGCACGCAAGGCCTTGTTCCAGCGCCGGCGGATCAAAGCCATCACGCCGACGACCACCTCGCCAGACCACACAATGGTGAACCACAGCTTGTGCGCGCCGAGCTGGCCCACAATCGCCGGGATGATGTCGAAGTCCGGCGGCAGCAGGTCAAGGTCCGGCATGCCGGGCGACCAATCCGGGAAGAAGTTCACCAGCGCGATAAAGATGATCAGGAAGAAAACCTCAACCACCTTGTCAAAGATGTTGACCCGCTGCGGGTCTGGCTGCACTTCCGGCAAGCTTTGCGGGTCCCAGTCGTCTTCGGCCAGGTTGATGTTTAACACCCGGCGCTCGATGAGCGCGAAGATCAGCGTGATGATGCCGAAAGAGGCGAAGAGCGTGCTGAAGAAATTGCTCAGCACGTTCCCTGCGCTGAAAGGCGTTTGCCCGCCGGTCACCAGTGCCGCGGCCAGGCCGATCAGGTGCAGGGCGGTGATGATCGTGCCTGAAACGCGCAGCACCATGTAGTAGTAGGGCATGGTTTGCGGGCCGATCAGATAGCTGTTGCTGCCGTAGCTCAGCGCGATCGCTTCCGGGCGGCCAAACTCCCTCAGCAACTCCACCACTGCGGGATGGTCTTCCGGCTTGTCTGCGTCCAGCCCGCGCTCTTCCAGGGCGTCCTGGATGGCGCTGCGCAGCTCCAGCTGCACATCCGCGCGGGTTTTGCTTGGCAGGTGCATACCCACCGCTGCCAGATAGCGGTCGATCAACTTGGATGGTTTCATTTGTTCTCCGTAGTACTCGGAACCCCGAGAGGATTGTTCGCTTTGCCGCTCAGCAGGCGATAAAGCTGCCAGCCCGCCTCCAGCAGGGCAATGCCCAGCACGATCCACAAAGCGAATTTGGCAATGCCATCAACGATCGCCAGCTTGGCGATTGCCGGGCTCTGCACGATGGTGTAGAGCACATAGATGGAGGCCAGCGAAAGTGCGAATTCCACAACGCGCAGGCGGCTCGTCCAGCGACCTGCTCGGTAGACCAGGGCTTTCAGCGCTACTTCACTGACCCATAGCGCGCTTAGCCAGGGCAGATAAGCCAGGAACTGGTCGCTGAGCATGGGTACTACGCCAATCCCGTTGTCGTGCCAGCCCACGATGCCGATCCACTGCGGCGCAAAGTTGAACACCAGCAGTGCAGCGATCGTGAAGAAGATGCCCACCAGCAGCTCTGTGCGATTGATCCGCTCGGTGTCCTTGATTGCCGGCAGCTTGTGCGGGTCCCAGTCTGCGCCGGCTTTGGCCGGTTTGATCCAGCCCAGGCCCTCCATCAGGTAAAAGGCGAAAGCGACAGCGCCGAAGTTGAGCAACATGGCCTGCGCGTACGAGCCGAGGAACCCGCCCAACTCCGTCAGGTTGATGCCGGGCTGGTTGAGGCGCAGGCCCAGCCCAACCAGAAAGACCACGGTGATCACGCTGGCGACGATGCTGTAGCTGAGCCGGAAGGCGGGGAAAGCCACCGGGCTGACCAACTGCTGCTCTGTGTGATAGCGAGCAGCCAGCTCCTCAGGGTGGCCATATTCTTTGAGCAGCTCGGCGACGCCGCCAGCGTCGCCGGCTTTGTCGGCGTCCAGGCCGCGGGCGGACAGCTCGTCTTGCAGCAGGCTGCGCAGCTCCAGCTGCACATCCTGGCGGCTGCGCCGCGGCAAGTGGGCGCCCACTTCATGGATGTAGCGTTCAAGCAAATTCTGATCGTTCATTTCTTCTCTTCCTTCAGCAGGCCGCGCAGCGCACGGCTGAGCGCCTGCCATTCTTGACCCAGGTCGGCCAGCGCCTCGCGCCCTTGCGGGCTGATGCGGTAGTAGCGCCGCGGGCGGGCCTCGCTAGCCAGTTCCCACTCGCTTTCCAGCAAGCCCTGCGCCTCCAAGCGGCGCAGCAGCGGATACAGGGTGCCCTCGGGGATGTCCAGCGCCTGGGCGGCCAGCTGCTGTTTGAGCGAGTAGCCGTATTGCCGCTCATGCAACTGGCTGAGCACCGCCAACACCAGGGCGCCGCGGCGCAGTTCGCCGGTCAGCGCTTCGAGCAGGGCGGGGTATTCCTCTTGTGTTACCATGTTGGATACTATACTGTATATTGCATAGTATTGTCAAGAAAAAGTAACCGCAGTTTTTTGGGCTGCGGTTACTTTCGTCTGACGCTAGCCCAGCATGCGCTGCATCTGCTTCTGGATGAAGCGGGTCGCCGCCCGCGGGTTGAGCCGGTAGAACAGGTTCATCATCTTCGAGTCGCGGCCCACGAAGGCCTGGAACTTGGCCTTCTCCATCGCGGCGATGATCTCCGCCGCGGCATCCGCCGCCGAGGCCATCGGCAGGCCCGAGGACTCGGCATCCGCCCCGCCCATTTCCACGCCGGAGTTCTTGCCGATGTCCGTGGCCGTGGCCCCCGGGAAGGCGACGCTGACGCCCACGTTGCTGCCCAGCAGCTCGGCGTAGAGGCCCTCGGAGAGCAGCTTGACCGCCGCCTTGGTCGCCCCGTACAGCGTTTGGCCGGGGAAGGGGAAGAAGCCGCCCATGCTGGAGACATTGACGATGTGCGCCTCGGGCCGCTTGAGCAGCTCCGGCAGGAAGCTTTTGATCATGTAAATCTGGCTGTAGAGGTTGACGTGGATCACCCGCTCGATGTCCTTGTAGTCCAGCTCGTTGAAGGGCACGAAGGGCTGGATAATGCCGGCGTTGTTGATCACGCCGTCCACCGCGCCCTGGGCGGCGATGACCTGCGCGGGCAGCGCCGCCACCTTGGCGCGGTCGCTGAGGTCCAGCACATGGGTCGAGACGCGCTCCGCCGCCTCGCCGGCCAGCGCCTGCGTCTCGCGCAGCCCGGCTTCGTTGATGTCGGCGGCGGCCACCCGCGCGCCGCGGGCCAGCAGCCCCAGGGTCAGCGCCCGGCCGATGCCGGCGCCCGCCCCGGTGACCACGATCACTTTGTCTTGTACTTTCATGGCTATTCCTTTGATAAAGGCTGTTTTGTTGATTCTAGCGGCGCGAGCCGCCGGGCGCATGGGGCGAATGTCCCCTGAAAAGTATTAATCATCATGATTGCACAGGGGTGGGTCTACATAGTGATCCTTTGCTGCGCTCAGGATGAAGAGGGTGGCAGGTAGGGTGGTGGGTTACCCCGCCCCGTGGGCGCGCGCCAGAGCGCGAAGCCGTGGTACGGGCGTAGCATGCTACGCCCCTACGCGCAATGTTGTCCACCAGAGCGTTTATCGGAAATTGTGTGCATGGTGATCCTTTGATGCGCTCCGGGATGAAGTGGGTGGCAGGTAGGGGCGGTTTGCAAACCGCCCCTACGCGGTGGGGGATGGCGGATTCGACGGTACCACCGCTCCGGGTATGGGTGTTTGTGCATTTGCGAGTTGGTAGAGGGCTTTTTGGCCGCGGCTGCCGCCGTCGGCGCGCTGGACGTGGCCGCTGGTGACGAGATAGTGCAGCAGGTTGCGGATGCTGCCGGGAGCGATATCGGCGAGACAGGCGGTGAGTTCGGGAAAAGTCATTGGCTCAGTCTGCAGCAGGCCAAGGATTTCGCCCGCGGCGGGCGAGAGCGAACGGGCCGCGGCTGCGGCAGTGGAGGCAGGGGTGAGATGAAATGTGGCCTGACCACCCGGCCCGCGGCCGAAACTAGCCTGGGCAGTGAGGGATACGGGGGCGATGTCGCGGGCTTTGAGTGTGACGAGGTGGATGATGTCCTCGTCGGGCGCGGATTCAATGGCGAGCATGTGGTCTACACCTGAAGCGATGAGACTGGAGCCTCGGAAGACGCCGCGCTTGTTGGCGTGGTGGATGACGAGGACAGCGGCGTTGGCCTCGCGGGCCAGGCGGGAGAGGTTGGCGATGACGGGCTGCATGGAGAGGACGTTGTTCTCGTCCACACCGGACATGACGTTGACTAGGGCGTCGATAATGATGAGGCCGGCTTTGAGGGAGCGGGCGCGAGCGGCGATGGCATCCACTTCGGAAGGATTGGCAAGGTTGTAGCCAGCAGGTGGAATGAAGTGTAGGGGCACTTCGTGCCCCTTAGGAGAATCTGCCCGGCTCACGCCGGGCAACGATTCTCCAGCCAATCCGTGGCCGCGGAGGGTACGACCGAGGCGATCCCAGGTGCGCTGGAGGCCGCCTTCCTGGTCGAGGATTAATACCGGGATACCAGGGCGGGGAGACCCCGCCCCTACGAGAGGCGACGATTGTGAGGGCGCATTGCCATGCGCCCCTACGGGATGGCCCAACCAAGGTTGGCCGGAGGCGACGCTGACGGCGAGATCGAGGGCGAGCCAGGTCTTTTTGGCGCCGGGTGCGCCGACGAGCATGTTGAGGCTGGGACGGGTGATGATGCCCTGAACGCACCAGTCCTGTGCGGGCGGCTGGTCCAGGGTTTCCCAGGCGGAGTAGACGCGCAGGGAATCCTGCGGCGGGTCTGGAATAGCGTCAAAGGCATCTTCAACCTCGAGCTCCATGTGGACGGCGAAGGACGAGCCGGCAATGGCAGCCTGGAAGGCCTGCTGGCGCTGGAACAGCCCGCCGGAAACGGCGCGGACGGCCTGGTAGGCTTCACGCCAGTCTTCGGGCAGGTCGGCTGGCGGGACGGCGGCGATGCCGTGGTGGATGAGCCGGGCGAGCGCGGCCGCGGCGCGTTGGTTGGATTGGTCGTCGGACATAGATGGCCTCCCTTGTAAATATTTGTCAAAGCATAGCATTGACATGCCATGTTTTGTCGAAAAAATGAGAATTGTTAAGCAATTAGCATGGATTCGATGCGCTGAAGAGGGGGGCGACTGCTGCTTGGGAAGGGTCTATTGTGCGGTTAGCAAGGGTTAGTCCAGCCGTCAAGTGGCGGCTTCTCGCTAACCTGCGGCTCGACTGCTGGCAGCAGGTGATGGCGAGCAGTGTCTGTAAGTCTTCATTGGGGCTGTCCCGCGTCGGCTCTAACAAGGCCCAAACTCTACCTTGGTTATCTTAGAAGCCAGCGGCAAGCCCCCTGTAGACGAGTTGGGCGAGCGCGGTCGCGCTGGTCTTCTGACACATATAGCCCTGTCAGCGAATAGCGCGTGGCTGGCAAAGTAAGAGAATTCCCGCTAAAATCATATAGCCTCCGATGTCGAGGAGGATTAGAGATGTCGAAAAACACACTTACTCTTGGGCTTGAAGGTAAAGTCTCTTTGGGAGATTACACCAACACCCTGAACGAGTTTGCCGCTCTCGTTAATGAACTTGCTGATGAAGTTGCTGAGGGTGCTCAAATTCAATGGACTGTTGAAGAACTTTATGCGGGGAGTGCGTCTGCCACTTTTCAGGGATACCACGAGCAATCCGTCTATGTAGAAAAAGTAATAACCGCTTACGAAAACGTGGGAGTATCTATCCAGAATGACCTGCCCTTTCCATATTCTCCCAGAATTAGACGCCGCGTTGAGCGTATGACCGATGTTTTGAATGGTCAAATCACGGCTATTCGATTTGAGACTGAGGCTAAAGACAGCTATATAACTAGCAAGCCTGAAGCTGGAAAGAAATCCCCAACCATTAAGTACTCTATCGGCAGCGTTAAGGGCATCGTTCAAACCTTGAGCAGCAGGGGTAAATTGAAGTTCACCATCTGGGATAGTATTTTTGATAGGGCTGTTAGTTGTTACCTGAAAGAGGGGCAGGAAGAGACTATGCGCGGTATCTGGGGGAAAAACGCTGTTGTTTCTGGCGATATAGGGAGACGACCTGATACCGGAATACCGATTGTTATCCGAAACGTAATTGATGTTCAGCTAATACCACAGTATGAGCCTGGTAGCTATCGAGAAGCTAGAGGGGCCATTTCCTGGGAAGGGGAGGAGAAGCCAGAAGAAGTTATCAGGAGATTGCGAGATGGCTGAACCAAAGAGAATCTATTGGGATGCTGATGTCTTTTTAAGCTATCTTAACGATGAACCGAATCGCAGTAATGTCATTGAGACAATATTGGATCAAGTTGCTTCGGAGAGGAAACTCATCATAGTAACTTCTACGCTTTCAGGGTTGAAGTGGCTTGGACCGCCATCGAGAATTTGAACCGGACCCTGTCTGTTAGTGAAGAAGAGAAAATCGACCAGCTACTCGGAAATCAAGAAGTGGTTGAATTAGTGGATTTCAATGACGCAATAGCCCTTAGAGCCCGAGACTTCATGCGCAATGGGATGCAAAGTGGTGGCAAAAAATTGCGGACAAACGATGCAATCCATCTAGCCTCGGCAGATTGGGTACAAGCTATTGAGCTCAATACATATAACCTGAGCGATTATAGTTTTTTTAAAGGACAAGTTGCTTTTCAAATACGTGAACCGGTTGCAAGTCAGCCAAAGTTACCAGGAATATCTAAACATTAAGGAATTCTCTAACACGATTCTTGTACTCGTTCCGTAGCCGTTCCTCTATAATTTCCTGCATACAGACAATCTAGAAGATTGCTTCGTCGGCCTGGCTCTCGCCAGGCACTCCTCGCAATGACGGGGATGACGTTTCTTTAAAGGTAGGTACTGATTATGATGAGATTCGACCGATTTACCGAGCGTGCCCAGGAAGCCGCACAGCGTGCCGCTGAGATCATTCAGCGCTATGGGCACAACCAAATCGACACCGAACATATTCTGCTGGCCCTGATCGAACAGCCGGAAGGCGTCGTGGGCCAGTTGTTGGAGATCCTAAAGGTGGATGCCGAGTCGTTCAAGGAACGCCTCGACTACATCCTGCGCACCAGCCCCAAGGCCAACATCTTCGGCGGCGGGGCGGGGCAGATCTTCATCACCCCGCGGGTAAAGCGCGTGGTGGACATCGCCAACGAAGAGGCCAACAAGCTCAAAGACGAGTACATCTCCACCGAGCACATCTTCCTGGCCATCCTCAACGAGCGCAGCACCGCCGCCGCCCGCCTGCTGGAAGGCTCCGGCCTGACCCGCGAGCGGGTGCTGGACGCGGTGCAGCAGCTGCGCGGCGGGCAGCGGGTCACCGACCCGCAGGCCGAGTCGCGCTACCGCACCCTCGAAAAATACTCCCGCGACCTCACCCAGTCCGCCCGCGAGGGCAAGCTGGACCCGGTGATCGGCCGCGACACCGAGATCCTGCGCGTCATCCAAATCCTCACCCGGCGCACCAAGAACAATCCGGTGCTGATCGGTGAGGCCGGCGTGGGCAAGACCGCCATCGTCGAGGGCCTGGCCCAGAAGATCGCCACCAACGACGTGCCGGAGATCCTCAGCGGCAAGCGGGTTATCTCGCTCGACCTGGGCGCGATGATCGCCGGCTCGCGCTTCCGCGGCGAGTTCGAAGAGCGCCTCAAGGCCACGCTGGAGGAAGTGCAGCGCGCCGGCGGTGAGATCATCCTCTTCATCGACGAGCTGCACACCGTGGTCGGCGCCGGCGCCGCGCAAGGGGCGATGGACGCCAGCAATATGCTCAAGCCGGCCCTGGCCCGCGGCGAGCTGCACACCGTGGGCGCCACCACGCTGGATGAGTACCACAAGTTCATCGAGAAGGACGCCGCGCTGGAGCGCCGCTTCGCGCCTGTCTATGTCGAGGAGCCCAGCGTGGACGACACCATCCAGATGCTGATGGGTCTTCGTGACCGCTACGAGGCGCACCACAACGTGCGCTTCTCCGACGAAGCGCTGGTCGAGGCCGTGCGCCTCTCGCACCGCTACGTGACCGACCGCTATCTGCCGGACAAGGCCATCGACCTGATGGACGAGGCCGCCGCCAAGCTGCGTGTGGCGCTCTACTCCCTGCCGGAAGACATCAAGAACCTCAAAACCGAGATCGACCGCTACAAGGCCGAAGAGGAGCAGGCCGGCATCGAGCGCGACTACGAGCGCGCCGCCGAGAAGAAGTCGGCTCGCCTGCGCCTGGAAGAAGACTTCAAGACCCGCCGCGAAGCCTGGGAGAGCGAACACCAGCTCGACGAAGTGGTCGATATCAACGACATCGCCGACGTGGTGGCGCAGTGGACCGGCATCCCGGTCAGCCAGATGATGGAGACCGAATCTGAGAAGCTGCTGCAGATGGAAGAGCGCCTGCACGAGCGCATGATCGGCCAGCACGACGCCATCGCCGCCGTGTCCGACGCCATCCGCCGGGCGCGCTCCGGCCTCAAAGACCCCAAGCGCCCCATCGGCTCGTTCATCTTCATCGGTCCCTCCGGCGTCGGCAAGACCGAGTTGGCCAAGGCGCTGGCCGAGTTCATGTTCGACGATGAGGATGCGCTGGTGCGCATCGACATGAGTGAATACCGCGAGCAGCACACCACCGCCCGCCTGTTCGGCGCCCCTCCGGGCTACATCGGCTACGAGGAGGGTGGCCAGCTCACCGAAGCGGTGCGTCGCCGCCCGTACCGGGTGATCCTGTTCGACGAAATCGAAAAGGCGCACCCCGACGTATGGAACGCGCTGCTGCAGATCCTGGACGACGGCCGCCTGACCGACGGCCAGGGCCGCACGGTGGACTTCCGCAACACGGTGCTGATCATGACCAGCAACCTGGGCACCGAGTTCGTGCGCAAGTCTGGCTCGCTGGGCTTCCTGAAGGAGACCGGCGACGACGAAGAGCGCCAGTCCGGCCAGAAGATCGAGAAGGCGCTGCGCGAAACCTTCCGCCCCGAGTTCATCAACCGCATCGACGAGATCATCACTTTCTCGGCGCTGTCCACCGAGGACATGATGCAGATCGTCGACCTGCAGATGAAGGAAGTGCAGGAGCGCCTGGCCGAGAAGAACGTCAACGTGGAGCTGACCCCCGCGGCCCGCGAGTGGCTGGCCGGGCAGGGCTACGACCCGGCCTTTGGCGCCCGCCCGCTGAAGCGTGCGCTGCAGAAGTACGTGGAGAGCCCGCTCTCCAAGCAGCTGCTCGCTGGCGAGTTCAAGCCCGGCGAGACCATCCTGGTCGATGTCGACGAGAAGGGCGAAGGCACCGTCTTCAAGGCGGGCAAGCCCTCCAGCGTCAAGAAGACTCAGGAAGTGGACGCGTAGATAGCGGTTAGCGATTAGCTTCTAGCTGTTAGTAAATCGGGGGGAATGCGACGATAAAAACCAAAGCCGCCCCGGAAACGGGGCGGCTTTTTGTTGGGTCTTGACAAGATGTTTAATAGCGCTTATATTATGCAAGCAAGTAACTTGCTTGCATAAAAGGTAGAGAATGATAGAGAATCAATACGAGGAATATGATGAAACGCAACAAGCCATCATCGAGGGGGCGATTCGCGCTGCGATTAAATACGGATTTCAAAACCTAACCACCAAAAAAATCGCCGAGGAAGCCGGCGTGAACGAGGTAACCCTATTCCGACGTTTTGGCAGCAAGACAGCTGTTCTGGAAACCTTATTCAAATACGAGGCTGAATCCATCGCCACGAGAGCGATCTTCTACACAGGCAACCTTGAAGAAGACCTCATTCGGATTGTGGATACGTTGTGGCAGGCCATAAAGAAGCGGGAGACCCTTATTCCAGCCATCTTGAACGAGCTGCCGCGTAATCCTGAAATCCGCCGATACGCCCAGCATTCAATCAAAAAGGTCCAGGCTCTGATGGAAATACTAGAGCGCTATCAGGGCGAAGGAAAACTCAGGCCCAACTCTGTACATCTGCAATTTTTGATGTTGATTGGACCACTTGTCTTTCTGAACAGCCTGTCTGACGTATTTTCTAGCAACGCGCCATCTTTCCAAGCTGAGAGCTATGTTGCCCAATATCTGGAAGGGCAAGGAACAAACCAGCCGCCAACGTAACGGAGGAACAATGAACGACGAGAAAAAGCGCTTCACGCTCTACACCCAACTGCTAAATGGGATATCAACAGTTTTGGGGCTAATCTTTATTGGACAATTGATTCTGAATCCCAGCTTGGTGAACGATCCCAACTGGGTCTATTGGCTCTTGGTGGTAACGGCGGGCATGCACACTTTTGAGGAATACACATTCCCCGGGGGCTTCACGAAATGGTTCAATACCCGTTTCTTCGACAGTAAGAATGACGACTTGCCCCTTTCTGCGAAACGGGCTTTCTATACGGATGCTGCAGCTGGTGTAGTTATCCTGCTGACGCTGGCTTTTACCGGCGCGCAATGGCCGTGGCTGACGTTGGGAATTGCGTGTATTTTCTTTATCAATGGCAGTTGGCATCTGACCAACACAATAACCCGCGGTGTGTATTCGCCAGGGGCGGTCACCTCGGCCTTGTTCAACTTGCCACTGGGCGGGTATGTTGTGTACTTCTACGTCGCCAATGGCTTAGCAAGCCCGTATGACATAGGCATCGCTTACGCCATCGGGTTGCTAATGCACATTGGTTTCTTCGGGGCCATGCGCCGTTTCGCTGCCGCAACGCCAAAATAAAAAAGCCGCCCCGGAGACGGGGCGGCTTTTTGTTACTCTCAGCGCCTCGGCGTTGGCGTTGGTTGCGGAGTGGGCTGCTGCGCTGGCGCCTGTTGGTCGCAGGCCAGCAGGCGCAGGTCGCGGTAGATCGCCGAGCGCACCAGGTCGGCGGCCTGCCCGCTGGCCGGCTCGATCACGAATTGGTACACCACGTTCGCCTGTGTAAAACCGCTGTCATCCTCCAGGTGGTCGCCGGTCACCATCAACCGGTAATAGCCGTCGCCGAGCGGGGTCATCGAATGGCCGCTGCTCCATTCCGTGCGCTGCCCGTTTTGTTCCAGGTGGAAGTACAGCGTGACGCCGCGCAGCCCATCCGGATGCGCCGCACGCACCTGGAAGCCGATCTCGTTGGGTATGCAGATGCCGGTGTACACCGTATCGCTGCTGAGGGTTTTCTCACTGAAACTGGCTTCATCTTCCCCTGCGGCCGCATCGGCCATTGGCGCCAGATAGATGCCCAGCGCGGTGGGCAGGTAGGGGTCAGAGGCGACCGGAACGGGATAGCCAACCGAGGGCGCCGAGCCGGAAAAGCCCCAGCCGGCCTTGAAGACCTGCAGCGTGCAGCTGCCCGCGGGCAGGCCGCTGAAGTTGAACGCGCCGTCGGCCGCGGTGGTCTGCACTTGCGAAGCGCCGCAACCATCCAGGTGCACGTCCACGTCGTCCAACGGGTCTTCGCCGGTCTCGATGAGGCCGTTGCCGTTGGCATCGGCGTAGACCACGCCCTGGACGATGCTCGCCGACGGTGGGATGACCACGTAGGTTTCAGCAAACTGGCCCCATTGGCCAGCGTGGTTGCGGGCGCGCACGCCGAGGGTGTATTCGCCGGCGTCCGGCGGCATCCAGGGGCGCGTGTCGATCACCAGGCTGGAGCTGTCGCTGACCGCGGAGCGCTCGGTGACCTCGCCGTTCACGGAGAACTCGAGTTCGGCGATGCCGCCGGAATCACTGTGGTGCGAGACCAGCTCGACGGTCTCGAGGCCGTAGACGCCCGGGAGCGGCGCATCGAACCAGGACAGCGGGCCGTTGGCCGCCGCCGGCTCAGGCTCCCGCGGGGCGCAGGCGGCCAGCAGGGTCAGTGCAATCAAGATAAGCAGAGAAGTCTTGTTCATCTTTAGCTCCGCTCAGTTGCCAGGCGCGTAGTAGCGCACCTGCAGTTCCACGTGATCGAGCAGCGAGTAGCACACCAGCCGCTCTCCCCCAGTGTAGAAGACGCCCTGGTTGTAGGCATCCGCGTAGTTGGGGGCGAGGATGAAGCCGTGGTTGTTGGCGGGGTTCTTTATCCAACTCAGCACAGCGCTGGTCACGTCTATCGAGTTCGCGCCCACGGCCATGGAGAACGATTTGTAGGGAGCGAAATACTGCTCGCGCCACAACAGGTTGTCGTTGGCGATGTAATGGCCGGAACTCAGCCCGGTCCAGTCTTGCTTGGCCCTGCCCAGGCGGCTGAGGCACAAGGGTTTCAAGTTGGTGGCCACCCAGCTGTCCAACTGGTAGTTCAACCCCACCGACTTGAAGCGCAGGTTGACCTGCTGTATGGCTCCGAGCGATTTAAGGATGTCCAGGTCGAACTTCACCGCCGCAGAGGCTTCGCCCTGGCGGATGCAGTTCCCCGGGCTGAGCACGTGCATGCCGCCGGTGATCTGCGTGCCCGCCGGGGTGTATTGCGGCGAGCCGACATCGCAATCCAGATTGATCCACTCGTTGTAGGTGCTCAGCCAGTCCACCGGCTTCAGGATGACTTCCTGCGGTTTCACGGATTCTCCGCAGAATGTGGCCATCTCCGAATTTACTACTTCGCCGGTCAGCGATTCCGCATAGGCGCTCACACCGAAACAGGTACCGCCCCAGCCCAAGGGGATGGCCAGCACTTTTTGGGCGCCATTGTCGATGACCCGCGAGTTGAGGACATAACTGAACTGGTCGTCCATCTCATAAAAGATGTACCCGTCGGCATGCTCCAGCCACTTGCAGTTCTCTGTCGGCCAGCACAACTGCACCGGCTGCCACTCCCAGACGAAGACGTCGTACTGCTTCACGGGGCCGTTCAGCAGGCTCTCACAGACCAGGCCGGCCAGGAGGTTGCCGGAGGAGTAATGCGACATGCATTCGGCCACGCTCTGCGCTTTACGCAAAGCGAAAGGCGCCGGCATCTGCCAATCGTTCGAGGGTTCGCCGGCGTAGGTGATCGTCTGGCCGCTGGCTTGGAACCCTTCAGCGGAGATGATCACTTCATCCGGCATTTGGGCCTTGTCGAGTTGGGTTTCACCCCTGCCCAGATACTTCAGAATACCGCCTTCCCAGCCCCAGCATTCCAGCATCAGAGTCAGCTGCTGTTGGCCAGGGAGCAGGGATTGCAGCCACTTCTCGCCAGGCAGGAAAGCGAAGTCCTCCTGCGGCACGCGCTGCCAGCCGCCGCCGGTGGACTGGTAGCAGTACGACTGGTCCACCGAGGTGGTTGGCGCCAACTCCCAATGGATGATTGGGCCGGCGCCAGCGGCCTCCGGCGGCGGGGGCGCCGCAGACCCATCCTGCCCGGCGGGCAGGGTGACGGGCTGGTCTGCTTCCAGCGGCTGGTCGGGGCTGAGCCCAGGGTTCCAAGCGGCGGCCTCTTGCGGGGCCGCGCCGTGCTGCGTACTGAGCTCTTCGAGCGTCTGCCCGGCTGCAGCGAGAACCTGCGTCAAGCCGGCGGCGTTCACGTTGAGCAGCACGGTTTGGGAAACCCCCTCTTCTCCCTGGCTGTCACGGGCGCGCACCACCAGCGTGTGAATGCCGGGGCTGCCCGCCTCCCAGTCCCAGGCGAATTGGGCAGGCTCTTCGGAGCCGGCGATGGACTGTTCGGCGACCAGTTGGTTGTCCACCCACAACTCGGCGGCGGCCAGCGGCGAGGTGCTCCAGGCCTGCGCCAGCACGGGCAAGGCATCGCCCTGTACGACCGAAAGGCCGTTGGCGGGCGCAAGAATGTCCACCAGAACCGGGGAGATCGACGCGCCTTCGCGCGGAGCCCCCTGCGGGCGGGCCCAAAGGAACAGGGCGCCGCCGAGCAGGAGGATGATCAGCAACAGCAGGGGGATGCGCAATTTCATCTACACCTCCATACGTTTGCTTGCAGAAGCCAACTGGCCTCAGGGTCGGTGTAGACGCAATGTGCAAGCAGACCCGAATCCATTATATAACCAGCCTACGGCGAGTTCTAAGGCTCCATCGCCACCAGGGCCTGCCAGGTCTGCGGGCCGACGATGCCGTCCACCGTGAGACCGTTCTTGGCCTGGAAGTCGTCCACCGCGGCGCGGGTCAGGGGGCCAAATTGGCCGTCCACGTTGACCTGGTTGTAGCCGAACTTGCCGCTCAACAGGCGCTGCAGGGCGCGTACGGCCTGGCCCGTGTCGCCCTGGTCCACCGTGCGGCCCTGGATCAGCGCGGCCCAGGTCTGCGGGCCGACGATGCCATCGGTCCCCAGGCCGGCGCCATTCTGGAAGGCGATGACCCGCTGGCGGGTTTGCGGGCCGAAAAGGCCGTCCACGGTGACATCATGGCCGTGGGAGCGCAGCAGGTGCTGGATGGCGAACACTTCCGGCCCGCTGTCACCATTGCGGAACAGAGGCCAGTCCGGGATGACCAGCGCGGTGGCGGTGGGCGTGTGCGTGGCTGCGGGCAGCTCGGTGGGGCTCGGCTGCGGTGTGGGGCTGGCGACCTCGGTCTCCGCCGGGGTTTCGGTGGCCGTCTCGGTGGGGGTCACCTCGGCGGTCAGCTCAGCGTTGGCCTGCAGGGTGAGTTCCACGGCCATGGCCATCATGGTGGCCTGGGAGTCGGCGGCGGCAGCCGGGCTGCAGGCCACCAGGGCGGTGCTGATGAGTAAAAAAGCAAACAGTTTCACGGGTTCCTCCAAAGTTTGAATGATCATTTCTTAGAGTCACCTGGCGGCCAAAAGCTTCATATTTGCGCGCGAATAGGGTTGCAGATGCTGTGCTAGAATGCATTTTCCTGTCCAATTATGAAAAAGCAAATTCTCCTCCTCGTGGTCTTGTGCGCCAGCCTGCTGGCCGCAGGGGCGGTTTACGCGGCCACCGCTTCGGTGGTTACGGTGGATGACGGCGGCGGCGATGATGTGGGCTATTACACGGCCCTGGCGATTGACGCCAACGGCAACGCCATCATCGCCTACTACGACTGGACCAATGGCGAACTCAAGATGGCGTTCTGCAACGACCAGGTGTGCAGCAGCCCCACGATCCAGACCATGGCCACGGGCCTTGGCGGCCTGGGCAGCTTCACCAGCATCGCGCTCGACGCCAGCGGCAACCCGGTGGTCAGCTACTATACGACTGCCAATTTCGGAACCCTGCGCTTGTTGACCTGTTTTGACCCGACTTGCGCAGCGAGCGCTAATCTTCTTGTTGAAGATAACGGGGTGGGCTCGTACACTTCGCTGGCGCTTAACAGTTCGGGCAATGCGGTGATCAGTTATTACGGCCCCGGCACCCTCAAGTTGGCCTATTGCACAAACATAATCTGCAGCACCAACGTGATCAATACAGTGGACGATGGCGGTGGGGTGAATGATGTGGGCCTGTTCTCGTCGCTGAAGCTTGGCGCCGGCGGTTTTCCCGTCATCGCTTATTATGACGCCGACGCCGACAGCGTCAAGCTGGCGCGCTGCAATGATGTGGACTGCACGCTGCCGGCCACGATCAATACGGTGGACGACAGCAGCCACGTCGGCTTCAACGGCATCTCGCTGGAACTGCGCAACTCCGGCTTCCCGGTGATGAGCTACTACGATGTGACCAACCAGCGTCTCAAGCTGGCCAGTTGTGTGGACGCAGACTGCACCGCTCCGCCTGTAATCAACGTGGTCGATTCGGGCGATGTGGGCGAATACTCTTCGTTGAAGCTGGACGGCAACCTGCCGGTGATCAGCTACTTCGACAACGGCAACGGTGACCTCAAGCTGGCGCGCTGCCTGGACCCGAATTGTGCTTCGGCGGACATTCAGGTGGTGGACGATTCGGGCGAAGTGGGTTGGGACACCTCACTGCAGCTGGGCAGCGCCCACATCAGCTACTATGACGTGACCAACGACAGCCTGAAATTCGCCTTCATCCCGGATGATGGTACTGTGCCGGCCCCAGTCACCGTTGGCGAGGCCAGCCCGCAGGCGCTGCCGGCCACCGGCTTTGCGCCGGGCGGGGTGGCGGCCTTGCCGGCGACCCGCCCCGAATACGCCGCCACGCAGATGGAGCTGATCATCCCCGCGCTGGATGTGCACACCACCATATTGGGCGTACCCCAGGCAGACGGCAGTTGGGACGTGAGCTGGCTCGGCAGCCAGGCCGGCCACCTGCAGGGCACGGCATGGCCCACCTGGCTGGGCAACAGCGTGCTCACCGGGCACGTGTGGGATGCGGACAATACGCCGGGCGTGTTCGCCGGCATCCACACATTGAAATACGGTGACCAGGTGGAAATCCGCGCCGACGGTCGCAGCTACACCTACGAGGTGCGCCACTCGCAATTGGTCTTGCCCAAGAACCTGAACGTGCTCACCCGAAACGACGGCTACTCCTGGGTCACTTTGCTCACTTGCGAACTCTTCAATCCCTTCTCCGGAGATTATTTCCTCCGGCGAGCCGTATCCGCCGTGCTGGTCTCAGTGGAATAAAAAAACCGCCCGAAAGGGCGGTTTTTGTTTTTAGCCGGTGATGGCTTGCTTGACCTCGGCAATGGCTTGCGTCACGTGGATCTCGCGCGGGCAGGCTTCTGTGCAGTTGAAAGCCGTGCGGCAACGGAACACGCCGCCGTGGTCGGAGAGGATCTTGAGGCGCTCGCCCCCCGCCTGGTCACGGCTGTCGAAGATGAAGCGGTGTGCGTTGACGATGGCCGCCGGGCCGACGTACTGGTCGTCTGCCCAGTAGACCGGGCAGGAGGTGGTGCAGGCGGCGCACATGATGCACTTGGTGGTGTCGTCGAAGCGCTCGCGCTGCTCGGGGCTTTGCAGGCGCTCTTTGCCGTCGGCGGGCACCTCGTCGTTGACCAGGTAAGGCATCACCGCCTTGTAGCTGTCGAAGAACGGCTCCATGTCCACGATCATGTCTTTGAGCACGGGGAGGCCGAGGATGGGTTCCACGGTAATCTCGTTGCCCACGTCTTTCACCAGCACCTTGCAGGCCAGCATGTTGCGGCCGTTGATGCGCATGGCGTCTGAGCCGCAAACGCCGTGGGCGCAAGAGCGCCGGAAGGAGAGCGTGCCATCCACATGGCCCTTGACATGCTCCAACAGGTCCAGGACGCGGTCGGTGGGCTGGGCTTCGATGTTGTAGGTGTCGAAGGAGGGCGTGCTGCGGCCGGCCTCCGGGTTGTAGCGAAAGATCTTGAGATAAACCAGCATCACACGGCTCCTGATTAATACACGCGTTCCATGGGTTGGTGTTTGGTGATCGTCACCGGCTTGTAGTCCAGTTTCACCTGGTCGCCGTCCAGCCAGGCCAGGGAGTGCTTGAGCCAGTTGGCGTCGTCCCGCTGCGGGAAGTCCTCGCGGGCGTGAGCGCCGCGGCTTTCCGGCCGGGCTTCGGCGGAGACGGCGGTGACCAGGGCCACATCCAGCAGGCAGCCCAATTCCCAGGCATTCAGCAAGTCGGTGTTGAAGCGGCGCCCGTGGTCGTCCACGCTGACGTTTAGATAGCGACTGCGCAGTTCGCGCATCTTCTCAGCGGCGCTGTGCATGCCCTCGGCAGTGCGGAACACGCCCACGTCGTCCATCATCTTCATCTTCATCTCTTCGGCGATGGTGACGATTTTCTCGCCGCCCTTGCCGGCCAGCAGGCGGTCCAGCTGCTCGCGGGTGAAGGCGGTGGGGTCTTCGTCCAGCGGCTTGTAGTCGGCGCCCTTGGCGTATTCGGCGGCCTTGATGCCGGCCTCTTTGCCGAAGACGACCAGGTCCAGCAGCGAGTTGGTGCCCAGGCGGTTGGCGCCGTGCACCGAGACGCAGGCGACTTCGCCGGCGGCGAAGAAGCCAGGCACCACGGCGCCTTTGGCATCAGCCAGTACCTGGGTGTGGAAGTTGGTGGGGATGCCGCCCATGGCGTAGTGCGCGGTGGGCTGGATGGGCATGAGTTCTTTGATAGGGTCCACGCCCAGGTAGGTGCGGGCGAAGTCGACAATGTCGGGCACCTTGGAGAGGAGCTGCTCGCCGGTGACGATCAGCGGCTTGCCGTCCGGACCGGTGCGACCGTCCAACTCGGCGTATTTGTTCACCGTCTCCGGGCGCATATCCAGATGGACGTAGCGGCCGCCGTTGATGCCGCGGCCTTCTTTGACTTCGAGGAAGATGGAGCGGCTGACCACGTCGCGCGAGGCCAGGTCTTTGACCGTGGGCGCATACCGCTCCATGAAGCGCTCGCCCTGGTCGTTGACCAGAATGCCGCCCTCACCGCGCACGCCTTCGGTGATCAGGATGCCCATCTTGAAGATGCCGGTGGGGTGGAATTGGAAGAATTCCAGGTCTTGGGCGGGCAGGCCGCGGCGCATGGCGATGGCCACGCCGTCGCCGGTGTAGGCGTAGGCGTTCGAGGTGACCTCCCAGACGCGGCCGTGGCCGCCGGTGGCGAAGACCACCGACTTGGCGTGGAAG
The DNA here is from genome assembly GCA_026129335.1 of Anaerolineales bacterium. Taxonomy (GTDB): domain Bacteria; phylum Chloroflexota; class Anaerolineae; order Anaerolineales; family UBA11579; genus JAMCZK01. The sequence continues at coordinate 196,020 of JAHCIH010000001.1, forward strand.
ACGTGCAGGTCGCCGGTGGCGAGCTCCACGGCGACCACGCCGTTGACCACGCCGTCGCGCATCAGCAGGTCGAGCACGTGGAACTCATCGTAGAAGTTGACCTTGTTCTTGATGCACTGCTGGTAGAGGGTCTGCAGGATCATGTGGCCGGTGCGGTCGGCGGCGTAGCACGAGCGCATCACCGGCTTCTTGGTCTCGTTGTTGGTGTGCCCGCCAAAGCGGCGCTGGGCGATGGTACCGTCCGGGTTGCGCGAGAAGGGCAGGCCCATGTGCTCCAACTCGTAGACCACGGGCACGGCCTGGGTGCACATGTATTCGATGGCGTCCTGGTCGCCCAGGTAATCGCTGCCCTTGACCGTGTCGAAGGTGTGCCAGTCGGCGTGGTCTTCTTCCAGGTTGCCCAGCGCCGCGCCGATGCCGCCCTGGGCGGCGCCGGTGTGCGAACGGGTGGGGTAGAGCTTGCTGAGCACCGCGGTGTCCGCGCTGCGCGAGGCGTAGAGCGCGGCCATCAGGCCGGCGCCGCCGGCGCCTACGATGACGACTTCGTGTTGATGATGTTGCACCATGAGGGTTCCTTGACTAATGAGTGATGAGTTCCGGACGGGCGCCGCCAATCAGCGCGATAGCGCCGATGAGGCTGATGACCAGCCAGAGCACCAGCAGCAGAATGCTGACGTTGCGCCGGCCGCGCTCGCTGCGCACGAAGTCGAAGCTGACCTGGCGCAGGCCATACATACCGTGTGCGAAAGCGAAGGCAAGCAGCAAGAAGTTGTAGACCACCCAACCGGTGTTGGCCAGGCGCACGGCCACGTAATTGATATCGATGGCGTGCACGCCCACGATGACGTCCTGCAAATAGACGTGGAACCAGGCCAGCGGGATGAGCAGGATGCCGCTGTAGCGCATGGCGCGCCAGGCGATCGCTTCGAAACGGGGTTTCATTTTTGCTTGTGTGGCCATGGCTTAGTGGGTTCCGATGAAGGGGAGCAGGTTGATGCCGTGGTTGTGCAGCAGCATGTTGTAGGTCATCCACAGCGCGGCGGGCGCCCAGAGCAGTACGCTGATTGCCAGCGTGATGCGCACGGCGTTGCGCTGGGTCTGGATGGCCCAGCGCTTGGGCATCCACAGGTCGGTCACCGCGATGCGCAGGCCATTGACGCCGTGGTAAATCACGGCGAAGACTAGGCCGATTTCGCCGAGCATGAACGGCGTGCTGCGGTAGAGGGCGATGGCGTGCTCGTAGAGCTCAGGATAGAAGTAGACCGTGGAGGTGTCCAGGATGTGGATGATGAGGAAGAGGAGCACGCCCAGCCCGGTGAGGCGGTGGAGCAGGAAAGCGTAGTGCCCCTCCCTGCCCTGGTACGTGGCATACCCGGTTGCAGTAGTTTTGAGCGGTGATGCGGAACTAGCCAAGAAGGCCTCCTGCAAAGTTGTGGAAACTTGATGTTTTTGGAAAGCCAGTATGTGAATTATAGCACCGGTGTCCAAAGCTTTCAGCGGCCAGCGTTCAGCTATCAGCTGTAGGGCGCACGGCCGTGCGCCCCTACCGAAAGGCCTAAAAATCGATGCGCATGATGATGCGCCGCTTGCTGGGTTGGCTGATTTTCCTGAAACCGGCTTCCTCGAAGATGTTGTAGCTGCCCACGTGCAGCTCGCCCCAGGTGATCGTTTTGCCCGGGTGGGTGATCATCGAATAGGCTTCCAGGGCGCGGGCGCCGCGCTGGCGGGCAAAATCGACCGCTGCGAGCGCCAACGCATAGGTGAAGCCGCGGCGGCGGTAGCCGTTGCGCACGATGAAGCAGGTCACCGCCCAAACGCTCTCGTCGTTTTCGTCTTCGTCCTCGCGGCCGACCCAGAGCCACTTCCTGAGCATCAGGTTCTCGTAGACCGGGCGCGGCTCCACGGCGCACCAGCCCACTGGCTCGTCGCCCAGGTAGGCGACCAGGCCGCTCGTCTGTGATGCTTGCGCATCACTGCAGTGGGTCTGGGCGCGCAGGCGGTCGGCGCGTTCCTCGTCGCCCACCAAGCGCCAGTTGCGCTCGTGAATCTTGAAGCGCTGGCAATAGCAGGGCTTGCCGTGGCAGCGCGCCGGGCCGAGGATGGCGATCAGGTCATCCCAGGAAGCCTGGTTGGCGGGGAGGATGGTGAGGGCACTTTCCATACAAACCTTTTAAACCACAAAGACACGAAGAACACAGAGTTTTTCTTGTGTCCTTTGTGCCTTTGTAGTGAGTAACGCGGTGTGCGCCCCTACCTGACCGCGCGTCATTGCGAGGAGTATTCCAGCGCGTCAGCGCTGGAAACGGACGAAGCAATCTGGGACTTTAGCCAAACGCCTAGATTGCTTCGTCTGCCGATGGCCTACCAAAGGGCGAAGCATGCTTCGCCCCTACGACAGATAGACAGGGGCTTGGGGATTGCTTCGCCCGCTTTGTTGCGCAACGCAAGGCTCGCAAAGACGAACCAGACAGGCAGGCAACCGTAGGGGCGGCTTGCAAGCTGCCCTTACACGATATGCTACATCCCCGCGATCACCGCGTCGCCGAAGGCCGAAGTGCTCAGCTTCGTCGCCCCGTCCATCAGGCGGTGGAAGTCGTAGGTCACCGTCTTGGCAGCGATGGCGCCATCCATGCCCTTGATGATCAGGTCGGCGGCTTCTTTCCAGCCCATGTAGCGCAGCATCATTTCGCCGGAGAGGATCACCGAGCCAGGGTTGACCATGTCTTTGTCGGCGTATTTGGGCGCGGTGCCGTGGGTCGCTTCGAAGATAGCGTGGCCGCTGGCGTAGTTGATGTTGCCTCCGGGGGCGATGCCGATGCCGCCCACTTGGGCGGCCAGCGCGTCGGAGAGATAGTCGCCGTTCAGGTTCATCGTCGCCAGCACATCGAACTCACTGGCCCGGGTGATGGTTTGCTGGAAGACAATATCGGCGATGACGTCTTTGATCAGCAGCTTGCCCGCCTTCAGCGCGGCGTCCTGCTCCGCGTTGGCGGCTTCTTCGCCCTTCTCGGCTTTGGTGTTTTCCCAGGTCTGCCAGGTGTAGACTTTGTCGCCGAACTCGGCCTCGGCCAGGTCGTAGCCCCAGTTGCGGAAGGCGCCCTCGGTGTACTTCATGATGTTGCCCTTGTGCACCAGAGTCACGTTGCGGCGCTTATTGTCCAGCGCCCACTGGATGGCGGCGCGCACCAGGCGGGCGGTGCCCTCCTGCGAGACGGGCTTGATGCCGAAACCGGAGCTGTCGGGGAAACGGATTTTGGCGTAGTCGTCGGGGAAAGCTTCCTTCAGCAGCGCCTTGAAGCGCTTGTTCTCTTCCGTGCCGTTCTCGAATTCGATGCCGGTGTAGATGTCCTCGGTGTTCTCGCGGAACACGACCATGTCCACATCTTGCGGGTTCTTCACCGGTGAAGGCACGCCCTGGAACCAGCGCACCGGGCGCAGGCAGACGTAGAGGTCCAGTTCTTTGCGCAGCGCTACGTTCAGCGAGCGCATGCCGCCGCCAATCGGCGTGGTCAGCGGGCCTTTGATGCCCACCAGGAACTCGCGGAAGGCCTGCAGGGTCTCCTCGGGCAGCCAGTTGTTGAACTTGTCGAAGGCCTTTTCGCCGGCATACACTTCCATCCAGGCCAGCTTGCGCGCCCCGCCGTAGGCCGTTTCCACCGCGGCGTCCAGCACGCGCTGGCTGGCGCGCCAGATGTCTCGGCCGGTGCCGTCGCCTTCAATGAAAGGAATAATCGGGTTATCGGGAACGTTCAGCACGCCATCTTTGATGCTGATTGTGCCGCCTTCGGGAACCGTTACGTCTTTATAAGCCATCCATCTCTCCGGTGATTTTTGGGTGATTATACTAGCGCCTCGTATTGGCAAATTTATCAACGCCGGGCCGCGTAAGCCGTCCGCATTTGATATAATCACTTTTGCACGCCTGCAGTTGGATTTCCCCAAACCAAAAGCCTGCTTAATATCGTTCATAATCCGCAAGTAGTCCCGAAGGAGGACCGCTAGTGGCACGTACGCCTGTACCTGTTAACCGAGAACAACAAATTAATGAACCCTGGCACAACCTCGGTCGCGACGAAGTGGCCGAGAAGCTGGGCAGTTCCAGCGAGCGCGGCCTGAGCGAGGCCGAGGCCAAAGCCCGCCTGGAAAAATATGGCCCCAACCGGCTGGAGGAGGCTCCCCCCAAGGGCTTCCTTTCCATGTTGTGGGAGCAACTGAACAACTTTGTCGTCTATCTGCTCTTCGCCGCGGCGGGCATTTCCATCGTCCTGGGCGAATGGGTGGAGGCCAGCGCCGTGCTGGCCATTGTGGTGCTCAATGCCGGCTTCGGCATCATCCAGGAACGCCGCGCCGAACAGGCGCTGGCCGCCCTGCGCCAGCTGGCCGCACCGGACGCACAGGTGCTGCGCGACGGCCACCGCCTGACCATCCCCTCGCACGAGGTGGTGCCCGGCGACATCGTCTTCGTGGAGGCGGGCAACTACATCCCCGCCGACCTGCGCCTGTTGGATGCGGTCAACCTGCGCGTGGAAGAAGCTGCGCTCACTGGCGAATCGCTGCCCGTAGAGAAATCCGCCACTCGCTTGGAGCAGGCGGATGTCTCGCTGGGCGACCGGGTCAACAGCGCCTTTATGGGCACGCTGGTGGCCTACGGCCGTGGCCGCGGCATCGTGGTGGCCACCGGCATGCGCACCCAGGTGGGCCTGATCGCCGAGATGTTGCAGGCCGTGCACCAGGAGCCGACGCCGCTGCAGCGCCGCCTCGAAGAACTGGGCCGCTGGCTGGGTTGGGCCGCGCTGGCCATCTGTGGCGTGGTCTTCCTCGTCGGCTGGCTGCGCGGGCAGGATCCGCTGCACATGTTCGAAGTCGCCGTGACCCTGGCCATCGCCGCGGTGCCTGAGGGCCTGCCGGCGGTGGTGACCATCAGCCTGGCGCTGGGCATGCGCGAGATGATCCGCCGCAATGCGCTGATCCGCCGCCTCTCCTCCGTAGAGACGCTGGGCTCGGCCACCGTGATCGGCTCCGACAAGACCGGCACGCTGACCCAGAACGCGATGACCGTCACCGACGTGTGGGTGGACGGCCGGCGGGTCTCCGTCTCCGGCACGGGCTACGTGCCTCAGGGCGAGTTCAGCCTGGACGGCAAGCCGTTCGATATTCAAAAGAACCACGGTCTAAGCAGCGCCCTGTGGCTGGCCGCCCTGGACAACGACGCCATCCTGGAGCCCAGCGGCGAGAGCGGCCACCAGCCGACTTTCCGTGTCATCGGCGACCCGACCGAGGCGGCCATGCTGGTCGCCGCGGCCAAGGGAGACGGGCGCTACACCGAGCTGGGCAAGTACTACCCGCGCGTGCAGGAGATCCCTTTCAGCTCCGATCGCAAGCGCATGACCACCATCCACCAGATCGTCGAGCCGCACGCCGAGGACCTTTCCCCGTTCACCGAGGACGACGCCAAGCGTGATTGGCATGTGGTCGCCCTGAAGGGCGCTCCGGACGTGGTGCTGGAGCTGTGCAAGCAGTACTTGACGATAGATGACCAGCCGGTGGACTTGAACGACAGCATGCGCGCCCGCATCCTGGAGGCCAACGACAAAATGGCCCAGGATGCGCTGCGTGTGATCGCCGTGGCCTACAGACTGGTGAAGGATATGCCCGAGCCGTTGACCGAGGAGAACGTGGAGCACGACCTGGTCTTTGTGGGCTTGTTCGGCATGATCGACCCGCCGCGGCCGGAGGTGAAGGATGCGCTGGTCAAGGCCCGCAAGGCCGGCATCCGCACGGTGATGATCACCGGCGACTACCCGCAGACCGCGCGGGCCATCGCCCTGCAGATCGGCCTGGTGACCGAGGGCAACGACAAGGTGATCCCCGGCACTACGCTCAATGAGATGAGCGACGAGCAGCTACAGGAAGAAATCCGCCAGACCAGCGTGTTCGCCCGCGTGTCGCCGGAACACAAGGTGCGCATCGTCAATGCGCTGCGCGCCAACGGCAACGTGGTGGCGATGACCGGCGACGGTGTGAACGATGCGCCGGCCCTCAAACAGGCCGACATCGGCGTAGCTATGGGCATCACCGGCACCGACGTGGCCAAGGAAACCGCTGATATGGTGCTGACCGACGACAACTACGCCAGCATCGTCTCGGCGGTGGAGCAGGGCCGGGTGATCTACAGCAACATCCGCAAGTTTGTCTTCTTCCTGCTCTCCTGCAACACGGCGGAGATCGCCATCATCTTCACCGCCATCATGATGGGCCTGCCTTCGCCGTTGGCGCCCATCCAGCTGCTGTGGCTCAACCTGCTCACCGACGGCGCCCCGGCGCTGGCGCTGGGCACCGAGAAGGGTGACCCCGATGTGATGGAACAGCAGCCGCGCGGCAAGGACGAGCCGATCATCGACGGCGAGATGCGCCTGGGCATCGCCATCCAGACGGTGGTCAAGACTGCCGCCGTGCTAGCCGCTTACCTGGCCGGTTTGCAGCTGTACTCGCAAGTGGAAGCGGCCACCATGGCCTTCCTCACCCTGGGCTTCTGCGAACTGGCCCGCGCCTACACCGCCCGCTCGGAACACTATTCCATGTTCCATGGCGGCATGTTCAGCAACCCGAACATGAACTGGGCGGTGCTGATCTCCACCGTGCTGCTCTTGGTGGTGGTCTACCTGCCCGGTTTGAACGACATCTTCGAGACCCAGGCCCTCGGCTTGCAGCACTGGGCCTACATCCTGCCGCTGGCCCTGGTGCCCGCTATCGCCGCGGAGATCACCAAATGGTTCCTGCTGCGCAACCTGCGCCGCCAGCAGGCGGCCGCCTAGGCTGACTACGAATCAAAAAGCCCGCCGGTTACCGGCGGGCTTTTTTGTTGGCGGTTGGGCCTACTTGGGCAGCTGCGCGGCCCGCTTGGACAGCGACAGCCCCAGGAACATGACGCCGATGCCGAAGATGGGGTGCAGAGCCCCGATCAGCGGCTGTTGGTCGTGGACCAGCAGCCGTTGGGCGCCGAGCAAGGCAAAGGCCAGCAGGCTGAGGCCGATGATGCGCGGACCCATTTTGCCGGCTACGGACAGCACGAGCATCAGCAGCAGGGCGATGGTCATGATCTGGCCGCTCATCGAATGGTAGCCGGCGGGGATGGCGCCGAAATAGGCCGCGCCGATCAGGATGATCTGCACAAAGCCCCAATAGAAGACGGCTTTGCCCAGACCGATGAAAAGATTGCGTACATTCACAGTGATGCCTCCGAGGGAATGAATGGCTGGTGTTAGTAGACCAATTATAGAGCCAAACAAACGCCCCGCCAATTGGCGGGGCGTTGGGCTACTTGCGGTTGGCCGAGAAGGCCTGGTAAGTCTCGAGCAATGAGAGCAATACCTGGTTGGTGAAAGCGTCCATACGGCGGGCCATGTCCCCCCAAGCCTGGGCCGAGCGGATGGCGGCTTCTTCGTAGGAAGCCAGCAGCGCTTCCTGCAGCGCATTGCGGAAGAACAGGAAGGCCTGGGTGGCCTGCACCGAGTCCAGGCCGTGGCGGCGGCCCAGGGTGGCGTAATCGTAGCCCATGGCGCGCGCTTCGGCTTGGCCCACCTCTTCGTCGGAAGCGAGGAAGGTGTTGAGCCCCTGCATCAGCTTGCGGCCGCTGCGGGCGTATTCGCCGCGGGCGGCCTCGTCCAGCTTCTGGTACCAGTCCTGCTGGGCCAGGGCGCCTTCGCTGATCTGCACGCGGGTATAGCCCAGGGCGCTCTGCACCAGCTGGGCCGCCTCAGCCTTGGAGGCGTTGGCGCGCTGCGATTTGGCCCACAGGTCGAGCTCCTGGCGGCGGAAACGGCGGTGGCCGCCCTGGGTGCGGTGGCTGGGCAGGTGGCCGCGGTCGGCCCAATTGCGCACGGTGCTGGGGTGCACGCCCAGCCAGCTGGCCACTTCGCTCAGGGTCAGCCAATCCGTGTTGGCATGTTTGGGTTGTGTGATGGCGGTGTCCATTCTTTGTTGGTCGCTAACCTACAAATTCTATCAACGAGGAACCACGGCGAACAATGGAGGTTTTGGAGATTAGTAACCGTCATTGCGAGGAAGCCCGGCGTTAGCCAGGGCTGACGAAGCAATCTAAGCGTTGATTTGTGCACCGAGATTGCTTCGTCGCTTCGCTGGCTGCGGCGCTCCTCTCCTCGCAATGACGAATGGGGCTCTTTGTGTCTTTGTGGTTAGCTCTGCATTGATTGGGTAGGGGCGCAGCATCCCTTCGCTTCGCTCAGGACAGGGCTGCGTCCCTACGACCCTATGCGAAGACAGGCTCGTCGGCGAACGCGTCCACCAGGGCGGTGAAGTCACCGGGCGTCTCACTGGTCAACAGTTGCTGGCGCTGCTCGGTGCTCAGGCGGAAGGGGCTGATGTAGCGGCTGGCGTGCTTGCGGAAGAGCACCAGGCCGCGCTCCGCGCCGTAAAAATCCAACATCGCGTCCAAGTGGGCCAGCATGGTCTCGCGCACCTGCTCGGCGGGCACATCCTCGCGGTCCAGGCCGGCGAAGATCCACGGGTTGCCAATCGCGGCGCGGCCGATCATCACCGCGTCGCAGCCGGTGAAGCGGCGCATGCGGGCGATGTCGGCGACGCTGCGCACATCCCCGTTGCCGATCACCGGGATGCTCAACGCGGCCTTCACCTCGGCGATGGCCTCCCAGTTCGCCTCGCCCTTGTAGGCTTGCTTTTTGGTGCGCCCGTGCACGGCCAGCAGCTGGCCGCCGTTGTCCTGCACAATGCGGGCGATCTCCAGGTAGTTGAGGTTGTCCTCGTCCCAGCCCAGGCGCATTTTGCCGGTAACCGGAATGTCCAATTCCCGGCTCAGGCTGCTGAAGATCTGCGCCACCTTGGCCGGCTGGCGCAGCAGGCCGGCGCCAGCCCCGCGGCCGGCCACCGTCTTGGCTGAGCAGCCCATATTGACGTCGATGATGTCCGGGTTGCGTTCACGCAGGCGCAGCGCCGCCTCCAGCAGGCGGGCCGGATCGTCGTCGAAGAGCTGGAAGGTGATCGGGCGCTCGCCTTGGCTGTAGGTCAGGCGGCGCTCCAGCGCCGGATGAACGTTGACCACGTCGATGGCGTTGACGAATTCGGTATAGCTCATCGCCGAGCCCAGGCGGCGGGCCATGGCGCGGAAAGGCAGGTCCGAGAAGCCGTCCATTGGCGAGAGGATCGCTTCGCCGTAGACGGGCAGGTTGCCGATGTGGAAGGTGGGTTCCATCGCCCCTATTCTAACCAGCCGCCAGCAGGGCCACCAGCGCCAGCAAAATTAGGTGAGCGGCCTGGTCTTGCCACAGTTCAAAGGCCGGTTCGTAGGCGCCCAGCTTCTGCGCGAACAAAGCGCGCAGCCAGATCAATGGCTTGCGCGTATCGATCAGTAGGTGCGAAATGCCCAGCGCCAGGGCGGCGTTTGCCGGCAGCACCAGCAGGTAGCCCAGGGTGTGGATGCCGCTGTGCACCCAGGCGGCCGGGTGGTACAGGCTGGTTTTGTGCTGCGCCATCCAGTCGCTCTGCAGGAACCAGTCGGCGGCCAGATGCACGATCAGACCCTTGAGGAACAGCTCGCTCATCGCCGCGCCCCACTGGCGGGCAGCCAGACTTCGAAGCGCGTGCCACCCGGCTCTGAGGACAGTAGGATGTCCCCGCCGTGCTTGTGGACGACGACGTTGTAGCTGATGTTCAGGCCCAACCCACTGCCTTGGCCGGGCGGCTTGGTAGTAAAGAAAGCGTCGAAGACCCTGGGCTGGATAGCTTCGGGAATCCCCGGGCCGTTGTCCTCAAAGGCGACCACCGCCCAGTCGCCCTCGAGGCGGGTTTCGATCTCGATCTCGCCTTGGCCGTCCATGGCGGCGATGGCGTTGTCGAGAATGTTGGTCCACACCTGGTTGAGTTCGCTGCCGTAACCCTGGATGGCCGGCAGGTCCGGCGCGTAACGGCGTTTCACATTCACCCCGCCGCGCAGTTTGCTGCCCAGGATCAGCAGCGTGTCCTCGATGCCGGCATGCAGGTCCACCGCCTGCACAGGCGCCTGGTCCAGATAGGTGTAGGATTTGAGCGCCCCGACGATGGCGGAGACCCGCCGAGCGCCGGCGCCGATCTCGGCCAGCAGGGCATGGGCGGCGTAGCTGGCGCCCAGCCAGGCAAGCACCGCGGCCAACTCCTGCGGCGCGAACTGTGCGGCCAGCTCATCCAGCGTCGCGGGCGTATAACCCAGGTCAGCCAACTGGCCCGCGCCGCCGGTGGGCAGGCCACGCCCATGCAGCCCGGCCTCCAACGCGGCCATGCGGTCGCTGCGTTCCAGCGCGTCCAGGCCCGCCGGGGCAGTGGCCCGCGCCTGCGCTTCGGCGTGCAATGCTTCGGCGCGGGCGGCTTTCTCTTTGGGCATGGCCAAACCATCCAGCGCGCTGCGCGCGGCCAATAAAGCGGCCAGGCTGCTTTGCAGCTGCTCGGCGCCGCGCTGGATGGCCGCGGCGGGGTTGTTCAGTTCGTGGGCCACGCCGGCGGTCAGCGTGCCCAGCTGGGCGAGGTTTTCGCTTTGCTGCATCGCCGCCTGGGTCCCGCGCAAGCGGGCCAGCATCTCGCGAAACATGGCGTGCAGCAAGGTGCGGCTGCTGGAGAGCAATTCATCGAAAGATCGCTTGGGGATGGCCAGCAGCACGCTGTCGCTGTGCGCTTTTACGCTGGCCATGCGCGGTGCCTCGTCGAAGAGGGCCACTTCACCAATCAGCTCGCCGGGGCCACGCAGCGCCAGCAGCATTTCACGGCCCGCCGAGGCCTTGAGCACCTCCAGACGGCCGCTTTGGATCACATAGGCTTCGCCGCCTGCATCGCCCTCGCGGAAAAGCATCTCCCCCGCGGCGAGCCTGACTTCGCTGAGCATATCCGCCAGACCTTGCAGGTCTTTTTCGTCCAGGCCCGCGAACAGCGATATCTGCCTGAGTGCGTCCAGCCTCATACCGTCCTGAGGTATTGGTGCACTAGGCTCACGGCGATGCCGCCCTGGCCCACCGCCGAGCCCACCCGGCGGATGGCCGCGTGGCGCACATCCCCGGCGGCGAAGATGCCCGGCACCGAGGTTTCCAATAGATAGGGGTCGCGCTCCAACGGCCAGCTTTTCGGCCAGGCGCCGTTTTGCAGCAAGTCGCTGCCGGTCAAAATGAAGCCCTGCGAGTTGCGCTCCACCAGGCCGGCGACCATCTCGGTATGCGCTTCAGCGCCGATAAAGATGAACAAGGCGGCCGCGGGCAGGGAGCGCACTTTGCCGCTTTCCACATCCTTCACCCGGATTTTTTCCAGGCGGCCGGTGCCGGCGACGCCTTCCACCTGGCTGTTGGCGAGCACCCGGATGTTGGGCGCCGCCTTCACCTGCTCGACGAGGTACTGCGACATGCCCTTCAGCATGGGCGCGCGCACCAGGATGGTCACCTGTTTGGCGTATTTGGCCAGGCCGATGGCGCCCTGGCCGGCCGAATTGGCCCCGCCGAGCACATAGACGTGCCTGCCTTTGTAGCTCATCGCCTCGGTGACCGCTGCGCCGTAGTACACACCGGCGCCTTGCAGGTCTCTGACACCCGGAGCGTCCAACTGGCGCAGGGTGACCCCGCTGGCGATGATCAGCGCCAGGCAGCTGAGTTCCTCGCCGTCATCCAGGGTGAGGATCTTGTAATTGCCCTCGGCGCGCACGGCGCGCACCTCGCGGGCGGTGAGCACTTCGCAGCCCAGACGCACCGCCTGGTCCGTGGCGCGGCGGGCCAGTTCGCGCCCACTGACGCCGTTGGGGAAGCCGAGGTAGTTTTCGATGCGCGCGCTGGTGCCCGCCTGGCCGCCGGTGGCGCGGCGCTCGATGATCAGCGTGCGCAGGCCCTCGGAGGAGGCGTATACCGCGGCGCTGAGCCCGGCCGGCCCGCCGCCGATGATGATCAGGTCGTAATGTTCTTCGGAGGCCTGGGTGCGGATGCCGACCTTCTCGGCCAGGGCGCGCTCCACTGGCGCGACCAGTTGGCTGCCGTCCGGGAAGAAGACCACCGGCAGCCTCCCGCCGGCCTCGGGCACAGCTTCCACCAGAAGCCGCGCCTCAGCGTCGTTTTCGACATCCAGCCACTGGTAGCCAATCCGGTTGCGGGCGAGGAAGTCTTTGACTGCGTGGCTGCTGGCGGACCACAGGGTGCCGGCCACGCGGATGCCGTCGTAGGGCAGCGCCGCCTGGCTCAACCACTCGTCCAGCAGTTCGTCCAGCACCGGGTAGAGGTGTTCCTCAGGCGGGTGCCAGGGCTTCATCAGGTAATGGTCGAGCCCGATGGTGTTGATGCTGGCAATGGCCACTTCGGTGTCGGCGTAGGCGGTGAGCAGCACCTGGCGCGCATCGCCGTAATATTTGCGCGCCTCGGCCAGGAATTCGATCCCGGTGATGCCGGGCATGCGCTGGTCTACCAGGAAGAGGGCGACGGGGTCGTTGCGCTTTTTCAGCGCTTTGACCAGTTCCAGGGCCTCGGCCCCGGAGCCGGCTTTGAGCACGCGATAGGTCTCGCCGTATTGCGAGAGCAGGTCGCGCTCGATGGCGTTGAGCACCTGTACTTCATCGTCCAGCGCGAGGATGACCGGCTTCGCCATGCCTGCTCCGGATCAGTTGGCGTGCTTCCATACCCAGGCGCCGACCGCCTGGCTCTTGCCTTTGAGCTCCAGGCGGCGTTTCTCCAGCCCGCCGGTGTCCAGGTCGATGTGGGCGGCGATCGTCTCGCTGACCAGGATTTCGCCGGGACCGGCGGCGGAAGAGAGGCGCGCTGCGGTGTTGGCCGCATCGCCGAGCATGGTGATGTCGGTCATGCCGTCGGGCGTGCCCACCGCGCCGAAGTAGCTGAGGCCGCTGTGCAAGCCGATGCCCACCGGCACCCAGGGGCCAGCCGGGTCGTTGTGGCCGGTGGCCTGCAGAATCTTCTGGGCGGAGCGCAGCGCGCTTTGGTGATACTGCGCCCCCGCCAGCCCCGAGACGAAGAAGGCCGCCACCTGGTCGCCAGCCAGCTTGTCGATGAAGGCGCCTTCATCGACAAGCACGGCGGTTGCCTCGCGGTAGAAGCGGTTGATCAACTGGCTGAACTCGGCGGGGTTCCTGTTCTCAGCCAGGGCCGTGGAGCCGCGGATATCGGCGAAGAGCAGCGCCATGTCCACTTCGGCGCTGGCGTTGTTGGCCACGACCATGGTCTCGCATTCATTGCACAAGTTGGGGTTGTAGCGCGATTTGTCTTTCCCGATCGCGCGCATCAGCGGCGCGCCCGGGCCGCGGAACGGCGCATGGCACCAGATGCAGCGTGGGTCGGAGGGCAGCACCTTGAGCAGGCCTCCCTCCATGGCCACCCGCCACTTCAGGTGGGGTGGGGAACGCCGGGCGAGGCCGGGGTATCCCTCGAGCAGCCAAACCCGCAAGACCTCATCGGCGTCCATGTCCCCGAGTATTTTTGGCTTTTTCTCGTCCATACCGATCTCCATAGGCAGCCGGTTGCACGAATCTGGGCCCATTATCTCACCATTTGCCGTGCGGAGCAGGGGCCGAGAAGCGGGTGAAAGTGACAGTGTATACTGCTCCCATTCCAAAACCCAGGTGAAACTCAATGGCGATGTCTCATTTCGAGAAAAAACTTGATTTATATGCTGAACTGATCTTGAAGGTGGGCTTGAACTTGCAGCCCGGCCAAAAATTGGTGGTCAGCGGCAAAAACCTGTTCCGCGGCGCGCCGCTGCGCTCCGCCCCGCTGGTGCGCCGCATCGCCGCCCAGGCCTACCAGATGGGCGCGCCGCTGGTCGACGTGATGTGGGACGACGACCAGACGCAGCTGATCCGCTTCCAGCACGCCCCGCGGGACGCCTTCGGCGAGTACCCCAGCTGGCGCACTCAGGCGCTCTACGAGCACGCCAAGAACGGCGCCGCGATCATCTCGATCTACGGTGAGGACCCCGACCTGCTCAGCGGGCAGGATGCCAAGCTGGTCACCCAGGCGCAGCGCACCATGGAAAAGCACATGATGCCGCAGATGGAACTGCTGATGAAGAACGCCTACGCCTGGCTGCTGGCCTCGGTTCCGCACCCGGCCTGGGCGGCCAAAGTCTTCCCCGACCTGCCGGCCGAGCAGCAGGAAGATGCCCTTTGGGAGCAGATCTTTAACCTCTGCCGGCTGGACCAGCCGGACCCGCTGGCCGCCTGGGACGCGCACATCAAGCAATTGAATGAAGCCAGCAGCTACCTGAACGAGAAACAGTACGACGCGTTGCACTACACCGGCCCGGGCACGGACTTCACCGCCGGCCTGCCCGCCGGGCACGTCTGGAACAGCGCCCAGTCTGACACGCTGGGCGGCATCACCTTCACGCCCAACCTGCCCACCGAGGAGGTCTTCACCCTGGGCCACAAGGACCGCGCCGAGGGACAGCTGGCCGCCAGCATGCCGCTGAGCTATGGAGGGCGGTTGGTGGAAGACTTCAGCCTGACCTTCAAAGACGGCCGCGTGGTGGACGTGAAGGCCAAGAAAGGCGAGGAAGTGCTGCGCGACATCCTGGCCAGCGACGACGGCGCCGGCCGCGTCGGCGAGATCGCCCTGGTGCCGCACAGCTCGCCCATCGCCCAGTCCGGCGTGCTCTTCTACAACACACTGTTCGACGAGAACGCCGCCAGCCACATCGCCATCGGCCGCGCCTACCGCTTCACGCTGAAGGGCGGCGAGACGATGAGCGACGCCGACTTCGCCGCCGCGGGCGGCAACGACAGCCTGGTGCACGTGGACTTCATGATCGGCTCGGACAAGATGGACATCGACGGCATCACCAAAGACGGCGTCCGCGAGCCGCTGATGCGCCAGGGCGAGTGGGCGTATAAGAGTTAACCCGTCATTGCGAGGAGGCCCGGCGTAGCCAGGGCCGACGAAGCAATCTAAGTGTCGGGATTTGTGCACTGAGATTGCTTCGTCGCTCCGCCGGCTGCGCCGCTCCGCTCCTCGCAATGACGCAGGAGAGATCAAAATGCAAACATTCACTTCAGGAGACAAACAACACCGCGGCTACCTGGCCCTGCCGCCCGGCGGCAGCGGCCCCGGTTTGCTGCTGCTGCACGCCTGGTGGGGACTGACCGACTTCTTCACTGAATTGGCCGATAAGTTCGCCGCCGAGGGCTTCGTGGTCTTCGCGCCGGATTTCTTCGCCGGTGCGCAGGCCTCCGAGGTCGCCGATGCCGAGAAGCTGGTCACCGCCGCCGAGGAGGATTTCCCCGCCATGCAGGCCCTGGCCGAGGGTGCGCTGGCCTACCTGCAGGCCCATCCCGCGGCCAGCGGCAAGCCCGCTGCGGTGGGCTTCTCGTTCGGCGCCGCGTATGCCTACGTGCTCGACCAGGCGCACCCGGATGCGCTGGGCAAAGTGGTGCTCTTCTACGGCATGGCCGGTATCGATGTGAGCAAGAGCCATGCACAGTACCTGGCCCACTTCGCCGAAGACGACCCCTACGAATCCACCGAGGAGGCGCGGGCCATGAATGCGCCCAACCTGCAGGTGCACATTTACCCAGGCACCGGGCACTGGTTCTTCGAGCACAACCGGCCAGATGCCTACGACGCCGAAGCCGCCGGGCTGGCTTGGGAACGCACCCTGGCGTTCCTCAAAGCGGCCTGATGTTATGATTGTTTCGATACTCGCCTTTTGAGGAGATGGCAATGCAACAACAAGTCCTGGCTGAAAGAGTACTGGTCCGTTCCGGCGCCAAACCCGGCGCCCTGACCGACGGCCTGCTTATCCTGCTGAGCGCTTTGTTCATCGCTGCACTGGCGCAGGTGCGCATCCCCCTGCAGCCGGTGCCCATCACCGGCCAGACCCTGGCCGTGCTCTTGGTGGGCATGGCCCTGGGCAGCCGTCGCGGCCCCTTGGCCGTGCTGGCTTACCTGGGCATGGCCGCCGCCGGCCTGCCCTTCTTCACCGGCGGGCAAGCGGGCCTGGCCTACATGGGCGGCCCCACCGGAGGCTACCTGGTGGGCTTCGTGGCCGCCGCCTGGCTGGTCGGCTGGCTGGCCGAGCGCGGCTGGGGCCGCAGCCTGGGCCTCACCCTGGCTGCCATGGCGCTGGGCAACCTGGCCATCTATGCATTCGGCATCAGCTGGCTGCAGACCCTGATGGGCGGCTGGCAGCCGGCGCTGGCGGCGGGTTTGTATCCCTTCCTTATAGGTGATACCATCAAGGCGCTCCTGGCTGCGCTGCTTTTGCCCGCAGCCTGGAAATTGGTCAAGAACTAAGTAAGAAAGCAAGAGGAAGTAAATGTCTCAACAAACCATTGATCTGCTGGACCTGTTCGGCGTTGCCGCCCAGGCCATCCAGCAAAACCGCACTCAGCTCAACAAGGCGGACACCTACAATGGCAACCACGGCGACAACATGGCCGAGATCATGGAAGTGGTCCAGCAGGCGATGCGCGAGAAGAAAAACGCCGATGTGCCCAGCCAGCTGGAATACGCCGCGCAACTGGTGCGCCAAAAGAGCAACAGCGGCTCCGCCAATGTGCTCGCCGGCGGGCTGGCCCAGGCCGCCCAGCAGTTTCTCGGCGGCCAAACCCAAAACAAGAGCAAGGGCAGCGGCATCCCCATGGACCTGGCGCTGAGCCTGCTGATGACCATTCTCAACGGCGGAAACAAGAGCCAGAGTTCCGGCAGCCAGGACCTGGTCGGCAGCCTGTTGGGCAGCCTGGTCACCGGCATGTCCGGCAGCCAGAAGCCGGCGGCCAGCAGCAAGCAGGGCGGCGGCGCCGACCTGCTCAGCATGGGCCTGGACCTGCTGCAGGCTTCGCAGGAAGCCGGCATCGACGTGGGCCAGCTGGCTCAGACGCTGGTCTCCGGCACCGAGATGGGCAAGAGCGACCACCGCGCCCAGTCCGGCCAGCTGATCGCCAACGCTGCGCTCAAGATGCTGATGGCCAATATGGCCAAAGGCAAGTAGCCGCCCCCCAACCACACAAAAAACGGACGCCAGCGGCGTCCGTTTTTGTTTTCTCCCTGGCGTTAATCCACACGCTTGGGTTCGGGTTTATACTTTGGCTCCAATCCCTGCAAACGAGGTTCTTATGCGTCGTCTTGGCCGTATCCTGCTCGGTGTGCTCGCTCTCCTGGCTGTGCTTTTGGTGGTCGCGGGCATCTATGTGTACATTTCGATTGACGATTCTTTCCCCCAGACGGAAGGTGAAATCCAGCTCTCCGGCTTGAGCGCGCCGGTGGACGTCTACCGCGACGCGGCCGGCGTGCCGCACATCTTCGCCTCCAGCGAATACGACTTGTTCTTCGCCCAGGGCTATGTGCACGCCCAGGACCGCTTCTGGCAGATGGACTTCCAACGCCACGTAGGCGCTGGACGGCTTTCCGAGATGCTCGGCAGCAACACCCTGGACACGGATATTTTCCTGCGCACGGTGGGCTGGGAGCGCGTCGCCCGCCAGGAGCTTGAAATGCTGGACGCGCAGACCCGTGACATGCTGCAAGCCTATGCCGACGGTGTGAACGCCTACCTGGCCGAGCGCAAAGGCCCCCAGATCTCTTTGGAATACCTTTTCCTGAGCTTGCTCAACCCCGGTTACCAGCCGGCGCCCTGGGAGCCGCTGAACACGCTCACCTGGGGCAAGGCGATGGCCTGGGACCTGCGCGACAACATGGACAACGAAATCGAGCGCGCCATCCTGTCCAGCACGCTGCCGCCCGAGCGCATCGCAGAACTCTTCCCGCCATATCCCGAAGACCACCCGCTGATCCTGCCGGAATATGAGTTTACCGGCGAAGCGATCATGACCGAGATCCAGAACCAACCCGGCCTGCCGGAGGCCCTGGGGCCGCTGCTCGCCGGGGTGCAGCGCAACATGGCCGCTGTGGACGGCTGGCTGGGCGGCGAACCGCAGGCGCAGCTGGGCTCCAACAGCTGGGTCATCTCCGGCGAGCACTCCGCCAGTGGCATGCCGCTGTTCGCCAACGACCCGCACCTGGGCGCCAGCATGCCCTCCATCTGGTACCAGGTGGGCCTGCACTGCGCGCCCAAGGGGCCGGACTGTGACTTCGACGTTGTCGGCGTCTCCTTCCCCGGCGCGCCCGGCGTGGTCATCGGCCACAACGAGCGCATCGCCTGGGGCTTGACCAACGTGGGCGCGGATGTGATGGACCTGTACATCATCCGGGTCAACCCGGACAACGAGAACCAGTACGAAGTGAACGGCCTGTGGCTGGATATGGAAGTGGTCCACGAGGAGATCCGCATCGGCAGCGCCGACACGATGGACCTGCCGGTGCGCATCACCCACTTCGGCCCGATCATCTCCGATGCCTACGGCCCGCTGCGGGATATCCACGAAACCTCCGGCATCAACCTGCCGTCGGACTACGCCATCGCCTTGAGCTGGACGGCGCTGGAGCCGGGCAACACCCTGCAGTCCATCCTCAAGATCAACCGCGCTCAGAACTTCGATGAATTCCGCCAAGCGGCGCGCGAGTTTGTGGCGCCTTCCCAGAACCTGCTCTACGCGGATGTGGACGGCAACATCGGTTACCAGCTGCCCGGGCACATCCCGCTGCGCGCCTCTGACGGGCGCTATCCCATGCCGGGCTGGGTGGATACCTTTGCCTGGCAGGGCTACATCCCCTTTGAGCACCTGCCCTATGCGCTCAACCCCGAAGCCGGCTACATCGTGGCGGCCAACAACGCCATCGTCGGGCCGGACTATCCCTTCGCCATCGTGGATACTTGGGATTATGGCTATCGCGCCATGCGCATCGAGGAGCTGATCCTGGCCGCCCCCGGCCCGATCGACACCAGCTACTACCAGCAGATGCTTTTCGACAATGCCAACCTGGGCGCGCTGGAGATCATCCCCAGCCTGGCGCCTTTGCAGTTTGCCGACCCGCGCACCGCGGCTCTGCGTGACGAGCTACTCGCTTGGAACGGCGACCAGGGCAGCGATTCCTCGCAGGCGCTGCTGTTCAACTACTTTTGGCGGCAGCTGCTGGCGGACATCTTCCACGATGAGCTTCCCGAGGACTACCGCCCGGGCGGCGGTTCGCCCGCCTTTACCACTGTGAAGAGCCTGCTGGCTGACCCGACCAACCTCTGGTGGGACGACACGAGCACCGCGGCGAAAGAGACCCGCGACGAGGTCCTCACCGCGGCCTTCGAAACCGCGCTGGCCGACCTCAGCGCCAGCCACGGCAGTGACCCGGCAGGCTGGGCCTGGGGCCACGAGCACACCATCACCTTCGAGCATGAGGTGATGGGCAGTTTCCCGCTGATCAATCGCCTCTTCGACCGCGGGCCGTTCCCGGTCAGCGGCGGTAGCTCCATCGTCAACGCCACCAACTGGAATGCCAGCAGCGGCACCTTTGCGGTGACCAGCCTGCCCTCCAAGCGCAGCATCTTCGATCTGGCGGACTGGGATGCTTCCTGGCAGATCCACATCACCGGCCAGTCCGGCCACGCCTACGCCCCGCATTACATCGACATGGCTGAGCCCTGGGCGGCCGGCCAGATGAACCCGCTGCCCTGGACGCGCAGCAGCGTGGAAGCCGCCGCCGCAGTCCACCTGCGGCTGCTCCCCTAGCCAACAAAAAAAAGCCCCTGCAACTGCAGGGGCTTTTTTTTGGTGTTACTTTTTGCGGGTAATCCGCTCGACCATCACCATGCCGGTGCCGCGCTTGCGCAGGTAGTAGAAGTAGGCGATGCCCGCCGCCATCATCAGCGCCAGGACGAAATAGCCGATGCCTTCCATGCTTTCGAAGCCCTCGCTGACCGAGGTGGCTGCCTGCAGGCTGGTGTAGCCGAAATACAGGTACAGCACATTGCGTACCAAGGTGCCCAGCAGGGTGTAGAGCAGATAGGAGCGCAGGTTGAGTTTGATCAGCCCGGCCACCAGGGATACCGGCGCAGTGGGGATGATCGGGATGGCGCGCAGTAGAAAGATGACCAGGCCATCCCGGCGGCCTTTGTTCAGGTGCGCGCCAAAGCCTTCTACCTCGGCGGAGGAGATGCCCAGGTACTTGCCAAAGCGGCCCAGTACGATGTCTTCGCCCAGGTCGGCGAGAATGTAGACCACCCAGCTGCCCAGCGTCTTGCTGATGCCGCCGATGACCGCCAGCCAGCCGAGATACAGTACCGGGTGGCCGGCGGAGGCGGCCAGCGAGCCGGCCAGGGTCATCACCAGCGGTGAGGGGATCGGGGCAATGACCTCCTCCACAAAAGCCGCCACGATGGTGAACAGCGGCAGCGGCAGGCTGGTCGCCATTGTGTGCAGCAGATCGATCATTGCGTCGAGAATTTGAGACATGTGCTAAATAAGCTCCTTGTTGTCAGGCGTTTGGATCGCTTCTTAGTTTGCGGTTGATGCGCCAGATAAAGTAGGCGCAGCTGATGCCCAGCACAGCCAATAATACCGAGGCCACCGCGGCGAATTCCACCGGCACCAGCCCGCCGGGGATTATCTCACTGATCGCCCCCGCGGCGCTGAGCAGCACCAGGCCATTCCACAGGGCGTGAATGAAGATGATCAGGCCGAATACGGCCAGCAGGCCGCCGTATTTGCGCTGCTGTTTGAAGCGCACTGCAGCGTAGCCGCCCAGCCCGGCGGTGAGGATGTGCATGGCGCTGGCCCCGCCGCGGGCCGCGGCGGCCAGCACCAGCGTATCCGCCGGGGCGCTGAGGAACAGGTTTTCGGCCAGGGCGAAGCCCGCCCCGCCCAGCGCGCCGAGGGCGAAGCCGTCGGCGCGGCTCAGCGGCCGGCGCAGCAGCAGGTACGCTGCCAGAGGCTTGAACAGCTCTTCGATGATCGGCACCATCACAGACAGGGCGAAGAAAGCGGCCAGCAAAATCACCGGGTCGTTGAAGAAGGGCGCTATCAGGCTGAGGTCTTCTTCCACCAGGCTCACCGGCGCATCCATCAGCGCTTGCAGCGCCTGGCTGAGCTGCGGCGAGAGCTGGACGTATATCGCCAGCACGATGAGCAGGGCGATGCCGGCCAATATCTCCAGGATGAAGGCGATGGCCGGCACGCCCACCAGGCCGCTGGTCAGCGCCCCCCACACCCGCTGGGCTGAGCCGAGCTGCAAACCGTGCAGGGCCAGCCAGGCCAACCAGACCACCACCAGCACCGCAGGCACCAGGTAGAGCAATGCGACCAACCACTCCAGGCCGGCTTGCAGCGCCCAGTGGCTGGCGACCAGCGCCAGGGGCAGCGCGAGGATCGCGTAGCCGAACCGGCTGCCGAATGCCCGGAACCCCTGCGCCGGCAGGTTGAGTATGCGCCGCAGGGCATGCCAGGCGGAAGGCGCCAGCGCCAGGCAGGCGGCCAGGGTGCCCAGAAAGGTGGTGAGCACGAACAGCGGCTCCTGGCCGATCGTTCCCAGCCAGGGCGCCAGAAGCGTGTTGAGCGCCAGCCCCAAAATCAGCGTCAGACCGCCGGCTACCATCAAGCCGCTGCAGCCGAACTGCAGCAGGGTCAGCCAGTCAAAAGGGACCGGCTTGCTGGGTTGTATTTTGGGCGTGGTCAATGGACCTCAATGCTGACGCCGTAGAGCATGTCCCCCGGAGGTAGGCCAGCATTTTGGGAAACGTCCCGGTGGGTGAGCTGCAGGGCAACATCCATGCCCTGAATGACTTCGCCGAAAATGGTGTAGCCGCCATCCAGGTGCGGCGCGGGGCCAAAGGTGATGAAAAACTGGCTGCCGTTGGCGGTGGGGCCGGAGTTGGCCATAGCAAACAGGCCGGCGCGGTCGAACTTCAGGTTGGGATCGGTTTCGATGGCGAAGAAGTAGCCCGGGTCGCCGTATCCGGTGTTGGAGGGGTCGCCGGACTGGGCCACGAAGCCGGGGATGACCCGGTGGAAAGTGATGTTCTCGAACCAGCCCTGCTCCACCAGGAAGACGAAACTGTTCACCGCCATCGGCGCCACTTCCGGCATCAGCTGCACCACGATGTCGCCCTTCTCGGTGTGCAGGGTGGCGGTGTAGCTGGCCCCGGGTTGCAGGGCCATCGGCGGGCAGCTATGGAACTGGCGCGCGGTGAGCAGCTTGGCCTGGATGATGTTGTCCAGGCTGAAGATGTCAAGCGGCCCGCCGTAGTACAGCGATTCGTTGATCACCAGGAAGGGCGTGCCCGGCAGGCCGATCTCCTGGCCCTCGTCCCAGGCGGCTTGCGCCAGGGCGACCAGCTCTTCACTGTACAAGTCGTCTGTAAATTGCGCCGCGTCCAGTTCCAACTGGCGGGCGGCGTCCGCCAGCCAGGCCTCAAAGCCGGCCTCGTCCAGCGCAGACCATTCGGGCTGCTCGGCGAAGAGCAGGTCGTGCATCTCCCAGAACTTGCCCTGACGCCCGGCCGCCTCGGCGGCCTGCGTCGCCAGGGCGGCCTTGGCGTGCAGCGGCTGCTCCGCCGAGCCGATCAGCGGGTAATGGCGGTAGACCACGCGCAAATCGTCGGGGTAGCGTGCCAACAACTGGTCGAGCACGCCGCTCAGCTGGGCGCAGAAGATGCACTCGAAATCGCTGTATTCCAGGATGGTGATCGCCGCATCTTCCGGGCCTTGTTGCCAGTCGGCGGCGCGGATCGCATCGAAGGGCAGGCCGGCCAGGTAGTCGCCGCCGGCCGGCGGGCTGGTCACCGCGGTGCACACCGCCGGCGGATAGCCGGATGGGGCGGCGAGCTGCGTTTCAACCGGCTCGGCGACCTCAACCGGGGTGGGGGCCGGTGCGGCGCAGGCGGCCAACATAAGGATGAGTGCAAACAGGGGGAGACGCATAGAGGCGAATTGTAGCCTGAAAGCCGCGGCGTTGAACGGATGGGCCGCGGGCTAACTTTCCGGCACGGCGAGCAGGCTCTGCAAACCTTCGAAAGAAGTCAGCCAGGCCATGCGGCCCACGAAATCTTTCAGGCTGGGGCTGAGCGCGTACAGCTCGCGCACCGCGGCGCCCACCGGGTCGGCCCCCGCCGGGCCGGTGGGGCTGTCGGCGTAGCTGCCGTAAAAGGCAAAGTAGGCCTGGTTCAGCTTGCGGATGGCGAAGCCGTGCTCCCAAAAGAACAGGCGCCGCGCTTCCATATAGGCTTCAGCCTCGTCAATCTGCCCCGCTTCCAGCAGGGCGTCCACCTGCAGGCGGGTCTCGTGCATCTCGGCGCGGAAGTCGAAGACAGGCGGTGGGGGTGGCCCGGCCGGCGGCTCCTCGGGGCTGGTCTGCGGTTCGACAGGCGGCGGAGGTGGCGGCAACCGCTCCGGGTAGTAGCGGGCGATGACCGCCTCACCCACTTGGCGGCCGGCCAGGGTGGCGGTGGTCTCGTTCATCGTGGTCAGTTCACGGCTGTGGTAGTACAGGAAACCCAGCGGCCGCAGGGTCAGGTAGTTGTGCAGCCACTCATGGGCAATCGTCTCGACCAGCCAGTTGAGATTGCTGGTCTGCGCCACCATGGTGGGGTAGACGCCGATGCCCCCTACCGGAACGACCAGAGCGGAGACATCCATGCCGGCGGTGACTTCATCCTCGATGCGGATGTGGTCCGCCAGGGTCAACTCCGTGCGCAGTGAAATGTTGTGCTGTTGGGCGATGTGGTCACGCGGCGAAACGATCAGCGCCCAGGGTAGCGGCGTGCTGTGGTACAGCAGTGGCGGGAAGACCGCGAAGCCCTCCTCGGCGAAGACCGCGCTGACCTGCGCCTGCAGGATGCTCTCGGCCAGCGGGGCGGCCTGCTCACGCAGCGTGTAGAGCCGCTCCAACTCGGCGGCCAGCGCGTCCCGCTCGGATGGTGTGGAGGCGGGGTCGGCGTGCAGGCGGCGCAGTTGCTCCTCCGCGTTTAGGATGTGCTGCACCAGCGCCATCGTGGCGCGCACATGCTCGCTTTGCGCTTCCGTGTCCAGGAAGCGATGGGGCGCCTGGGTTGCCTGGCCCAGTTTGAGTGCCGCGGCGCGCGCAATCCACGACAAATAGTCAAACTCGGTGTCCCAGGTGTAGTGGCGGATGCCCGCCTCAGGCCCCGGCATACGCAGCTCTGAGGCGGTGGGCGTGAGGCTGAGCACCAAGGCGATCAACAGGCTGGCGAAGCGGCGCATGCGAGCGATGATACTGGGCGCGAATCGGGACGTCAAATCGGCGAAGGCCGGGTGCTATAATCGCCGCGCATGAATTTTTTGATCACCGGCGCAGCCGGTTTTCTCGGCTCCAGCCTGGCCAACCAGCTGGCCCGTGAGGGCCACTTGGTGCGCGGGCTGGACGACCTCTCCAGCGGCGACCCCGACGCGCTCTACAAAGACGTGCATTTCACCCGCGGCGACGTGAACGACCGCCCCAAATTGTGGTCGCTGCTGCAGGATGTGGACTGCGTCTACCACCTGGCCGCCCGGGTGCGCGTGGCCGAGTCGCTGCTCTACCCACGCGAGTACACCGAAGTGAACGTGGGCGGCACGGTGAGCCTCATGGAAGCGATGCGCGACGTGGGTGTGCGCCGGGTGGTTTTTGCCTCCTCCGGCGCGGTATATGGCGACCAGCAGGAGCAGCCGCTGAACGAGGCCGCCGCGCCCAACCCGCGCTCGCCCTATGCCGTCTCCAAGCTGGCCGCGGAATATTACGTGCGCACCATCGGCGCCCTGTGGGGCATCGAGACGGTCTGCCTGCGCATCTTCAATGCCTATGGCCCCGGCCAGCACTTGCCGCCTTCGCACCCGCCGGTGGTACCCGCCTGGCTGCGCCAGGCGATGCGCGGCGGTTCGCTGGTGGTGCACGGCGAGGGTCGCCAGACCCGTGACTTCATTTACGTCAACGATGTAGTGCGTTCCCTGACCGCCGCGGCCACCGCGCCGGATGTGAACCAGTTGGTGGTCAATGTGGGCAGCGGGCAGGAGACCAGCATGCGCGACCTGGCCCAGAGCATCCTGCGCATCACCGGCAGCGACGCCGAAATTTTGGACGCGCCGCGCAGCGAGGCCGGCGCCTCGCGCATGTGCGCCGACACCACCCTCGCCGCCAAGATGCTCGGCTTTCAGCCGCGCACTTCGCTGGAGGACGGCCTGCGCCAGACGCTGCAGGAAGACCCGCGCTTCGCCCAGGCGGTGCGCGCCTGATGGCGGAAGAGGCCGCCGTCTTCGGCGGCGGGTGCTTCTGGTGCACCGAAGCCGCCTTCCAGAACTTGAAGGGCGTGCAGCGCGTCGTGCCGGGCTACACCGGCGGCCACACCCCCAACCCCAGCTACCAACAGGTCTGCACCGGCGCCACCGGCCACGCCGAAGTGGTGAAGGTGGAGTACGATCCTGAGCAAATCAGCTACGCCAATTTGCTCAAAGTCTTCTTCGCGATCCACGACCCCACCACGCGGAACCGCCAAGGCAACGACATCGGCACGCAGTACCGCTCGGCCATCTTCTGCGTTGACGAAGCGCAGCGCGAGGAAGCCGAAGCCTTTATCGCCGAGCTCAATGCAGATTTGGGCGGCGGCGTTGTGACCGAGCTAGCCCCGCTGGGCGAGTTCTACGAGGCTGAGGAATACCACCACGATTATTTCAACAAGAACCCGGGGTCTGGCTATTGCCAGGCGGTGATCCCACCGAAGCTGGCCAAGCTGCGCAAGCATTACGCTGGGCTACTGCGCAAGGATTAATTTAGATTTCGGCGACAAGTTGCCAGGTAACCCCGAATGGGTCGACAACCAAGGCCAACCGCACCGGCTGGTACATCAGCGTGTTTTCTGGAGCCCTGCCTGTAGCGCCGGCTGCTATAAACGCGGCATACAACCTGTCCAATTCAGATACACTCTGCAAATGGACCGGCACCTCCAAGTTGCGCGGACTGCCCTCTTCGGCAGGAAAAAGTGTCAGCCAGGTTCGGCCCAGGCGCCAACCATGAGTTGAGTCACCTTCCTGATAGGCGGGTTCTCCAAAAATCCCGGCCACAAATTTCAGGGCTGCACGATAGTCTTCGTAATACAGGGTGACGCCCATGATTCCTTGCAGCCTAAAGCGTTGTTGTGGCGCCGGGTCAGTGAAGAATTTTTTACGATATTCCGCGTAATCCATTGACCGCTCTGCTAATAATCGCGCATCGCCCAGCCCGCCGTGGGCGACTGCTCCCAAGGATACACAATATAAGCATCCGTGCTGGCCGCGAAGTAGTCCGGGCGGGTGTTGTCGAACAGGTTGCGCTGCGGGTTGAAGTGCAGCACGCTGGTGAAGGGGATGCCGCCGGCCGCCGAGACGCGATTCTTTACCGCTGTGCTGGTGCGGCCGGAGCCCCACACATCGTCCACTACCAAAATGCGCCGGCCGCGCAGCAATGTATCTTCCGGGAACTGCACGAACTGGGGCCAGACCAGGATGTTGTCGCGCGGGTTGTCCAGCATGGCGGGGAAGTCCACCGCCGCGGTGAGTATCTCCTGCAGGCCCATGCGCTCGGCCAGCAGCCCGCCGGGCACGATGCCGCCGCGGGTGATCATCAACATCGCCTGGAACTCGTGCTCGAACTGCACGATCAAGTGGTCTATCAATTTGGTCACCTCATCCCAGGTGACCATTTCTCTTCGGATTGCCAACGCGCTACCTCTATAGCAGGATTCTCTGATTGTATAGCGGCTTCCCGCGTGCGCCCGCTCTGCAGGCGGCGAGTTTGTTCGCGACTGTCGTTCAGAGCACGTTCGGCGGGTCCACCTCGGCCCACCAGCCCGCCGGCACGCGGCCGCGCAGCAGCGAGGCCGGGTCTGGCCCGCGCAGCAGTATCTGCCAGCGGTACTGGCGGTTGCGCCGGGCGAAGAAGCACGGCGCCGGGCCGACCATTTCCGTGCCCACGCGACCTTCTTTTTCCAGCAGCGCCTCGATTGTTTGGCCCACCTGGCGGGCGTCGTCCTCGGCTTTGCCCTGGTCCTCGTGGCGGTACTCCAGGCGGAGCAGCTGGGCGAAAGGCGGATAGCGCAGCAGGCGGCGCTGAGCCGCCTCCTGCGCGTAGAAGGCCGCGTAGTCGTGCGCCGCGGCGGCCTGGATGGCGTAGTGCTCCGGCTGGAAGGTTTGCAGCAGCACCCGGCCGCCCAGCGGGCTGCGCCCCGCCCGCCCGGCGACCTGGGTGAGCACCTGGAAGCCGCGCTCCGCGGCGCGGTAGTCCGGCAGGTTCAAGCCCACGTCGGCCAGCACCATGCCTACCAGCGTCACCCGCGGCAGGTCCAGCCCCTTGGCCAGCATTTGCGTGCCCACCAGGATGTCCGCTTCTTGCTGGCTGAAAGCCTGCAGGATGCGCTCGTGGGCGCCCTTGCCGCGGGCGCTGCCGCGGTCCCAGCGCAGGGTGCGCGCCGCCGGGAACAGCTCGGCCACCTCGGCCTCCACGGTTTCGGTGCCCGTGCCGTAATAGCGGATTTGGCTGCTCTCGCAGTTGGGACAGGTTTGCGGCGCGAGCCGGCTGTAATTGCATTGATGGCATACCAGGCGGGCGGCGCTCGCCTGGCCGTTAGCTTGCAAATGCTGCGTCAGCGGGATGTCGCAGTTGGGGCAGCGCAGCACGTGTCCGCAATCCCGGCAGAAGACGTAGGTGGCGCTCCCGCGGCGGTTGAGGAACAGGATGGCCTGCTGCCTAGCGCCGAGCACCTCGCGCAGCCCGTCTTGCAGGGCGCGGCTGAAGATGGAGCGGTTGCCGGCACGCAGCTCGCTGCGCATGTCCACGATCTCCACGGGCGGTAGTTCCAGCGCATCGCCCTCCGGCTCTGGCCCGGCGGCCGCGCCGCGGTGGGCGCGCACCCGCTCGGGCAGTTCCAGCAGCCGCCAGCCGCCGCGTTGCGTTTGCGTGTAGCTGCCCAGGTCCGGCGTGGCCGAGCCCAGCAGGCACACCGCCCCGGCCATGCCGGCGTAGACCACTGCCGCCGTCCGGGCGTGGTAGTGGGGCAGCTGGCCCGCTTCGTAGTAGCTCTCGTCGTGCTCCTCGTCCACCACAATCAGGCCGATGTCTGCCAGCGGGGTGAACAGCGCTGATCGCGCCCCGACGATGACGCGCAACTGTCCCAGGCGGGCCTGCCGCCAGGTGTCGTAGCGCTCGCCCTCGGAGAGCTGCGAGTGCACCAGGCCCACTTGGCCAGGAAAGCGCGCCAGGAAGCGCCGCACGGTCTGCGGGGTCAGCGAAATTTCCGGCACCAGCACAATGGCGGCGCGCCCCTGGGCCAGCGTGCGCGCGACGGCTTGCAAATACAGCTCGGTCTTGCCCGAGCCGGTCACGCCGTGCAGCAGCAGCGGCGCGGCCGGCGCGCCGCTGCTGCCGCCAGCGATGGCCTTGTGGATCTCGTCCCAGGCCGCCGCTTGGGCGGCGGTCAGCTTGGGCTCCAGGCCGGCTTCCGGCGGCGTGTCTGCCAGCGGGTCGCGGAAGCTCTCGCGTTCTCCCAGGCGTAGCCAGCCGCGCTCGGCCAGGTAGTTCAGGTCGGTAGGGCTGCCGCCGCTCTCGGCCAGTAGCCACTCAGTGTCCATCGGCCCTGGCTCGGCGGCCAGCACGGCCAGCACCCGCGCCCGCCGGGCGCGGGTCGCCGCCTGGCGGCCCAGCTCGGCCTCATCGGCCGGGCTGACTACGAACTCGGCGGTGCGCACCGTCTTGGCCTTCACGCTGGGCAGCGGCGGCAGGCCGCGGCGCGCCAACAGGCCCTTTTCGGCCAGCGCCGTCGCCGCGCCGCGCCAGTTGCGCCGCGGCAAGGCATGGCTGATTTGCCCGCCGCGCAGCGCGCCGCGCTGGCGCAGCAGCGCGAACAGGCGCTGCTGCGCGGCGGGCAGTTCACCGCTGAAGGCCTGGCCCTCGGCGGTGAGTGCATACTCCACCTCGGGGCTGCGGCCCAGGCCGGGCGGCAGCATCAGGCCGACGCAGGCGGCCAGCGGGGCCAGGCAGCTCTCCGCCAGATGCCCGGCCAGTTGCAGCTGCAGCGGGGTGAGCACCGACTCTTCGTCCAGCAACAAATCGAGGGCGCGCGTCTCGGCCACTTCGGGCTGTTCGATGTGTTCCAGCACCACGCCCTGCACCTGGCGCGGGCCGAAGGGCGCCAGCACCAGGTGCCCGGGGCGCAGGCGGCCGGCCAGGTCCGGCGGGGCGTGGTAATCGAACACGCCCGAGACCTGTGGCAGGTTAACCGCGACGCGCAGATACTCCGGCATGGCGGTTACTCGGAGGGCAGGAAGCCGATGTAGACGTCGTTGGCGATCGCCAGCAGGATCGCCCGGTTGGGCGTCACCGCGAAGGCGGTGGCCAAGCCGGGCGGCAAGTCGTTCAGGCTGCGGAACTGGGTATCCAGGCTCAGCGTCAGGCTGAGCCGGTAGACCGCGCGGGCCACCGGGTCGAGCATGAACACCGCCGGCTGCGGCGGTTCGCTGATGCGCAGCTGCTCGAAATTGGCGCCTTCCAGTTGTACGCCGTTGCTGAAGCTGGGGCGGATGTCCGTGTAGATCGCCGGGTTCTCGCAGGTGGTCGGGTTGCTGGCGCTGCTGCCCAGCGTGCAGCTCACCATACGGCCGTCCGCGCCCAGCAGGTAAATGTCGCTGCCGTAGACGGCGATGTCCAGCGTATCCCGCAGGCTGGGCACCTCGGCGCCGAAGAAGAAGCGCGGCGCCTCGCCGAAGGCGTGGTCTTCGCCGGTGTACAGCCATACCGCGTTCGTCTGCGGGTCGAGGATGTAGAGGTTGCCGTTGGCGACGCGCATCGCCCGCGGCGCGCCCCAGTGGTTGTCCGGCGGGGCCAGGGTTTGGGCGGAGGGCGCCTGGCCCTGCGCGCAGAAGAGCACGTTGCCGTTGGCGTCCATGGCGATGATCTCCGCCCCGGCGGCGTTGCCGCGCGGCAGCAGGGCCAGGTCCACCAGGGCGGAGACGATGAAACCACCATACTGCCCGGGGCCGCAGCGGAAGTTGGCGTCCAGTTGGTAGCCGCCCATGCCGCCGTCGCCGGTCAGGAAAACGCGCAGCACATTCCCACTGGCCCCATCCAGCAGATAGATTTCGTTGTTGGTGGCCGCCATGCGGGTGATCTCGGTCTCGCGCGGCAGCGGCTGCGAGAGGATCGGCATGAACTCCAGGCGCCGGATGACGTCCATCTCGTCCAGCGCCGCGCTGGCCTGGGCCAGCAGGTCGAAGGCTGTGGCCTGGTCTTCTTCGTAATGGGCGGCGCGCTCGGCGTAGTACACCACGCCCTCCCAGGCCTGGCGCACCTCCGCCGGGTTGCCGCTCGCCGCGGCGATCGCCGCCGCCGCTTGGGCGCGCTCGAGATAATTGATATACAGCTGCTCGCGCCCGAACTGCAAATAGACCACCGCCACCAGTATGACCACCGCGATGGGCACCAGCAGGGCGATGAGGCCCATTACCCGCGGCGGCAGGTTGAAGATGGGCTCCTCAGGCAGGATGCGCTCGAGGAAATGGCGGATGGGCGGCAGCACGCGCTCCGAAAATGCAGCGGCTCGTTCGGAAATTTGGCCGCGCAGGTCGATTTTTGGTGTTTCGCGTTCAAATTTGACTTCGGCCGGCGCAGGCGGTGTGGGGGCAGCCGCCTGAATAGGTTCGCTTTCACCGGGGACTTCCACGGCTTCCCAGGCGCTGGGTACCGGTTGCGGGGCCAGCGGCGAGGTGTCGCTGAGCGAGGTCTCAGCTTCTGAGGGCGCGACCTCGGCGTTTGGCTGCGGCGCCGGCATGGGGGCCGCAACAGAGGCGGCGGGCTGCAGGTCGGCGATGGTCATCTGCTGCAAGGCGCCCGCGCCGGGCTGGACGGTGAGCAGGGCCGCGGCCAGTTGCTCGCCGGCTTCGTCCAGCAGGCGGCGACACAGCGCGCCCAGTTCGGCCTGGCTGGCGCCGCTCAGTGTGCTTTCGCCCCAGCCAGAGGGCAATTGCGCCAGGCTGAGCACCAGTTCGCCCGGTTGCAGGTCGAACTGGTAGAAGCGCATTTGCGCCTGCTGGCCCAGCCCCAGGCCGCGCCCCGCGCCTTGCGGGTCGTAATAGTGGCGGATGCTGTCCCCAAGTTGGAAAGCCTGCACCGGGCCGCACTGCGCCAGGGTCAGGCGTTCTTCGCGCAGCATCATCACGCTGAGCAGGGCGGCAGCCGGCGGCTGGCCTGGGGCCGCGCCTTGGTTGCGCTGCAAGAGGTAGCTGTTCAACCGTTCCACCTGCTCGCGCAGGGCAGAGGTCACCGCGCCCGGCGTGCGGAAGTAACCGGCGGCCATGTCTTGCAGCAGGCTGATTTGCGCGTCGCTGCCCAGGTTCAGTTCCACCGGGACGCTGAGGTGCAGCACCAGGCGGTCCTCGCCGCGGCCGCGCGCCGCCCGCCGCGGCGCGGCCGCCGCGTGCAGGCCCGGCAGGTAAGGATGGTCTTGCCCGTCGCGTCTGTGCAGGGGGATTAAAGTTAAGTCGAGTTTGGCTGGCATGCGAGACGGCGACCTGCGCCCGTCTGAAAAAATTATACAGGTAAAATTCCTCAGGCCTTTTCCACCGCCTGGCGCTCATTCCCAATCCACACTTAGGAGCCACATTGCGCATCGAAACCATCCAGACGATGGAAGATTGGGCTGCCCTGCAATCTGACTGGCAAGCCCTGCTGCAGCACTCACATCAGAACACGCCCTTTTTGACCTACGAATTCCAACGCGCCTGGTGGCAGCATCTGGGCGGCGGCGAATGGGGGGATGCGAATTTGCACATCCTCACCGGCCGCGACGAGAGCGGCCGCCTGTTGGGCATCGCCCCGCTGTTCGCCGCCGGCGACAAGCTGCTCTTCATCGGCAGCCACGAAATCGCCGACTTCCTCGATTTCATCGCCCGCCCCGAAGACCTGCCCGCCTTCATCCAGGCCGTCTTCACCCACCTGAGCGGTATGGCTGGCTGGTCGTCCCTGGAACTGGACAACCTGCTCGACGACTCCGCCACCCAGCCGGCCGCCCAAACGGCGGCCGCCGCGGCCGGCTGGGCGGCCGAGTTGGAGACTGTGCAGCCCAGCCCCTACCTGACCATCCCCGCCAGTCTGGACGCCTACGGCGACATGCTGGATAGCAAGCAGGCCCACGAGCTGCGCCGCAAGCTGCGCCAGGCGGCGCGCAACCCGCTGCCGGTGGCCCTGGAGGTCGTCGACAGCAGCCATTCCGAGATGGCCCCCGCGCTGGACGACTTCTTCGCCCTGATGACCCAGGAGGCCGACAAGGCCGCCTTCCTCACGCCAGCCATGCGGGCGCAGATGGAAGCCATCGGCGCGGCCGCCGCGGCTGGCGGCTGGCTGCAGCTCGGCTTCCTCAAAGTGGGCGCCGAGCGCGTGGCCGCCTTCATGAGTTTCGATTACCAGAACCGCGTCTGGGCTTACAACTCGGGTTTCAACAACCAACATGCCAGGCTGTCTCCCGGCTGGCTGCTGATGGCCTACATGGTGCAGTGGTGCATCGACAACGGCCGCGGGGTCTTCGACTTTATGCGCGGCGGCGAGGAATACAAATACCGCTTTGGCGCACAAGACCGCTTCGTCCAGCGGCTGACGATTAAGCGCGGCTAAGCCCCTTGTGTCACCCTGAACAGCCTGGTCGTTGCGGAGCAACGACCAGGCGTCGTGAAGGGTCCCCATAACCACTGGTCTGCCAGGGCGCGAGCTGATTGAAATCCGACCCGTCTGCATTCCAGGGCTAACGTGGAAGAGGTGGCCTCAGCTTGGTTAACTAGACTCAACCACATAACCACAAAGCATATAAAGCACACAAAGTTCGGGTTTCTTTGTGCACTTAGTGTCTTTGTGGTTACCTGCCTCTAAGCCGCCGCGTATAATACGAAGCGACCATGCCCAAGACGAAAGCCAAACCATCTCCATTCCCCGCCGAACCCGCCCTGCTGCGCGCCCCGCGTGCCGTCATCGTAGGCGCCTCTTCCGGCATCGGCGCCGCGCTGGCCCGCCGACTGGCCGCCGAGGGCCACCGCGTGGCGGTGCTGGCACGCGACAAGGCCCGCCTGGCGGCCCTGTGCGCCGAGATCACCGCCACGCATGGTGAGGTCCGCGCCGTTGCCTACCCTCACGATGTCACCGATCTCAAGGCCATCCCGGCTCTCTTCCAGCGCCTGGTCAAAGACCTGGGCGGGATCGATGTCTTCGTGTATTGCGCCGGGGTGACCATCCCGGTGGGCATCGACGAGTTCGACGGCGACAAAGACCAGCAAATGCTGCAAACCAATCTGGCCGGCGCGCTGGCCTGGCTGGGCCGCGCCGCGGCGCTCTTCCAGGGCGCCGGCGCCGGGCAACTGGTCGGCATCTCCTCGGTGGCCGGTGACCGCGGCCGGGTGCTCAACCCAGCCTACAACGCCAGCAAGGCGGGGCTGGACGCCTACCTGGAGGGCCTGCGCAACCGGCTGACCCGCCGCGGCGTGCACGTGCTCACTGTCAAGCCGGGCTTCGTGGACACCGAGCAGCTCAAAGGCTCGCCGCGGGTATTCGCCGTGATCAGCCCCGAAAAAGCCGCCGATGGCATCTGGAAGGCGATGCGCGCGCGTAAGCAGCTGGTCTACGTGCCCTGGTTCTGGCGATACCTCATGCTGGTCATCCGCTTGATCCCCTCGTTCATTTTCCGGAGACTTTCTTTTTGAAAACCGCCCCGGCGCTCCCGCTGCGTCCCTTGGCGCGGCTGGAGAACTTCGGCCATTCGCTGGGCAGCAGCGCCTGGCTCTACCGGCCGCAGCGCGTCGAGGAGTTGCCCGAGCTGTTCAAGCTCGCCCGTGAGCAGGGGCTTAGCATTGCGCTGCGCGGCTCCGGCCGCAGCTACGGCGATGCGGCGCTGAACAGCGGCCAGATCGTGCTCGACCTGCGCGACCTGGACCGCATCCTCGCCTGGGATGCCCGCCGCGGTCGCATCACTGTCGAGCCCGGGGTGACCATCGAGCAGTTGTGGAAACATGTGCTCGCCGATGGCTGGTGGCCGCCGGTGGTGCCCGGCACCATGTTCCCCACCCTGGGCGGCTGCCTGGCGGCCGACATCCACGGCAAGAACAATTGGGCTGCCGGCCCCATCGGCGAACATGTCGTCGAATTCACTGCGCAGCTGCCCAACGGCAAACGGGTGACCTGCTCGCCGCGCAAGAACCGCGGCCTGTTCCGCGCCATGATCGGCGGCATGGGCATGCTGGGCGTGTTCACCAGCATCACCCTGCAGCTTAAGTCCATCGAGTCAGGCCGGGTGGAGGTGCACGCCTGGGCGGAACCAAACCTGGAGCGCATGCTGGTCGCGATCGACCAGCACAAAGACAGCGACTACGTGGTGGGCTGGGTGGATTGCACCGCCCGCGGCCGGGCGCTGGGCCGCGGCCAGATCCACACCGCCCGCTACCTGCACGGCGGCGAAGACCCGGCGGCCGAAGACAGCCTGCGCGTCGACGCCCAGGTGCTGCCGCCGCGCCTGCTGGGCCTGTTGCCGCGCAGCTGGCTGCCGCGCCTGATGGCTCCGTTCATGAGCAACCTGGGCGCCTGGGCGGTGAACACGGCCAAATATGTCGCCAGCCGGACCATCAGCCACCGCAAGACCTATCGCCAGTCGCTGGTCGAATTCAATTTCCTGTTGGACTACATCCCCAATTGGGAGCGCAGCTACGGGCGCGGCGGGCTGATTCAATACCAGAGCTTCATCCCCAAACGCGCCGCCGCCGAGGCCTTCGGCGAGATGCTGCGCCTCTGCCAGGGGGCGGGGCTGCCGTCGTACCTCGGCGTGCTCAAGCGCCACCGCTCGGACGATTTCCTGCTCAGCCACGCAGTGGATGGCTTTTCGCTGGCGCTGGATTTCCGCGTCACCGCCCGCAACCGCGCCCGGCTCGCCGCCTTGACCGCCCAGCTCGACGAGGTCGTGCTGGGCGCCGGCGGGCGCTTCTACTTCGCCAAAGACAGCACTTTGCGGCCCGGCAGCGCGCAGCGCTTCCTGGGCCGCAAGGCGCTGGGCGAGTTCAGGAAGCTCAAAGCCAAAGCCGACCCGCACAATGTTCTGCAGAGCGATTTGTACAGGCGGTTGCTTAGCTATAAGCCGTAAGCTCTAGGCTGTAAGCTGTAAGCCAAATTCTGACTTCTGACTTCTGACTTCACAATTCGAACTTGCATTTGCCCCCACAACTGTCTTTGCGAGGGTGGCGCAGCCACCCGAAGCAATCCCCAGCCTGTTAGCCATCTGGATTGCATCCCCCGCCCTT
>JAHCIH010000010.1 GCA_026129335.1 Anaerolineales bacterium
ATATAGGTTTTGACCTGGAGCGAGCGTTAGACTTACTCAGCTCTTGCTGGCTCTGAGGCCCGACGAGGAATACCTGAAATGACTGTTACCCAGCAGCGTTGGCTGGTTGAAAGGGCGCAATAGGAATTTCTCCTCGCCGCTGCGCGGCTCGTTCGAAATGACAATACGTGCGCGTGTCGCTCTGATCTCGTGTCACTCTGAGCGAAGCGAAGAGCTTTCAGTACGTTGGTTGAAAAGAATATGCCTTCTGAAGGGAGCGGTACAAGGTAAAGGGCCAGCATAGCGAAAAGCATTGCCTTGAAATCCCGCCTAAAATCCACCGCAACCAACACTTTGCCAGTATCCTGGCAGTCCAGGCCCAGGGTTGTCAAGGAATTAATACAACTTACCCCCGCCCCGTGGGGATTAATTATTAAACTTTCGCCAGCAGCACAGCGCTATCCTGCTCCTCGCGTCGGGTCCTTGGGGTTGGCGGGCGGAACGGTCTCGCTGCCCGGCTGCAGGTGCACCTTGCGCAGCGGCGAGAGATAGGCGTACAGCGGCCCCAACAGCGCCAGGAACCCGCAGACCACCAGAGCGCTTTGCAGTCCCATCTGGGTGCCCAGCAGCCCGCCGAGCAGCGAGCCCAGCGTGGCCGTGCCGTACACCGCGAAGCGGTGCCCCGCGGTCACCCGGGCCAGGAAGTCGTCGCTGACCGTATTTTGGCGGAAGGTCCATTGGTGGATGTTGGCCACAGTACCGAAGACGCCCATGGCAATGTGCGCCGCGAACAGCACGGGCAATAGCGCCGCCCCGGCCGCGAAGGGGATCGCCAGTCGGCCCAGGTTCTGCAGCAGCCAGCCGAAGATGATCGCCGGCCCCACGCCGATGCGCCGGGCCGCCGGCCCGGCCAGGGTGGCGCCGACCATTGCCGCGCCGCCGCTGGCCGCGAAAATGGCGCCGATCATCGCCGGGCTCAACTGCAGGTCCTGCGCCAGGTACAGCAGGTAGATCGCCATGCCCGCCGAGTTGAACAGCACGATGATCATCGAGGCGATGATGATCGCACGCAGCGCCGGCGTGTCGAACAGGGCGTGGAGCCCGGCCACAATGTCCTGCCACACGGTGCCGCGCTGGCCTGTTCGCCGGGCCAGGGTCTCCGGCGTTTTGATGCGTGTGATCGCGAAGGCCGAGACCAGATTGGCAATGCCGTCCATCAGCACCGCGAAGGGCGCGCTGAGCCACTGCACCAGCAGGCCGCCAAGCCCCGGGCCGCCCAGTTCGGCCAGCGAATGGCTGGCGTGCAGCTTGCTGTTCGATTGGATCAGGTGGCGGCGGGTAACCAGTGCTGGCACATAGGCGAAATGGGCCACGTCGTGGATTACCGCAAGGGTGCCCACACCGAAGACCACGATATAAAGTTGCTCCAGGCGCAGCAGCGAGAGCGCCGCGGCCAGCGGTACGGAGAACAGCAGCAGCGAGCGCAGCAGGTCGGCAGTGACCATCACCGGCTTGCGCCGCACGCGGTCCAGCCACACGCCGGCCAGCAAGCTGAACAGCGGGAAGGGCAGGCTGCCGAAAGTGCGCAGCAGGCCCATCTGCATGGCGTTGGCGCCCAGCAGGGTCACCGCCGCCAGCGGGATGGCCAGGTTGGTGATCTGTCCGCCAAATACGCCGATGGTGGTGCCAAACCACAGTTTGTTGAAATCGGCCAGGCGTTGTTTGAGCTCGGGAGCGGAGGGATTGGGTGCGGCGTTGGCTTCCACGGATTCCTTTCGTAAGAACAACGACAGGGCGCAAAGAGCGCGCCCTGGGCTGAATGGTATCATCCTCGCGCGACAATGACCACTTGCCAAGTTTTCCGCCTCGGCGTCACCGAATACCAAAAAGCCTGGCACCTGCAGAACCAGCTTGCCGGGCAAATCGCCGCCGGCGAGCAGCCGCCCACGCTGCTGCTCCTGGAACATGCCCACGTGTACACCTTTGGCACCCGCGGCCAGGCCGAGAACCTGCTCTGGGAGCAGGCCCGCCTGCAGGCCCAGCAGGTGGACGTGCACTGGGTGGACCGCGGCGGCGATGTGACCTACCACGGCCCTGGGCAGCTGGTGGGCTACCCACTGCTGCCGCTGGGCGAAGTGCGCGTGGACCCCGAAACGGGCAAGACGCGCATCGCCCAGGGCGACTATGTGGGCTACCTGCGCAAGCTGGAGAGCATGCTGATCCTCAGCCTGGCCCGCCTGGGCGTGCCGGCGGGCCAGGTGGCCGAGCAGACCGGCGTTTGGGTGCAGCCCGATGTGGCCTCGCGCTGCCGCCACTGCCCGCCGGAGTTGAAGCAGGCGCCCAGCAAGATCGCCTCCATCGGCGTGAAGGTGGATGCCCGCGGCATCTCGCGCCACGGCTTCGCCTTGAATGTAGAGCCGGATATGAGCTATTGGGACGGCATCATCGCCTGCGGGCTGGAGAACCAGAACCAGATCAGCCTGGAATACCTGCTCGACCAGCCGCCTGGCATGGAACGTGTAATCGAAGAAGTAGTCGCGTCCTTCGGTGATACCTTCGGCTACCAGATGCAGCTGGCCGAAGGCGTGCTGCAAATCTAGTTGGCAGCCCGCTGCGTTTGACACCCGCTGCGTTCATTGTGTAGACTCGACGCGGTTCAACCATGAGCACGAATTACGCACTTATCCTCCATGTCGGGCCAGACCCGGGCCGCCGCTTTGACCTGAACGGCCCCAGCCTGCTGCTGGGCCGCGACCCGAACGCCGACATCCTGCTGGAAGACACTGAAGTCTCGCGCCGCCATGCGCGGCTCATCGCCCAGAGTGGCGGCTTTGCCATCGAGGATCTGGGCTCCACCAACGGTACTTTCGTGAACGAGCAGCCGGTGCGTACGGTGCTGCCACTGCGCGAGGGTGACACCATCCGCCTGGGCGGTCTGGTGGTCTTGCGCTATGAAGCGGCGGGCGCGGAAGAAGAGGCCAGCGGCATGCCCGTCTGGCAGGTGGCCCCGGAGCCCGAGCCTCAGCTGGCGACGGAGATCCCCGCCGCGCCGCTGCCGCCCGCCGAACCCGAGGTCGCCGTGGCGGCGCCGCTGCCGGCTGCCCCGGCGCCCGCTGAGCCAGCCGCCGAAGGCCGCGTGGCCCGGCGGCGCGAACGCCGCAAAGGGCTGCGCCTGCCGCTGGACAAGCCCTGGGTGGCCCCGGTGCTGATCGCCGGCCTGCTCGGCGCCTGCGCGCTGATCTTCTTCCTGTGGTATGTGGACGCCAACTTCCTGTGGTGCGATGTCTTCGGCGGCCTGATCCCCGCCTGCCGCTAATACCACGGTTTGTCATTGCGAGGAGTAGCCAGCGCAGGGCGCTGGCAGCGACGAAGCAATCTGTACGTTTGCTAACCACAAAGGCACAAAGATCACAAAGAAACTATAAAGTTTTTGACTTTGTGGTTGCTTGTCTTAACCGGCAATGACGGTCAAGGTAGAAGCTTCTAGTTACAATGGGATTGCCTGCACAGGGAGACCTTCCTTGTTGTCGCCCTCAGGTAAGCAGATTGGGATCAGACTTGCAGTCCTGTCCTTAGTTACTAATCGCTAATTACTATTTTTCGGAGGCCGTATGGCTCGCTTGTTTATTCCCGGTCCGGTGGATGTGGACGATGAAGTGGCTGCTGCGCAGACCCAGCCGATGCTGGCGCACCGCAGCGCCCAATTCGAGGGACTCTACCGCCGGGTGGGCGACACCGCCCGCCAGCTCTTCTTCACCGAAAGCCGCGTACTGATCAGCGCCTCCTCCGGCACAGGTATGCACGAAGCCGCGGTGCGCAACCTGGTACAGGAGCGCCTATTGTGCTGCGTCAACGGCGCTTTCGCCGCCCGCTGGCAGCAGGTGGCCGAGAGCAACGGAAAACAGACCGCCGTGCTCGAGGCCGAGTGGCAGCAGCCCATCACCCCTGAGATGGTCGCCGAGGCGCTCAAGGGTGGGGAGTACGAAGCCATCCTGGTCGTCCACAACGAGACCTCCACCGGCCTGGTCAACCCGGTCAGAGACATCGCTGCTGCAGCCCGCGAGGCCAGCCCCGACACGCTGATCTGCGTGGACGCGGTCTCCTCGCTGGCCGGCGACAAGATCGAGATGGACGCCTGGGGTCTGGACTTCGTGCTGACCTCTTCGCAGAAGGCGCTGGCCCTGCCGCCAGGCATCTCCCTGGCCGCGGTCAGCGACCGGGCGATGGCCAAAGCCGAGACGGTCAGCAACCGCGGCTGGTACTTTGACCTGCTGCGCATGGACAAACACCGCCTCAAGGATTCCACGCCGGCCACGCCGGCGATCAGCCTGCTCTATGCGCTGGATGTGCAGTTGCGCCGCATCATGGAAGAGGGCCTCGAGGCGCGTTTTGCCCGCCACGCTGCCATGGCGCAGATGGCCCGCGAGTGGGCGTTGCAGCGCGGCTTCCAACTCTACGCGCCGGAGGGATACCGCTCGCAGACCGTCACCACGGTGGACAACACGCGCGAGATCGATGTGGCCGCGCTCAACGCCTTCCTCGGCGAGCGCGGCATGCGCATTGCCAACGGCTACGGCCCGCTGAAAGGCAGGACCTTCCGCATCGGCCACATGGGCGAACTAACCCCCAGCGACGTGGAGGAATTGCTCGCGGCGATGGACACCTTCCTCGAGACGCTCTAGGGAACAAAAAACGGCCGCCCTATTGGGCGGCCGTTTTTTTTCGCGGAATGCCCACCAGCAAAGCCAGCGGCCCGAGCAAAATGACCCACATTCCCCAACCCAGCCCGGCGGCCTGAGCCAGCGCTCCGATGCCGAGTGGCATCAACTGGCCCACCAAGCCGGAGACACTGCCCAAGGTCATCACCGTGCCGCTTTGGCCCGGCATGGCCGCGTACAACCGTCCCTTCAATATGGCGTACCAGCCGGCGTTGAACAAACCCATGAAAGCCAGAATGACCAGCTTGAGTTCAAAAACTGGCGTGATTAGAAACAGCGGATACAGGAGCAATTCGGCGATCACGCTCACTCGCAAGTAATCCAAGCCCTTT
Organism: Anaerolineales bacterium; assembly: GCA_026129335.1. GTDB lineage: Bacteria > Chloroflexota > Anaerolineae > Anaerolineales > UBA11579 > JAMCZK01. Next base: position 5,030 of record JAHCIH010000010.1, read on the forward strand.
ACCCGCTCCAGCAGAGGGATGAGCAGGAAATCTCCCAACAAACCGACACCCAGCCAGACTGTGACCCCAATGCCAGCCTGTAACGGCGTCGCCATGCCCACATCCACAAGGTAAAGGGCCAGGAAGCCGAGCAGAACATCCAACATCAGGTCAGAGAATTCCAGCAAGACCAGCCAGCGCAATACCTCGCGGCGCTTGAGGGCGACGAATGCGGCGCGCAAACCCTGGCGAAAAGTGGCAGGTGTTTCGCTTGTGCTGTTAGTTTTGCTCTTCTGTTTTGCAACCCGTGCTGCGGGCGAGAACTTGTGTCGGGCAGCATATGCGACCAGCAGCAAGGCGAGGATGCCGAAGACCGCATACATACCCTGCCAGCCCAGGCCCAGCCCCATTGCCGCGCCCAGCGCCAGCGGCCCGGCCACCAGCCCCAGCGACCCGGCGAAAGTCCAGCGCGCCATATTCTGTTCGTGGCGTGCTGGTTCTTCGTCCATTAGGGATGCTTGCGACAAGCTCACAAATGCCCCAGATGAAGGATAGAAGAGGACAAAGGACAGCAGCAAGACCCAGAAGCTCTGGCTGTAGGCGGTGAGCAGGAGCGATGCCGCGAAAAAGATGCCTCCGCCCAATATCAGTACGCGTCGTTTCCATACATCCCCCAAAATTCCGATCACCGGCTCTATAAAACTGGCCACCACCCCGGGTATTGAGAGCAAGGCTCCAATTTGCAAGTAGTTCAATCCAAAGTCGTCGCGTATCAGCGGCCAGGCCGCCTCGCGTGCCCCGAAGACGAATTCGTCTAGAAATTCGATCAGGAGAAGGGTGAGTATGAATGGAGGAATACGCCTCATTCTGCTGCGCATTTTCTTATCATAATCCCCAGTCCATGATCGATTTGGCCAGAGAACAAAAACGGCCGCCCAAAAGGCGGCCGTTTTTTGTTGGCGTCTGCGCCGCTTAGCGCGGGCGTTTGGCGCTGGAGCGCGGTTTGCCGTCGGGGATCACCGCGTACAGCACCATGCTCACCAGGCTGACGATGATCGCGCCCAGGAAGGCATCCGGCCACCACTCGATCGTGCTGGTGACGCCGAACTGCGAGCCGATCCAAAAGGTCAGCTGGAACAACAGGGTGTTGACCACCAGGCTGAACAAGCCCAGGGTCAACACATAGAACGGGCAGGTCACCAGCTTGAGCAGCGGGCGGATCAGCACGTTCACCAAACCGAAGATCAGACCCAGTGCCACGTAGGTCACCCAGTTCTGCGGATCGGTTACGGCGCCCTGCAGGCCGGGCACCAGGTAGATGGCCGCGTAGAGGGCCACCGCGTTGACTGCCAGGCGTACAATCCAAAGACTTTCCATAGAGCTAAAAAACCTCCTATTTCTCCTCAGGCGCAAAATTTTCTATGCGATGTTTCACCGCATAGGCTGCCGCTTCGGCCCGGGTGGCCAGGCCAAGCTTGCTGAGTATGGAGCTAACGTAATTGCGCACTGTTTTCTCACTCAAGAATACCTCAGCGGCGATCTCTTTGTTGCGCTTTCCCTGCGCCACTAAAGTCAGCACACGCAGTTCCTGCTCGGTGAGCGGCGCAAAGGCTTCGGTTTCGGCTTTACGCCGCGTCTCGCGCATGCGCTTGAACACCTGCTGGGTGACAGCCGGGTCCAGCAGCGATTCGCCGCGGCCGATGCGCTCCAGGGCGTTGATCAGTTCGCCGCTGTCGATCTGTTTGAGTACATAGCCGGAGGCGCCGGCCGAGATGGCGTCGAAGAGCAGATCGTCGTCGGCGAAGGTGGTCAGCATGATCACCTTGGTTTCCGGCTGCGCCGCGGTGATCTCGCGGGTGGCGTCGATGCCGCTCTTGCCGGGCAGGCGGATATCCATCACGATCACGTCGGGCTTGTATTCCGCCGCCAGGCGGATGGCCTGGTCGGCATTGTCCGCCTCGGCGACCACCTCGAATTTGGGATAGTTGGAGAGCAGCGACTTCAGCCCCAGTCGCACCACCTCGTGATCATCAACCAGCAGGATTTTCAGCATCAAAGCTCCCCAAAACGGGCGAAAGTATAATTGGCGCGTGATTATAGCATGCGGGGTTTTTCGGCCATGAGCAATCGCCATCTCAAGTCGCTGGCGGTGGTGCTGCCCACGCTCTTCCTGGCGGTGGTGCTCTACCTGCGCTTCAACCTCACCCCAGCCGGCCGCGAGCTGGAGGCCAACCTCTACGCCATCCTGGCGGTTGCGCTCGGCGCCATCGTCTTCTCCATCTTCGTCTTCAATGCCATCGAGCGCAGCCAGCAAGCCCTGCACGAAACCAACCGCCACTTGGAGGCGCTGCACCAGGCCGCCCTGGCGCTGACCACCGAGCTGGACCTGCAGGCTGTACTGCAGAAAGTGGTACACCTCAGCCGCGAGCTGCTCAATGCCAAATACGGCGCACTGGGCGTGGCCGACGAGGAAGGCAACCGCATCCGCCAGTTCATCACCTCCGGCATCAGCGACGAGGCGCGCGCCCGCATCGGCCCGCCGCCGCAGGGCCACGGCCTGCTCGGCGTGCTCAACCCCGGCGGCCAGCCGCTGATCGTTAACGACATCAGCAAAGACCCCCGCTCGGCGGGCTTCCCGCCCAACCATCCGCCGATGCAGTCGCTGCTCGGCGTGCCCATCCGCTCCAAGGGCGAGCTGTTCGGCAACCTGTACGTGGCCGACAAGTTCGAACTCTCCGCGGAGGGCGAGCAACTGCTCAACTTCGACCCCAGCGACCAGCAGTTGCTGGAGAAGTTCGCCACGCAGGCGGCCATCGCCATTGAGAACGCCCAGCTCTACCGCAAGACCCAGGAACTGGCCGTGCTGCAGGAGCGCGAGCGCTTTGGCATGGCGCTGCACGACGGCATCATGCAGCAGGTCTACGCCACCGGGCTGTCGCTGCAAGAGGCGCAACGCCGCCTGGGTGAACGCCAACCGCAGGAGGCAGGCAGCCGCATCGGCCAGTCCATCGAGGACCTCAGCCAGATCCTGCGCGACCTGCGCAACTACATTTTGGGGCTGCGCACCGGTCGCTACCAGGGACAAGACCTGGCCAGCAGCCTGGCGCAAATGGCCCGCGAACTACACGCCAACACGCTGATGAACGTGCGCTTCACCCCACCGGAGAAACCCGCCGAGCTGGGCCTCAGCGAGGTGCAGACCGATGAGTTGATCTACATCGTGCAGGAGGCGTTGAGCAATATTCGCAAGCACGCCTATGCGCGCAACGTGGACCTGGGCCTCGAGCGCAGCGAAGCCGGCGTGCGCTTGCGCATCGACGACGACGGCGTGGGCTTCGACCTGGACGGCGCCGGCGTGGGCGGCGGCAACGGCCTGCGCAACATGCGCGAGCGGGCGCACAAGCTGGATGGAGCGCTGCGCGTCTGGTCCCAGCTGGGCAAGGGTACACACATTGAGCTGGTGGTGCCCGTCGCCGCCCCGGAGGCGGCTTCACTGCCCGGCGCGTAACAGGGATTCTGTCCCGCCCGAATCGGGACAATCACGCGGACATGTGTACCTATTCCGCGATAAGTTCGTTGTTTATAGTAAGCCCAACTTTGATGGAGATTCGCCTGATGCGAATCCAAGGAGATCAAAATGGCATCTATAGTGCAGCGCGGACGTGTAATTCAGGACCCCAACTTCATCCGCACCTTGTTCAACGATACCCGCCTGGCATGGCTGTGGTTGATCGTCCGGGTATGGCTGGGTCTGCAGTGGCTGAACAGCGGCCTGGGCAAAGTGGAAAACCCGGCCTGGGTGCAAACCGGCGAAGCCCTGCGCGGGTTCTGGACCAATGCGGTGGCCATCCCTGAAAGCGGCCGCCCCCCAATCACCTTCGATTGGTATCGCTCTTTCCTCCAGTTTATGCTGGACAGTGAAGCCTACTCGTGGTTCGGCGCCTTCGTGGCCTACGGCGAAACCCTGGTCGGCATCGGCCTGATCCTCGGCGCCTTCACCGGCATCGCCGCCTTCTTCGGCGGGCTGATGAACTGGAACTTCATGATGGCCGGCACGGCCAGCAGCAACCCGCTGCTCTTCGTGGCCGCCCTGGGCATCGTAATGGCCTGGAAGATCGCCGGCTACATCGGCCTGGACTACTTCCTGCTCCCCGCCGTGGGCACCCCCTGGGGCTGGGTATCCGAGCGCAAGCCGGCCAAGGCAAGAACTTAGCTCCCCCAAAGGTTTCTCTCCTTTAGAAAACGGGGCCTGCATCGCAGGCCCCGTTCGCTATCTCAGTAGGCGGCGGTGGTCTATCCCACCAAACGGCGGTGGTCTATCCCACCAAACGGCGGTGGTCTATCCCACCAAACGACGGTGGTCTATCCCAGCAAACGGCGATGGTCTACCATGATGCAGCGGTCCATCACCAGCGGCAGCCCGGCCGCCTCGGCGCGTTGGGCCGCGGCCCGGCTGGAAACGCCCAGTTGCCCCCACACCGCGCCGGCCCCGGCGGCGATGGCCTCGGCCACCACGCCGTCCAGGTGTTCCCGGCGGCGGAAGACGTTGACGATGTCCACAGGCTCCGGCAGCGCCGCCAGGTTGGCGTAGGCCGGCTCGCCGGCGGCCTCTTCGATTTCCGGATTGACTGCGTAGACACGGTAGCCGGCAGCACGCAGATACTGGGCGATGCGGTAGCTGGTGCGGTACGGCTTGTCGGAGTGCCCGACAACGGCGATGACCCGGGCTTCACTGAGCAGCCGGGTGAGGTCTGGTTGTGTATCCACTGTGCTTATTCCTTCCAGGGGTAGTCCATCCAAATCAGCGTGCGCACGGCGCGGAAACCGCATTGCTCTAGGGCTTCCACGGCACGGCCCGCCGGGTAGTTCAGCGAGAGGGGCCGGTAGCTGTACAAGCGCTGGGCGGCCTCGGCGACCAGCGCAGGCAGGGCGGCGGCCTCGCTCTTGGGCGGGGCCGCCAGCCACAGGTGGTCGGCCTCCATCGCCGAGGATTGCCAGCTGAGCACGCCGAGCAAGCGGCCGTTTTGCACCGCGCTCCACTGCTCGATTTGGCGGGCGCTCAATGCCCGCTCCAGGCTGCCGCGCAGGCCGGGCTGCAGGGCCACCGGTTCCAGCGGCAACTGCCAGCGCAGGTCGGCGGGGTAGTTGGCATCCAGCCATTCTTGCTGCCTGGCCCAGTCCTGCGTTTTGCGCGCACGCGGGCGCGCATGCGTCTCCGGCAGGTTGGGCGAAGGCTGCCAGAGCAGGCGCCAGCTGGTGCGCTGCATGCGTTCGCGGAAGCCAATCTTGCGGTAGAGCTCCACCGCGGCGGGGTTGTCCGCGTCCACTTGCAACCAGGTTTTCGGGCGGCCGCGGGCGACCAGGTCTTGCAGGGCCGCCTGGGTGAGCGCTTCGGCGATGCCGCGGCGGCGGTGCTCCGGGTGCACGGACACATTGGCGATCAGGTACAGCCGCTGGCCGGCATGGCGCTGGGCGATGAGGCTCAGGTTGCCCACTACGCGCTCGCCTTCCTGCCAGACGAAGCCGTTGAGCGGCAGGTCCGTGCGCCCGCTGCTGGCCGCCAGGTCCAGCAGCGGGCCGCTGCGGGCGGCGTCGCGCATCTGCTGGATGTAGAGGCGCCCGTCGGCATCCAGGCTGTTGGCGAAGCACAGCTCCACCAGGTCGGCCACCGCGTTCAGGTCGCGGCGGATGTCGAAACGGCGCAGGTTGCTGGGGAATTCTTGCGGAATGGACAAGGCTTGAGCGCTCATGGTTGCAGCCAAATCAATTATATTCCCGCGCTGATATAATTACGAATTATGCGCATTTCCAAGCCAAAACTGTGGTTGACCCTGGGGTTGTTCGTCGCTCTCGGCCTGCTGGCGTTGGGCCTGCCCGGTTCGGTGCTGGGCGCCGAGCTAAGCCAACAGGCCACCCCCGAACCGCTGCCGCCGGCGGGTGAAGACGGTCGCATCCTGTACACCGTGCAGGCCGGCGATTCGCCCTGGGGTATCTCGGCCCGCTTTGGCATCCCCCTGCAAACCCTGCAAAGCCTGAACAACTGGGGTCCCGACACGGTGGTCAATGAGGGCCAGGTGATCCTGCTTGGCCTCGCCCAGGAACCCACCGCCACCAGCGCACCGGAAGACGATGTGGTGGCCACCACCACCCCGGAATCCCCCGAGAGCCCCGGCACGGGCGTGATTTGTGTGTTGCTTTTTGATGATGTGAACGGCGACGCCATGCGCCAGACCAGCGAGTTCGGCATCCTCGGTGGGCAGGCCAGCGTGAGCGAGCGCACCGGCCTGGCCAGCCGCACCCTGCCCACGCAGGGCGGCATGGATGAGGACGGCGAGCCGCTGCGCAGCTGTTTCGAAGACCTGCCGGTGGGCGAGTACACCATCAGCGTGGCCATCCCCGACGGCTATAACCCGACCACCGCGCCGAACATCACCATCCAGATCGCCCCGGGCCAGACTCAGGACATCAACTTCGGCGCGCAGATGAGTTCGGCTGGCGGCTTCAGCATCCTCTCGCCTGAAGAGGGCGGGCGCTCGCCGCTGATGGGCCTGCTGGGCATCGTGCTGCTGCTGGCCGGCGGCGGGTTGGGCTTCTATACGTTGCAGTTGGGACGCAGACGGTAGAGACTTGTAAATAGAGATTGGAGATTGCACGACCTGGGAATCTCCAATCTCCAATCTCTAGTCTCCAATCTGTCTGTACATCTCCCCCAGCTTTACCCTAAACTCATTCGCGTCCCACCCCGCCGCTCGTTTCTCGGCGGCTCCTTCCAGCCCCTCGCGGGCTTTTTCGTCCACCACCACGGTGATGATCGCCGCGCCGAACGCGCGCGGGTCGCCGGCGGGCACCAGGTAGCCCGCCGGGCCGAGGATGCTTTCGGCCTCTGCGCTGTGCTGGGCGACGATGGCCTTGGCGCAGGCCAGCGCCGCCCGATACGGGTCGCCCCAGGCCAACGGCGGCGCGGCGCAGACCACCGCCGTGCTGCTCTGCAGCATGGCGGCCTGGTCTTGCGGCTCCAGCAGCGGGGCGGCGCGTACTGTGTCGCCGGCGTGGTGCTGCTCCAGCTGCGCGGCGAGCCAGTTGGCGTGTTCGCCGTCGGTGGGGGCGATCAGCAACGGGTAATACTCGCCAATCGAGGCCGAGGCCCAGCTCCAACTTTCCAGCAGGGCGGCCAGCGCCGCCTCATCATCGAGACCGAGCACCAGCACATACTCCTCCGGCAGCCCCGCGGGGGGCGCCGCCGGACGACCAGGCCGGAAGCTGGGGTGCGCCGCCGGCGGCAGCTGGTGCAGCGCGCCGGGCAGGCGCGGGGCGGGCATGTCCTCCGGCCAGAGGATGGCGGCGCGGGCCAAGCCGCCGCGTCCCAGGGCGGCCTGCAGCGGTTTGCGCCCGCCGCCTGATTTTATGGGCGGCTCCGCGGGGCTGACCAGCGTGGCCGCCTTGCCCAGCAGGCTGGCTCCCAGGCCGCAGGTATGGATGGCTACGACGTCGTTCTCCGCCGCCAGGCGCGGCAGAATACGCTGCTCCCAGGCGCCGCGGTCGTGGCTGTGCCAGTACACACCCGGCTGCCCGTCCGGAAGCGGGGCCGCCTGCGGGTCGGTGGGCAGGGCCAGCAGCGGCTCCACGCCATCCGGCGCGGCGGCCAGCAGCGTGCGCAGCTGCCAGGCCGCCGGGCTCAGAGGGGCGTAAGCCAGCGGCCAGGCGTCGTAAAGGATGCGCGTGGGCATGGAAGAAGTAAATCAGGGAGTAGTCGATTGGTCAACAGATTGAGGATAGAGATTGGAGAATAGAGATTCAAACCAATCTCCAATCTCTAATCTCCAATGAGTAATTCCCCCTCGCTTATAATCTCGCCAATGACTAAATCCACTCCTCCTTCCAGCCCCGACTTCCAAACCTTGGTCGCCCGCCTGCAACAGTTCTGGGCGGATTGGGGCTGTGTCATCTGGCAGCCGTACAATGAAAAGGTCGGCGCGGGGACGATGAACCCGGCCACCTTCCTGCGCGTGTTGGGGCCGGAGCCTTGGAACGTGGCCTACGTGGAGCCTTCGGTGCGCCCGGACGACGGGCGCTACGGCGAGAACCCCAACCGTATGCAGCAGCACACTCAGTTCCAGGTGATCCTCAAGCCCGACCCGGGTGACCCGCAGGAGGCCTACCTGCACTCGCTGGAAGCCATCGGCGTGGACGTGCGCAAGCACGACATCCGCTTCGTGGGGGACAACTGGGCCTCGCCGGCGCTTGGCGCCTGGGGACTGGGCTGGGAAGTGTGGCTGGACGGGCTGGAAATCACCCAGTTCACCTATTTCCAGCAGGCCGGCGGCGTGGCGCTGGAGCCGGTTTCCGTGGAAATCACCTATGGCCTGGACCGCATCGCCATGGCCTTGCAGGGCGTGGGCTTCGTCGGCGACCTGCGTTGGGACGCCCGCCGCACTTGGGGCGACATGTATTTGCAGGGCGAGCGCGAGCACAGCCAGTATTACTTCGAGGTCGCCGATGTGGAGCGCAACCGCAGGCTGGCCGAGTTGTATGAAGAAGAAGCCAAAGCGGCACTGGACGCCGGCCTGCTGCTGCCCGCCTACGACTACGTGCTCAAGACCTCGCACGCCTTCAATGTGCTGGACTCTCGCGGCGCCATCGGCGTCACCGAGCGCCAGGCCTACTTCCGGCGCATGCGCACCCTGGCCAGCCAGGTGGCCGAAGCGTATTTGGCCCAGCGCCAGCGCGAAGAGTTCCCCTGGCTGGAGGACGCCGCCGACGCTAAACCTGCCGTCAAAGCGGCCAAGATCAGCGGCCCCAAGCAGCCCGCCGATTTTCTGTTGGAAATCGGCACCGAGGAACTGCCCGCCGAAGATGTGACCGCCGCCATTGCCCAATTGGAAAACAGCCTCCGCGGGCTGCTCGCCGAGCAGCACCTGGAATACAAGGATTTGAAGGTCGGCGGCACGCCGCGCCGCCTTGCCGCCCAGGTCGCTGGCCTGGCGGCCGCCCAGCCCGACCGCGACCAGCTGGTCAAAGGCCCGCCCGCGGCGCGCGCCTTCGGCGCCGATGGCACACCGGCCCCGGCCGCCGAGGGCTTCGCCCGCGGCCAGGGCCTCAGCGCCGCCGACCTGACCGTCGAGACAATCGACGGCGGCGAATACGCCGTGGCCCGCGTGCACCAGAAGGGCCGCCCGGCCGCTGAGGTGCTGGCCGCCGAACTGCCCGAGTTGATTGCCGGGCTGAAGTTCGAACAGTCCATGCGCTGGAACGCCAGCGGGGTCAGCTTTGCCCGCCCGCTGCGCTGGCTGCTTGCCCTGCACGGCGAACACCTGGTGCCCTTCGAATACGCCGGGGTGCACAGCGCCGCAGCCAGCCGCGGCCTGCGCCTGGATACTGCGGCCGAGTTCGCCGTCAAGTCCCCCAAAGAGTATTCCGCCCAGCTCAAGAAGCAGGGCATCCTGCTCGACCTTGCCGAGCGCCGCGCGGCCATCGAAGCCCAAATCGTCGATCTGGCCAAGGCGGCCGGCGGCAGCGTGCCGGCTGATCCCGGCCTACTGGACGAAGTGACCAACCTGGTCGAGGCACCGGCCGCTTTGCTGGGCGAATTCGAGGCCGAATATTTGGCGCTGCCCCGCGAAGTGCTCATCGCGGTGATGCGCAAGCACCAGCGCTGCTTCCCGCTGGAAAAGGGCGGGGTGCTGCTTAATAAATTCATCGCCGTGGGCAACGGCAAGTTCGACCTAGCGGCGGTCACCGCCGGCAACGCCGCGGTTATCCGCGCCCGCTTCGCCGACGCGGCCTACTTTGTGCGCCGCGACCGCGAGCAGCCACTGGTCAGTTACCTGGAAAAACTGCGCCAGCTCACCTTCCAAAAAGACCTCGGCTCCATGTGGGACAAGGGCCAACGCATCCGCAAGCTGGCTGGCGAGTTGGCCCCCGCACTGGGCCTGGATGCTGCCGAGCAGTCTACCGCGCTGCGCGCCGCCGAGCTGAGCAAGGCTGATCTTGCCACCAAGATGGTGGTGGAGATGACCTCGCTGCAGGGCGTGATGGGCAAATATTACGCCCTGGATTCCGGCGAGCCGCCCGAGGTCGCCGAGGCCATCTTCGAGCATTACCTGCCGCGCTTCGCCGGCGACGCCACGCCGAAAGGCGCCGCCGGCTTCGCCGTGGGCCTGGCCGACCGGCTGGACAGCCTGGCCGGCCTTTTCGCCCTGGGCCTGGAGCCGACCGGCGCCAAGGACCCCTTCGCCCAGCGGCGGGCGGCCATCGGCCTGGTGCAGAGCCTCATCGCCCGCGAAGCCGACTTTGACCTGCGCGCCGGGCTGGTCGCCGCAGCCGCGGCGCAGCCTGTGCCGGTGAGCGCAGAGGCGCAGGCCCGCGCCCTGGAGTTCATCGTCCAGCGCCTGCGGGCGCTGCTGCTGGAGGGCGGCGCCCGCCACGATGTGGTCGATGCCGTGCTGGCCGCCCAGGGCGGCAACCCGGCCGCCGCGGCCCGCGGCGTGGCCCAATTGGCCGCGCACACCGCGGGCAAAGACTGGGCGCAAGTGCTGCCCGCCTTTGCGCGCTGCGTGCGCATCACCCGCGAGCTGCCGGAGCGCTATAGCGTTGACGCAGCGCTCTTGCAAGACGAAGCCGAGAAGGCGCTACACACTGCGCTGCAAACCGCCCAGGCTGCCACCCGCGCCCCCGGCTCGGTGGACGATTTCTTCGCCGCCTTCGCGCCGATGATCCCGGCGATCAACCGCTTCTTTGACGAGGTGCTGGTGATGGCCGACGATGAGGCGTTGAAGAGCAACCGCCTGGGCCTGTTGCAAGCCATTGTCGCCCTGGCTGACGGCGTAGCTGATTTCTCGAAACTGGAAGGTTTTTAGCCGTCAGGGGCGGACGGCCGTGCGCCCCTAACGGTGGCCACAATGCATGTCATCCCTGAGCGAAGCGAAGGATCCCCAAAACCACAGCACCGCTCAGTTCTGTGGCCCTGCGGAAGAACGCGCCTCATGGATTCTTCGCTGGACCAGGTTCGGCGCCCTGGTGAGAAATTCAATACCCGCTCGGAATGACACCGACTAGGTAATCGAAGCCTCGTAAATGCTCTGCACCGTAGCGTCCAGCGCCGCGTCGAATTCCGCGTCGCTCTGCTGGGCGGTGAGCCCTTCGGTGAGCGCGCGGGAGAAGCTGGCCACCACGCCGGGATTGCGCGCCAGGCGGGCGTTGGCTTGGTCCCGGCTGTAGCCGCCTGAGAGTGCCACCACGCGCAGCACCTTGGGGTGCTGCACCAGCGGGCTGTAGAAGCCGTCGGTATCGGGCAGGGTCAGTTTCAACATCACGGGTTGGTCATCGCCGAGCTGGTCCAGACCGGCCAGCAGGGCATCCTGGAGCAACACTTCGGCCTCGGCCTTTGTGGGACTGTGGATGTCGATCTCAGGCTCCAGGATCGGCACCAGGCCGGCAGCCAAAATTTGGCGCCCCACCGCGAACTGCTGGTCGACGATGGCCTGCACGCCAGCCGGCACGGCTTGCTTGATCACCGAGCGCATCTTGGTGCCGAAGATGCCCGCCTTCACGGCGCGGGCCAGCAGCTCGTCCAACCCATCCATCGGCTTCATCAGCTGGACGCCGTCCGCTTCCGCCGCCACCCCCTTGTCCACCTTGAGGAAGGGCACGATGCCCTTCTGTGACCAGAGGTATTCTGCCGAACCCAGTCCACCGATCTGGCGGTCCATGGTGCCTTCGAAGAGGATGGCGCCGACGATGCGCTCGCCGCTGAAGCTCGGGCTGGTGGCGATGCGGGCACGCATCTCATGGATGCGCGCGAACATCTCACTTTCGTTGGCATAGGCGTCCTCGCCCAGCCCGTAGAGCTCGAGGGCCTTTGGCGTGCTGCCCCCGCTTTGGTCCAGGGCGGCGATGAAGCCTTTTCCGCTTTGAATTTTGGCTAATTGTTGTGTATTGATGGCTCTATTCTAAACGTTCTGCGACAGCGACGCATTGATCTCGATCAGCGTGCCGGCCGGGTCGCGCAGGTGGGCCACTCTCAATACCCAGTTGACCTGGTCGTGCGGCTCGGTGACGAACTGAGCGCCCTTGGCCTGCAGGGCGGCATAAGTCGCGTCCACGTCGGGCACTCGGAAGGTCAGCGCAATCTGGTCGCCGCCGGCCGCCGGCTTGGTCCCCAGCACGCCAGCCATCAAATCGCGCTTGTACAGGCCCAGGCGACAATCCCCGGCCAGGAATTCGTAATACACGCCATCCACGGCGACAACTTCTTCGAGTTCGAGTACATCTTTGTAAAAGGCGCGGCAGCTTTCAATGTCGTCCACCAGCAAGCGGGTGTGGGTCAGGTTGATGTCCATAGGCTCTCCTTGCAGTCCATCCTAGGCGACTTCCGTTGAGTGCGCTTCTCGAATCTCACCTTTCGCCACCGCGCTCGGCGGGCAGCCAAAATGTTTGTGAAATAAGTGGCTGAACGAACCCAGGCTGCTGAAGCCGACCTGCAGACAGGCCTCGGTGACCGAGACGCCCTCGCTCAGCAACTGCCGCGCTTTCGCCAGGCGCACGCGGGTCAGGTATTGGTGCGGGGTGAGCCCGAAGGCCTTGCGGAAGGTGCGCAGCAGGTGGTTGGGCGACATATGGACCGCGGCGGCGATGTCCTGCAGCGAGAGCGGCGCGGCGTAAGCGGCGAGGATGTGCTCGCGGGCGAGGTGGGCGCGCTGGTACAGTTCCCGGCGCGTGGCCGAGCTGGCCGCCGGGAAGGCGCCCACCTGGCGGCGCACCCGGCTGGCCAGGCCCAGCACGGCGGGCAGCAGGGCCAGCAACTGCTCATCCAGCCAGGCGGGGTCATTGGCGTGCGCGGCGTGGGTTGCCCGCAGCGCCCGCAGCCGCGGCGAGATGGCGTTGTCGTGCGCGTAGCTGCGTGTGGGCAGGGTGGGGATGGCCAGCCCGCCAGCGCCTGGTTCGGCCAGCAGTTCGCCCTCGGCCTGGGTCAGCGAACGCAGCGCGTCCCTGACCAACTCGGGAGCGAAGAATACACAGAAGGATTCAACCGGCTCGAGGGCATCGATTTCGATGCGGTATTCCTGCCCGTCGTTGAGCAGTAGGTAGCGCTGCGCGTCCAGGCGGAAGCGTCCACCTTCGGCCTGATACAACGCTTCGCCGGAAACGAAGGACTTGATCGAGAGCCAGCCGGCGCCCTGCCACTCGTGGCAGCGGGCGCGCTGGTGGAGGATGAAGCTGCGCGCCCCGTTCATTTGCGAAACGACCGGGTGATCAGCAGCAGGATAAGTATCGCCAGCGCAGGGAGCAGCAAGCCGCCGCCGATGCTGAAGAGGAACAGCAGCGAGAACGCGAGCAGCACGATTGCCCCAGCCCAATAGGCCGCGGCCTGTTTTCGCCACTGGCCCCAGAGGATGGCGGCGGCTGCCAGCAACGGAACCCAGGCTGCCGGGGCCGCTGCGCGCGAGACTTGGATCGCGGATGAATTCTCCATCATTGTGGTGATTTCCACGCCGGCGGACAGCAGCCAGCCAGCGTAAGCCAGGATGGCAATCGCCAGCAGGGTAGTCAGAGCGGCGGAAATCTTGGAGATGCTCATCTTATTGGGCCGCGCTGCGGCGCACCCGTTCCAGAAAACGAGGCGTGTTCAGGCCGCGTTCCGCCAGGTAGGTGAGGTAGGCGTTCATCAGGCTTTCCAGCTCGCGCTGCGTGCTGGGCGCCGGGTCGGCTCGCCCTGCCTGTGTGTAGCTGCTGCGCTGCAGGTGGCGCAGCCACTTGAGCGCAGGCAGCGAGATGGGCCGGGCGCCGGACTGCGCCCGCCCGCAGCGCGGGCAGAGGGCGCCACCTTGCTCAAAGGAGAAGAACTGGTCTTGCGGCTGGATTTGCTCACCGCAGTCCAGGCAGTTCTGCAGCTCGGGGCGGAAGCCCACCTGGTCCAGCAGGCGCACTTCGTAAAAGCGCACCGCCAGTTGCTGGTTCTCGCCGCTTGCCAGGCGGGCCAGCGTCTCGGCCAGCAGACGGTAGAGGCCGGGCTGTGCCTCACCCTCGGCGCTGAACTTGTCGGCCAGCTCGGCGGCATAGGAGGCGTAGCCCAGAGCCTCCAGGTCGGCACTCAGCGCGCCATGAGTCTCGATGGCCTCGGCCTGGCTGACGATGTACAGGTCGCGTCCGCTGGCCAGCTGCAAGCGGCTGCGGCTGAACGGCTCCAAGTGGCCGCCTTTACGCGAGCCGGGCTTGCGGGCGCCCTTGGCCAGGGCGCGCAGCTTGCCCTGCTCGCGGGTGTACAGGGTCAGCAGGCGGTCGGCTTCGCCGAAATCGCTGTGCTTGAGGATGATGGCTTCGACGCGCTGAGAACGCGCTTCGCGGGGCATACGGGGATTCTATCAGCCACTATAATCAGGCGCATCGCGTTTGATCAGGAGGCATGTCATGCAGCTGGGAGCGTTTTCGATCAGTTTGACGGTCAAGGACATCAAGGCATCGCGCCAGTTCTACGAGAAACTGGGGTTTGAGATATTTGGTGGCAAAGAAGAAGACAACTGGCTGATGCTGAAGAACGGCGAGGCGGTGGTCGGCATCTTTCAGGGGATGTTCGAAAAGAACATGCTCACCTTCAACCCGGGCTGGGACCAGGACGCCAAGGACCTGCCCGAGTTCACTGATGTCCGCCAGCTCCAGCAGGCGCTAAAGGAACGCGGCTTGGAACTGGAAAGCGAGGTTGATCCGGCTGTGCAGAGCGGCCCGGGTTTCCTTACGCTCACCGATCCGGACGGCAACCCGATCCTGGTGGACCAGCACCGCTAGCCTTTCGCCTGACGAGAAGCGCTCCCTATAGGGAGCGCTTCTCCTTTCTTGACATACCGTGGAAGCCATATTATTCTAGTGATAGAATAATATGACAAACACTGAACTCGCCATCCTCGGCCTGGTGGTCGAAGCCCCCCGCCACGGCTACGAAATCGAACAGCTCATCGAGGGGCGCGGCATGCGCTCCTGGACGGAGGTGGGCTTCTCTTCCATTTACTACATCCTTGGCAAACTGGAGCGCCGCGGCTGGCTGCGCAGTCACCGTGAGCCGGCGGCGGGCCGCGGGCCGCAGCGCAAGGTGTATACCGCGCTGCCCGCCGGCCTCAAGGCCTGGACCGAAGGCACCCTGAAGCTGCTCGCCGACCCGGGGGGGCCGCGGCCCTTCCTGCTGGGACTGGCCGGCTTGCCCGGCCTGCCGGCGGGCGAGGCGCTGGCCGCGCTGCGGGGATACCGCCGCGGCCTGCTGGCCCGCCGTGACGAAGTGGAAACAGCCTGGCAGTCCGGCGGGCAGTTGCCCTACTTCCTCGAAGGCATGTTCGAGTACAGCTTCAACCTGCTGCAGACCGAGATCGAGTGGCTGGACCGCTACATCCCCCGCCTGGAGAGCCAGGTGGACGAGTAAGAAGAAGGAACTGCCATGCAAAAGCTGGATCTCAAAAAGGAATACAGGCACCTCTACAACCCCAGCGCCAGGGAAGTCGAGATCGTTGAAGTGCCAAGCTTCAACTTCATCATGATCGACGGCGTAATACCGGCAAACATGGCCGTGGAGGACGCCCCGGACTATCAGCACGCCCTGGAGGCGCTGTACAGCTATTCGTACACGCTCAAATTCAAGGTCAAGAAAGATCCCGACAACCCAGTGGACTATGCGGTGATGCCGCTGGAGGGGCTGTGGTGGACCAAGACCAGCCATCGTGAATTCACCCCCAGCCGTAAAGAGGCCTGGTACTTCACCGCCATGATCATGCAGCCGGAACCGGTGAGCGCGGCGCACTTCGCCCAGGCCCGCGAGGAACTGCGCAAAAAGAAAGAGTTGCGCAGCCTGGACCTGGCCCGCTTCGAAGCCTTTGAGGAAGGGCTGTGCACGCAGATTATGCACATCGGCCCATTCTCCGAAGAGCCAGCCACCATCGCCCGCATGATCGCCTTCGGCGAGGAGCACGGTTACCGTGCCCGCGGCAAACACCACGAGATCTACCTGAGCGACCCGCGGCGCACCGCGCCGGAAAGGCTCAGGACCGTGCTGCGCCACCCGGTGAGCCAGGTTTAGGAATCGTTGCGGAACACTTCGGCGGAAGACGGCCCTGTCTGCCGCTTCATCGTCAGAGCGGCGGGGTTTGCCATGGCATCCTGGATTCGCTCTACCTGCTTGGCAGACATGTTCTCCGGCAACTTGCTGATGGGGAAGTAGTCCAGGCGGTCCGCTTCGACGTTCAGCGTCAGTGCGCCGCCGACCGCCTGGCAGACAAAGCTGAAGACGATTTCGTCCGCCTCGGGCTTGAAGTAGACGCCGGCCAGCCTCTCCACCACCACGGTCAGGCCGGTCTCTTCCTGTGCTTCGCGGATCACTGCATCCCAAGGGCTTTCGCCGCGCTCCACCTGCCCGCCGGGCAGGTTCCACAGGTCCATGTCCCGCCGGTGGCAGAGCAGCACCTTGTCGCCGTCTCGGATGATCGCAAATGCACCCAGTTTGAACATAATCAAAGCCGCTTTACGACTTTGGCTAGTTTAGCTTATTCCCCAACCCAAACGACGTAGCTCAAACTATTTTCCCGGTAGTGGCCGGTGAATTCCCAGCAGCCTGGCGAAGGCAGGCGAAGGCCGGTTAGCATGCCCCAGTGAAAGTCTTCGTGGTAGCCGTTGGTGGCGGGCGGCCCCACTTCAACCAAAGGCATTTCGGCGTCCAGCCGCCTGGCGGTCACAGCTAGGTCAGGTTTCTGTTCCAGCGAACCGTTGTAACCCTCGCGGAACCACCACAGTTTGTACGCCAAGGGATCGGCATACAGCTTGCCATCCGGCGTCAGAAATGTCCACAACGCTTCTGTGCCGTACCAGGTCATACCATAGGGCGCCTGTGGCGGGTGGGGCTGCGGCGGAACAAAGGCTTCCTGCGGCAAAGTGACCGGGCAGTCCTCGAAAGAGCCTGAAGCTGGGTATTCGCTGCTCACTGGCAGATCAGCTGCTTTGGCTGCGCCGCTGGGCGCGATCGCATTAGAGGCCAGTTGGGGCCCTTCATGATCGGAGGCGACATCCAAAGCATAGGTTTCCTTTACCGTTTCCGGATTGGCGATTTCGCCAGCGTTGGGCGCACAGGCTACCAACACACTTAACAGCAATAGATTGGCAAGTAGATTTCTCATCGCGAACTCCTTACGTCTTAATACACCGCGCTGCGCTTGCCGGTTCCCCCGGCAGGTTCAGCGCAGTGATTCTGCGATGAGCAGGGCTTCTTGCAAAGAAAAGTCGCCTTCCAGGCGGTAAGTCACATCCCTTGTTTCCCAGATGAGCACGTTGCGTGGTACGAAACGGTGAATTCCAGCACCAGGGCCGATTTGGAACAAGAGCACATGCTCTCCCTCCATCCAAACGGCGCGAGCGTTGTTTACGCTTGTTTCAAGTATGCGTTCAGGCGGCCCTTTTCCGGCATATACGCCGGGGCCAAGCAGCCAGAGGCTGATAGCAACCTGCTGGGAATCTTGTGGGTCGAGCCAGGCCAAAAGCACAGCCTCCCCGCCATCCAGATACAAATGGAAAACTTTATCAGGCAGACCGAGGTCGGCTGGTTCGCCGGGCAGCAGGATGGGGAACAGCGCTTTGGCGCGCGCCTCTTCCAGACTCATCTCGCCGTCCAGGCCGAAGGCGGCATCCGACTCCTGAGTGGCGGCAATGGGCCTGGCTTCAACAGGCGACTTAGTGGCCAAGGCCAACGGCAGGGATGCTTCGGTCGCGTAAATGCGTATTACGCCGATTTGCAGGAATTCGGCCACCGCGGCGCGCACCGGGGGAACTGCCAGCAAGCTGGCCAGCAGCACCAAGACGCCAACCCAGATGGCGTGGTAGCGGCGCTGCTTCTTGAACACCACGAGCTTGGGCGCCTGCGGGTACGGAAAGGCCCGGGCGACTTGCTTTATTTTCTTCTCAAATGCTTCTTCAGGCTTGTCCATCTTCATTCCGCCTTCTCCATCAAATCCGGGAAGTCGCGCTCCAACACTTTCCGCAGGCGCTTGAGCGCCCGGCTGCTGCGCGACTTGACTGTCCATTCGGCGATATCCGCTGCCTGGGCGGCTTCGTCCACGCGCAGGTCGAGAAAATAGCGCAGGTAAATCATCTCTTGGTCTTGCGGGCTCAATTTGCGCACAGCCAGCCAAAGCCTCTGTGCCTCCAGGCGGCTGCCGACATCTGGTGCCTCTGGCGGCAGCCTTTGAGCCTCGCGCCGTAGGGCGGCCCAATAGCGTCCAATAGAGCGCCGCCGGTTACGCGCCAGGTTGCTGGCGATGCGCAGCAGCCAGGGGCGCAGCGGCCGGGCAGCATCAAAGCCGCCCAGGCTCCGGTAGGCGCGGATGAAAGTCTCCTGGGCGATGTCTCCCGCGTCATCGACATTACCCAGAAGCAAATAGGCCAGCCGAAAAACCGGCTCCCGATGGCTTCGTATCAGGGCATCCCAGGCGGCCTCATCTCCTTGGCGAGCTTGCTCAATCCAGCGCGCTTCGTTCACAAGCTCCCGTGCAAGGCCATCTCATCTGTTAATAGTTACACCACTCGGCGTCAATGCGTTCCCGTAAAATTCCACAGGAGAGCAGGCAGGAACCCTTCTTGCTCTTTGGAGATAAGTTAGATATTCAGTTCCCCAAATTTCTTGAGCACATACAGCGCATCTGCGGTGACCCATTCGTTCAACTTCTTCTTGCTGGTGCCGCCCCAGTCCACATAGTCCGCGCCCAGGCTGATCTGGTCCGAGACTTTGGTGTAGTACCTGCTTTCCGCCGGCCATCCGCCGTAGGGCAATTCCTTTTCTTTCAGCAGCGCCAGGGCATCCTGCAGGCGCGGGTCCCCGGTCATGCCGATCTCGGCGAACACCTTGAGCGCGGCGAGGATGTCGTAGTGCCAGTAGAGCGGATAGTGCAGCTTGATGAACTCTTCGCGAATCACGCGGCCATCGCGGACGCGTTTGTACAGCTTGCGGGTCAGGAATACTTCGGCGGCGCGCGTCACGGCCCGCGCCGCCTTCGGGTCGCCGGTGTGCTGGGCGTACAGATGCAAGCCGCGCATCGCCCACAGTGTGTGGATGAAGGTAGAGGTGTCCGCGTCCAGCTCCTTGTCGCAGTTCCAGCCGCCGTCCGGCCATTGCCAGTGCAGCAGGCGCTCTGCCAGTTGGTGAATGCGCTCGTCTTCCAGGCCCAACGCCAGCACCGCATAGAGTGCATTGCCCTGCTGCGAAGCGCAGACGCGGTGGCGGCCTTGCATCAGTGGGATGGCCTTGCGCAGCTTCTTGTAGGCATCCGGCTTGCTCTCCGCGGCGAACTCCTGGAAGTAGCGCTCGGTCAGCCAGGCGCCCATCACCTCATCGGCGGTGGGCTGCAGCCACTTCATCCCGCAAGGGTAGCCGATATCCGCCAGGGTCATCAGCACCCACTGCGCGCCCTGCCATTTGGCGTACACCTTGGCCTTCAGCCGCCCCTGCTTGTCCACCTTGCTGAGCAGCGCGGCGACCCTCGGCGACTCGGCGATCTCTTTCTCCAGCTCGCGGATGGGTGGGCTGTCTCTTTCCTCGCCCAAAACCTTGACGCGTATTTTCCAGCGCACGGACGGCTCGCTGGAATTCAGCAGCAGGTTAATAAGTTCGGAGTGTTCCATGTTGTCTCCAGTTTATGAGGGAATCCACCATTGATACAAGCCCAGCCGTCCGCCGGCGCCGTCGGAGAGAAAGCTCTCCTCTACGGTGAAACCCGTCTCCGCGGCCAGCTTGCCCAGCTCGTCTTCGCTGAAGTGATGGGCGTAGCGCAGGCCGCTGCCGCCGCTCCGCCAGTCGAGCAGGTAATCGCCAGCATCCACGTCACCGGTTTGTAGCCCGGCGGCGGTCCAGGGCTGGATGCGGGCGGCCAGCTTGGGACTGTTGAGGAACTGCCAGTTAGAGTGCGCCAATCGCCCGCCGTCCGCCAGCAGCCGGCGAGCTTGGCGCAGAAAGCTCAACCGCCGTTCACGGCCGGGGATGTGGTGCAGCACGGCAAAAGCGAAAATGAAATCAAAGGACCCGCTTTCCAGCTTCGCGGCCCAGTCTGGACGGGTTAAGTCGGCTTCACGAAATTGGAGATTTGAGAACCGAGATTGGGCGCTAGCCGTGGCGAGCAGTTCGGCGCTGAAGTCCAGGCCCAGATAGCCGCCGCGGTGGCCGCGGCGGGTCAGCTCGGCGGCCAGCACGCCGTTGCCGCAGCCCAAGTCGAGGATGCTGGCTTCAACCGGCACGGCTTCGAGCACGCGCAGCACACCAGGCTGCGGGCGGGCGCGGCTGGCGGAAAACGGCGCGGCCAGCGTTTGATAGAATTGTTTGTTCAGGTCAATCAGGCGCTGCGCGACTGCATCGTCCATGGCCAGAGTATACCGATGACCCTCACCGGCAACCCACAACCCCGCATTCGCAACTGGGAAAGCGCCAAGCGCGCCACCCCGGAGCGCCTGGCCCAGGCCCGCGCCGCGCTGGAAGACATCCGCGCCGGTGCGGATGTCTTCGACGCGCTCAGCCGCCACCCGCTGGCGGGCGGTGGCTTCGTGGGCAAGCAGGTGCTGGTGGCGGTCTACCGCCAGCTGGTGGAGAGCGGTGAATGGGCCGAAGACCCGGCGCTGCTAGCCCGCATCCGCCTCAAGCCGATGCGCAGCCTCTCCGGCGTCAGCGTGGTCACTGTACTGACCAAGCCTTACCCCTGCCCGGGCAAGTGCGTGTTCTGCCCCACGGATGTGCGCATGCCCAAGAGCTATTTACCGGACGAGCCGGGGGCGATGCGCGCCCTGCAGCACGACTTCGATCCCTACCGCCAGGTGGCCAGCCGCCTCGAGGCGCTGGATGCGGTGGGGCACCCCACGGACAAAATCGAGCTGCTCATTTTGGGCGGCACCTGGTCTTCGTACAAGCGTGACTATCAGGAAGATTTCATCCTGCGCATGTTCGCCGCGCTGAACGGCGAAGCCAGCCCGGACCTGGCCGCCGCGCAGCGCCTCAACCAGCGCGCCGCACAGCGCAGCGTGGGCTTGGCCATCGAGACCCGCCCCGATCACGTCACCCCCGACGAGCTGGCCTGGTTGCGCTATTTGGGAGTCACCAAAGTGCAGCTCGGCGCGCAGAGCTTCGACGAGCGCATCCTGGAGCTCAACAAACGCGGCCACACGCCGGAGGAAACCCGTCGAGCGGTGGAACTGCTGCGCGCTGCCGGGTTCAAGATCGTGCTGCACTGGATGCCCAACTTGCTTGGCGCCACGTTGGACGGCGACCGCGCCGATTTCGCCAAACTGTGGGATGGCTACTGTCCGGACGAGCTCAAGGTTTATCCCACGCAGCTGTTGGAGAACGCCGAGCTGTACCTGCATTGGCAGCGAGGTGAATACCAGCCCTATACTACGGAAGAATTGGTCGAGCTGCTGGCCGACCTGAAAGCCAGCATCCCGGAATACTGCCGCATCAACCGCGTCATCCGAGACATCCCCTCCAACAATGTGGTCGAAGGCAACCGGCGCACCAGCCTGCGCATGGATGTGCACGCGCGCATGACCGCCCGCGGCCAGCGCTGCGGCTGCATCCGCTGCCGCGAGGTGCGCGGCAACCGCGTAGACGCCGCTGCGCTGGAACTGCGCGACAGCGCCTACGCCGCCGGCCCAGCCCAGGAGCATTTCCTCAGCTTTGTCACCCCGCAGGACAAGCTGGCTGGCTTCCTACGCCTTTCGCTGCCCGGGCCGGGTTCGCCGGCCACCGGCCTCGCCGACCTGGACGGCGCCGCGCTGGTGCGCGAAGTGCACGTCTACGGCCAATCGCTGGAGGTGGGCGCCGAGCAGCAGGGCGCCGCCCAGCACAGCGGGCTGGGCACGCGCCTACTAGCCCGTGCTGAGGAGCTCGCCCGCGAGGCCGGCTTCCGCCGCATAGCGGTCATCGCCGCGGTGGGCACGCGTGACTACTACGCAGGCCGCGGCTATCGCCTGGGCGAGAGCTATATGCTCAAGGAACTCTGATGGCCGGCGACTTTCATACCCGCCTGGCCTACGCCCGCGGCAACCGGCTCTTCGGCCACCAGGCTTACCTGCTGCTGAAGCTGCTCGGCGCCGAAATCCCACGCAGCGTCCAGATCGCCCCCGGCTTCACGTTGGTGCACGGCGGCTTCGGCGTGGTCATCCACCCCAGCACGCGCATTGGCCGGGATGTGAAGATCTACCCCGGCGTCACCCTGGGCCGGGCGGACATCCACCTGCCGATGGAGCAGTCTAAATTCGAGGGCATCGAGTTGGGCGATGAGGTGATCCTCTCACCGGGCAGCAAGGTGCTCTGCAAGCAGGGGATATTGCGCGTGGGCCGCGGCACGGTGCTGGGCGCCAACGCTGTGCTACTGGAATCCACCGGCGAAGGCGAGGTCTGGGCTGGCGTGCCTGCCAAGCGGGTGGGTAAGCGCGAGGGGTGGGGATAAGGGATAGCCTTCCTACCGAATTGGGAGGAAATATGGTATTATGCGAGTGATTGCAAAAAGCACCTTAGTGAAATTTTGGGCATCCCACCCGGATGTTGCCGATGCCTTGCGTGCCTGGTATGTGGATGTTTCGAAAGCTGATTGGGGCGGCCCTTCTGACCTGAAAGCGATTTACGCCACAGTTAGCATTTTGCGAGACAACCGGGCAGTTTTTAACATCAAAGGGAATAAATACCGTCTGGTGGTTAAAGTCAATTATTCCGCAAAGATTGTCTTTATCCGCTTTGTAGGCACACATGCCCAATACGACCGAATTGACGCTGAGGCCATTTAGTTGAACAGTATGGAGATTAAACCGATTCGCACCGAAGAGGATTACCACAACGCTTTGCGGGAAATTGAGCGTATTTTTGAAGCCAAGCCGGATACTCCGGAGGGCGACCGATTGGATATCCTCGTGACCCTGGTGGAAAAATACGAACAAGAACATTATCCGATTGACGCCCCTGATCCTGTAGTTGCTCTCGAATATTTCATGGAGAGCAGGGGACTAAGCCGAGCGGATTTGGAAGCTTACATTGGCGGTTCTGGCCGTATATCTGAAGTGTTGAATTACAAACGGCCATTGTCCTTGCGAATGATCCGCAAATTGCACTATGAATTGGGGATACCTGCTGAGGCACTGCTGAGAGAAGTACCGCGTAAGTCTGAGCGTTACTCGACCTAACCGCCCTTTCTTGACAGGCTCCAGGCCGCCCAGTACAATTCGTCTCCTTGCCGAGGTAGCTCAGTTGGTAGAGCACGCGACTGAAAATCGTGGGGTCGCCAGTTCAAGTCTGGCTCTCGGCACCTACGCTGCTGCTGGCGCAGCAGCTAATAGAGAAGCTGCTGAGCTTCGCTCGGCAACGCTTCTCCACGTAGTTCACAAATCGCCACAGGCTGCGTTATAATTCTCGGCCTAACTTGCGGGCGTGGCTCAGTTGGTAGAGCGTCTCCTTGCCAAGGAGAAGGTCACGAGTTCGAGTCTCGTCGCCCGCTCAGAACAAAAGAAACGGGTATGC
This sequence comes from Anaerolineales bacterium, assembly GCA_026129335.1. GTDB lineage: Bacteria > Chloroflexota > Anaerolineae > Anaerolineales > UBA11579 > JAMCZK01. Next base: position 28,521 of record JAHCIH010000010.1, read on the forward strand.
ACCCGTTTCTTTTGTTATCTGCGCTTTGCTCGGTATAATCGCAACGTTTGGCGACGTGGCCAAGTGGTAAGGCAAGGGTCTGCAAAACCCTGACCACGGGTTCGAATCCCGTCGTCGCCTCTAAAGAATAAGAAAATAGCAGCCCTACGGGTTGCTATTTTTGTTTCAGCATAGCTTCCCGCGCCAGCTGGTCCACGCGCTGGTTGTCGCGGTTCGTGGAGTGTCCCTTGACCCAGTGCCATTGGATGTCGTGGCCCTGGATGGCGGCGGCCAGCGCCTGCCACAGTTCCACGTTGGCCAGTGCGCCGCCCTTGCGCTTCCAGCCGCGTGCCTGCCAGCCCGGCAGCCACTCGGTAATCCCGCGGCGCAGGTACTCCGAGTCGGTATAGAACTCGGCCTGGCTGCCCGACGGCAGTGCCTGCAAGGCGCGCAAGGCGGCTGTCAGCTCCATGCGGTTGTTGGTCGTGCCGGCTTCGCCGCCGCTGAGCACCTGCTCGCCGTCCGCGCTACGCAGCAGCGCAGCCCAGCCGCCGGGGCCGGGGTTGCCCAGGCAGGAGCCGTCGGTGTAAATGGTGATGGGGGATTGCATGCCCGCATTGTAGCGGACTGGGGAGTTATCGGCCGATTTCGCCGAAGTAGACCCAGCTTTGCAGGTCGGGCGGTTCGATGCCCAGTTCGGTGATGATCGCCTTGATCTGCTCGCGGTGTTCCGTCGCGTGGTTGATCACTTGGGTGAGGATAATCGACTTGGGCACCTGGCGCGGCACGCCGCGCCAGTTCACTTCCACGGCATCTTCGGCTTGTACTTTGGGCGCCCATTCGATCAACCCTTCGCCCGTCTGGCGCAGCGCGGCGGCCATTTCCTGCATGCTCATGCGCGGTGCATCCTCGGGATGGGCGTAAGGCTGGCCGGTGCTGATGCGCGAGAAGTAAGACTGCTCTGACCGAGCGATGTGCTCCAGGGTTTCATGGATCGAACCGTATGACCCGGCAATGCGTGCTTCGAGTTGCTCGGCGGTCAAGTTGGCGCAGTGTTCCAGCAGGCACAGGTTGGCCCACAAATGATGGCGGAAGAGAACAGTCAGCGTATCTGCGTTCATCCTGGTTCCTAAATACGCACCCGCTCGCCATAGAGCTGCTCGCGCAGGTTGCCCACTTGGCGGCGCAGGCGCTCATCGTGTTCCAGCAGTTCGTTGATCTTCTGGCAGCCGTGCATCACCGTGGTGTGGTCGCGGCCGCCGAGCAGGTCGCCGATGGCGGGCAGCGAGAGCTGGGCCTCTTCGCGCAGCAGGTACATGGCCACCTGGCGGGCCAGGGCCACCTCGGCGGAGCGCTCGCGGGAGAGCAACCGCTCGATGGAGACGCCGAAGGCGCGGCTGACTGCCTCGGCGAGCTGCTCAGGCTCCAGCGGCTGCGGCTCGGGGAGCAGGTCCGCCAGGGCGCTGTCCACCAGGCTGGGGGTCAGCGGCACGTTGCGCAGGTACGCGTAGGCGATGATGCGGTTCAGCGCCCCTTCCAGCTCGCGGATGTTGGACTGCATGCGTGCGGCGATGGTCTCCAATACCGCCGGGTCCAGCCGCTTGCCGATGCGTTCTGCGTTGCTGCGCAGGATCGCCAGGCGCGTCTCGTAGTCCGGCGACTGAATGTCCACGGTCAGTCCCCATTCGAAACGGGAGCGCAGCCGTTCTTCCAGAGTGACCAGACCCTTCGGCGAGCGGTCCGAGGTGATCACGATCTGTTTGTTCTGTCCGTGCAGGGTGTTGAAGGTGTGGAAGAATTCTTCCTGGGTGGATTCCTTGCCGGCGATGAACTGGATGTCGTCGATCAAGAGCACATCGGTGCGGCGGTACTTGTCGCGGAAAGCCTGCGTACTGTGGCTGCGGATGGCGTGGATCAGGTCGTTGGTGAATTCTTCGGAGGAGACGTAGAGCACCTGCAGGCCGCGCTGCACCGCGGCGTTGCCGATGGCGTGCAGCAGGTGCGTTTTGCCCAGGCCGACGCGGCCGTAGAGGAACAGCGGGTTGTAGGCCCGGGCCGGGTTCTCGGCCACGGCCAGCGCGGCGGCGTGCGCCATGCGGTTGCTGCCGCCCACCACGAAGGTTTCGAAGGTGTAGCGCGGGTTGACGGTGAAGTTCGCCGAGCCATAGCTGGCTCGTTCAGCCGGCGGCTCCGGCTCGGCAGCCGCCGCAGGCGCCTCGGCCAGTTCTTCCGGCGCCTGCGCCGCTTGCCAGACCACGAAGCGCACTTCCACGGTGCGGTTCATCATGCCGGTGAGCAGGCGGGTCACCCCGCTCTTCAGCCGGCTTTCCAGCCAGTCGCGGGCGTAGGCGTTGTTCACGCCGATGACGAAAGAGCCATCCTCGTAGGCCACCAGTTCCGCCTCGCGCACCCAGGTGTCGAATGTGCCTTTGGGCATGTCCACTTGTAATTGGCCGAGTGCGGCTTGCCATGCCTGGCTGGCATTCATGCGGATGGGACCTCCTCTTGGTGTCAGTTGTGCCCGGCGAATAGCTAGACTGAAACAGGCTGATCGTCGTCGTGCCGTGACGAACGCATTTCAGTTGACTATTCAGTTGCTCTGCTTGTGGTTCGCAGCTGGGGCACACCTGCGACAGGCAGCAGATTCTAATCAGAAAACCTCGCCCAACCATGCCCACCGCCCTACGCACACCTAAAAAAAACCTATTCTTTAAGCTTTTCAAATGTTAAAGAAAGGATTGGGAACTTTGCCGAATTGCGGCCCGGTCTATACGGTACGACAGGCCAAGCCGGCACCCATGCGTGGGGGTGGGCAAGCTTAAAAGCGCCACACGGCGGCCCGCGCGATTGCGACAAAACCCACAACCACCCCCCTGGACACAAAGTTAAAGCCCTTTGGGTGTCCCTGCGGCAGAAAGAGAAAGGATTGATTTCGCAGTTTGTGAATCTGGCCTTTCCGGCGACCAATCGGCTGTGTCTGCCTCTAAATCGAGCAAACCTACAAGCCCCCTAAACCAAGAGGTGGTAAAACTCCAGCCACAAGGAGTCTCTATGCCAACCAAAACTTCTTCTAAATGGAATACGCGCGACCTGATGGTGACCCTGGTCATCGGCCTGGCTGTCGGCGTGCTCTTCATCCCCACCACGATCATTTATGTGGGTTCCCTGGCGGGAGGCATGCTGGCCCGCTCTGTGATCGGCGGCGTGTATTTCCTGCCGGCGGTCTTTGCGGCGTATGTGATCCGCAAACCGGGAGCCGGGCTCCTGGCCAGCGCCGTTGGCGGGATGGTGGCCCTGGCTTCTCCGAATGGCTTCATTGCCATGATCGTGTGCATCATGATAGGCTTGTTGGGCGATTTGCTCATTTGGTTGATCACACGCTACAAGAGCTTTTCGGCCAGCAAACTGGGTCTCGCCGGGTTCGTTACCGGGTTGGGTGTCTTCTTGGCTATGCTGAGCCGCTTGGGCGGTGATGACATGCAGCTTGCCGTGGTGGTGCCGGCGTTGTTGGTTTCCGGCCTGGCCTTTGCGGCATGTGCTTTGTTGGCCAAAGCTTTGGCGGATGCTGTGGCCCGCACCGGAGTGCTGGCCAACACCGGCTTGGGAAAGGAAAATGTTGAAGAGATCTGAGTTGGCGGCCCCCAGCCCGACAATCCAAAAACGCAGCGACCGCCTCACCGGCGGCTACCTCATTTTCGTGGCGGTGCGCTGCACGCTGCAGTATGTGGTGCTGCCTTTCCTGCTGCCTTTCCTGGGCTTCAGCGGAGTGTGGTCGGCGGGGATTGCCGCGGCGATCGATGTGCTCGCCCTGGGCATGATCATCTACAACATCTTCAATTTGTGGAACACCTCCTGGCGCTGGCGTTACCTGGCGCTCAGCGTGGTAATGATCACCATTTTGGTGATTTTCCTCTATCAAGATTTCAAATACCTTTTCCCTGGTTAGCTGGTTTGCATGATTGACGTTTCTGCCCTGACGGTGAAATATACAGGGCGCAAGCGACCGGTGCTGCGCGAGCTATCTCTGCAGGTGCCCAAAGGTCAAACCCTGCTCATCCTCGGCCCCTCGGGCTCGGGCAAGAGCAGCCTGGCGCTTACGCTCAACGGGCTGATCCCCCATTCCATCGGCGAGGTGCTCGGCGGGGCGGTGCGCGTGGCCGGCGCCGATACACAGCACACCCCAGTGGCGCAGCTGGCCCAGCGCGTCGGCATCCTGTTCCAGGATCCCGACGCGCAGTTCGCCACGCTCACGGTGGAAGACGAGATCGTCTTCGGCCTGGAGAACCTGTGCCTGGACCCGGCGCAGATGGACGCCCGCGTGGAGGCCGCCCTGGCCCAGGTGGGCATGGCGCATGCCCGTCGCCGTCCGGTCTTCGCCCTTTCCGGCGGCGAGAAGCAACGCATCGCCCTGGCGGCGCTGCTGGCCATGCAGCCGGAGGTGCTGGTCTTCGATGAACCCACCGCCCACCTCGATTCCGTGGGCACCCAGCAGGTCTTCGCCCTGTTGGCCCAACTGAAGGCGCGCGGCGAGCACACCCTGATCCTCATCGAGCACAAGCTGGACGAACTGATGCACCTGGTGGATCGGGTGGTGGTGCTGGATATGGACGGCGCGGTTTTTGCCGACGGGCCGCCGCGCACCCTCTTCGACCAACACGCGGTTGAGTTGCAAGAGATGGGCGTGTGGATGCCGCAGGTCTGCCTGCTGGCTCAACAGTTGCGCACTGCCGGCCTGCCGCTGAAGGCCTTCCCGGTGACCATCGGCGAGGCGGTCAAGGCGCTTGGCCCCGCGCTGGCTGCTGCGCCGCCTGCGCCGGCTCCCGTTCCGTCACCGGTCAACCCGGGCGGCGCAGCGGTGTATTCGGTCCGCGACCTGAGCTTCAGTTACGGTGATATGCCCGCGCTTCACAATGTGTCGCTGGATATCCAGCAGGGCGACTTCCTGGCGATTGTCGGCCCCAACGGGGCGGGCAAGAGCACGCTTGCCCGCCACCTCATCGGCCTGCTCACCCCGCCACCCGGCACGGTGCTGCTCAACGAGCAGGATGTCCACGACCTGGACGCCCGCCGATTGGCGCAGCAGGTGGCTTACGTTTTCCAGAACCCGGAGCACCAGTTCGTCACCGAGCGGGTCGACGATGAAGTCGCCTTCGGGCTGCGCGCCGCCGGCATGGGAGAGGAGCAGGTGGCCGCCCAAACCGCTCGCCTGCTGGAGACCTTCGGCTTGGCGCGCTATGCGCCAGCCAATCCCTTCACGCTCAGCCACGGCGAGAAACGCCGGCTGAGCGTGGCGGCCATGCTGGCCATAGGTCAAGAGACGTTGATATTGGACGAACCCACCTTCGGGCAAGATGAGCGCAACGCCGCCGCCCTGATGGCCTTGCTGCGCGCCCTGAACGCCGAGGGCAAGACGGTGGTGATGATTACCCACGATATGCGCCTGGTGGCCGAGGCGGCGGACAAAGTCGCCGTAATCCTCGGCGGCCGGCTGGAGTTCTTTGGCCCGCCGGCCGAGTTGTTCGCTCAGGGCGACCTGCTCGCTCGCGCTCACCTCAACCTGCCGCCGCTGGCCCGCCTGGCCGCGCTGCTGGCCACCCAACACCCGCAGATGGCGGGCTGGGCCACGCTGCAGGACTACCAGCCTCTGAGCGAGGCGGTGAGGGTTTAGCATGCGCACCGTTTACCTGCAGGGCGACTCCCTGCTGCACCGGCTCAACCCGTTGAGCAAGTTCCTGGTGAACCTGGCCCTGTTCATTTTTGTGCTTTTCACTAACGATCCTTGGGCCCCTCTGGCGTTTATCGCCCTCACCGTGCTGGTGCTGGTGCTGCTCGGCCGGGTGCCTCTCCTGCGCCTGGTGAAATTGATGACGCCCCTGGTGCTCATCGCCACCGTGTTCCTGCTGATGTACCCGCTGGCGGTGCGCCAAAGCCTGGTGGACCACACGCCGCTGCTCTGGCAGTGGGGGCCGCTGCGGGTGTACGCGGGCTCTCTGGATCACGCGCTGGCCACGGCTCTGCGCATCCTCGCTCTGTTGGCGCTCTCGCTGCCCTTCTCGCTGACCACCGACTCGGCCGATTTCATCCGCGCTCTGGTGCAGCAGGGGCGCCTGCCGTACCGGGTCGGTTACAGCACATTGGCTGCTTTCGGTTTCATCCCCATGCTGCAGAACGAAGTCTCGGTAATCGGCGCGGCGCACCGCGTGCGCGGCGTGAACGGCACGGCGGGCTGGCGCGGCGCTTACGAGCGCCTGCGCCGCTACGCCGTGCCGCTGCTCACCGGCGCCATTCGCCAGGCCGAGCGCACCGCCCTGGCGATGGACGGGCGCGCCTTTGGCGCCTTGCCGCAACGTACTTACTTCCAGCGTATGCGCTTCACCGCGGTCGATTGGCTGTTTGTCTTCGGCATGCTGGCTGTATCGGCCCTGCTGGTCTTCGCTCTGTATCATTTTGGCCTGCTGGGCGAGTTGAGCCTGCTCAAAATCCTCTAAGTGGTTGAAAACTACGTTCACCTACTAAACTTGTAAAAACCTATATACCCGCCCTACAATCGCCTTTGAATTGAGGTGATTCGTATGGTGATGGAACAAACCCTGCCGGTTCTGACCGGTTTGTCCCCACAGGAACGCAGTGCGGCCATCCGCGAGGCCTTCGACCGCGACCGCAAGCAAATGGTGCTGCTGTTGGCCATGCAGCTCGGCGTGCCCGAGCTGGAGGTGGTGCGCGCCATGCCCGCCGAGCTGGCCCGCGAGCTGGACTTCTCGCGCTGGGAGGAAATCATCCGCTCGTTCGAAGCCTTGGGCGAGGTGCATGTCATCGTATCCAACATGGCCACCACACTGGAGTGCGTCGGCAAGTTCGGCAAGTTCAGCACAACCCACGGCTTCTTCAATGTGCAGACGCCTTCGCTGGACATGCACATCCGCATCGCCGGGCTGGCCGGTGTATACGCAGTGCGCAAGCCCAGCCACACCGACGGCAAAGAGGCGCTGAGCTTCCAATTCTTCGACCCGCGCGGCGGCGCGGCCTTCAAGGCCTTCCTGACCTTTGGCGGCAAAGACCCCTCGCCGGAACGCCTGGCACAATACGAGGACATCATCCAGCGCTTTGCGCTGGATTAGATAGTCCGATGGTTTACAACAAAAGAGCGGCTAAAAAGCCGCTCTTTTTTGCTAAGGCCGCACCGTGGGCAGTTCATCGCAGGTGCTGCCGTTCATGTTCAACTGGGATTGCTCCATCCAGCCGATGCCGCTGAACCGGCTGTTGCCGTCGCTCAGATCCAGCTGCGCCCAGCCGTTGGTGGTCAGGCCGAGCACGCCGGCGAATTCACCCACTTCCAGCGTGCCGCGCACCGAGGCGGTGATGTTCGGGCTGGTGTACACCGTCACGTTGGCCATCGGCATGGCGTAGCATTGCTCCGGCCGCGGCACCCAGTTCACCTGCGGCACGGAGACGCAGTCGCCGCTGAGCAGCACATCGTCGAAGTGCGCCCAACGCAGGCGGAAGACACCGAAGTTGGCCGCCTGGGTAATGCCGGGGTCAAAGCCCACCCAGCCATCCCAAGTGCGCACCACCACCACGGTGTTGAAGCCCGGGCCCAGGTCGGCAAAGACGCGCGCCTCGCGGTGGGGCCGCATATACAACTGACCGTTCTCTTCACCTTGAAGCACGCAGGCGGTGGCGCCGCGCGGCCAGGGGTAGGCGCCCACCGGCTCGGGGTCCGGATCCGGTTCGGGGTCGGGTTCAGGGTCCGGGTCGGGGCTGGGAGCCACGGTGACCATCACAGTGATGACGACGGGCTCCTCCGGAGGGCTTGTCGGTTCGGCAGTGGCAGGCGCACAGGCGACCAACAGCCCGGCCAACAAAAGCAATGAGAGGGAGATTTTGGCGTTCATAGAAACGCCAACGATGGTTGGGACGGCGGAGTTACAGCGCTTTTAGCTTGGCTTAATCCAGAGCGGAGGCCAGGTCGCAGCGCACAATCTCAACCAGTTCCGCCGCGGCCGTCTCACGCGCCTGGCTGGGGTAGGTCTCGCCCAGAATGCGCTCCCAATTGCTGCACAGCTGGGTGCGGGATGCCTGGTTGCGGCGGTACATATCCCGGCTCAGTTCAAAAGCTTCCTGCCAGTGCCCCTGTTTCGCATAGGCTTCAATGAAGGGCATCAGTTCAAGGCTGCTGTTTGGCCCCAGTCCGGCAGCTTGTGCCGTCCCCCAGAGGGAGAGCACCCGTTGCCAATCGCCGGCCTGGCGAGCCAGCTCCGCCTTCTGATAGTAGAAGCACCAGCCGCGCTCCGGCTCGGGGCCGAAGATGTCCAGCGGGGGGTGCTGCGCATCGCCCCGCTCGCCGACTAGGGCCAGGTTGGCGGCAGGCAGCAGGCTGCGAAAGGCAGCCGGCAGCAGATGGTTGTCGGCATCATGGGGCGAGAGCAGCCACAGGCACTGCCCGGGCTCTTCGTTGTACACGAATAAGGCCTTGCGGCTGTCGCCCGAGAAGGACAGGCTGGTGCCCTCGATGAGCAGCGGCATGCCTGCGAGGAAGTCCGCTTCGGCGCCCTCGAAATCGTGAATGTCGAGGTACATGATGTTCAGCTGTCGGGGGGTCTGCCCTGCATCCTTGGGATACAGCAGGCTGATCGCGGCAGCCGGCGTAAAGCCGTCCACAAAGACAGTCAGGGCGCCGTCGCCCAGGATGGCGCTGCCCGGTTCGATGCTCGGCGCCCGCCAAACCAACTGCCAGTAGAAGTCGCGCTGCTCGTCCCAAGCCCAGCGGAAGTCGTTGGTGCGCCGCACCAGAATGGCCATGGCCAGGCCGAGCAGCACGGCGAGCACCAGCATCTGGCGCCGGCGCTCGGTGACCAGCCAGGAGACCATGCCCAGCATGAATACAGCCGCGCCAAACAGGGTGGGCAGGTTGAACCTGTCGGCGAACAGCCCACTCAGCGGGTCCCTGCCAATCAACAAAGTGGGTATCAGGCCAAGCAGCATGCCCGCCGCGCCAAAGGCCATCGCCCGCGCCTGCCAACCGGCGCTCCCGGCTTCGTCCCCGAATTGGCTCATGAACCAGTAGGCAAGCAGTGCCCCTAGCGGAATCAATGCCCAGCTAAACAGCGAGAAGGCGCTGTCCAATTCCAGGCTGCCCGGGGTGACCGCCCGGCTCCAGACTTCAAAGATGACGAAGATGAAGTTGCGCGCCGTGATCTGGAGCGCCTCCAGCCAGGTGCCCCAAAAATTGCTGCGCAAGCCATCAAAGAAGACGATGGGGTTCTGTTCCTGCGGCGCCTCGAGAATGAACAAACGCCAGATGGTGAAGGCCAGCACGATGGCCAGATACGGCGCGTAGGTCCTTGCGGTCTTGGCCAGCCGGGCGCGCCAGGCGCCATTTTGTTCCGAGAACAGCAGCCACAAGGCCAGGGGGCGCAGCAGTTCCAGGCCCAGGTAATACTCTTTGGTGAAGATGTGCAGCCCGGCAGTGAACAAAGCCAGCGCAGTGAATTGGCGCTGGTGCTGCGGCCTGCGCTGAGCGGCCAGCATGCTGCCGAACGAGACGAAGAAGAGGGCATACAGCAGGAAATCCTGCGACATGATGATGGCCAGCGGCTGCAAATAGAAGATCGGGTACACGGCGAATAAAGCGGCCGCCCAGGTCGCGACCCCCGGCCTTTTGGGCCACAACTGGCGCAGCGCCCACCACATGGCCACCACGGCCAGCCAGCGCGCCACCAGGCCGAACAGGTGCCAGTGCAGCGGCTTCTCGCCCAACAGGCTCATCGTCAGGCTGTACGGCCAGATATAGAAAGGCCGCCCGCCCACGCTGAGCAGGTGGTTCAGCCCCTCGAAGCCGTAAGTGCGCTTGAGGAAAACAATTTGCCAGTCGTCCCAGTAGAAACCCAGCTGGTTGATGAACCAACCATAGGCCATCACCAGGAGGACAAAAAAGAAGGCGGGTGGGCCGTAAGGCGATGCGGCCAGATTTTTCAGTGATTTGGGAATGGACAAGGCTTTGACCTTTGGAGTGCCGCAGTCCGGCGATTATAGCGGAGATGCAAAACGAGCCAACGGGAGTGGTGGCTGGAACAGAAAGGCCCGTTTGCTCATGCAAACGGGCCTTTCCCAGTCGGGGCGAGAGGATTTGAACCTCCGACCTCACCGTCCCGAACGGTGCGCGCTAGCCGGGCTGCGCCACGCCCCGAATGACCTTGCGGTGAAACGCGATTGTATCGCGGATTCACCCGCTTTCAAAGCTGGGCACCGCCTGAAAATTGCGCAAAGGGCCGCGATGGTATAATTTTCTTTCTTAACGTTAGCAAAGGGTTCCAACTATGTCCGGACACAGTAAATGGTCTACCATCAAGCGCAAAAAGGCGGTGACCGACGCCAAGCGTGGCCAGGTTTTCACCCGTCTGGCGCGTGAAATCGCCATCGCCGCCCGTGAGGGCGGCGGCAACCCCGACAGCAATTTCACGCTGCGCGTGGCCGTCGAGAAAGCCCGCGCCGAGAGCATGCCCGCCGCCAACATCGAGCGCGCCATCCAGCGCGGCACCGGCGAGGGCAAGGACGCCACGGCGATCGAGCAGATCACCTACGAGGGCTATGCCCCGCACGGCGTGGCGCTGATCATCGATTGCGTCACCGACAATCGCAACCGCACCGTCTCCGAACTGCGCCATGTGCTCACCCGCAGCGGCGGCAGCCTGGGAGAGACCGGCTCGGTAGGCTGGCAGTTCACCCAGGTGGCCTTCTTCGCTTTCCCCGCCGGCGAGCATAGTGAGGAGCAGCTCTTCGAGTTGGCTGCCGAAGCCGGCGCCGACGATGTCTGGGTGGAAGACGGCCAGGCCGAGATCACCGGCCCGGTGGCTGCCTTCAAACAGATCGGCGATGCGCTGCGCAATGCCGGCATCGGCATTGCGGATGCCGGGCTGCGCATGCAGCCCAACCAGGAAGTCGACCTGGAGCCCGCCGAGACCATCCAGGTGATGCGCACCATCGAAGCGCTGGAAGACCTGGACGATGTCCAGAAAGTGGCCTCCAACCTGAACATTAGCGACGCGGCCCTGGAGCAACTCGCCTCGGCCTGAAGCCCATGCTGGCTATCGGCATTGACCCCGGCACCGCCATCACCGGCTACGGCCTGGTGCGGCGCAGCGACGACGGCGAGCTGCACGCCCTGGACTGGGGCGTGATCCTCACTCCGGCGGACATGCCGGGCAGCCAACGCCTTGAAGTCATCTTCCAATCTCTTAGTGAATTGCTCGCCAACCACCAGCCGCAGACCGCGGCGGTGGAATCATTGTTCTTCCAGCGCAACGTGCGCACAGCGATGAGTGTGGGCCAGGCCCGCGGCGTGGTGCTGCTGGCCCTCCAGTTGGCCGGCGTACCGGCCCACGACTACAACCCCAACCAGGTGAAGCAGGCGGTCAGCGGCTACGGCGCGGCGGACAAGGGCCAGATGCAGAGCATGGTGCGCACCCTGCTGCAGCTGCCCGAGCTGCCCAAGCCAGACGATGCCGCCGATGCGCTGGCCGTGGCCATCTGCCACCTCAACACCCAGCGCACCCAACAGCTGATCGCCCAGAACGGATAGCCGATGAGCGAGATCGACCTGTTCATTCGCTTCGGCGCCGCGCTGGCCATTGGCTTTTCCATCGGCCTGCAGCGCGAGTTCTCGCACCGTGAAGGTCGCGATGCGCACAGTATCGATACCCTGCCCGCCGGCGAGCGCACCTTCGCCCTGTTGGCGCTCAGTGGGGCGCTGGCCGCCATGGCCTCCGACCAGTTCCGCCAGCCGCTGATCTTCTTCGGCCTGGTGCTGGCGATAGGCCTGCTGTTGGTGGTGGGCTACGTGTTCAAGGCGCGCAACCAGCACTTCGGCATGACCACCGAGGCGGCCATCCTGGTCAGCGTGCTCTTGGGCGGGCTGTGCTATTGGAACTATGTGGGCCTGGCGGTGGCGTTGGGCGTCACCACAGTGCTGATCCTGTCCATCAAGCTGGAGACCGACCGGCTGGTCACCGCGCTGACCCGTGAAGATATCTTTGCCGCGCTGCAGTTCGCCGTGATCAGCATCATCGTGCTGCCGCTGCTGCCCAGTGGGCCGCTGCTGCCGCCGCCATTCGATGTGCTCGACCCCTTCAAGATCTGGCTGATGGTCGTGTTTATCTCCGGCATCAGCTTTCTCGGCTATTTGATGATCAAGCTGTTGGGCAACGAAACCGGCATCGGCATCACCGGGGTGTTGGGCGGCCTGGTCTCCAGCACCGCGGTCACCCTGGCGCTCTCGCGGCGCAGCAAAGAGAAGGGCATTGTGCGCGCCTTGGCGGTGGCCATCATGGTCGCCTGGGCGATCATGTTCGCCCGCGTCCTCTTCCAAGTCGCCGTGCTCAACATCGAACTGCTGCGTGCCTCCTGGTTCCCGCTGCTGGCCAGCGGGCTGGCCGGCTTTGGCTTCGCCGCCTACCTGTGGTTCTCCCGCCCGCGCAGCCCGGCCAATGGACTGGTGCAGTTCAGCAACCCGTTCAGCCTGGGCACCGCGCTGGGCTTCGGGTTGATCTACGCTATGGTGCTGCTGGTCTCGCGCGCTGCCCAACTCTACCTGGGTGACCAGGGTGTTTTGCTTTCCAGCTTCATCGCCGGCTTCGCCGACGTCAACGCCATCACCCTCACCCTGGTGGAGCTGACCAACAATGGCGGCCTGAGCACGCAGGTTGCCACCCAGGGCCTGGTGCTCGCCGCGGTGACCAACACGGTCTTCAAGGGCCTGCTCATGCTGCAGCTCGGCTCCCAGGGCCTGCGCAAGACCCTGCTGCCGGGCCTGGCGCTGATCCTGTTGGTGGCGGCGGTCACGGTCGGGCTCTTTTAGCCGGCAACAGATTTCCAGGCGGCCATGTTCCAGGAACCACAATTATTCTTCCGCCTCTTCGCCGCTTTGGCCATGGGTTTCCTCATCGGCCTGCAGCGTGAGCATTCCCACGGTGGCCCGGGCCGCGAGATCCTGGCCGGCGAACGCACCTTTGCGCTGATCGGCGCCAGCGGCTTCCTGGCGGCGCTGATGTCCGACCAGTTCGGGCAGCCGCTGATCTACTTCGCTGCCATCGCCTTCGTGGCGGCGCTCACCGCCATCGGCTATTTCACTGAGGCCACGCAAAAAGGCCGGGTGGGCATCACCAGCGAGGTCTCCGTTCTGTTGGCCATGCTGCTGGGCGGCCTGAGCTATTGGAATTACCTCGGCCTGGCGGTGGCCGCGGCCATCGGCGCCACGTTGCTGCTCTCGCTGAAGATCGAGACGGACAAGTTCGTTGCCGCGCTGACCCGCGAAGACATCCTCGCCGCCCTGCAGTTCGCCGCGGTGACCGCCATCGTGTTGCCCATCCTGCCCAACACGCCGCTGGGGCCGCCGCCGCTGGATGTGCTCAACCCGTTCAATATCTGGCTGATGGTCGTGTTCATCTCCGGCATCAGCTTCCTCGGCTACGTGCTGATCAAGCTGCTCGGGGCCGACCACGGCATCCGCATCACCGGCTTCCTCGGCGGCCTGGTCTCCAGCACCGCGGTGACGCTCTCCTTCGCCCAGCGCAGCATCAAGCTGCCCAAGCTGGCCAAGCCGTTCGCCCTGGCCATCCTGGTCGCCTGGACGATGATGTTTGCGCGCGTGATGGTGGAGGTAGCCGTGGTCAACCGCGACCTGCTGCGCGTGGTCTGGCCGCCGGTGGTCGCTTCCGGCCTGGCCGGGCTGGGCTACGCGGTCTTCCTGATGCTGGCCAAGCGCCGCAGCGACCAGGACGCGGTGCACTTCTCCAACCCGTTTGACCTGCTTTCCGCGCTGCGTTTTGGCCTGCTCTACGCCGCAGTGCTGCTGATGGCGCGCAGCGCCCAGGTCTACCTGGGCGATACCGGCGTGCTGCTGGCCGGCTTCCTCTCCGGCCTGGCCGATGTGGACGCCATCACGCTCTCCCTGGCGGAGTTGGCGCGCAGCGGCGGCCTGAGCCTGGACCTGGCGGCCAAGGCGCTGGTCAACGCCGTCATGGCCAACACGCTGGTCAAAGGAGGCATGGTGCTGTTGGCCGGCTCGGCCAGCCTGCGCCGTGCCGTGCTGCCCGGGCTGGTACTGATCCTGGTCGTGGGGCTGGGCACAGCCTACTGGTTGCTATGATCGCTTCACTGAGCGGGCGGGTGGCCCAAATCGACGAGAGCGGCCTGGTGCTGGAGTTGTCCGGCGTGGGTTACCGCGTCAGCGTGCCCACGCCATTGCTGGAGGAGGCCCAGGTGGGCCAAACCCTGTTCGTGCACACCCACCTGGTGGTGCGCGAGAACGAGCTAAGCTTGTATGGTTTCGCCACGCTGGAGGCACGCCAGTTGTTCAGCCTGCTGCTGGGCGTGGACCGCGTAGGCCCGCGGCTGGCGCTGGCGCTGCTCTCACGGCTGGCGCCGGCCGCGCTGCGCGCCGCCGTGCTGGCCGGCGACAGCGCCATGATCGCCAAGGTGCCCGGGGTGGGCGCCAAGACGGCGCAGAAGATCGTGCTGCACCTGGCCGACAAAGTGCAGCCCGGCGAGGGCGACACGGCGGCCTGGGAGCGCCAGACCAGCGACAGCGACCTGCTCGCCGCGCTCACCGGCTTGGGCTACAGCGTGGTCGAAGCGCAAACCGCCCTGCAGTCGCTGCCGGAAGACGCCCCCGATGATTTGGAAGAAAGATTGAAACTGGCTTTGCGCTACTTTGGCCGTTGATTGCCGGCCGGGCCCTCAAGTTCCACCCCCAACCCCAACAATTGCTCCTCCAGCTCGCTGATCCGCGCCCGCACGTCGCTCTCCATCTCGGCGATGGGGTCGCGCCGCCCGCTGCGATCGGCTTTGCTCTCGGAGTGCATCTGCATCGCCGGTGAGAGGTCCAGCTCGCGGATGGTGTTCTCCACCTCAAAGATCATCGTATCCAACTGGCGCAGCTCCAGCGTCAGGCGGGCCAGTTGGGCTTCCGAAGCCTGGCTGGGCGTCGTCGCGCCCGCAGGGTGGCTTTTATCCAACGCTTGCAGCGTTTCCAGGTCTTTGTTCATATAGGCCTGGTTGATCTGCGCCATCACTTCTTCATGCTCTTTCTTCTCGGCTTCACTGGCCGCCAGGTCAGGGTGGTAGCGCTTGGCCAACTGGCGGAACAGCTCGCGCAGCTTGCGCTCGTAGTCCGGGTCTTTTGGTGCGGCCTGCTTCTTGGCGGGCAGGCGTTCTTCGCCCTCATCTACCGGCTCGCCGGCCGCGGCGGTTCCGCCGCGACCCAGCCGGTTGGCTTGCCAGCCGCTGGGCGGCGGAGCCTGGTCGGCGAGCAGCTCGTCCAACATCTGGCGCAGGCGGGCCTGCTGCTTCTGCAGCGGGGCCACCCGCCGGTTGTAGACCTGGGTGAATTCGTGGATCGCCCGCCGGGTGTTGCTCAGTTCGATCTCCAGCAGGTCCAGGTACTCACGCCGGCGCTCCACTTTGGCGCGCAAAGTGCCCAGGTCCGGGTGCACCGTAGTCGAAAGGCTGGTTTTGGAGCGTTTGGCGTTCATCGCAAAGGTAAAATTATACCCATCTGGCCTTTACGCCCAAATTGCCTTGCAAAGGTGGCCGGCCGCAGAGAGTTTGTGAATTACTGGACAAGCAAAGGGCTTTCAGTTATGATCAGCCCATCAATTCGCCCACCGCGATGGAGTGGATTCCATGTCAGATGCGATCAAAGATATTTCTGCAAGTCTAGAAAAACAAATCAAGGGCTTTAAGCCTGAATTGGAGCTGCGCGACGTCGGCACGGTCACCGAAGCCGGCGACGGTATTGCCCGCGCCTCCGGCCTGGCTCAGGTGCAGGCCCAGGAACTGGTCCAGTTCGAGAACGGCGTGATGGGCATTGCCTTCAACCTGGAGCAGGACAACGTCGGCATCATCATCATGGGCGAATTCTCCGGCATCGAAGAAGGCATGAGCGTGCGCTCCACGGGCCGCATCGCCTCTGTGCCGGTCGGCGACGGCATGATCGGCCGCGTGGTGAACGCCCTGGGCGAACCGGTGGACGGCAAAGGCCCCATCGCCTCGACCAGCTACCGCCCTATCGAGCGCATTGCCCCCGGCGTGATCCAGCGCAAAGACGTGGACACCCCGGTGCAGACCGGCATCAAAGCCATCGACGCCCTGACCCCGGTGGGCCGCGGCCAGCGCCAGCTGATCATCGGCGACCGCCAGACGGGCAAGACCGCCCTGGCCATCGACGCGATCATCAACCAAAAGGGCCAGGACCTGCTGTGTATTTATGTAGCCATCGGCCAGAAGAAGGCGGGCATCGCCCGCACCGTGGCTATTTTGGAAGAGCACGGCGCCATGGATCACACCGTGGTCGTGGTCGCCTCCGCGGAGGAACCCGCCGCGCTGCAGTACATCGCCCCTTATGCGGGCTGCGCCATCGGCGAAGAGTTCATGGAAACCGGGCGCGACGCCCTGATCGTCTACGACGACCTCTCTAAGCACGCCTGGGCCTATCGCCAGGTGTCGCTGCTGCTGCGCCGCCCCCCCGGCCGTGAGGCCTACCCGGGCGATGTGTTCTACCTGCATTCCCGCCTACTGGAGCGCGCCGCCCGCCTGGCGGACGGCTACGTGGTGGTGTCCAAAGACTTCAAGGAACAGATTGCCACCGAGAAGGATGCGCTGGACAACAAGAGCTACAGCGGCCCGTTGGCCAAGCACAACGCCGAGGAAGCCGCCAAGGAGCACAAGGGCAGCAAAGTGGTCAGCCTGCAGGGGTCCGGCGGATCGCTGACCGCGCTGCCGATCATCGAAACCCTGCTGGGCGACGTCTCCGCTTACGTGCCCACCAACGTGATTTCAATTACAGACGGCCAGATTTATCTGGAGGCCAACTTGTTCTACGCCGGCATCCGCCCGGCGATCAATGCCGGCCTCTCGGTCTCCCGCGTGGGCGGCGATGCGCAAACCAAGGCGATGAAGCAGGTTGCCGGCGGTTTGCGCCTGGACATGGCCGCCTTCCGCGAGCTGGCTGCCTTTGCGCAGTTCGGCTCCAGCCTGGACAAGGCCACTCAGTCGCAGCTCAACCGCGGCCAGCGCCTGCAGGAGATCCTCAAGCAGCCGCAGTACAGCCCGGTGGCTCTGGAGCACGAGATCGTGGCGATCTACGCCGGCACCAGCGGCCTGGCCGACCACATCGATATCGAGCGCGTCACCGAATGGGAAGCCGGCCTGCTGCGCTTCATGGATGCTTCGCACAGCGTGCTGCTCAAGGAGATCCGTGAAAAGAAGGCGCTCAGCGATGAGCTGCGCGAGCAGCTCAAGAGCGCCATCGAAACCTTCAACAGCACGTGGAGCTGACAGTTAACAGCTGACAGTAGACAGTAATGGCTAACACGCGCGAAATTCGCTTACGCATCCGCAGCGTAAAGAACATCTCGCCAGGTGACCCGCGCCTTGCAGGCGGTCAGCGCCAGCCGGGTGCGCAAGGCCATGGACGCCGTGGAGCATACCCGCCCCTACGCCAGCAAGGCCTGGCAGGTGCTCACCCATATCGCCGGCCAGCCCGGTCGCAACAACCTGCACCCGCTGCTCATCGAGCGCAGCGAGGTCAAGAATGTGATCGTGGTCATGGTCAGCGGCGAGCGCGGCCTGGCCGGCCCTTACAACACCAATATCCTGCGCTACACACTCAACCATTTCCGGAACTACTCTGTGCCGGTGCGCTATGTCGCCGTGGGCCGCAAAGGCGCCGAACTGCTGCACCGCCGCGGGCTGAACGTGATGGCGCAGTTCACCGAACTGCCGCCCGAGCCGCAGTTCACCGACGCGTCGCCTATCGGGCGCATCGTGGTGGACGAGTTCCTTTCCGGCGGGGCGGATGAGATCTATTTGGTCTATACCAACTTCATTAACATGATCCGCCAGGCGCCCACCATGAAGAAGCTGCTGCCGCTGGAGTTTGGAAGCACCGAGGGTTTGGTGCGCTCCGAGTTCGGCGAGCAGCCGGCGGCCAGCGAAGGCCCCTCGGCGGCCTATGCTTACGAGCCGGGCCAGATCGAAATTCTGGATCAGATCGTGCCGCGCTTTACCGCGCTGCAGGTCTACCAGGCGCTGCTGGAATCCAATGCCAGCGAGCACGCCGCCCGCATGGTGGCGATGAAGAACGCCACCGACAACGCCAGCGAGCTGGGCAACGCCCTGACCCTGGAATACAACAAGATCCGCCAGCAAAGCATCACCAACGAAATGCTGGATATCGCCGGCGGCGCCGAAGCTTTGGCGCAGGCCAGCCAATAAGACAAGGAATTATTTGGAGGACTGATGGCTGAAGCAAAAGGCAAAGTGGTGCAAATTCTCGGCGGCGTGGTCGATGTGGAATTCCCCCAAGGCAACCTGCCCGAGGTGTACGACGCAGTTGAGATCGAACGCGGTGAAGAACGCCCCGTAGTGCTCGAAGTGCAGACCCACCTCGGCGAAGGCCAGGTGCGCGGTGTGGCGCTGGACGCCACCGAGGGCCTGCGCCGCGGCATGGACGTGGCCTCCACCGGCGCGCCGATTACTGTGCCGGTGGGCGAGGCTACTCTGGGCCGCATGTTCGACGTACTCGGCCAGCCCATCGACGGCCTCGGCCCAGTCACCAGCGACACCTACTACCCCATCCACCGCCCCGCCCCCGGCTTTGAAGACCAGTCCACCAGCGTGGAGGTCTTCGAGACCGGCGTGAAAGTCATCGACCTGATCGCCCCCTTCACCAAGGGCGGCAAGACCGGCATATTTGGCGGCGCCGGCGTGGGCAAGACCGTGATCATCA
The DNA here is from genome assembly GCA_026129335.1 of Anaerolineales bacterium. Classification (GTDB taxonomy): domain Bacteria; phylum Chloroflexota; class Anaerolineae; order Anaerolineales; family UBA11579; genus JAMCZK01. Next base: position 47,284 of record JAHCIH010000010.1, read on the forward strand.
TGGAGCTGATCCGCTCCATTGCCAAGGAGCACCAGGGCAACTCGGTGTTCGCCGGCGTGGGTGAGCGCACCCGTGAAGGCACGCAGCTCTACCGCGAAATGATCGAGTCTGGCGTGCTCAAGGACACCGTACTGGTCTATGGCCAGATGAACGAGCCCGCCGGCAGCCGTCTGCGTGTGGCGCTGACCGCCCTGACCATGGCGGAATACTTCCGCGACCAGGGCCGCGATGTGCTGCTCTTTGTGGACAACATCTTCCGCTTCAGCATGTCCGGCTCCGAAGTGTCGGCGCTGCTGGGCCGCATGCCTTCTGCGGTGGGCTACCAGCCCACCCTGGCCACCGAAATGGGCCAGCTGCAGGAGCGCATCACCTCCACCCGCTCCGGCTCGATCACCTCGATGCAGGCGGTCTACGTGCCGGCAGACGACTACTCCGACCCTGCCCCGGTGGCCACCTTCACCCATCTGGACGCTACAATCGCTCTGGAACGCTCCATTGCGGACAAAGGCATCTACCCGGCGGTGGACCCGCTGGCTTCCACCTCGCGCATCCTCGACGTGAACGTGGTCGGCGAAGAGCACTACCGCACCGCCCGCGAAGTGCAGCGCGTGCTGCAGCGCTACAAAGACCTGCAGGACATCATCGCCATTTTGGGTATCGACGAGCTCAGCGAAGACGACAAGCTCATCGTGGCCCGCGCCCGCAAGGTGGAGCGCTTCTTCTCGCAGCCCTTCTACGTCGCCGAGCAGTTCACCGGCATCCCCGGCCGCTATGTGCCGCTGGAGGACACCGTGCGCGGTTTCCGCGAAATCCTCGACGGCAAGCACGACGACCTGCCCGAGCAGGCCTTCATGATGGTCGGCGGCATTGACGAAGCGGTCGAGAAGGCGCAGAAGCTGTCGGAATAGAACCAAATCTCCAATCTCTAATCTCAGGTTGCTCGACGAGATTAGGGATTGGAGACTGGAGATTGTTGAATGACCATCCGCTGCGAAATCGTTTCCCAAGACCGCTCTGTCTTCCAGGGCGATGTGGACATGGTCGTCATCCCCGGCTCGGAGGGCGAGATGGGCATTTTGCCCAAGCACTCGCCGTTGCTCTCCACCATCCGCCTGGGCGTGATCAAAGTGCGCCAGGGCGCTGAAGAGCATCTCTTCACCGTCACCGGCGGCCTGGTGGAAGTGCAGCCTGACATCGTCACCATCCTGGCCGACGCGGCCGAGGATGTGGGCGAAATCGACGTGACCCGCGCCGAAGAGGCCAAGCGCCGCGCCGAGCAGCGCCTGGCCGAAGGCCCGGGCAAAGACGCCGAGGCCCTGCTGGCCGCTGAGGCCGCCCTGCAGCGCTCTTCCCTGCGCCTGGCAGTCGCCCAAAAATACGGACGGACCCGCCGCACAAGCCAGTTCCCAACTTCCGGTCTCGGCGAGTAAAATACGCCCCTGATGGCTATCCTCTCTCGTGAACCGGCCGCAGGCCGTTGCGAGCCCGCGTCAGGCGGGCGTGGCAATCTAGGCTTTAATAAGGTGGGACTTTAGCTATGGCCTTGTTATCGCGTGAATTAGGTATCGACCTGGGCACGAATTTCATCCGCATTGTTGAAGGCGGTGAGATCGTGCTGCAGGAACCCACCATCGTTGCCGTAGACCTGGACGAACAAAAGATCGTGGCCGTGGGCGACGAGGCCTTGGGCATGGTCGGCCGCGTGCTGGAAGAGTCCATCGAAGTCATCCGCCCGCTGCAAAAGGGCGTGGTGGCCTACTACGAGTTGACCGAGCTGCTCATCGACCATTTGGTGCGCAAGATCGGCGGCTCGGTACGCTTCTTCAAGCCCCGCATCATGATCACCCATCCTCACGGCATCACCAGTGTGGAACGCCGCGCAGTGCACGAGGCGGCCCTGCAGGTGGGCGATGCCCACCTGGTGCCGCAGCCGCTGGCCGCCGCCCTGGGCATCGACCTGCCGGTGGGCACGCCCACCGGTAATATGGTGATTAGTATGGGCGGCGGCTGCACCCAGGTCGCGGTGATCGCCATGAACGATGTGGTTTCCGGCGAGACACTGCGCGTGGGCGGCGTGGACCTGGACGACGCCATCGCCGGCTATGTGCGCCGCAAATACGGTCTGCACATCGGCCAGCGCACGGCTGAGATGGTCAAGCTGCGCATTGGCGCCGCCGTGCCGCAGGATGAAGAGCAGACCATGGAGCTGCAGGGCCAGGATCAGATCAGCGGCCTGCCGCGCCCGCTGAGCCTGACGACCTCCGAGGTCGTCGATGCGGTGACACCACCGCTGGATGAAATCTTCGAGATGATCCGCCGTGTGCTGGAAAAGACGCCACCCGAGTTGGCCTCCGACATCATTGACCGCGGCGTGGCCATTTGCGGCGGCGGCGCGCTGCTGCGCGGCATGGACCGCCTGATGACCCAGAAGCTGGGCGTGCCCGCCTACCTGGTGGACGACCCGGTGAACTGCACTGCCATGGGTGCGCTGCGCGCGGTGGAGATGGCGCCGGCGCTGCAGAGGATGAACCGGCTGTAGAGGTGGTAACTAGTAACCAGTAAGTAGGGCTTCTGAGCCCAATCCCCAGTCTCCAATTACTAATTACTATTCAAGATAATACGTCATCCGCTGCAGGTGGATCGAGGGGTCGATGTTCTGCACGCGTACCCCGGCGGGCACGCTGAGGTGCACCGGTGCGTAGCTCAGGATGGCGCGCACCCCGGCCTCGACGAGCTGGTTGACCACGTCTTGCGCTTGAGTGGCCGGCACGGCGATCATGGCGATCTTGATCCCCGCCGCGGCGATCTCATCCCTTAGCTGGCGGCCGTCTTTGATCATAAAGCCGGCCGCCTCGCTGCCGACCAGCTCCGGTTTGTTATCGAAAATCATGGCGATGCGGAAGCCGCGCTCGCTGAAGCCGCTGTAGCCGGCCAGCGCCCGGCCGATGTCGCCGGCGCCCACGATGGCCACGTCCCACACACGGTTCACCTTGAGGATCTCGCTCAGCTGCTTGGAGAGGAACTCGATGTTGTAGCCGGTACCCTGTTTGCCGAATTCGCCGAACTGCGAAAGGTCCTTGCGGATCTGGGCGGCGGAGATGCCCAGGCGTTCGCCCAGCTCCTGTGAGCTGGTCACCTGGCGGCCTTCCTGGCCCATTTGCACCAGCGCGCGCAGGTACACCGGCAGGCGGCCGATCACGATGTCAGGGATTTGTTTGGCCATTGGCGAATCCTCCTTGCAGCTTCGAAAGCCGGGGGTAACTGTATCATTAGTCTTCTTATTGTGCAAACGCGTACAATGGTTTCACAAATGGGGTGCAATCTGAGGCGGCGATATAATCCGCTTGCCCCTGAACCATGACAGAAACCCAATTTTTGGACGAAGTAGAGATATTGGTGCGCTCCGGCAAAGGCGGCGATGGCATGGTGCACTTCCATCGCAGCTCGCACAACCCCCGCGGCGGGCCAGACGGCGGCGACGGCGGCCGCGGCGGCGCGGTGGTCTTTGAAGTGGACGACTCGCTGCGCACCCTGCACACCTTCCGCTTCAAAAAGCAGTTCGTCGCCAAAGACGGCGCCCCCGGCGGCCCCAACCAGCGCAGCGGCCGCGGCGCGCCGGACTTGGTGCTGCGCGTGCCGCCCGGCACGCGCGTGTGGGCCGTGGCCGGCGGCCTGATCGGCGACCTGACTGCGCCGGGCCAGCGCCTGGTGGCGCTGGCCGGCGGCCGCGGCGGCCGCGGCAACCAGCACTTCGCCACCTCGCGCAACCAGGCGCCGCGCATCGCCGAGAAGGGCGAGCCCGGCGGCGAGTTGGCCCTGCGCCTGGAACTCAGCCTGATCGCCGATGTGGGCCTGGTGGGCGTGCCCAACGCGGGCAAATCCACGCTGCTGGCCTCGCTCACCCGTGCCCGGCCCAAAATTGCCAATTACCCCTTCACCACCTTGCAGCCGAATTTAGGGGTCGCCGCCCTGGACGAAGAGACCAGCCTGGTGCTGGCGGATATTCCCGGGTTGATTGAAGGCGCCCACGAGGGCAAGGGCCTGGGCCACGATTTCCTGCGCCACATCCAGCGCACCCGCGTGCTGGTGCATTTGTTGGACGGCCTGGCCGAAGACCCGCTGGCCGACTTCAGCCAGATCAACAGTGAACTGGCCCTCTTCGACGCCGAACTGGCTGCCAAGCCGCAGATCGTGGCGCTGAACAAGATGGACCTGCCGGACGTGCAGGCGCGCTGGCCCGAGATCGAAAAGCAGCTCAAGAAGCTGGGCCACCGGCCGCTGGCCATCTCTGCGGCCAGCGGCGAGGGCGTGCGCCAGCTGCTCGGCCGCGCCGCCGCGGCGCTGGCCGAACTGCCGCCTCCCGAACCCGCCGCCGAGCTGCCGGTATACCGCCCGCCTGCAGACCCCGCTGAGTTCCACGTGGAACGCGAAGGCCCGGCCTGGCGGCTGCACGGCGCCGCCCTGGAACGAGCCGCGGCGATGACCTACTGGGAGCACGACCAATCGGTGCGCCGTTTCCAGCGCATCCTGCAGCGCCTGGGCGCCGACGTGGCGCTGCGCGAAGCCGGCGTGCAGCACGGCGACATGGTGCGTATTGGTGAGCACGAACTGGAGTGGCACGAATGAACCGGCGGCTGGGCGTCTTCGGCGGCACCTTCGACCCACCGCATCTTGGTCACCTCATCCTGGCTGCCGAGGCGCAGGCTCAACTCGGCCTCGAGAAAGTGCTCTTCGTGCTCACCCCGCAGCCGCCCCACAAGCTGGACAACCAGATCAGCGCTCTGGAAGAGCGCCTCGACCTGCTTGCCGCCGCGGTGCGCGGCCAGGCCATCTTCGAACTCTCCCGCGTGGAGATCGACCGGCCTGGCCCGCATTACACCACCGACACGCTGACCCTGCTGGGCGAGCAATTCCCCGATTGCGAACTGGTCTATCTAATGGGCGGCGATTCGCTGGACGACCTGCCCGGCTGGTATAAGGCGCCCGACCTGCTGGCCGCTTGCGCGGCCATCGGCGTTATGCTGCGGCCCGGCGCTCAGCCCGACCTGGCCGCCCTGGAGGCGGCCCTGCCGGGACTGAGCGCCAAGCTGCAGATTGTGGACGCGCCGCTGCTGCAGATCTCCTCCAGCCAGATCCGCGTGCGGGTGCGTGATGGCGGCCACTTCCGCTTTTATTTGCCCGGCGCGGTCTACGAACTCATCCTACAGCGCGGGTTGTATAAATAAGTAGGGGCGGCTTGCAAGCCGCCCCTACGGGTTGTCTTCTGTGCATCCTGAGGAAGCGAAGAGGGGGTTTCACCGCCTCAGGCGGCAACCGTAACCTCCCGCTTTTCCGTGCATCCTGAGCGAAGCGAAGGATCCCCGTAACCTCAAAAGGCGTTCTGGGTGATACCGTAGGAAACTTGCCTTTCGCGAACGAAAGCATCACGGCTCCCGCTTGACGCCTTCACAGATTTTCACACCTTCTCGCCACTCCATGCTTTAATCCGGCTTGTATTGGGCCAATCGCGCGTCTTGGAGGGGTTAGGTTGTATTAAAAACCCCCGCGCCCGAGCGATTAATATAACTTTTGTGCCCAGCACCTTGACAGAGGTGAACTTGGTGAGGAAAAACCCGTGAAAGACTGTTCAAGCCGCTAGTCCTCGAAATACTCAGCGAGTAATCCACTGATATCCGCGTCGCTGTGCTGGGCCAGGAGGGCGAAAAAGTCCGCCCGGCCCATGATGCGCCCGCGACCCTGCTCGGCGTAATCCCGGAGGAAAGCGAAGAAAGCTTCATCGCCCGTCATGCCGCGCAGCTCGTGCAGGAAGAGCGCGCCGCGCATGTACACCGCGTGCACGTAAGGGGCGAAGCCGTTGTGGTCGTAGATGCGACTGCCCACCCAGCCGCCTGGCGCAAAGCGCTGGATGCGGAAATCCCACCACCAGTTTTCCAAATCGGGCTGCACGGCCTGGTAATAAAGCAGCTCGCAGTAGATCGCCAGGCTTTCGTCGAGCCAGGGTTCCAGCGCCTGGTCGCTGCCCACCTGGCCGAACCACCAATTGTGAGCGATTTCGTGGGCGGTCAGTGCGGTGAGGTAGTTGCGCCGGTCGTAGGTGTAGGTGATGAAGTAATGCTGGTCGAGGAAGAACAGCCCATCGGATTCCATGCCGTCGGGAAACAGGGCCATCACAATGGCGGCGTGCTCGTAGGGGTAGGGGCCGAACAGCCCGCTGTAGACCTCGATCGCTTCGCGAGCCACGCGCAGCGCCGCTTCGGCGGCATCGCGCTGCTCTTCGAAGAAGTAGACTGATATGGGGATGTCCCCCTGGCGGGCGTCCAGCCTGCGGTAGTGCCCGCTGGCCGACCAGACGAAGCGCCGCGCATTCTCCAGCCGGTACAGCCAGCCGCCGTCGGTCCCCTCAGCGGGTGCCGGGGCCGCCACGCTGAGGCCGGCCGGCGCGTTGCGCACGCGGATGTGCACTTCGAAATCGGCGCTCTCGTACACGCCGTGTTCGCCCACCGCGGCCGGGCTGTGCGCCAGCCAGCCCTGGCCGGCGCGGTAGGGCGGGGCGTAGGGATACCAGTCCACCAGGTTGGTCTGCCGCTCGGTCCAACCCAACAGCGCCGGCCCACGCGGCAAGTACAGCTCATATTCCATGGCCAGGTGCAGCGCCTCGCCAGGCGCTAGTGGGGCGGCAAGCGTCAGCCGCACAAGTCCGTCCGTAGGCTCATTGAGTGTGGCGGCTGGGCCGGCCACGGTTTCCAGTCTGAGCAGTTGGAAACTGGCGCCCTGGCGCTGGGCTTCGACCACCAGCAGTATTTCGCCCAAGGCTTCTGTGTTGTTGTTGCTGTATTCGATTTCCTGGCGCACATGCAGGTAGTGCGCGGCATAGTCCAGCGTCGCTTGCAGCCAGTATTGGGTCCGCATGGCGGGGGCCGGCGCGGCTGGCTGCGGGCCGGCCCCCGGCTCGCTTGCGGTTTGGGTTGGGGTTTCGTTTGTGGGAGAGAGCGTGTTGGGCAGGGTAGCTTCCGGGGCAGGCGCCGGCCCGGCGGCGCAGGCCGCCAGCAGGCAGAGGAGCAGCAGCCCGGCCGCTTTCATGGGCTGCGCATGGGCGCAAAGCTGCGCCGGTGTTGCGGGCTGGGCCCGTGCTGTAGGATGGCTTCACGGTGCTCTTCAGTAGCATAGCCCTTATGGGCGGCGAAGCCATAACGCGGAAAACGCTTGTCCAGCTTGCACAATTCGGCGTCGCGCGCCACTTTTGCCAGCACGGAAGCGGCCGCAATGCTTAGGCATAACGCGTCGCCGGCGATGATTGCCGTCTGCGGTAGCGGGATTTCCTCGAGGCGCATGAAATCCACCAGCAGATGCTGTGGCGGGCAATGCAGGCCCTGCACCGCTCGCCGCGCCGCCAGCCGCGTGGCAGGCGCGATGCCGTGGCGGTCGATTTCTTTGCAGCTGGCCCAGCCGATGGCGTAGTCCGCGGCGTGCTCGCGGATGTGCGGGGCCCATTCCTCCCGTTCGGCGGGGCTCATCTGCTTGGAATCACGTACTCCGTCCAGTTGGCGCAAGATACTGCGCTGCGCCGGCAGCACCACTGCAGCGGCGTAGACCGGGCCGGCCAACGCGCCGCGGCCCACTTCGTCGATGCCGGCCAGCAGGGTCAGTCCTTGTCGCCAAAGCGACGATTCATATTTTAGACTCGGTCGCGGCTTGGGCAGTTCGAGCGTCCGCCTAGGCATACAGCCCTCGCCGGGCGTTGCGCCGGATGGTCAGGATGTCTTTGAACATGCGCGCCGCGTCCTGCAGCGGGCGCACATGGCTTTGCGGACTGTAATACCAGGGGATGGGCAGTTCGAGGATGTCGTATCCGTGCAACTGAGCCATATAGAGGATTTCCACGTCGAACGCCCAGCCCATGATGGTCTGGCGGGGGAACAGCGCCTCGGCGACATCGGCGCGGAAACCCTTGAAACCGCACTGTGTATCTTGCAGCCCGGGCAGGGCCAGCAGGCGGATCATCGCGTTGATTACCCGGCCGCCCCAATGGCGATATTCAGGCTCGTTGTAGCGCACCGCGCCGGGCGCCTCGCGCGAGGCGATGACGATGGGCGTGCCACTTTGCAGCGGTGGCAGGAAGCGGGCCACTTCTTCTACCGGCATGGACAGATCGGCATCCAGCATGATGCGGAATTGCCCGCTGGCTGCCAGCATGCCGTGCTTCACTGCCCGGCCCTTGCCGCGTGCCGCGGCACGCTGCACGCTGAAGCCAGGATGCGCCCGGCAGAACGCCTCGGCCACTTCGTAGGTGCTGTCGTCGCTGCCGTTTTCGATGACCAGCACTTCGCTGGCGTAGGGCTGGGCCTGCACAAAAGCGTGGATTTTTTCCAGGCTGTCGGGCAGGCGATTTTCCTCGTTGTAGGCCGGGATGATCAGCGAGAGTAGCGGGGCGGGCACGCGGGAATTATACGGCAGGGGCGCGATGTTATACTGCCGCGCATGCGGGCATTAATTCAGCGCGTGCGTTCAGCTGCCGTGCAAGTAAATGGCGAAGAACTGGGCCGTATTGGCCAAGGCCTGGTCGTTTTGCTGGGCGTGGGCCAGGGGGATGGAGAGGCTGAAGCCGAGTACCTGGCCGACAAAGTCGCCAACCTGCGTATCTTCGAAGACGCCGAGGGCAAAATGAACCTCTCGCTGCTGGATGCTGGCGGCGCGGCCTTGGTGGTCTCACAGTTCACGCTGTACGCCGATACGGCCAAAGGTCGCCGGCCTTCGTTTGTGGACGCTGCACCGCCCGAGCAGGCCGAGCCGTTGGTGGAGCACTTCGCCGAATTGCTCGCCGCCCGCGGCGTGCAGGTGGCCAGCGGCCGTTTTGGCGCCGAGATGCTGGTGGAGATAAATAACGACGGACCAGTGACGATTTGGATTGAGAAAAGCAGAGATTAGAGATTGGAGATTCTGAATCTCTAATCTCCATTTACCAGTTGCCACTCCACAACCCCACATCCACCTGCACCGCCATGGCTCCCGCGGCCAGCAGGGTTTCGCCGTCTGCTTGCGAATACACTCCACCGGCTGCGATGACCGCCAGCCCCTGGCCGGCCAACAGGCGGGTGGCTTCAAGCGCCTGCGGCAGCAGTGCTGGCCCATAGAGCCGGCCGCTGACCAACGCCCCGCCCGGGCCGGGCAGGGCGCCGCGCGGCGGCCCCAGGCTCACCGCCGCGGCCCCGGCGGCCAGAACTGCATCGGCCAGTTCCAGCGCCCTGGTCACGGGCAGCTGGGCGATGCAGGGCAACTCGCCGCGGGCCGCCCCACACAGCTCACCCGCCAACCCGGCCGAAGCGTCCGCTGGGATGCCTACTTCCACCGCCAGCACATTCTCGAGGCCCTCGATGCGCAGGACCATCTTGCGCATCTCCTCGGCCGAAGCGGCCAGCAGGTGAACGATGACCGGCACCGCCGACCGCGCCCAGGCGCCGGCGTGCTTCTTCAGCGCCGCGCTCAGCCCCGGGTTGGGCAGCCCGCTGTGCAGCAGCACGCCGCCGGGGTACTCCAGCAGCCCGGGCGCCGCGGCGGCCCGCCTTGGCGCCAGGCTGATCGGATTGGTCACAAAGACACCCAGCAGGCCAGGCAGCGAACCGTCGCCCGGCGGGGCAAAGCCCAGGCTGCCGGCGGCGTTCATCCAGCGGCTGGGCAGCTCCAATGCAGGACTGTCTGTAGAGGGCATAGGCGGATTATACGCAGGGCCATCAGCTATAATTCCGCCTATGCCCACGACACGCCCTGACGATGAAATCGTAAGCTTTAAGAAATCCCACTTGTTTGCCGTGCTCGGCTTTGCCGCCGGCATTTTGGTGGGTTATTTGGTTTGGGGCAGCAGCTTGCTGGCCCTCCTGGCCCCGCGCAGCACGGCCGCTGCGGAAAGCAGCGTCGTTTCCGCCCCGCAAACTCAGGCGCAACTCCCCGCTGCCCCGGCCAGCGACGACATCGTCGCCCAGCGCTACAACGTGCCGGTGGAGGAACACGACCCCAGCCTTGGCGACGAGAACGCGGCGATCACCATCATCGAGTTCTCCGATTTCCAATGCCCCTTCTGCCAGCGCTACGCCACCCAGACCCACGCGCAGCTGATGGACACCTACGGCGAGCACATCCGCTTTGTGTACAAGGACTTCCCGCTGACCAGCATCCACCCCGAGGCGTACCCGGCCGCCTTGGCCGCGCAGTGCGCCCACGAGCAAGGCCACTTCTGGGAATACCATGACCTGCTCTTCAGCCAGCGCCTCGAACTGGGTGATGCCACCTACCTGGCCTATGCCGAAGAGCTGGAACTGGATATCCCCGGGTTCAGCGCTTGCTACGAGGAAGAACGCTATCTGGCCGAAGTGCAGGCGGACTACGACTTCGCCATGCAGCTCGGGGTCAGTTCCACGCCCACATTCTTCATCAACGGTATCGCCGTGATCGGTTCGCAGCCATTTTCGGTGTTCGCCCAGATCATCGACTACGAACTGGCCAACCAGGGAGAATAGCCCGCCTTCCCACCGATGAGCGCCCAGACCGATTTGCACGTTGTGCTAGCCGGTCCCGAGCATTGGGACGACCTGCTCGAATTCTTCGAGCGCATCCCCTGCACCTGCCAATATTGGCGGGTCTCTTCTTCTGAATACAGAGGCTCCAAAAACGAGGGTCTGGATGCCTGGGTGGCGGCGCGGCGTGCCGCGCTGCGAGCCCAACTGGAGGACTCCACGCCGCCCGGGGTGCTGGCTTACCTGGAGGGCCAACTGGTCGGCTGGTGCGGTTTTGGCCCGCGGCCGCAGATGGGTCGCCTGGTGCGTTCGCGCACCATCCCCAAAGTGGATGACCAGCCGGTTTGGTCGGTGGTCTGCTTTATCGTGCGCACCGGGTTCCGCCGCCGCGGCATCACCGGCGCCCTGTTGCAGGGCGTCATCGACTGTGCCCGCCAACACGGCGCGCCAGGCTTGGAAGCCTACCCGGTGGACCCCGAGGGCAAGCGCATCAGCGGCGCCTTCGCCTATGTAGGCACGACCTCCATGTTTGAGCGCGCCGGCTTCCGGCGTGTGCTGCTGACCGATTCGACCAGTGCCAAATTGCCGCGTTGGTTGATGCGGTTGGAAACTAGTAATTAGTAAATACTACTTACTAGCTCATTGGATTCTTGAAATTGTAAATCCCATCCACCCGCCCCCAACGGAGCTTGCAGCTGGGGCAGGCCAGCGTGTCCCCCTGGCTGTCTGGCAGCGGTGTGCTGCACTCCGGGCACTTGAAAAAGCCATCCGTGGCTGCGGGCGGCCCGTCGTTGCCGGCCGAGAGCCGGTAGAACAGGCTGGGCGTGAACTGCCACAGCGCCCCGGTGGGCTGGAAGGCGGCGTCCGCAGCCACCAGCAGGCGCAGCGGGATGTGGCGCTTGAGCCAGCCCATGCGGAAGTGGGAGACGCTTAGCTGGCGCTCGATGCGGAAGCCAGCCTCGCGCAGCCAGCCGCGCATCGTGCGGGGGTGGAAGTCGAAGTTCAGTGGGATGTATTCCACAGGCTCGGGGGAAAACGGGCTCCAGCTTTGGCGCCGCAGCCAGTAGCGCAAAATCGCTTTCAAATTGCGTTTATTGGCGAATTCCAGCAAAAAAACGCCGTGCGGCTGCAAGACCTGGCGGATTTGGGCCAACGCCTGCGGCGCTTCGGCCAGGTGGTGGATGACGCGTATCATCGTGGCGCCATCGAACAGACCATCCACAAAAGGCAGTTTGTATACATCTGCAGCCACGTAAATGTAACGGGGGTCTGTGCCCAGGCGCTGTTGAGCCTGCTCAAGCTGCGTGGTGGAATAATCCATCACCACGATGCGCTCGTAGCCGTGATAACGCGGCGTGTTGCGTCCCGCGCCGGCGCCCACCTCCAGCAGCAGTTTGCCGCTGGCCGGCAGCAGGCGGCGGATGGCGATGGCCTCTACCTGGTCTTCGTACTGGCGTTCGCCCTGCTCCCAAAAGCGCTGCTGATAATCGGACCCTTCGTAATCACATATCGGGGGATGCTCGCTCTGTGCCTCAGGCGGCATGGGGGCGAACCTCGATTTCAGTCTCGATAATGCCGTTCTCGTTGTAGCCGCGGCCGATGCCGTAATAGTCGAAACCCATGTTGCGCATGACTTGCGGCTGGTACAGGTTGCGCCCGTCCACGATAACCGGCGTCTTCATGCTCTCACGTACGCGCCCCATGTCCAGGTTCTTGAACTCGTTCCATTCGGTGACCACCAGGATGGCGTCACAGCCCTCGGCCAGGTCGTAGGCATCCTGGGCCATCTCGACCTTGGGTAGCAGTTCGGCGGCAGCGGGCATCGCCACCGGATCGAAGGCGCGCACCTGCGCGCCGGCGGCCAGCAGGGCTTCGGCGATGTCGATGGAGGGCGCTTCGCGCATGTCGTCGGTGTTGGCCTTGAAAGCCAGGCCGAGCAGGCCAATGCGGCGGCCCTGCAGGCCGCCGAGGGCCTGCTCCAGCCGGCGCACCGCCAGCTCGCGCCGGCGGCCGTTCACTTCCATCACGGAGTTGAGGATGCGTGGCTCGTGGCCCATCTCCTCGGCCATGTAAGCCAGCGCCTTTACGTCTTTGGGGAAGCACGAGCCGCCGTAGCCCAGCCCGGCTTCGAGGAACTGCTTGCCGATGCGTGTGTCGAAGCCCATGCCGGCGGCGACTTCCTTTACATCGGCGCCCAGCGATTCGCACACGTCGGCAATTTCGTTGATGAACGAAATCTTGGTCGCCAGGAAGGCGTTGGAGGCGTACTTGATCATCTCGGCGGTGCGCAGGTCGGTGATCACGATGGGGGCGCGCAGCGGCAGGTGCAGCTGGGCCACCTTGTCGGCGGCCTCGCGGTGCAGCGAGCCCAGCACCGTGCGGTGCGGGTTCATGAAGTCGGTGATCGCCGCGCCCTCGCGCAGGAACTCGGGACAGGAGACCACCCAGAAGTCCACCGGCTTGGGCTGCGCTTTTCGGATGATGTCGGCCACGAAGTCGCCGGTGCCCACCGGCACGGTGGACTTGTTGACCACCACCGCCGGCGCTTGCATGTGCTCGGCGATGGAGCGGGCGGCGGATTCCACGTACTTCAAATCGGCCTCGCCATCCCCGCCGGAGGGCGTGCCCACGCAAATGAAGATAAATTCGCTTTCCTTGAGGGCTTCGGGGTACGAGGTGGTGAAGTGCAGCCGGCCCGCTTGTACATTGCGATTGACCAGCTCTTCCAGCCCCGGCTCGTAGATGGGCATCTCGCCGCGCTTCAGCCCGGCGACGCGTTCTTCATTCACATCCAGGGCGGTGACGTGGTTGCCCAGGTCGCTGAAGCAGGCCGCAGTGACCAGGCCCACATAGCCGACCCCGATTACGCTGATTTTTTTCATCTAAACTCCGCAGAATCCGGTTTGGCGGCAATGATAACACCGGCAAACATGCATTGCCGGGCGTTAGAATGGGCGAGTGAAGCGCTTTGTGTGCCTGTTCTGCCTGCTGCTAGCCGCCTGCGCCGCGCCCCCTCCCGAGCCCACCGCCACGGCCAGCCCGCCGCCTCCCGTCACGCCCAGCCCGCTCCCTTCGGCCACGGCCACCGAGGAGCCCAGCCCCACGCCCATCCCGATTAGCGCAGTGTGTTCGCCGCTGGGCGGGCATTCCTTTCAGGCGCTGCTGGGCTACATCAGCCAGGGTTTCAGCCCGCCGCCGAGCAGCAGCAACTGGGATGGCGGGCACCACGGGCTCGACTTCGCCTACTACCAGCGCAACGACCCCGGCGGGTTCGGCGGCCATATCGAGGGCGCGCCGCTGCAGTCCGTGCTGGATGGTTATGTCGCCGGCTTGGGCTACGCGTCCATCTACGGCCATTACCTCATTGTGGAGACGCCCTGGGCGCAGCTGCCGCCAGGCCTGGCCGCCCTGTATTCTGTGGCGGAAGGGCAGTCGGCCTACGTTATGTACGCACACCTGCAGGAGGAGGCGCCTTTCGTGCTCAGTGAACCGCTGGATTGCGGGCAGATGGTCGGGCAGGTGGGCGCCACCGGCGATGCGTTCTTCGTGGTGGAGCCGCACCTGCACTTTGAACTGCGCGTGGGCGCCAGCGGGCTGCGCCTGGCGGCGATGACCTATTACGGCGCGCAGGACAGCCCAGCGGAGCAGGAGGAATATCGCCGCTGGCGCAACAGCCTCGAGTTTCTGCTGCACGACCCGCTGCCATTGTTCAATTTTGGGGCGGCAGAAAATTTGGATTGATAACCACAAGACACAAAGACCACAAAGATTTATTTTCTTTGTGCTCCTTTGTGACTTTGTGGTTAATGCTTTTACAATTAGTCTCTAAGGATTACATATGAGCACACTCCGCGAAATACGCGCCCCGCGCGGCAACCAACTGCACTGCAAAGACTGGCTGATTGAAGCGGCCTATCGCATGATCCAGAACAACCTGGACCCGGAGGTGGCCGAACAGCCTGAGAACCTGGTGGTCTACGGCGGGCGGGGGCAGGCGGCACGCTCCTGGGAGGCGTTCGACGCCATCCTGCAGACGCTGCGCGAGCTGGAGCCGGACGAGACGCTGTTGGTGCAGTCCGGCAAGCCGGTGGCCGTCTTCCGCACCCACAGCGATGCGCCCAGGGTGCTGATCGCCAATTCGAACCTGGTGCCGCACTGGGCCACCCAGCAGCACTTCGATGACCTCGCCGCCAAAGGCTTGATGATGTACGGGCAGATGACCGCCGGCTCGTGGATTTACATCGGCACGCAGGGTATTTTGCAAGGCACTTACGAGACACTGGGCTCGTTGGCCCGCCTGCGCGGTTGGCCCTCGTTGCGCGGCAAGTTCGTGCTCACCGCCGGGCTGGGCGGCATGGGCGGCGCCCAGCCGCTGGCCGTGACGATGAATGAGGGCGTGGCCCTGGTGGTGGAGGTGGACCCGGCCCGTGCCCAGCGCCGCCAGGAGATCGGCTACATCGATGCGGTGGTGGACACGCTGGAAGAGGCGATGACCCTGGTAGAGGAAGCCGTGGACGCTGAGCAACCGCGTTCCATCGGCTTGGTTGGCAACGCCGCCGAGATTTTCCCCGAGCTGCTCGCCCGCGGCGTAACCCCAGACGTGGTCACCGACCAGACGCCGGCACACGACCTGCTGGCTTACATCCCCGCCGGCATGAGCCTGCAAGAAGCCGAGGCGCTGCGGAGCAGCGACCCGGCGGAATTCGAACGCCGTTCGCAGGCCAGCATGGCCGCCCATGTGGAGGCCATGCTGGGCTTCCAGGCGCGCGGCAGCGAAGTGTTCGACTACGGCAACAACCTGCGCCAGCGCGCCCTGGATTACGGCGTGAAGAACGCCTTCGACTTCCCCGGTTTTGTGCCGGCCTACATCCGCCCGCTGTTTTGCGAGGGCAAAGGCCCTTTCCGCTGGGTGGCGCTGAGCGGCGACCCCGAGGACATCTACAAAACCGACGCGGCGATTGCCGATCTGTTCCCCGCGGACGAGCACCTGCAGCGCTGGTTGAAGATGGCCCGCGAGCGCATCCCTTTCCAAGGCCTGCCCGCGCGCATCTGCTGGCTGGGCTACGGCGAGCGCGCCAAAGCAGGCTTGCGCTTCAACGAGATGGTAGCCAGCGGCGAAGTTAGCGCGCCAATCGTCATCGGCCGCGACCACCTGGACTCCGGTTCGGTGGCCTCGCCGAACCGCGAGACCGAAGCCATGCAGGATGGCACCGACGCGGTCAGCGACTGGCCGATTCTCAACGCGCTGGTCAACGCCGTGGGCGGGGCGACCTGGGTCTCCTTCCACCACGGCGGCGGGGTGGGCATTGGTTTCAGCCAACACGCCGGGCAGGTCATCGTGGCTGACGGCACGCTGGAAGCCGCCAAACGCATCGAGCGCGTGCTAACCAGTGACCCTGGCATGGGCGTGGTGCGCCACGCCGATGCGGGCTACCGCGGGGCGATCGACTTCGCCCAAAAGCACGGGGTTAAAATCCCCATGCTCAAATCCTGAGCCGCGGCACACCCTGAGGAACACCTTGAAAACGCCTGCCCTGGGCTGGCAACTGGCCCTGTTTACTCTCATTCGCCTGCTGGTCAGCACCATCTACCGCATGGTCTATCCCTTCCTGGGCGCGTTCCGCGACGGGCTGGGCGTGCCGCTGGATACGCTGACCTTTGCGGTGGGTCTGCGCTCGCTGGCCGCGGCTCTGATGGGGCCGTTCCTGGCCGCCCAGGGCGACCTGCGCGGCCGAAAGGCGGGCATGCTCTTGGGCCTGTTCGTTTTTCTGTTGGGCATGGCTGCGGTCATCCTGTGGCCCAGCTTCGCCACCTTCGTGCTCGCGCTGATCCTCTCGGCGCTGGGCAAAATCACCTTTGACCCCACCATGCAGGCTTACATCGCCGACCGGGTGCCCTACCAGCGCCGCAGCCTGGCCATCACTGTCACCGAGTTCAGCTGGTCCGGCGCGTTCCTGTTGGGCATGCCGGTGGTGGGCTGGGTCATCGCTCATTACGGTTGGATCAGTCCGTTCTACCTGCTGGGCGGCCTGGTGCTGCTGGCCGCGGTGGTCTTCTATGTCAGCATCCCCGCAGACCCGCCGCGCCCCGCCGAGCGGCCGAATCTGCTGCGCAGCCTGTTGGGCTCCAAAGCCGCGCTGGCGGCGCTGGGGCTGACCTTCTTCGCCTGCCTGGCCAACGAGCTGATCAACCTGACCTTCGCCGTGTGGCTGGAGGAGCGCTTCGCCCTGCGCCTGCTGGCGCTGGGCGCCACTGCCGCCATCCTGGGTATCGCCGAACTGAGCGGCGAGGGCCTGGTGGCCACGCTCACCGACCGCCTGGGCAAGCGCCGCTCCATCGTGGTCGGCCTGCTGGGCAACTGCCTGGCAGTGGTCGCCCTGCCCCTAATGGGCGGCAGCCTGTTGGGCGCACAGGTGGCCCTGTTCCTTTTCTACATCAGCTTCGAGTTCTACATTGTGAGTTCCATCCCGCTGATGACCGAGGTGATGCCGCAGGCGCGTACCACCATGATGGCTGGCTTCTTTACCAGCGCTTCGGTGAGCCGAGCGCTGGCCAGCCTGGTCGTACCGGGCCTGTTCGGCCTCGGTTTCTGGTTCGTGGTGCTGGCCGCCGTGGTCTCCAATCTGCTGGCGGTGGCCTTCGTGCGCAGCGTGCGCCTGACATCCGAGGGTTGAGACAGCCCCCTTAATTTGCGGCTTAATCTGCAAAGAGGTTGCCAGGGCTATAATGCCCGCATGAAATCCCGCCTGTTTGCCTCCGCCATCATCGCCTTGCTGTTGGCGACTTTTGCCACCCCCGTATCCGCTGCTCCCTCCGCCGGCGACCCGCTGTGCCTGCCGGATTTCCTGGCCCCCAAGCCGCAGGCGGACTGTTTGCCTTACGGTTCCACGGGCTACTTTAAGAAGCTGGCCGAGCTGGGCATCAAGCTGCCGCTGAAGCCGCTGGCGGCCCGGCTGATCGACCCGCAGATGGCCGACCTGGACATTAATTACGCCATCGTCAACACGATGGACGAAAACGGCCAGGTGATTCAGAAGCCGGTGTTTGCCACCCTGGCGGACGCGGTGGCCAACACCAACCCGAGGAGCTATGTGCGCCCGGGGGATAGCGCCCATTACGTATCGTACACCTCGGTTCAGCAGGTGGACGGCCAGAGCTACTATTTCACCGATCTGGGCTGGATGCGCCGCAGCGATATTTCGCCCTCCCAGGTGCGCCGCTTCGGCATGGGTATCCATTTCGACACGACCCCCTCGCGCCCGTTTGGCTGGGTGCTGGAGTACGCCGCCGGTGAAATGGCCCCCTTCCAGGCGCGCACTGCGCCCAACCTAGGGGCGCCGCGTTCCAACAGCACCTTCGGGGCTTACGATGTCATCGAGGTCTTCGACATCCAACAGGTCAACGATCTCTACTGGTATCTGGTGGGGCCGGACCTGTGGCTGAACTCGCTGCAGATGCGCCTGGTCTTCCCCGCCACCGAGCCGCCGCCCGGGGTGGACAACGGCCGCTGGATCGAGATCAACCTCGAGCAGCAATCGATCGCCGTGTACGAAGACAACCGCATGGTCTTCGCCACCTTGATCGCCACCGGCCTGGATGGATTGTGGACCCGCCCCGGCGTGTTCCAGGTCTATGAAAAGCACGAAACCACCGCGATGAGCGGCGACTTCTCCGGCGGCGCGGGCGGGTACTACTACCTGGCCGATGTACCTTGGACGCTGTACTACGATCAGGCTCGCGCCATCCATGGCGCCTATTGGCGGCAGAAGCAGTTCTTCGGTTACCAGGGCTCGCACGGCTGTGTAAACTTGCCCATCGGCGACGCGCGCTGGATCTTCGAATGGGCGGACGTGGGCGACTGGGTCTACGTGCACGATCCCTCGGGCCGCACGCCCACCGATGAGGAGTTCGCCTACGGGGCCGGCGCCCCATAGCATTTCAAAGAAAATAACCACAAAGACACAAAGGGCACAAAGATTTCTTTGTGTCCTTTTTCTTTGTGTTCTTCGTGACTTTGTAGTTGATACCCCATCCGCAGAAGGGCCTCAGGGCCGCTGTTTTTGCTCTATGGTAAACTGGCTTAAACCCCGGCGATGCTGACCCTCGCAGAGAAAATCATCTTCATTTTGGCCGCCCTGGCCACCATCGCGCTGGTCGCCAGGGCCGCTTTGCGCATCGTGCGCATCATCGGCCGCGGCCACGGCCGCCCCGACTGGAAACTGATCCCCAAACGCCTGCTCGACGTTGGCGTCAAAACCGTGGCACTGACGCCCACCTGGCGCAAACGATTGCTGGCCAGCCTGCTGCACGCCATGGTGGTTTGGGCGTTCATGTTCTACCTGTTCGTCAACATCGGCGACGTGCTCGAAGGCTTTATCCCCAATTATCTTTTCCTGGGCGACACGCAAATTGGCAATGCCTATCGCTTACTGGCCGACCTGCTCACCGTGACGGGCATCGCCGGCATGGCCGCGCTGCTGCTGCGCCGCTTTGTTTTTCGCGCCAAAGAGCTGACCACGCGCGAAAGCACGCTGCTGCACCCCAAGGCACGCGCCGGCATCCGCCGCGATTCGCTGATCGTTGGCCTGTTCATCCTGCTGCACCTGGGCGGCCGCTTCCTGGCGGCCAGCTTCAAGCTGGCGCTGCACGGCGCCGACCCCTGGCAGCCGCTGGCTAGTGCCGCGGCCGGGCTGTGGGCAGGCTGGTCGCCGGCCGCGCAGCTGGTCGGCGAGCATGTCGGCTTTTGGCTGGCCATCGGCCTGATCATGGCTTTCTTCCCGTATTTCTTGTATTCCAAGCACATACACATCTTCATGACCCCGCTGAACTTTCTGCTGCGCCCAGGGCGCCCCTCACCCGGCCAGCTGGACAAGCTCGATTTTGATGATCCCTCCATCCAGCAGTTCGGCGCGGCGCGGCTGGAGGACTTCGCCTGGCATCAAATCCTGGATGCCTATGCCTGCATCATGTGCAACCGCTGCCAGGATGCCTGCCCGGCCTACACCACCGGCAAGGTGCTCTCCCCCGCCGCGCTGGAGATTAACAAGCGCTACTTCATCAATGAAGAGGGCGCCCGTTTGGCGGCCGGCGAGGCCAGCAGCCAAACTCTGCTGGAGTTCGCCATCAGCGAGGAAGCGGTGATGGCCTGCACGGCCTGCGGCGCCTGCACCGACATTTGCCCGGTGGGCAACGACCCGATGCGCGACATCATGGACATCCGCCGCAGCATGGTGCTGATGGAGAACAAGGCCCCCGAACAATGGCAGGTGGCCTTCCGCGGCATGGAACGCAGCGTGAATCCCTGGAACATGCCGCCCACCGAACGTATGAAGTGGGCCGAGGGGCTGAACGTGCCTACTGTGCAGCAGAACCCGGAGGCCGAGCTGCTCTGGTGGGTGGGCTGCGCGCCCTCCACCGACGCACGGGCACAGCAGACCGCCCGGGCGATGGTGCAGATCCTTGAGGCCGCCGGGGTGAGCTTCGCCGTGCTCGGCCAGCAGGAGCAGTGCACCGGCGACTCGGCGCGGCGGGCGGGCAACGAATTCTTGTTCAATGAACTGGCCAGTGCCAACGTGGAGATGCTCAACGCGGTGGCGCCCAAGCGCATCCTGACCACCTGCCCGCACTGCCTGCACACCCTGGCCAACGAGTACCCGCAGTTCGGCGGGGACTATGAGGTGGTGCACCACACTGAATTTATTGATGAGTTGATGAAGGAAGGCCGCCTCAATGTCAAAGCCGGCCCGGCCACCCAAACCGCGCTGCACGACCCCTGTTACCTGGGCCGCCAGAACGGCGTGGTGGTGGAACCGCGCAATATCTTGAACGCCGTGGACGTGGACCTGGTCGAGATGGTCAAGCACGGCAAGCAGTCTTTCTGCTGCGGCGCCGGCGGCGCGCAGATGTGGAAGGAAGAGGAACACGGCACGAGCCGGGTGAGCAGCGAGCGCATCCGCCAGGCGCAGGAAGTCGGCGCGGACACCCTGGCGGTGGGCTGCCCCTTCTGCATGGTGATGCTGACCGACGCGGCCAAAGCCGAAGCGCCCAACCTGCTGGTGCGCGACGTGGTCGAAATCATCGCCGACCAGTTATTCGAGGACAAGTAACGGAGCGTAGAGACGATGGCCGTTAAAGTAACCCTGCCGCAAATGGGAGAAGGCGTAATCGAAGCCACGGTGACCCGCTGGCTGAAGCGCGAGGGCGATGAGGTCAAGGAGTACGACCCGCTGGTGGAGGTGAACACCGACAAGGTGGACACCGAGATCCCCAGCCCAGCCAGCGGCACGGTATTGAAGGTAGTGGTGGACGAAGGCGCCACCGCCCCGGTGAACGCCGTGTTGGCCTGGATCGGCCAGCCCGGCGAAGCGCTGGAAGGCGGCGAGGCTCCCGCCCCCGCCGCCAAAGCGCCGCCGGCTGCCGAACCCAAGGCAGCCGCCCCGGCTCCCGCTCCGATTCCCGCGCCTGCGCCACAGCCCATCCCGGCTGCGCCGTTGCCCGCGCCTTCACTTGCGCATGGCCGCAATGGCGGCCCGGTGCCGATTTCGCCGCTGGTGGCGCGCATCGCCGCCGAGCACGGCGTGGACCTGGCCGGGCTGCGCGGCAGCGGCCCCGGCGGGCGCATCACCAAAGCCGACGTGCTGGCCTACGCCTTTGGCGGCGCCGCTGGCGGCGCGGTTGCGACGGCGACCAGTCTGGCTGCTCTGCTGAAATTCGATGGCCAGAACATGGCCACTTTCCTCTCCCCAGTGGTCAAGAAACTGGCCGCGGAGCACAACCTGGACCTGACCCGCATCCCCGGCAGCGGCCTGGGCGGCCGGGTGACCAAAGCGGATGTGGAAGCGGCCATCGCCGGCGGGGCGGCGACGCTGCGCCCTGCCGCGCCGCCCGCGCCCCTGGCGCCGGCCAAGACGCCCTTCCCGCCGGCCTTCCCCGACGCGGTGCCCGGCACGGTGATGAAGCTCAACCCGGTGCGCAAGGCCATCGCCGAGCACATGGTGCGCAGCAAACACACCTCGCCGCACGTCACCACGGTGATGGAAACCGACATGAGCGCGGCCAGCGCTCACCGCGCGGCCAACAAGGCTGCCTTCGCCCAGCAGGGCGTCAACCTGACCTTCACCGCCTACCTGGTGGCTGCCATCGTCGCCGCTTGCAAGGCGTATCCCATCGTCAACTCCTCCTGGACGGAGGAAGGCATCGCCGTGCACGGCCAGATCAACGTGGGCGTGGCCACTGCGTTGGAACCGGACGGGCTGATTGTGCCGGTGGTCAAGAACGCCGGAGCGCTGAACCTGGTGGAGCTGGCCCGGGCGGTCAACGACCTCTCCGGCCGGGCGCGCGGCAAGCAGCTCAAGACCGACGAGGTCAAAGATGGCACCATCACCCTGACCAACCACGGCACCAGCGGCTCGCTGTTCGCCACGCCGATCATCAACCAGCCGCAGTGCGCTATCATTGGCACCGGCGCCATCGAAAAGCGGGTCAAGGTGGTCAACGACGCCATCGCCATCCGCCCGATGATGTACATCACGCTGACCTTCGACCATCGCATCCTCGACGGCGCGGTGGCCGACTATTTCCTGGGAACGTTCAAGCACACACTGGAGAACTGGGCCTAACCGCCCTGCAACAAAAGAGGACAAGGACATGGCAAATTATGACGTTGTGGTGATCGGGGCCGGCCCCGGCGGCTACGTGGCCGCCATCCGCGCCGCCCAACTGGGCAAGAAAGTCGCCATCGTGGACAAACACTTCCTGGGCGGCATTTGTTTGAACGTGGGTTGTATCCCCTCCAAGGCGCTGCTCAAGAACGCCGAGGTGGCGCACACCCTGCGCCATAAGGCCGAGGAGTTCGGCTTCAGCTTCAGCAACCTCAAGCTGGATTACGCCGCGGCGGTCAAACGCAGCCGCCAGGTCTCCGAGCGCCTGGTCAAAGGCATTGACTTCCTGATGCGCAAGAACAAGATTGATGTGCATATGGGCACCGCCAAGCTGACCGCCAAAGACACCGTGCAGGTCAAGCCCGCCAAGGGCGCGGCCACGGAGTTGAAGGCCAAAGACATCATCATCGCCACCGGCGCCACGGCGATGAGCGTGCCCGGCGTGGAGCCGGACGACAAGCAGATCCTCACGTATTGGCCCGCCATCCTGCAGGAGAGCCTGCCCAGGTCAGTGGTCATCGTGGGCGGCGGAGCCATCGGCCTGGAGTTCGCCACGATCTGGAACTCCTACGGTAGCCAGGTAACCCTGGTGGAGATGCTCGACCGCATCGCCCCCCTGGAAGACGAAGAGGTCAGCAAAGAGCTGGTCAAGGCGATGGAGAAGAACGGCATCAACATCAAGACTGGCACCAAACTGGAGAAGGTCGAGAAGACAAAGACCAAGGTGAAGGTGACCGTCTCCGGCAAGGGCGGGCAGGAGACTATCGAGGCCGAGCAGGTGCTGCTGGCCATCGGCTTCCGCCCCAACACCGCCGACCTGGGCCTGGAAGCGGTGGGCGTCAAGCTTGGGGGGCGCGGCGAAATCCTCATCGACGAGCGCATGGCCACCAACGTGGCCGGCATCTGGGCGGTGGGCGATGTGACCGCCAAGCTGATGCTGGCCCATGTGGGCTCGGCGATGGGCATCATTTGCGCCGAGAACCTCGCCGGCGAAGAGACAGTGACCCTGGACTATCGCATGATGCCGCGGGCCACCTACTGCCACCCGCAGGTGGCTTCTTTCGGCTTCACTGAGGCGCAGGCCAAAGAAGCCGGCTACGATGTGAAGGTATCCAAGTTCAACTTCCAGGCCAATGGCAAGGCTTTGGGTCTGGCGGACTACGGCGGCTGGGTCAAGCTGCTCACCGATGCGCGCTACGGCGAGATCCTCGGCGCGCACATGATCGGCCCCGAGGTCACCGAGCTGCTGCCCGAGCTGACCATCGCCCAGATGGCCGAGCTGACCGCCGCCGAGATCGCCCGCAATGTCCATGCGCACCCTAGCCTTTCGGAAGTGCTAATGGAAGTGGCCCACGCCGCCGAAGGCGAAGCCATCCACCTATAACAAAACGGGCCGCAAGGCCCGTTTTTGTTGTTGTGCCGGCGTCTTAACGATGTGTATGATTCGCCGCGGGGGAGTAACATGGGATACCCGATTGGGGTTAACATCTGCGAGTAATATCGTTGAAGAGGAGAACGATTAATGATTGAAATTTTGTCCAACATAGGCACCGCCTTTGGCCTGTCTTCGGCGGCCGGGCTGAACGCTTATTTGCCCTTGTTGATCGTGGCGCTGACCGCCCGGTTCACCAACCTGATCAAGCTCAACCAGCCCTGGGACATCATGACCAACTGGTGGGTGATCGGCGTACTTGCGCTGCTGGTGCTGATCGAGATCACCGTGGACAAGATCCCCGCGGTGGACACGGTCAACGACATCCTGCAGTCCGTGGGTCGCCCTGCGGCCGGGGCGATCCTGTTCGCTTCGAGTTCCGGCGCGCTGGGCGAGCTGAACCCGGTGCTGGCGCTGATCGCCGGCTTGTTCCTGGCCGGCGGCGTGCATGCGGTCAAGACCGCGGCGCGCCCCGCTGTGACGGCCAGCACGCTGGGCACCGGCAACTGGGCGGTGAGCTTGATAGAAGATGTAGTCGCCTTCTTCTCGACCATCCTGGCCATCCTGGTGCCGTTGGTCGTGGTGCTGGCGGTGATCTTCATGTTCCTGGCCTATCTGTGGTGGAAGCACCGCCCCTTCAAGGCGCCCGCCGCCTCTTGACGGAAATCACATACAGCAAAAAAGAGCGGGCCGTGCGGCCCGCTCTTGCTTTTAAGCACCCTTAACCTGATGCAGTAATGCAGCTTTCGGCGCTGCGTTCTCCGGGTTGGAGGTGTCTATGCCCTACAAGACGATTGCCCAACTGCCCAAGGGGGTGAAGGACAACCTGCCCAAGCACGCCAAGCGCATTTACAAGGAAGCCTACAACTCGGCCCGGGAGCAATATGGCCAGGATGAACATCGCGCCCATCAGGTGGCCTGGTCGGCAGTCAAGAAAGCCGGCTACCGCAAGAACGCCGAAGGCGACTGGAAGAAGATGGACTAGCTCGCTCGATGGGGCAGGTGCAGGCTGCGCCCCGAGTTGGGGCCTGGGAAAGAGCCCTCGACGCTGATATTGGTCGTCCGCAAATGCACCAGCATTTCGCGGACATCGCGCAATGGCTCGGCTTCCGGCCGTGGTTTGCTCACCGGCTTGGCGCGGTAGACCTCGACGACGGTATCGCCAGCCTCAATAGCCAGCAAGCACACGGCGCGCATGTAATAGCGGTTGAACTCGCCCTCGGCGATGGTCGCCGCGGCATTGTGCGGCACCTTGGCAGTGATCGTCTCGCCGCCGGCCAGGTGGCGTTCTTCGTGGCTGCGCAACAGCCCGGCTTCGTCCAGCGCCGCGGTGAAGCTTTCCGGCGTGCCCCCGGCCAGGGCGGCACGCAGCAGCGCCAGGTAGGCTTCAAGTGCGCCTTCGACAAGGCGCGGGTCCAGATATTCGCTGCCGGCGGCCAGGTCGGCGTCCAGCTCGGCCAGCATCAGCTGGCGGGTTTCGGCATTCAGATGCTCAAGAACGAACACGGATGATCTCTTCGTAGAATTTGGCTGCGCGCGGCATGTTGGCGGCGTAATCGGCGCGCGTGGCGATGAGCTCGCGGTTATGCGCCGCGGCCCCCCGGCGCAGCGGCTCGTCTTGCAGGGCGTGCAGCAAGGCGGCGGCCAGCGCGTCGGGGTCGGCGGGGTCCACCAGCAGGCCGTTGCGCCCAGGCTCGATCCACTCGCGTATCGAGGGCAGGTCGCCGCACACGGGCAGCAGCCCGCAAGCCATCGCCTCCAGCAGGCTGTTCGGCGTGCCGTCGTGCGTGCTGGGCGAAGCCATCACCTGGGCGGCGCGGTAGGTTTCGGCCAACTGTGCCGGCGAAAGATGAGGCAGCAGATGCACGCGCTCCTCCAACCCCAGGCGGCTCACCCAGCGCTCGGCTTCCGCCTCGCCCTGCATGCCCGGGCAGTCGAAGTGCACATTGGGCATCGCGGCCAGCACGCCGGGGATGGCCTGGAAGAAGACATCGTTGCGCACATAGGCGCGTATCCCGCGCGGGTTGACCACGCGCAGGCCCTGCGGGGGCTTGGCTGCGGGGCCGAAGATGTCCACCCGCACGCCGCCGTTGCCGGGCAGCACCAGCGCCGGTTTCGCGGTATCGAAACCCCATGCGCCGGCGCGCTGCAAATCAATCTGTGTGTCCGTGTGCAGCCCGTTTGCAGCAGCCAGCGCCCGGCGGGTGGCGGCGGCCAGCAGCGGGTTGCCGGATGCGTGCAGGGTGAAGTCGTTGCCCCAAACCGAGATGAGCAGCGGGGTGGCCGCTGCGGGTCTGGCCGCCAAAATGCCTTCGTAGGGA
>JAHCIH010000011.1 GCA_026129335.1 Anaerolineales bacterium
CCGCGGCCGCCCGGCGCTGCTGGTGCTGGCCCCACTGCTGTACGGCGGCTGCTACTTCGTCTACTTCATTCTGATGGCCCAGTCGTTCTGACCGCGGCCTGTCTGAAACCCGCACCATCTCCCTAACACCCACCCGCCGCCATGAGGCGTGCCGCCCGTCGCGGCCGCCAGATGGGGAAGCTGCGCCTGGCCTCGGCCAGGTCGCGCTGCGCCTGTTCCCACTGGGCGGCGAGGTGCGCGTCGCTGCCGCCCAGGCGGGCATGCTGCCAGCGCAGGGCACGCTCCACGCCGGCCGCGGCGGCCAGTTCCGGCGGCAAGGCCGCCGCCAGCGGGTCGCCGGCGGCGCGCAGCGGCGGGTGCGCCGCCTGGTACCAGATGCGCAGCGGCCGCCCGGCAGCCAGCGCATCGGCGAAGAGGATCAGCGCCGGCTCGCCCGGGGCGGCCGGCACGTAGTCCCAATCGTGCAGCGTGCGCCAGGGATTGAGCGCGGTGAGCCCGGGGATGGCCAGGTAATCGATGCGCAGCGGACGGCGACGGCGCCATTCCAGCGTGGCTGTGAAGCTGCTGCCGGACTGCGCCGTGGAATGGCTCTCGTCCACCAGGGGCAAATCGCCCAGGCCGCGCAAGCCGGCGTTGGCCAGTTCGATCATAGTCTGCAGCGGGTAATAGGCCGAGGCCAGCCCGTAGCGCTGGCCGGCCGCCGCCGGGGCGCTCAGTTCCGCCGCCAAGCTGAAGGCGCCACTGGCGGCGTCGAAACCGGCCACGGCGGCGAACTCGCCCTCCGGCGCTTCGCCGCCCGCCGCGACGATGAACAGCGCCCCGCCCTGCCACTCATCGTCGCGATGGCGGCCGGCCAGGGACGCATCGGCCAGCGCCGCCGGATCGCCGCCACTGGCGACGCCCAGGCGCAGTTGGCCGAGCGCGGTGTACATGTCCTGCAACAGGTTGCTGAGCGTATAAGCCATCGCATATCCCCCTTGATGGCTCATATATAGCACAAATGTTCTTTTAGGCGGGGGTTGATTTTTTGCCTGTCAAGCATAACAATAGGGAACGTAGCCTTGTTTCTATAAAAAGAATTCGCCAAACAATGAGGAGAGATCATGGCTCAAAAACGAACCCTGCTAATTATCAGCCTGCTCATGCTGGCCTCACTGGCCTGCGGCCTTACCAGCATGGTGCAAGATGCCGTAGGCAACGCAGTCAACGACGCGGTCGGTGATGCCGTAGGCGGCATCCTCGGCGATGAGGCCGGCGGCCTGGTGGACGGCCTGCTGGGCGGCGGAGGCGCCATCAACACCTCCAGCAATCTGTGGATCGATGTGCCGCGCATGCCTGGGATGGAAAACGAGAACCTGGAATTGCCATTGTTCATGCGCCTGTTCGTGCAGTTCGCCATAGGCCAGGTGCTGAGCGCGGTGGGTAGCGACATTGACATGGTGACTTTCACCACCCAGCACACCCCCGAAGATGTGCGCGCCTTTTATGAGGATGCCTTCGACTTCAGCGATTGGGACACCGAATCGCAAAACTGCTTCACCGGCAGCGAAGTGAACTTCGAGGATGTGGGCGTGGCCTGCGCCTTCAGCAAAGAAGAGGATGCCGGCGAAGCGGGGCTGATCATCATCGCCAACCGCGACCAGAACGCCAACATCACCAACGTCTACTTCCTGCGCGTGCAGGGCGGCATCGACCAGCCCTAAGCGGACAAGGTTTTTAGATAAAAGCGGGCTGTCACCAGCCCGCTTTTTTATACTTCTTCTTCACCACAAAGGCACAAAGACATGAAGAAAAAAGATCCACTCCCGGAAAAGACTGCCCAGCCAATCTCTAATCACTAATTAGCAATCCCCCCTTTGTGTCTTTGTGGTTGTATATAATCCAGTTCAATGACCACCCAGATCCAAGTCGAAGACATCCTCGTAGACGTGCAGTTCAAGCGCATCAAGCGGATGAACCTGCGCGTGCAGGCGCCGCACGGAGCGGTGCGCGTCTCGGCGCCCGCCTGGGTCAGCCTAGGCGCGGTGCAGCGCTTCGTGGCCGCCAACCTGGCCTGGATCCGCAAACAGCAGAAGCGCTTCGAAGGCCCGGCCGGCGAAGCGCCGCTGCGCTACCTGGACGGCGAGACGCTGTACCTGTGGGGCCGGCCCTACCCGCTGCGGCTGGCGCCGCGGCGGGGCCGCGGGCCGGCCGTGCAGCTGGGCGGAGGCGAGATCGTGCTGGGCGTGGGCACAGGCAGCAGCCGGCAGAAGCGGGCCGCGCAGGTGGCCGCCTGGTACCGCGAGCAGCTGCGCGGCGCGGCGCTGCCGCTGATCGCCAAGTGGGAGCCGGCCATCGGCCGGCGCATGAGCAGGCTGGCCATCCAGCAGATGAAGACGCGCTGGGGCAGCTGCAACACGGCCAACGGCGCCATCCGCCTGAACACGGAGCTGGCCAAGCGTCCGCCGCACCTGCTGGAATACGTGGTGGTGCACGAACTGGTGCACTTGATCGAACCGAGCCACAACCAGGTCTTCAAGGACCACATGACCCGGCTGATGCCCCAGTGGCGCGAATATCGCCGCGAGCTGAACCGCGCCGGGCCGGTTAATTCTTAACCACAAAGAACACAAAGGGCACGAAGAAATCTTTGTGTTCCTTTGTGTCTTTGTGGTTAAGGGCGAGACCTTGTCCTGAGCGAAGGGATGCCTCGCCCCTAACGTTTATCTTGCGCATTGTCTGCACTGGTAGGGGCGCAGCATGCTGCGCCCCTACGCGTTCCTACGTCGTAATCCCCGTGATCTTGCCGTGGGCCTTGTTGTTGGCCAGCAGCAGCGAGAACTCGCCGACTACCTCGCCCTTGAGGCTGTCGCCAGAGCGGGCCAGCTCCTTCAGCTCGAAGCCGCGCAGCGTGTAGAAGCCCAGCTTGCCGCTCTCCAGCAGATAGGCGGTGTGCACCGGGCACCAGCGGTCCATCACCAGCTCCATTTCGCCATACTGGGTGATCACCCGCTCGATGGCGCTGAGGCCGAACTTGCTCTCATCCTGGCTGACGCGCACGAAGCTGCTGTTGTCCAGCAGGGCGCGCAGGTCGTTGGCCACGCGCGGGTTCATCACCAGCAGGTCGGGGTGGCCGCCATCCATGATGATCTCTTCCATCAGCGTATCCACGGCGGCCTTGCTGATCGCCCCGCCGGCGGGCTGCACATTGTCGGTGATGAATGTCCCCAGGCCGCCCATGCTGCGCGGCTGGCCCACCGCCCCCGCTGAGCGCACACCGTGGAAGGCGGCGCGCTCCACCAGGCGCAGCAGGTGCGGCACGGCCTTGTTGGCCTGGTACATGAACTCGTCGTCGATGCCGTGCTGCGAGATGGCCTGCATCGTGCCGGAGACCTGCACCGCCTTCTGGAAGATGCTGGTGTAGTTGTACGGCGCCTGCACGTCGCTGAGCGGGCCGAAGTCGGCATCGTCACCCTCGAGGGTCCTCACCCATAGGCAGAACTTTGTCTTCCTCACCCGCACCCGCGGCAACGGGCCTCGACCCCGCCGCGTTCCCACACCTTGACAAACCCGCCCACTAGGGCCCAGCACCGCCGCCGGCGGGCTACACTGCCGGCATGCCCGAGGCCGAATTCACCCTCTCGCTCTACAACCCCCGCTACAACCAGCACGATACCCTAGCCATCCGCGCCCACAGCCGCCGCCTGCGCCTCTCACGCCTCGGCGTCCTTGCCCAGCTCAGCCAGGAGGGCGCCAACGCCCCGCTCGTCTGGGAAGCGCCCATCGACGACCTGGTCACCTCCTGCGGCCTCGACAACATCCTGCTGCCGATGAACTTCGTGCCGCTGGTGATCGACATCTGGCAATATTGGCGAGACGCCCACCTGGCCGCCCCCGCCCTGCAGGTCGAATACCAGGCGCTCTTCGAGTGGATCAACGCCTTCAACGCACGCCAACCGCGCACCCCGTACTGGCAGCGCAGCCTGGTCAGCCGCCTCAAAAGGACCCTGGTCAGCTAACCAAGAGTAAAATAACACCAGCCAAAACAAAGGAGGCAATCATGGCTGAACCGTACAAAGACCTGGATGACCTCATCCTGCAAACCCTCAGGTTGCTCCAGGCGCAGAAAGCCGGCCCCGGGGGCCCTGCAATGAACATCGGCTTCATCGCAGAACGCTTCAACCTCGACACGAAACAGACCGATGCCTTAATTCAGAAGCTGCGGTCGCAGGGGCTGATCAACGCCGTGAAAGGCATGGGCAGCCACTATGAGTACCAGGCCTGCGAGATCACCGCTGAAGGCCTCGAATGGCTGCAAAACCAGAACGGCTAAAAGCACGAAAAAGCCCCCGGCTCTTCGCCGGGGGCTTTCCGTTTCCGCAGCAACGCTAGCCCAGGTTCTTGCTGGCCAGCGGCGGGATGCGGTCGAACAGCTTGCGCAGTAAGTATTCGTAGATCAGGTGCGCCGTGGCCACGTAGCCGGCCACCAGGCCCACCACGGCGCCCAACCAGCCCAGCACCGCCGCGGCGAAGTCGAAGTCCAAGCCCGCCCAGGCCGGGAAGGCCGGCAGGCTCAGCGCGCTCCAGGCGAACGCCAGCACCAGGGCGCTCACCGCCGCCACCGCCCGGATGGCGCCCTCGCCCTGGATCGGGCGGCCGATCTGGGCCGCCACCCAGCGCAGGCCCTGCACCACGAACGGCAGGGCCGCCAGCACATGGCCCATCGCCTGCAATTGTTCTTGTGAAAAATCCATCGTCATTTCACTCCTTGCGCCGAGGAAAAATCAGCAATCAGCGTTCAGCAATCAGAGCCATCACCTCCTTCGCAATCCCCGGGCGGACTAACCACCGCCCACAATCCCCAACACCTGGTTCAGCACCCACAAAATCACGGCCACGCCCAAAGAGCGCACCCACCAGGTGATCTCAGTTAGCTTGCTCTCGACCAGCTCCATGCGGGTCACCAATCCGGCACGGCCGTTGCCCCAGAGGGTGGCTTGGATGCGGGCTATCAAGTCTCGTTGGCTTGCCATGCTCACCTCGATGCCTACCTGCGCGGCAGGATCCTGTACTCGTTATAAATCTTCTTCCACTCCGGCAAGGTACTCTCCGTCAGCTGCGGCGGGCCGCCATGCTCCATTTCGTCGTCTTTGCGCGGCGGCACCGGGTCCAGGCCGGTGAAGTTGCTGATCACCTCGCCGTATCCCAAGGCCGGGTCGAACGCGTTGTACCACTCCCAAAAGTTGGCCGCACGCAGCCCCATGTCCACGCAGGCTGCCAGAAACTGCTGCACTTCCTGCGGCGTCGGGCGCCAGCCATGCTCCTTGTAGGCCGCCCCAGTGGGCACAATTTCGACACTGGCCAGGGCGCGGTTCTCTGCCAGGCTGCGCTGCAGCTGCTGCGCCGGGTTGTTGGCCCCAGCCCAATACACCTGGGGCATATTCACATCGCAGCCGGCCAGAAACTCTTTCCAGGGCAGCTCGCGGTGCAGCGAGGGAAAGCGGAAACTGCTGAAGCCGATCGGCACACCCAGCTTGGCTTGCTTCAGCAGGGCCATGTATTCTTTGGCCAACGGCGCCATACCCGTGCGCTTGAACTCGATCTCGGCGTTGACCACAAAGCCGTCCAAGTCAAGATCCTTCACCCGCCGGATGGCCGCGTCAGCCTCCTTCTCTGGGTAGCCGTAGATGTACTGCCAACCCCAGGCCTGGATGCCGCGGGCTTTCAAGGCCGCCACCAGTTCCGGCACCAGGTCCACGCCCTGGTGGATGTTGTACAGGTAGCCGCTCTCGGCCACCTTGATCAGCACGTGAGTCAGCCCGGCTTGCCGGGCGAACTCCGCCACTGCCTCCTCGCTGGGCGGCCGCCCCTCCTTGCCGCCCAGGATGCGATAGATGATCCACAGATACATGCCCTTGCCCTGCAAAATAGTGCTCATGGCTGCTGCCCCCTCCTCTTTCGGGGTCTCCTTCGGCTCCGCTGGCGCCGGCTTAGGCCAATTGATCGACACCAACGGCGTATCCGCCTTCTCCAGCTGGCTCAGCGGCATCCAGCTCTCCGCCGAAGCCGCGAACAGCGGCACAATGATCCCCCGGCTGTCGATGGCGTTGCCCAGCTTGTTGTCGCTCACCCGGATGCTGCTAAACGGGTCATTGAAAAGCCAGGGGTGCGTGGCCGGCGTAATCTTCCACGGCCCCACCAGCGGCACCGTCTCGATGCGCGCCCACTTCCCGCGGATCTCCAACACGCGCACCAGGTTGCCCACGCTCGTCACCGGCTGCCCCACTGGCGGCTGCGGCCAGGGGCCGTGCGCCGGGATGTAAATCCGCACGTTCGCCGGCCGCTTCGCTGGGATGTACTCAGCATTGCCCTGCGCGTTGAACACCCCGCCGTCAATCCACAAAAATTCGCGGTAGGCGGCTTCATCCACCTGCAGGCTGCGCACCCAGGCCAGCATCTCCGGGCTGTACTTCACCGCCCGCTTCGAACCGTCGGGCTTCTCAAAATAGGGCGCCACCGCCGGATAGTAGGCGCTCGGGTTGGCCTGCATCTTGGCCCACTCATTGCTCGGGTGCTTGCCGGGGGCCGGTACGCGTACGCGGTACAAGTTCATTCTCGTTCCTCCTGCAGCCGGCTGTGCTGCACCTTCGTCAGGCCGTACACGTCCTCGCCCCGCTGCACAATGTGGCCTTCTTCGGCCAGGTGCTCCAGCGCGTCCCGCGTCGCCTTCAAGGTCTCGCCCAGCGCCGTGGCCACCGCGCCTACACTCCAGCCAAAGTTCGGCTGGTAGCCGGGCTGGTCCTCGCGCATGTACTCAAGCACCGCCTGCTCAAATTTATTCACCGCCGGCCTCCAGCAACCCGACCCCGCTCTCCACCAGCCGGCGCACATTCAGCTCCACCGGGCGCAGGTCCTCCAACTCCTTCAGCGGCTCCTGCTCCAGCAGCCATTTGCGTGTCTCGCCGCGGGTCAGCAGCGCTTCCACCCGCCGGCGCGGCTCCAGAGGCAATGCGCACAGCTGCTCAAAGGTCACCCCGCGCAGCCGGCCAAAATTTTCAATATCCATCGCACACAGGCGCATTGTCTGCGCCTCCCACAGCTCCGCCTCCAATTGGTAGCGCCGCTCGGGGGTGATTTCGCCCACCAGCTCCTTCAACGCGTCGGCCTGCTGGTAGAAGCGCAGGAACTCGCGCTCAGTGTCGGCGATCGTGCGCCCCACCTCCTCCAGCCGCATGCGCAGCCGGCGCACTTCCACTCCAGCTCGCCGGCGAAGCAAGTCGTCATACTGGCCGGCGTCTCTCACCTGGATCTCTTTCTCTTCCAGGTCAATCAGCAAAATATCCCGCTCGGCATACAGCTCCCGCAGCCCCCGCAGCCGCTTGTACACTTCGCGCAGCGCTTGCTTGTACTGGCCGTACGGCGTCAGGCCCGCTCGGGCGGTCACCAGCCAGTCATCCTGGAAGGCG
The DNA here is from genome assembly GCA_026129335.1 of Anaerolineales bacterium. Lineage (GTDB taxonomy): Bacteria > Chloroflexota > Anaerolineae > Anaerolineales > UBA11579 > JAMCZK01. The sequence continues at coordinate 7,446 of JAHCIH010000011.1, forward strand.
CTCATGCCCGTCATATGGTCCTGCAGCAATTCGCCCAATTGATGCATCACACCTCCATACCTGCGGCCCAGCCGCGTACAGGGTTCGGCCCGTTGGTTTTGTTCGTCCAGCTATCTCCGCTGGGGTTGTATTCGTCGCAGTCCTGCAGGTCGCCCGATCCCCAGGTGGCGGCGCCGTACATTAGGTAGCCCCGGCCGCCGATCTCAGCGGTGCCCGACTCAACCCTTGCCGGCGAGGGTGTATTGGTCTTGCTCGTCCAGGTCCCCGGTGGCAGCAACTCATCGTTGTCGAACAGCCCGGTTGTGCTCCCGCCAGCCACATAGATCCTGTCCGCCAGCATCATCCCGCCGTGGTTATGGCGAGCCGGGGAAATCAGGGCCGTTTGTGCCGTCCAGGAATCTCCCCCCAGGTCGTATTCGCTGTTCAAGCTCTGCGCGCCGCCGCTAGTCCTGCCTCCAATGAAATAACCTTTGCCGCTTACCGGGCTGGGGGCATTGTCTCCAATGGCCCGACCCGTAGGCCCGTCGGTTTTCGATGCCCAGCTATCCGTGCCGTGGGTATACTCGTCCAGGTCTGCGTAATAAGAACTAGCGTTTACCCCGAAACCGGAGACCAACTTCCCCGCGATTACCGTCACCCAATGCTCAAGCCGAGCCGGGCTGGGCAAATCAGTCTTACTCGCCCAGCTGTTGGCTCCCGGCGTGTACTCGTCCACATCCAGGTACTTGGAACTGCCCGCCCAGGAATCCGCGCCCCCCGTCACCACCAGCACGCCGTCGATGCCGGCCCCACCCGCCCCATAGCGCGCCGGGCTGGGCATGTCGGCCCGCTGGGTCCAGGTGTCCGGGTTGTATTCGTCCAAGTCCAGCATACCGACCGAGGTCGAGCTCAGACCGGCGGCCACATAGCCAATCCCCGGCTCCCAGACCTGCACAATCCGCAGGCAGGCCACTGCGCTCACCATCCCCGGGTCCGGGCCGGCATAGTCCTCCACGGCCACGGCCACGGCCCCCGCCAACCAAAGGAAGCTGCCCAGCCCGGTGCCATCGCCTTCCGTGGTCCCGCTGCCGATGAACTCGCCGCGCTTCACCGGCCCGTCCACCCTCACCAGGGTCGGCCCGCCCAGCAACAACACCTTGCCGGCCGCCTCGTCCTCGGTCTCCTCCAGCAAAATGCCCGCCGCGCGGCGGTCTTGCTGGCGGTCGGTAACCGTGAAACTTTGGTCGTTGGCCCCGTCGAAGATCACCACCGCCCCGGCTGGTTGCGTCTCGCCGCTGCGGTTGATCAGCTCGACCGTACCGCCGCCTCCGCTGTTGGCCATCAGCCACTGCAGCCACTCGTTGACCGCATTGGCCCACGCGTCGGGTGCGATCTCGTCCGGAAATTGAGGGTGAAGTTCAGGCAGCGTCATCGCTTCACCAGCCCCAGGCCTGGCGGCCCCAGCGGCCCCGGCCCCAAATCAAATAACGGCCATAGGCCGGCTCCAGTACCCAAGTGACCGCCAGGAACAAATTGCCGAACAGCTCCAGGCTGCAGCGGTTGATGAAATACGCTCGCCCCACGCCACTCACTTTTTCCTCCACGTACACCTTGCCGCCCACGTCGCCCAGCAGCGCGGCCCGCATGCTCTCGTGGTCGCGGTTGGCCACAAAGCTCACCCGCACCTGCGCTGGCGGGTCCTGGTAGCGGTTGCGGTAGGCCCTGGCCATCGCCGCCCCTTTGTACGCATCGCTCACGTAATCCAAATCCGCCGCAAAGCTGCGGTTGCCCCTCGGCTGTGCGGCCGACTCTTCCTTCACCACCGGCTCATACCGCCGGATCGGTTTGCCCTCCAGCCGCAGCGTGTTCAGACTGCCCGCCGAGGTGCCCGTGTTGCGTACTCGCACCAGGCTCACCGTCGCCCCGTTTTGCAGCTCGATCTCCAGCTGCGCAGCCAGGTTGTTGCTCTCGTCCCCGTGGCCGGAGCCAAAAGTGTAGTGCTCCCCTGGCTCCAGTTCCTCGGTGGTGATCACATCGTCCGCCCCGCTCAGCCGGCCGTTACTCGGGTCGCTGTAGGGCGCCGTGAAGGTCTGCTCCTCACCGCTGCGCAGCCGGATCGGATTATTCAAAGCAAAGATTGTCTCCCGCGTCCCGGCCACCTTCTCTGGGTGCGTGGTCACCCGCACCCGGTCCACCCGATCCTCGTTGCTGTCGTTTGCCTGCAACTCCCGGGCAGTTACCACCACTTGCCCCACAAAAGGGGCCGGCTTGAAGCGCGTGTGTCGCGTCTCGAAGCGCAGCGTGCCGTCGCCGCGCACGTAAAAATAGCCGCCCCGCGTGCTGCGCATCACCCGGCTGATCTCGCTCAGCGCCGTCGGGTAGCTGCCCGTCGCCTGGTCAAAGACGAAGTTCAGTTCCTCACCAGGTGCGCTGCGGTCCAGCCGCCGGCGGTCCACCTTGGGCTGCACCTGGTCCAGCACCAGGTGCAACACTTCCTCCGGCCGCTTGCCTTTCTGCAGCGGCAGCTGTGCCATGCGGTCGTACTCAGCCAGTCGCGCCATCGCATCCTCGGCCGTCACGCTCGTCCGTCGCGGCCCGTATTTTCCGGCCGCCGGAGCAATGGCGCTGATCCAGCCACGACCCTTGATGTACTCCTTGCCCTGGTAACACAGGACAAGGCGCATGCCGGCGCCCTTGCGAAAACCCGGCCGGCCGCCCTCATTCTCCGGCGAATAGAAGCCCAGCCGGCCAGCGCTGTTCGCTTCCGAATTGTTCAGCTCTGTTTTCAGCGAGCCAATATCGGCGATCCGCGCACCCGGCCCCGTCCCGTTGATGCCCCACTCGGCGCTCACCCCACCCAGCACGTCCGGCATCACGTTCTCCCACAGCCGCTCACCGGCCAGGGCCAGCTCCAGGCGAACGTCGTCCAGAAATGCCGGCGCTTTGTCCCGCGGGGTCTTGGCGCTTATCATGCGCCGGGGGGCCGTTAGCGTGGCCATCAGAACAGCACGAACCCATCCCCAGCCTGCGGGGTGTCGGTTAGCTCGGCGTAGACCAGCTCCTTGCTTGCGCCGATGTAATCGCTCACCTGGCTCAGCTGGCCAGCGCACACCCCATCCAACACGTACAGGTACTTGCCGTTGTAGTGGTCGTCGGTCGGCTCGCTCAGCGAAGTCTCCGACTGCGTCGTGCCCGGGCTGCCCTCGAAAGTGCCCAGTGTCATCCCGCGGAAGAACGCCATCGCCTTCTCCGCCGAAGGCCCGCTGCCGTACAGTTCGGCCACATCGATCTGCAGCAAGTCGGTGCCGGCCACCAAGGCGTCGTACACCTGGGCGGCCAGCACTGTATAGTGGTGCACCACTGGCAAGTGGTCTTCGTGCTGGCTTTTCAAGATCAGCTCGCCCAGGGTGCTGGTGTCGGTCTCATCCAGCTCCACCTGGTACCAGCCGTCCTCGTCGTGCTCGGGGCTCGCGCTGGCGCTCCGGGCAGCGAAGCTCCCGCCGCCCTTGGCCAGGTCGAATGCCGGCGTCAGCGCCTCCTCCGGCGTCACCCCGTCGGCCGCATCCACGAACGGCCCCACCTGCAGCGTGGCTGCGGTCGACTGCTTCAAATAGCGCATCAGCGCAGCCTCCCCGCCACCGATTCAAACTTGCGCCCAATCCCGTCATTGGTGGCCAGTCCACTGGCCACATTGATCAGATCCTTCAGCAAGGCCGCGGTCTCAGCCTGGCCTTTGCGGATCTCCTTGGCTGTCGCCTCGGCCACCTGCTGGCTGATCTGCATCGCGTCCAGCTGCCCGCTCCCTTGCATCGTCTTGGTGGCCGCCGCCTCCACGATCTGAGCAAACTCGGCCTGGGCCTGCGCCACGGCCTGCGCCGCCACCGCCTCGGGGCTGCCCCCACCGCCGCCGCCCATCGCCGCGCCCCCGCCGCCACCGGCCACCGGGCGCCCGGCCGTCCCGGCCCGCACCACCGCCCCGCCCTGGCTCCAGTCGCGCTCGTAATACTTCGGCGGCGGGCTCCCCGTCCACACACCGTAGCCCGGCACATCCGGGAAGGCGCTCATCCCCAGCGCGCCGCCGCTGGCCCGCCGCTCATCGGGCAGCAACCCGGCCGCCATCAACAGCCGGGTCAGCCCCGCATTGAACACATACCCGCCAATGATCAGCTCCGGCCCCTCCTCGCCCACCAGCGTGCCGCCGCTCGGGTTCAGCGGGCCGCCTTTGGCCCGGAAATGCACGTCACCGCCGCCCGTTGGCGCCGCCGCGTTGCCGCCGCCACCGCTGCGGCTCTGCACCGTGATCGCTCCACCGCCCAGCCACTGCGAAATCCAGGTGTCCCCGCTAGCAACAATATGCACCCCCATTTCCGTTGTGCTGCCGTCCAGCAGGCTCAGCCCGTCCTGCATGTCCGTCACCATCTGCCGCGCATCGTCCAGCGTTACACCCAGCGTGCTGGCGATGTTCTCGGCGGCCTGCTTGGCATCGATGTTGCCCAGCTCCATTTGCAGGTTCTGCGCCTCCGCATACACCGCCCCCAGCATCTCTTTGGCCTGCTCGTCCGTGATCTTGCCCTCGCCCCACGCGGCCGCGATCAAGTCGCTGCTCTGCTGCAGCTGCAGGCCGCCGGCCATCACGAACTCCAGGTCCTTGATCCAGCCGGCCACCTTCGTGTCGAATTTCGGGTCGATATCATCGAACGAGCGCTGGATCTCATCCGTCGCCCCTTTCACTCCGGCCACCAGGCCGGACATGTCCGGGGCCTGCGCAGCCCAGCGCCCCATGTCCGCAGTCCAGCCCCGCAGGTTCCCCCCGGCCGCTTCCACGCCCGTCGCAAATTTCTCATACTTTTCCGGCCCCAGCTCCAGCAGCAACTGGTGCTGGCGCAGCAAATCATTGGCCGTCAGCAACACGCCGTTCAGCTCGTAGTAGGTCTGCACATACAGATCGCCGTCTTTTTGCGCCCGCACCTGGGTCGCCCCAAGGGCGTCGACCGCCCGGTTCAGCGCATTGGTATTCTCGAGGCCGTCCGCCATCCAGTCCGCCAGCGGAGCAAACAGCTCGGCCCACTGCGTCTTCAGCCGCTGGCCGGCGGTGGCGCCCTGCGCCTCCAGGCGCTTGAAGGCGCCCAGCGTCGTATCCGCCGCGTGGCCCACCTTCAACACCTGCTCCTCGGCCTGCTGCAAAAAGGCCTCCGTGAACGCGTCCTCCGTGCTGTAGCCCTGGGCCTCCAGCGCCGCCAGCCGCTCCTTGAAGCCATCCACGCTCACCCCCAGCGTGTCGAAGCGCATCGTCGTCCGGTTGCTCAGCGTCAGCACCAGCTGGTTCATGTTCATGTCCAGCGCGCTCACCACGCTCGCCAAGCGCACCGCATGGTCCTCGTTCTTGGCCAGCCCCAGGCCCATCAGGTCACTGGTCGCCGCCCACAGCTGCGCATCGCTCACCAGGCCGCGCATCGCCGGCCGCAGCTTCGTCTCCAGCGCATCCCCGGTCGTGCCAATGCTGGCTGCCAGGCGCTCGAAGCGCGTCCGGTCGTAGTCGATCTGGGCACCTTCCCGGCCCGCCTTCCACATCGCGCTCAGCGCCAGGCCGGCCGTGCTCGCTACCGCCGCGATCTTGCCAATCGAGGCCAGCTTTTTGCTGATGTCACGGTCCACCTCGGCAATCGCCCCCCCGGCCTGGTTCACCGCCTGGATGAAAATTCGGATCGTCGGGTCAGTCATCTTGGTCCAGCAAGTCCATTTCTTTGGCGGCGATCGCCGCCCACTCCAATACCTCTGCGGCCGCGGGGTTCTCTTTGTTCCAGGTCACCCAGCCACCCTTGGCGGCCTGCTGCGCCCGTGCCAGGCGGAACACCTGGTCCGCCTGCTCCAGCCGGCGCAGTTCTCCATAGCCTAGCGCCCGGCCGAACACCGCCTCAACCCCCCAGCGGTCTACCCGCCAGACGGCGCGGAGTTCGGCGCTGCCTCCGCCTCCGAGGGCGGAGGCGTAGGCGGCGCCGGCGACGCTTTTGGGACCGGCGCCGTCTCTTCCTGGTACAGCGCCCGCACCTCCGCCACCAGCCAGGCGCCCAGCTTCACCACCTCTTCCCGCGGCGTGGCCGGGAAGCGCTCCGGCGACTGCGCCTCCCAGCCCTGCAGGTCGAAGCGCCCAATGCAGGCATACACCCCGGGCATCACCGCGCCAAAAAACGCCATCAGGCTCGCGCCGGCCGGCAGCTCCGCAGCCTGCGCCAGGCCCGCCTCAAACGCCGCCACCTGCGGCAGGTACAGCGGATCGCGCAGCGTCACCGTGCCGGGCCATTTTTCGCTTGGGCTGGTAATCGTCTTCGGCATGATTAACCCGGGTTGTGCGCCGCGACGGCCGTCGCGCCCCAAACAGGGGCTTTCGTGCCGGGGAACAGGCGCAGTTCAGCGCTGTAGCTCATCGCCTGCGGGTCCACGGCATAGTTGGCCACCGTCACCCCGTCCCCTGCGCCGGCGCTGAAGATCCCGAACACCGGGTCGCCCGTGGTCCAGTAGCGTTGCATGCCGATGTAGGCCCCGAACACCAACGGGGTGTACAGGCCGGCCACCGGCACCAGCACCGTGTGCGCGCCGCTCAGCTTGGCCTCTTCGCCGGAGCCCGAGGCGGCCACCGCCGCGCCCGTGTCCAGCGGCCCGCCGATATTCAGCGGCATGTCGCCCCGGCCAGCCAGCCAGGTTTTGAAGGCCTCCTGCAGGGCGCTCACATCCACCCACTCCTGGGTGAGCGCTACGCCCTGGATCGTGTTCACCGGCAGGTCGCGCAGCACATGCGTCACATCCTCCAACACAAATTTGAAAAACTTGTTTACCGTACGCTTGCTCATCTCATCCTCCCGGGCAATTTATTGCCCAAAACTCCGCACGAAAGCCATGGCATACCGGGCATAGGTCGCCTGGCCCAAAACGACCTGCGGGCGCGTATAGCGCTCTACAGTCGTTCCTCGCGCCAAGGGCACAATCCCCGCCGCGGGTCCGGCAGCGATAGGGCCGCTGCTGGCCAGGTCGGCAAAGTGCTCGTCCTCATTGGTGTCCGCATCCTGCAGCTTCAGCTCCACTTCGTCGTCCGCGCCGGCCAGCATCCACACCATGTAGCCTCCATGGTTCGTGGCCGCCCCGGTGAATGGGTTGTCCACGCCGGACCCCTCATTGGCTTCTTCCACCGTGGCCAGCGGCTGCAGCAGCACCCCCCAGGGGATCGCATACAGGCTCTGCAGCCCGCCCTGGGCGCTGCTCGCAAAGTCCATCTGCACGGTCAGCGTTTGCCCGGTCTGGCCCGGGTCGGCCTGGTAGCTCCCCTGCACGAACTCACCCACGTACGCCGGATCGCCGGCGACCGGCGCCAGGCCGCCGCGGCCGATTGCCGCCATCATCTTCCGGTGCTCCCCTTCCCCGCCGGCGAAGGTCTCATGTGGGCCGCCTTCCGAAGTGTCGAAAGCCACGTTCAGCTGGCCGATCGACAGCGTCACCTGGTTGGCCAGGTAGGTGTACACATCCGCGCCCACCGCTTCATCCCGCGCCCACTCGTGGTTCCAGGCCAGCGGCCCCAGGCTGCGGGCGTAGCCGCTCGCCTCGTGGGCGTCCACCAGCACCCGCAGCGCCTTATTGATCGAGCGCATCAGTCCTCCTCCTCTCGGCGCAAGCCCAATCCCTTGCGGCTCGCCTTGGCCGGCTTGCCGCCGCGCACTACCCGGGCGGCCAGGCCAGCCTCCACCCAGGCGTCCACCTGGTCTGCCGGCTGTTCATCCAGCCAGCTGCCCGGCAGCAGCGTCCTTCCATCGGGCAGCTCAATCGGGCGGATCGCCCGCACACGCTCAGCCATCAGTTGAGGATCTCCCTCACTTCGCTCCCCACGTCGAAGCCAAAAAATTGCACATCGTTCGGCGCCGGCACCACGCCAAAGGCGCCCACCGTGCGCAGCACCACGTCCACCGCCACGCCCCCCTCGAACGGGATCACATGGTGCTCGCGGAAGAAGCGGAACAGCGCCGCAACCAGTTGCACCATCCCGTCATAGTGGTCCGCCAGGCCCAACCCCGCGCCGACCTCGGCGAACAGCACCCGCCAGTTCAACGTGTAGTCCACCGTCTCCTGCCCGCCCAGCCCGGCGCCGAAACTGTCGCGCTGCGAGCGGATGCCCCCCAGGAAGCCGGGCGCCGGCTGCATCAGTGGCAGCTGGGCCAACGCCGGCGCCGCCACCAGTTCCGCCGGGCCGTAGATCGTCAACCCGCTGGGCGGCTCCTTGGCCGCGATCGCCGCCGCCACCTCACTGGGGTGGATGGTCTCGTCCGCCATCAGGTCAGCCTCCGGTACATCTTGATGATCGCCATCGCCTGCTTCGGCGTATCCTGCGGGGTGATCACCACGCCGGCCGCCGTCACCCGCGCCACCGCCTCGCTACCCTGGCCCGTGCGCCGCGCTTCCGCCGCTCGCACGATCTCCATGCAGGCCAGGCGGATATCCTCCGGCGGCTCCGCAAAGCGCCCCCAGCTGCCGGTCACCTCCACCAGTCCATCCCCGCCGCCCCAACCGGGCGCATCCGCCGTCAGCCGGATACGCGTCTTGTACTCGCCGTTCAGCGGCAGCAACCGCACATCGCCCAGGGCGATCGTCGTGCCGTCCGCGTTCACCAGGCCGCTCAGCGTCTGCAGTGCGGCCTCCAGCTCCAGCTCGCTGCTGGCCGGCGGCTCATATTGCCGCATCGCCGTCGCGGCCACAAAGCGCTGCCCGGTCTGCCGGTCGATGTAGCGGCTGGCGCGCTCGATCAGCGCCGCCAGCACCGCATCGTCCTTGATCACCGCCTCGGGGATATTGCGGTAGGCTTTGTACTCGGCCAGCGTGCAGTACCCGTCCTCGATCTCGGGCGACTCGTAGGCCGGGGCATCCGGTTCTTCGGGCACGCGCTACTCCTCGCCCGTTTCCACAGCAACGCGGCCGGCTTCCCGGCGTCGTTTCAGCAGCATGTTCACCAGCTGCTTCTGGTTGCGCAGCATGGGCAGCTTCAGCCCGGCCGCAGTCACCTGCGTCTCCAGACTGGCCATGTCCAGCGCCATCAGTTCTGCCCGCTCAGCTGCCTGCGGGTCTTCCGCCTTTTTGGCCGCAGCCGCTTCATCCGGCTCGGGCCTGTCCCTGCCCTTGCGCAGCGGGCCGCTCTTCAGCGTATAAGTCGCCTTCTTCGAAGTTGGCGCCGCATGCCCTGTCTCGATCAAGTGCTTGGCAACCTCTTCGCCGGCGTCCACCACTACGCCCGGAGCCAGGTAGTACTCATTGCTGTGCCGCCCGCGGTAGCCGTTTAAAATCTCGATTCGCATTCCAGCCTTCCTTCTGAGCCCTCGCGGGCGGGATCCCCGTCAAACCCGCCCGCGAGGCTCTACGCTTACTCTTGCAGCGCCACCAAGGCGCCGCCCAGGTCATCCGCAGCCACCGCGCCCATGTTTCCGTACACCAGGCCGCTGTCGCCATGGTCCCACTTAGCCGCGCCCACCATCACGCAGTCCTTCAGCAGGATGCGCTTGTTGGCCGGGTCGAAGCCGCCGGCCACCGCAAACGCCTGCGTCAGCGCCGTACCGGCCAGGTTGATGAAGGCACAGTCGCGGAACAGCTGGTAGCGGTCCAGGCCGCTGTTGCCCAGCAGCTCCACGAAGATCGCCCCGGCGTTGCCGGCATGCAGCGTGAAATCGCACTCGATGAACCGGTTGCGTGCCGCTCCGCCCGCAGCCGCGAAGACCAACGCCGCCATGCCAGCCCCGGCCGCGATTGTGTCCACTCCGACCGTGCAGGCCACAAAGGTGTTCTCGCTGCCGCCGGAGATCTGCAGGCTGGCTCCGCCATCAATTGCCTGGCTGGCGTGCCCACCGCCGGCGAAGTGCACGTTCTCGAAGTAGTTGCGCTGCCCGCTGACCTGCACATTCACCAGGCTGGTGGCGTCATCCACCCCCTGGAAGATGTACAGGTTGGCAAACACGCAGCCCTGCCCGCTGACCGTGATCAGCGGCGAAATGCCCTCGGCATCCGCCGCCTGGAAGATGCGCGCACGCTGCCCGACTCGCGTCGGTGCGCACACGCCCACCAGGTGCGCATATGACTTGCTCCACGCCAGGCCCGCCTCCAGCTGCACGCTGTCCGGCCCGGCGATGTAGAACAGCACATCGTGCCGGCCGTCACGCAGCGCCGCGTAGCCGGCCGGCAGCGTGCGGAAAGCCGTCTCCGGGCTCAGCCCGTCATCGGCGTCATTGCCGCGCTCCGGGTCCAGGTAAAAAGCCAGGCCGCCGCCCTGCGCCAGCAGACCCTTCGCCAACCGGCCGTCCACCAGGTCGCTCAGCCGGGCGCTGCCCCTGTGAAGTTGTTGCAACATAAAATCCTCCTCAGTGGGCTGGCCGGCTAGGCCAGCCCACTTGACTTGCAGTCTTAAACCTTGACGTTGAACGAGATCGCTGCCGCTTCCGCGTCGCGATGGGTCAGCCCAAGCATCGCCAGGGCCACGATCTCGTTGGCATCACTGGAGGGATAACGCGTCACCTCGATCGTCATCCGGCGCCAGTAACCCAGGCGCCACTGGTCGTAGCGCACTGCAAGGAGGGCGCCACGCGTGTTGTTGGCCACTGTGTCCATGTCGATCTTCCCGGCCGCGTTGGCCTTGAGGCCGTAGTTCGCGTCCTGGTTGACACGGTGCATGTTGCCGGTCGCATTGACCCTGTAGCCCCAGATGCTGGTCAGGGTGCCGGCCTCGATGGTCGGCGAAACAAACACGTCGCGGGTTTTCACCTCCGGCAGGCCGAGGCTTGCCCAGTGGGTCCACATATCTAAGACGAACTCCACCTTGTCCTTGTTGCCCGCGTTGCGGCCACCCAAACCCATCAACTTCACCGTCTCGAGGAAGTCGCTGGCATCGAAGCTCTCGCCGGCATCCCGGGCATTTGCCCCCGCGCCGCCCATCAGGGCAACCTTGCGGAACCCGTCTGCGATCAGGAAAGCCTCCGTACCTGCGGGCGTGCCGCCAATATCGTTGATATTGGTGGTGGCCCCGGCGGCCGTGTCGCCATCGATCACAATGTGATCGATGACCTCCTGACCCTCCTGCACGATGGAGGCACGCAGCTCCTCCGCCCAGGGCACGAAGCTCTGCTCTTCCAGTTCGCCCGCGTAAACCGTGCGGGCGCCGATCTTGCCCATCGTCAGCTGGCGTTTGCCGGTGCCGCGCCTGGAGGCCGGCACCGTCACCGCCGGGCGGCTCAGCGGCCCGTCCTCCAGGTCATCTGCCTGGGCCACTTTGTAGAAAGTTGGCGGAGCGCCCTCCAGAGGGATGTTGATCGCCTCCACACCATGCGGCACCGTGACAGCAGGGATCTTGCCGGCAATGCTGCCCTCTTCAACGATCCGCCGCCACAGGTCGTTCGAGTAGGCTTCACCCACCCACTCATCGCCGTAATCGGCCAGGGTGGTCTGGTTCAGTTCGTTGGCCTTCAGCGGCATATCAACCGCCTTCATTGCCTGCAGCACTGGGCTGTTCCTGCGGCGCTGCTCCTCGCCCCTGGCCTCAACGGAACGGATCGCCAGGGCCTTCAGCGCCGCATTGCTCGCCCCGCCCTTGGAACGCCCCACCGCCTTGGCCGCGCTCAACACCCCGATGGTCAGCGCCAGGGCGCCATCGTCCAGGTTGTCGTACCTGGCCGTCTCGGCATACCTCAGCAGGTCGGGCAGCTCGTCGGGGTTGTCCGGCAGCCGGCGTCCCTTGGTGGCCGCCTCTTCCAGGGCCTTCTTCTCCTCGGCCCACTCGGCCTCCCTGGCCTTCACCGCCTCGGCCCTGGCGTCCTCGATCTCCTGCTCGCGCTTCGCCTTGGCTGCCTGCTCGGCCTCCACAGCCTTGCGCCCGCGCTCCTCGGCCTCCTGCAGTTTTGCCTGCAGATCCATTTCGGTCATTTCCAGCACCATCGCTTTCACTCCTTTTGATTGCTTGGGTTGGTTGTTGGTTGGGCTGGCTCCCGCTCCGCCGCGCCCGGGAACGTCTTTGCCCCGCGCCTCTGCGGCCTCTGGCTTGGTCTCCAGTCCCTCAGGCAGGCTCAGGCCTGCCTGCTGATAAATGCTCTTCAAAACGGGCAGCGCCACCGCATACGGGTTGGCCGGCGCCTGGCCCATGGAAATGTCCAGCAGGCTCAGTTCCACCACCGGCCACTCCTCAATGTGGCCGGTCTCTTCGTCTATCCGCACCAGGTGGCTCGCAGAGCCAGAGGAGGCCCGCAGCAATCCTTCCTTGGCCTTTTCCCACAGCTCGCGCGCCAGCGCCGAGGCCTCGTCCAGCAGCACCTGAAACCAGACCCCATCTTCCCGTTCTTCGGTGCCTATCGTCTTGCCGATGTATTGCGGGGCATCGTCGGGCCAGCCATCGGCCCCGTTGCCGTGGTAGTAGACAATCGGCGGCGTCGGGAATAGGTCCAGGTGCAGGTTGGTCTGTTCGTCGAAATATTCGCGGTAGGAGTCCCGCCCACCAAACGGGCCGCCGAAAGGAACGCCAAGCACCTCCAGCACCATATTCTTCAGCGCCCTGACTTTCACTGTTTCCCTGACCTGGTATTGCCTCATCCGCCATCTCTCCCGGAAACAAAAAAGCGCCCGCCACCGGACTCTCTTTTCGAGAAATCCAGTGGCGGGCGCTCATCTTCCGCCGTGCATCCCATGGGTTACCGGGAAGCAGCTCTGTTGTCTGCCGCCAAGCCATTTGCCCGGCGGCATTCGCAACCTTACTCCAAAACCTCGACGCCTGTCAAGCGCGGCGCTCATTTCAGCCCCAACTTCACCAGCGACCGCTCGATCCAGCGACCATAGATCCGCCGCGCCTCAGCCGCCTTCGCCTTGGCCACATCGTACAAGCGCCGCCAACCCAGCGCGGCCATGTGCGTCGCCTGCTTCATTCCGCCCAGGTGCGGCGCATAGCTCGCCGCATTGCCGATCTCCGTGCGGTAGCCCCGCGCCGCCACGCTGAAACTGGCGCCGTAGCGCTCCGAGCGCATATCGTTGTAGCCCGGTGACTGCTGCATGCCCACCCCGCGCTGGTAATACGGCGCCGGCGGCTGGTTGCCCGGCCCCGCCGGCGGGTACTTCTGCACGCCCTCCTCGCCCAATATCGCCCCCGCGAACTCGCGGCCGGCCGACTCGGCCGCCCCCTCCAGTTCCGGCCCCAGCCGGCGCAGCGCCGCCTGCACTTGCTCGCCGCCCTCCACCCGGATGCGGATCTCAGTCATCATCCCCCGCCAGGATATCCGTGCGCACTGTGGACCAGCACCCGCAGTTCGGGTGCGTATCTCGCACACTCATAAAGGGCGCCCCGCTTACCCGGTGGATGAACGGTTCCCCCGGCGTCCGTTCCACGCCGTCCAGGCCCGCGCACATCGCGCACACATTCGGTGCCCGGTTGGTGCGCCAGGTCTCTATCACCCGCACGTCGGGGTAGTCCTTGGCCAGTTGCTCGCCGGCCAGCCGGTTGATCTCGCCATACGCCTGGGTGATCTCTGTGCGCGCCACGTCGATGGCTCGCCGCCCATCAAACGGCAGCATCTCCACCAGGTCGCGCAGCCGCATCCCCGGCGTCTCCAAATACAGCGCCACTGCCTCCTGCACCGCCCGCAGCGTCGCCTCGTTGATGTTCGTGATCATCGACCCAAACTGTTCGCGGGCCTGCGCCGTGGCCAGCGCCTGATACAGCGCCAGGTCCAGCCCGATGGAGGCCTGCTCGGCGAACAGCTCCGCCGCATGCCCACCGGCCTGGCTCAGCACCAGCAAAATCGCCGCCTCGGCCTCCTCGTCGCTCAGGTCCAGCTCGCTCAGCCGCAGGCGCAGCTCCTCCGGCAACGCGGCCTTGCCCGCGAACGGCCGCAGGCTCTCCGCCCAGGCCAGCACGGCCGCCTGCTGCGTCGCGAACAGTCGCCGCGTCGCTTTGACCAGCTGGTCCTCGAACAGCTCCTTCTGCGCCCGCCCGGGCTCGCGCCGGTCGCGCCGTCTATACGCCGCGTCCAACCGCACACCCCTGGCGGCCAGCGCGTCGGCGGCCTCATCGATCTGCCGGTAGCTATCCAGCATACAGCGGGTCCGGGGGTGGCAGGTGCCGCTTGCGCCGCGTGGCCGCCTCTACATCCAGCGCCTCTTCCAGGTGCCGCAGCGCATCCAGCCGCGTCCGGCCCCAGCCGCTGCAGCCGCCCACCTGTGGGCTGCGTGCCATGTATCCCCTGCCGTCTCGTTCTACTACCACGTCAACATCGTCGAACTCACGCATGCTCCCTCATCTCATCGATCAAGTCCTGCAGGCGCTGCTTCAGCGCCCAGTCTCCGCCCAGCACCTCCGCCTTCAACGCCGTCTGCTCGGCTTCGCCCAGCGCCTCGAAGCGGAAATCAGCCACCTTCTCCGGCTTGCCTTCGGCCAGCCGTTTCTGCGCATACCGGCGGAACTGCTCACGCTCCCGCGCCCCATCCGACGACTCCGCCGGCCGCCGCGCCTTCTCGGCCGGCAGGGCTGTGTTGACATCCAGCCGCTCGAGGTCGCCGCCCATATCCCGCGCCAGCTGGCTGCCCTGGCCGCCGGGCAGCGCCTCTTCGCCGTAATACTTCCGCCGCACCTCGTCCACCGTATGCGTGCGCTCATAGGCCAGCTGCTCGCGCAAGCGCAGCTCCGTATCCCGCGGCCGTACGTCGTCAAAGCTGCCCAGCAGGTCCTCGCCGTAGCTCGGCAGCACCTGGCTGGTCACCTTCTCGCCCAGCAGCTTGTGCAGCGGCCACACGCTCAACTCGTAGAACGCATCCCGCCCACTCTTCGAGTTCGCTTCGGTGCTGTTCACCGCCAGCCAGCTGTTCAGTCCCGGCGCCAACCAGTTGAAGATCTCCTCCTGGTTGGCCTCCCGGCCGGCCAGGAATTCCATGTCTCGCCGCGTCATAGAGGTGGCCACCCAATTCACCCCTCCAACCCCCACATTGCGCAGCATCATCATCCGCTGCTCTTTATCTGCCTGTTTGACTTGGTTCTTCAGCTCCTCCCATTCTTCATCACCAATCGGGTCAGGGAAAGCCAGCAGACCCGGCACTCGACCGCCCTGGTCGTGGAAATAACTCGTGTTGTGTTTCTGCATCGCCAGGTCGCCCTGCGCCACAATGGCCAGTTGCGAGATCCGCGACAGGCCCACGTACATATTCGTCGAATGGAACTCGCGCGTGTGCAGCACCTCCCACGGCTCCAGGTATTTCGGCGGCAGCCCGCCGCCCGGCTCGTATTTGTACCCGCGGATGCCCTGCTGCCCGTCCGGCACCGGTCCAATCTTGTTGCTCGGCACCAGCCACATCTCCTCGATCGGCGCACTGGCATGCGCCTTGTTCAACCAGGCGTAGGCGTTGCCGGTCAGCAGCTGGTACGAAAAAAACGCCCGCCAGAACTCAAATCCGGACCACAGTGGGTTTGGCCGGCGGTGCAGCAGCTCGTAAGGGTGGTTGGGGATGTCCCGCGCCTCCTCCCCTTCCAGGGCGACCACGTGGAACACGCCGCCGGCGGCCTGCTGCGCCACGGCGGAGATCGCCATGCTCACCCAGGCAAGCCGCTGATACAGGTCCTGCTGGTTATAGGCAACCGCCAGGCTGGGCATCACCCGCTCACGGTCCCCACTCACCAGCGCCGGCCTGCCTGATGCTTTGGCCGGCGCCTGCACTGCCTGCAGGTAGGCGCTCACCGCGCCGCCGGCCACATTGCCCAAAACGCTGCCCAGCCCCAGCCCCAGCTTGTCAAATAGTCCCATGCCTGCTCCTCGCTTAGGCGAAGCCGACCAGCTTCGCCCCGCTGATCCCGTGTTTCTTCTCGTACTCGCGGGCCAGCTGCATCCCGCGGGTCACACCGTCGATCTGGTCGTCCTTCTCGCCCGGCCGCGGGAACACGCTGGCCTCCTCCACGAACTCCCGGTTCCACGGGCCCCGCACCAGGCACACCCGCCCCAGGTCGTTCAGCGTCTGCAGCGGCAGCGCCATCTCTTCCTTGCCGGCCTCCGGCTTCACCGCATAGATGCCCCGCCCTGGCAGTTCCGCCCGCAAGTCCTGGATTGCTGCCAGCTGGAAGGCCACCTGCTCCAGCCCCCAAATCTCGCCGGCCGGCACTTCCTTCGATATCTCCACCAGCCGCCGCCGGCTCTCCGGCCACGCCGCCCGCCAGCGCCGCAGGTCTCGGATGTACAGCCACCCATCCGCGTCAAAGGCGATCGCCGCCCCGCAGGTGTAGTCCGCCTTGGCGCTCTCGCTGGTCGCCAGGTCCCACACTCGGAACCAGCGCAGGCCCTCGGGCGCCTGGTCCACCACCGGCCACTCCTTGGCGAAAAAGCCGCCCGTACGTGGCCGCGGCGTCTGCATGTGCAGCGCCAGCCAGTCGTGCGGTGTCATGTTCGCCCGCCTCTGCCGCACCACTTCCGGGCTGTACTTGCCCGGCCACAGCACCTCGCCGGGCTTCCTCCCCAGCGGGTCCTCGATATTTAAATACAAACCCTGTGCAAAAGCCGCCCGCTGCTCGCCCTCATCCTTGGCATATTCGCCTTCTTCTGGAGCCACTGTCGGCAGACACAACACCCGCCATTGCTCAGCATCCGGGTTGTGCAGCATCTCCTTCAGCAGATAGCCGGTCAGGTCGTTCGGATGCCAGCGCGTCTGAACCAGCACCACCGCCGCCCAGTCCTCCAGCCGCTGGTAGGCCACCGCGCTCCACCAGTCGATCACCCGCTGCCGGTAGGCCGCGCTCTCAGCCTGCTCACGGTCCTTGTACGGGTCGTCGATCACCATCAGGTGGGCGCCCTTGCCGGTCATCGGGCCGCCCACGCCGGCCGCCGCCAGACCGCCGCGGTGTGGGCCGACAAGATCCCAGCCGCTCACCGCCCGGCTGTCTGGGTCCAGCCCCACCGGCTCATCCACCAGCGCCTTCTTCCCGAAAATGCCGGCATATTCCTCCGAAAGAACCAGGTCGCGCACTGCCTTGGAATTGCTGTGCGCCAGGTCGGCGCCGTACGAAGCCTGCATAACCCGCAAGTCTGGATTCTTGCCCAGGAACCAGGCCGGGAATACCCGCGACACCTTCACACTTTTGCCGTAGCGCGGCGGGGTCAGGATGATCAGCCGACCATGCCCCTGCTGGCCGCGCGTGCGCACATAGCGCTCGGCCTCCTCCAGGGCATGGTCGATCAGCCGGTGGAACGGCTGCGTTTGGTACCACGGCAGCAGGTACTCCGTGGCCGCGGTCAGCCGCCGCCGGCCCAGCTCGCGCCGCGCCAGCTCGCGCTTGGCCTCCGCCGGGTTAACCAGACTGGTCGGCTGGTTCAGCATCGCCGCTCGGCTTCCCTTCCTCGCCCAGCACGCCCCAGTCGCCCTGGCTTAGCTGGATCAGTTCCTCGTCGCTCAGGTCCTCTACGCCGCGCTTGGTTTTGAAATCCCCCTTGAGCAGCATCGCCTTCAGCTGCGAGATCGGCACATAGTCACCGGTCATCTCCAGGAACATCTTGCGGTCGGGGTGCGCTTTGTAATCCGGATCCTGGGCCACCTCCGTAAGTGCCGCCAGCACATCCGCTCGGGCGTGGTACAACTCGGCCGACTGCAGCATGGCCACCGTGGTGTCGATCTGCGGGTTCTTTTGCCGCCAGGTGCTGATCACCCGATCGCTGCTCAGCCCCAGCACCTGCGTGGCCAGCTCTTCCTGTGTCGCCGGCCAGCGGTTCTTGCGCGGGCTGGCCAGCCAGGCGATATAGGTCGCCTGCCGCCAGGGCCAGCCGCGGCCCAGCAGCCATATAAAACTGTCCAACCATTTCGGCAGCGGGTAGGGCAGTTCGACGGCGACCTTTTCGGTCCAGGCCTTTTTGTCGCCGCGCACCAGCAGCATCAGCGCCCCCCGTGCAGCGTCGCTGATCCGCGCCGCCTCCTGCGGGTTCGGCGCGCCGTCGTCCTCCAGCGCATCGAACTCCGCCCCCAGCCCCAGCTGGGTATAGGTCATGTCTTTGTTCTCGATCGGCACCCTGGGCCTCCCAACGCAAAACGCCCGCCACCAAGCCCACTTCTGGACCGGTGGCGGGCGCTCATCTTCCGCCGTATCTCCGTGCTGCCTCGGAGATAGCTCTGTTGTTGGCCGTCAGCTTATCACGCGGGCGGCGCGCCTGTCAAACGCAGCGCACACCTCTCACCTCCGCATTCGCACCTCTAACTTGCCTTTTTCTCCCTCGGCTTATACGCCTCCAACCACTTCTCATAGTCGGCCACGTTCAGCTCGCTCTTCTCCCCGCGGCCCCGCCGCCGAATCTTGTTGGCGTACACCGCGCTCAGCACCGTGTTCTCCGGCGCACGCGGCAGCGCCGGGTAGCGCCGCGCCAACAGCTTCACCATCCGCATCTGCGCCTCCAGCGTGCCCAGCGCAAAGCCGGCCTCCTCCAGCCGGTCACGCCGGCTGCCGCTGCGCTTCGACGGCCTCGCCATCTCTCACCTCCTCCGCAAGGATTTCCCGACACAGCTCCGCCAGCGCATCCATCCCCGCCTCCCAGGCCGCCTCCTGCTCCGCCGGCAAAGGGACGGAACGCGCCGCCAGCTCGATGCACAGCTCAGCCACCCAGGCCCCCGCAGACCGTACACATCCGCCGCTCGCCGGCGACCGCCAGCATGCACCCGCAGGCATCGCAGCGCGGCGTGGTCTCGGCCGCCTGTCGGGCGCGGGCGAACAACCTCAGCCCCGCCGGCGGCTGCAAAAACGTCACAATGCAGTGCGTCGTCGTCGAATAAATCACGAAGAACCTCCGCCGCTCCAGCCGCAGCTCGTGCAGCGTCCGCGTCCGGCTCTGCCGCAGGCTGCGCCGCGAACGCCCCAGCCGGATGAGCCTCTCCAGCTCCGCCACCACATTCCGGCCCACGCCGTAGCGCTGCCGCGCCCGCGTCCTGGCGTGCAGCGCATGAGAGTGAACGCTGCCGGAGGCCGCGTAGCTCACAGCAGCGCTCCCTCGGCCGCCGCCGCCAGTTCAGCCTGGCTGGGCATCGCATAGCGCGCCGTCGTACGGATCTGCTCGTGGCCGGCCAGCTGCTGCGCCGTGGACAGGTCGCTGGCCTCCACCACCCGCTTGACAAAGGTGTGGCGCAGCGAATGCGGCGTAAAGCCATCCAGCCGCGCCCGCCGGGCATGCTCCGCCACCGAACGCTGCAGCTGCCGGGGGGCCAGCCGCCCGCCGCGCTGGCTCAACAGCAACGGCCCTGGCGCATCTCCGCGCAACGCCAGCCAGGCCGCCAAAGTCCGGCGCAGCTCCGCGCTCAGCGGGACCGTCCGCTGCCGCCGGCCCTTCCCATGGCGCACCAGCGCCTGGCCGGCCCGTTCGCCCAGCTGCACGTCGCTCAGCTCCAGCCCACAGGCCTCCGAAACGCGCAGGCCGGCGCCGGCCATCAGTGCGACCGCCGCCAGGTCGCGGGTCGCCTGGCGCTCGCGTTCCGTCGCGCCCCGCGCCGCCGCATCGTTGATTGCCCGTTCGTACTCCGCCAGCAAGCGGCTCAGCTCGCCGCGCTGCATCCAGCGCGGCTGCGCCTCGGGCGGCTCCACAAAGGCGGTTGCGGCCGCCGGGTTGCTCGTCAGCGCCCCGCTGGCCATCGCCCAACGTGCCAAAGCGCGCAGCGCCGCCAGCGCCACATTGATCGTCGCCGCCGCCAGGCCGCGTACCTCCTGCAGCTCATGTCGATACGCCCGCACATCCCGGGCGGCCAGCTGCGCCGGCGCAAACGGCCGGCCGTAGGCCGCCGCAAACCAGGCGGCGAAAATCCGAATAGCGCCGGCGTAAGCTGCCACCGTGCGCTCGCTCTGGTCCTCCTGCTCGCGCAGAAAGCCGGCGAAATCATCCATCCAGGCCGGGCCGCTCATTGCTCGGCCTGCCTGTAGCCAATTGCATCCACTCCTTCAATCGCGCCAACCGGAGGGCCAAACGCCTGCTCGCCTCCCAGAGCGTAGATCACCGCATCCACAAAATCGCCGAAGCCCTGGGAAGCCAGGCCGCGGTGACCACGCCATCCGCCGCGGACGTGCACGGCGCCAACACTGCCGTCCGGGTAAATCACCATGCCCGCCCAGAACGACACACTGGCCCCTGCTAGCAGGCGCACCTCGAACAGGCCCGTGCCGGCGGTGCCAAGGTTGGCCAGCCCCAGCTGCACAGTGATCAGCGCCACCTCGTCCGGCAGGACGATTTGCAGCTCATCCCGGAACCAATCGCGCAGCGCGTTTTCGATCTCCGCCCGCAAATCGGCCTGCTCCGCGGAGCGCCGGCGGATCTCCGTCTGGCGCATGTCCTCGCGCTCGGAGCGCTCACGGCGCCGCTCCTCAAGGCGCTGCAGCACCGCATCCCCCAACAACATCGCTTGCTTTGTAGCCAAAACAGCCATCATTCCTCCTTGTCGCACGGCTAAAACTCCAAAGATTTGAGAACTCGTGCTAGGCTTTTTGCTGCCCGGCCGGCACAACACCCTGCAGCGCATCCGAAACCAGCTGCGCCACCTCCGGGCCATACGCTGCCAACAGGCGGCCCACAACCTCAGCAGAAAGGCGCCCCCGCCCGCGCACCAGCGACCAGGCGTGAGAATAGGCATAGTCCATGGCTCTGGCAAACTCCTTCATACTCACCCCCTCGGCGACCATCCACGCCTTCAAAGCATCTTTGGCGGATATTTGTTTATCTGCAATATTATTTTGCATACATGCAAATATAGATGGGTCTTATATATTTGTCAATATGCAAACATTTTTTGCACAGGAGTAATTTACCTCTTGATAACATCTCTTTACATGCCCGCAAAGCCCTTCACGTTTGCAGATTGGCTGCAATCCGAGCTGCAAGAGCGCTCCTGGAACCCGGCGGAGTTGGCCAGGCGCAGCGGCGTTTCCAACGCCCACATCTCACGCACGCTCGCTGGCCTGGTGCAGCCTGGCCCTGAGGCGCTGCGTAAGATCGCCCGTGCTTTATCCGTGCCCAGCGACCTCGTGTTCGATAAAGCCGGCATCCTGCCGGCCCGCGGCGAGATCAGCGACGAGGAGCGCCAATGGCTACACATCTTTGACCAGGCGGCGGACGACGAAGAGCGCGCCGAGCTCCTCGAGCGCGCCGAAATAGAGCTGGCCCGCCTCCAAGAAAAACGGGGCGGGAAGCGCAGCCCTTGACAGGCCACTTGACAGTTTAGAACATTCGTTCTAAACTGCGGCGATGAAGCGGGAGGAGATGCGTGAGCGTTGGAAGCAGGTCTGGCAACAAACCCCACCCAGCCAGCGCGCCGCCCTGCTACACAATCTTGAAAACCACAAACGGAGGAAAACCATGAACGAAAGAATCTACCGCATCCTAGTCGTCGCCCTGCTGGCCATCATCGCCTTGGGGCAATTCGCCCCCTCACTCTTCGGCCCAGGCCAGGCCTGCCGAGACGCCATCGAGACCGCCCAGAGCATGCTCACCAGCCAGCGCAGCCGCCTCAACAGCCTGGAGAATGCCTATACCATCAGCGTATACACCCGGGCAGAAAACATAAATCAGCAGGTCCTCCTGGCAAACGAGCAGATCTTTGAAGCCGGCATCCTGCAGCTCGCCCAAAATTACGCCCTGCTCGATCTGCTGGCCAACTGCCGCTAGAAAAAGCATGACCCAGCCGGCCACCGCCCCCCTCCGCCTCGTCGCCTACCTGCGCGACAGCGGCGGCACCGAGCAGGATTTCTCCCTCGAGCAGCAAGAGGCCGCCATCCGGGCATGGTGCGATCAGCGCGGCCACCAGCTCACTGCCATCTTCAAAGACGAAGCGGTCTCCGGCGGCTCCACCGTGGGCCGCCACGGCTTCGAGGCCATGCTCCAGCACCTGCGCACTCCGGGCTGCACAGACCAGGGCCTCGTCATCTGGAAATACAATCGCTTCGCCCGCGATTTCGATGACGCCGCCTACTACAAAGCCGACCTGCGCCGCCGCGGCTACACCATCCACTCCCTCAACGACACCATCCCCGAAGGCAGCGATGGCCGCCTCTTCGAAGCCGCCATCGACTGGATGAACCAGCGCTACCGCGAAGACATGGGCAAAGACATCCGCCGCGGCATCTATCACATGGTCCGCACCTACGGCGGCGTGCCCGCCCAGCCACCGCCTGGCTTCACCCGTCAGCGCCTCGTCCTCGGCAAACACCGCGACGGCTCGCCGCACATCGTCCACAAATGGACCCCCGACCCAGAGCAGGCCCCGGCCGTCATCAAAGCCTGGCAGCTCAAAGCCCGCGGCGCAACCCATCGCCACATCCACCAGGTCACCGGCCTCTTCAAAAACAGCAACAGCTTCTCCGACTTCTTCCGCAACCCCATCTACGTCGGCGAGCTGCACTACGGCGCAGGCCCCGACAAAATCATCATCCCCGACTACTGCCCGCCCCTCATCGACCGTGCCACCTGGGAGAAAGTCCAAACCATCAACCACAAAAACGCCAGGCAGCGCGGCCAGGCCATGCGCAGCGAACCTGGTCGCCCTAACGTTGACCATCCTCGCCGCGTCGGCAGCCGCTACCTGCTCTCGGGCCTGCTGCACTGCGCCGAATGCGGCTACCTCATGTCAGGCTCCCGCAGCACCAACAGCTACGGCAAGCTTTACCACCACTACCTTTGCCACTCCCGCAAAGACCGTTACCAGGTCGAATGCAGCAACCGCATGCTCCCCCGCGACCAGTTCGACCAACAAGTCGCCGCCGCAACCATGGACTTCCTGCAGCATCCCGCACTGCTCCAAAAACTCACCGCCCTGGCCAACGAAAAAAAGCGCTTCCACCACCAGGTGCGCCTGCGCCTCGAAGCACTCGAAAGTGAGCGCATCGGCATCGAGGCGCGCGCCGAAAACCTGCTTGCCGCCATCGAAGCCAGCGGCCACACACCCCGCCTCCTCGAGCGGCTGAAGAACCTCGAAGTCCACCAAAAAGAGCTCGACCTGCAGATCGCCGAGTTCCGCGAAATCCCCGAGCCAGAACCCCTCACCCCCGAACAGATATCAAAGGCCCTGCGTCTGCTGGCCGGCGAGCTGGCCAAAGAACCGTTGCAAGCAAAACCAATCCTGCGCGGCCTCATCAAAAAAGTCACCGCCCTACGCCAGGGCCGCTCCGTCACCGGCGACATCGAATTCTTCCTGCCGGAAAAAGTTCTGTCTATGATGCACGCGCCCTCGAGGCGGGCCATGCCCACGATCTGGATCGCCGCGGTGGCCGCGTGCTGCGCGTTGGTGCCGCCGTAGTCACGCGAGTACACCTCGATAGTGTTGGCCTGCGTGTCGGCCGACTTAACCACCATGTACTCGGCGCCGATCAGGATCACGTGGCCGTCCTGGAACACCGAGGCGTCGGCCACGCCGAAGCTGGTGTCGTCCACCGCGATGGGGTCGCCGTTGGCCGCGGCGGTCTCCAGCGGGTCGAGCTCGTCTTCCAGCAACTCCACCTTGTAGCCGTTGAGCTTCAAGTTGAAGCGCGCCCGCGCTCCATCCAGCCCCAGCCGCGAGAGCAGCGGCGTGTCGCGCGGGTCGACCATTTGGATCACATCGCTGATGGCGCGCGCCTGGGCGGTCAGATCCGAATGCGTAGTTTTCAGTCCGTCGTATATCGTCATCCCCACTCCTTGTTTTTCTCAATCAGAAATCAACAATCAGCGATCAGCGATCCTTCATCCCTCCGCCTTCATCCTTGCTCTAGTAGACCTCCAGCCCGCGGGCGCGGAAGCGGCGCTTGAGCTCCATCAGCCCCGCCAGGTCGCCGGGGCGCAGCCCGGCCACCTGCGCCTCGTACTCGGCGCGCAGGTCGGGCGCCGGCGGCAGCCCGCCGCCGCCCGGCTGGATGATGTGGCTGGCCCGCGGCGCGGGCGGCGGCGTTTCACTGGCGGCCGCTTCCCCCTCACGGCGCGCCAGGCGCAGTCTCAGCTCGCGCACTTCGTCCTCCAGGCGGCCCAGGCGGCGGTCTTTGGCGCTCTGCCAGCGCCGCTCGATGGCCTCTTCGATGCGCTGCTCGATCTGTTCTGCCAGGCGGCCTGCCTCGCGCTCTTCACGCGTACGGCCTCGCGAAGCCGGCTGGCGCGGCGCCTCCGGCGAAACGTCGTCCAAACCGGTCTCCCTTGCAAGGTCTTCCCCAGAAACCGGCTCGCCGGGCTCCACCAAAGTGCCGCCGCTCTCCTCGTGGTCGTCCATGTGTTGGCCCCCTCCCTGGGCTGGGTGATAGATATAGCACAGCCCCGCTGTGGCGGGGCTGTGTTGGTCGTTTCGTCAAGTGGTTTAACCACAAGACACAAAGAACACGAAGGATGGATTTAAAAAGCGTGTCGCCCTGAGTGAAACGAAGGGCTTTCGAATCCATTGTTACAAAGACAAGCGTTGCCAACTCAGAGCAACACAGCTTTGTCGTTAAGGGCGCACGGCCGTGCGCCCTTACTTGAGGATGAACGATTTTTGGAGATCCTTTGTGCTCTTTTGTGGTTAAGTGGGCGGGGCAACCCCGCCCCTACTTCTCCGGCTCTAAGCCCGCCGTCACGGCGGGCTCGCCGCCAGCGGCGGGGTTGAAGCCCTGGCCGCCCGGCCCATCCGAGCCGGCATGCGCCGCGGCCGGCTTCGCCGCCAACCCCGCGGCCGCCAGGCGGGCCTGCTTCTCGATCTCCAGCTCCACCGCGGCCAGTTGCTCCGCAGCGGCCTGGCGCATCACCTCGCCGGGGTCGCTCTCGCCGATCTGCTCCAACGCCCGCTGGCGGCTGTAGCCCAGGTCGCGCACCGCCATGCTGGCGGCGTTGATCCGCGCCATGCGGTCGGTGGGCACATCGGCAGTCAGCTCCACGTCCACCGCCAAGCCGGCTAGCTCACCGGGCGCGATGCGGATCGGCTCGCCGCGTCCGCGGCGCCCGTCGCGGCCCTCCAACGGCTGGCCGCTGTGCTGCAGCCATTCCAGCATCAGCCCGAAGACCTCGCTGAGCGCCTCCTCGGCCAGTTCCTTGTACGGGGCCAGGGCCTTCATGCCGCTCTGCGTGGCCAGGTTCAGCGTGGCGTAGCCCGTGCCGGCCGGATAATCGCCGCTCTGCAGCACCCGCGGCACGGTGCTCTTGCCGATGCGCTCGGCGGCGCGGCGGGCGATGGCCTCCAGGCCCTGGTCCATGCCGGGCGGCTCCAACGCATCCAGCTTGTGGCCGGGCGGCACATAGGCCGGGCGGCCCGGCTCGCCGTAGTCCACATCCACGCCGTCGCTGGGGCCCTCGATCTTCATGCGCGGCGCGGCGGCGTAGGCGATCACCTCCGAGGCCAGCAGCGTCTCGACGATGTTCAAGGTATCCCACTCCCCCGAAGTAAAGATGGAATACAGCAGCGGGATGCGCTGCTGGCCGCCGCTCTCCTCCAGCGTAGTGCCGCCCACTTTGGCCGCCCAGGGCAGAAAGCCCAGGTCGTGCGGCTCACGCAGGATCTCCACCGGCCCGGCATCGCCGCCCGTTGGGGCGATCAGCCCGGTGCCGCCGGCTTGCGGCAGCGCCCACACGACGCGCTGCTCCAGGTCCATGTAGTCGTAGAGCGTGCAGTGGGTCAGCTCCGCGGGCTTGACCCCGCCGCGGCCGGTCGCTGCGGTTGCGGCCAGCCCCTTGGCGCGCGGCCCCCAAAAGTCCAGCGCCTCGCGCAGGCTGATCACTTTCTTCATCAGCACCGCCTCCGCCATCCAATCCGAATAGCGCACATGCACCTGCTGCGGATTGCGCACCAGGATGGCGAAGGGGCCGAAGCGGGCCGCCATCCGCCCGCGGGCGGCCGCGGCCCGTTCGCCGAGCAGCCCGGCGGCGCCCTGCTGCTCCGGCAGGTAAACCACCTGGGCGACGACTTCGTCGTAGAGCAGCGCGCTGAGCACCACATCGCGCAGTACACTGGCCTGCCTGCGGCGGCCCGCGTTGCGGAAATGCCAGGCCAGGGCGCGCTCGATCTGCTCCGCCCGGGCGCGTTGCGCCGGCCCAGCGCCCAATGGCTGCACGCTCAGCCGCGGCGCCACGGAGCTGAGCACCCGCGCCCCCGCCCGCACCGCATCGTGCGGGTCGCTGCTGACCACTTTGTGGATCCACTTCAGCCCGGCCACATTGGGCGGCAGGCTCCACTGGTTGTGCCACATGGCGTCCATGGCGCGCAGCATGCGCTCGCGCCCCGCATCGGCGGCGACCATTTCTTCGGCCAGGCTTTGGAAATGAAACAGGCTTTGCATGAAACCCCCTTTGTTAGTAATCAGTAACTAGTAATTAGGAATCAGGCAATTAATGCACAGATGAGTCGAACCTTGTAGAAGGAAGTGGACTCGTCAAGCCAATCAGCAGTCAGCGATCAGCACTCAACAATCTACTCCCTCACATCCCGCGGATAGGTCGCCTTGGCCGCCTCAGCGCGAGCCGAGTCGATCTCCACCGTGACGAAAGGCTGCTCGGCGCTGGTGACCGCCAGCACTTCGCCGTCCGGGTCGCTGACCCAGCCGGCGCCGCCCCACTCGAAGCCGCGGCCCTGACCGCTGCGGTTGGACGACAGGCAGTAGGCCCCTGCCATCACGCCCATCACCCGCCCGCCGGCGATCCACTTGTCCACGCTGCGTTTCTCGGTGGCGCGTGGGTTGACCAGCAGGTGGACACGCTGGCGGGCGTAACCGCGGGCATGCTCGCCGAACCACAGGTCCGAGCAGATCATGAAGCCCACCTTGACATCGCCGGCCTGGGCCGCTTCGAAGCGCGGCTCCGCGTTGCGCCCGTACCAGCTGGCCTCCCAGAAGCCGGCTTCGTCCGGCAGGTAATACTTGCGATGGGCAAAGCTCGCCTCGCCGCCCTGCCAGATAAACCCGTCGTTGTAGCGCCCGCCGTCCTGTGTCACTGCGCGGCTGCCCAGCACCAGCGGCGCGCCCAGCCCGCCGAGGCGCGGCAGCCACTTGGCGTGGGCGTCGGCGCTGGCTTGCCAGGCGGCCGCGTCCGGCTGCGGCTCGTAGCACAGCCAGGGGTGGAAGGGCATCTCGGGCAGCAGCACCAGGTCGCTGCCCTCGGCGGCCACGTGCGCCGCCAGCGCTTCGAAAGCGGCTTCCATCTCGTCCGCCGCGTCGGGGAATTGGGTCACGGTGACTTTCATTGCACAGCTCCTATAACGTTTCACCCGGCCGGAGTATCCAGGCGCTGGGATGCTGCTCCATACCGATGCGCGGGTAATAGTCCACCGCCGCCGGGGCGGCCAGCAGGATCAGCGTGGCACCCGGCTCCAGCGCCGCCTGGGTGCGGCGGATGAGCTCCTTGCCGATGCCCATGCGCTGGTGGCTGGCAGCCACCGCCAGGTCGGAGAGGTAGCAGCAATAGCACCAGTCGGTCAGCGAGCGCGCCAGGCCGACCAGCTGCCCGCCGTCCCAAGCCGTCACCATCAGGTCGGCCTCGGCCAGCATGCGCGCCATGCAGTCGCGGTCGTCCACCGGGCGGCGTACGCCCAATGTGGAGGCGCGGTAGACCTCAATGAAAGCGTCAAGTTCCAGCGGGGGGTTGATTTTGTATTCGATGGTCATACTTTAATTCCTCACCACAAAGCCACAAAGGGCACAAAGAAAAACGTCATTGCGAGGAGGCCCGGCGGAGCCAGGGCCGACGAAGCAATCTATGGGTAGCT
Source organism: Anaerolineales bacterium (assembly GCA_026129335.1). GTDB lineage: Bacteria > Chloroflexota > Anaerolineae > Anaerolineales > UBA11579 > JAMCZK01. The sequence goes on from JAHCIH010000011.1 coordinate 35,103, forward strand.
TCTGCAAGTTGAAATGGCTTGCGTAAGCCTGCAGACGAGATTGCTTCGTCGCTTCGCTGGCTGCGCCGCTACGCTCCTCGCAATGACGGAAGACCTTGTGGTTGTTTCGTTATTTCTGCCATACGAAGAATTATTTTATCGGTTCCTTGTGGTTATTTCTCTTTCTCAGCCCCGGCCATCCGCCGCAACCGTTCGCCGACCCGCAGGTGCAAAACCAGATAGCCCAGCATGCCCGCCACGCCCAGCGCAAACGCGCCGTACCACACCCACTGCGGGGCGACCTGCTCCCACACCTGGCCGGCCAGATAGGGCCCGATCGCAAAGGGCAGCGCCCAGGAGAAATTGAACATCGCCAGGTAACGGCCGCGCATCTCCGCCGGGGCGAACAAGCTGGCCACTGCCTGGCCCACCGGCGCGGCGACCATCTCGCCGAAGGTGAAAACCACTGCAGCCAAGAGCAGCAGCGGCAGCAGATTGGTCAGCCCGAAAGCCCCGAAGCCGATGGCGTAGAGCAGGCTGCCCAGAGCCAGCATGGGCAGCGGTGCATACTGCCCTATTTTGCGCGTCACCCAGAACTGCAGCAACACCACTAGCAGGGCGTTGGTCGCCAGTACATAGCTGTAGCCCAACGGCGGGATGCCGCCTACATCGCGCATATACACCGGCATGGTCGTATTCATCTGCGCGTAGGCCAGCACCGGCAGGATGGAGATCACGATGAAAGCCATGTACGGCAGGTTGCCCAGCACGTGGCGGTAGCCCAGCAGCGCCTGGCCCAGGCCTTCGCCGCGCCCGGCCTGCGCCGCGGCGGCCGGCCGGGTCTCGGCCAGAGCGAAGAAGACGATCAGCGCGGTCAGCGCGCTCAACACCGCATCGGCGACGAAGAGGCGGAAGTATTCCGCCACGCCGCCGCCCGCCACCAGCAAGGCGGCGGCCAGCGGCCCGATCACCGCGGCGATGTTCACCACCACCCGCCAGATGCCAAAGCCGTCCGCCCGGCGGGCTGCTGGCAGCAGATCGGCCACCATGGCCGCCTGCGCCGGCCCGCCGATGTCCGAGAGGAAGCCGACCACCGCCGCCAGGGCAAACACCAGGCGCAGGTCGCTGGCGAGGCCAAGGAACAGGCTGATGCCGGCGCTGAACAGCAGCCCGGCGATCAGCATGAAGCGCCGGCCGAGCTTGTCGGTCAGCGCCCCGCTGGCAAAGCTGCCCAGGATGCCGAAGGCGGCCCACAGAAAGAACATCTCACCCAGTTCGGTCATGCTGATGCCGAAGCGGCTGGTGATATACAGGCCAAAATAGGGCACCAGCAGGAAGCGCCCGGTCTGGTCGATCAGCGTGGCGCCCATCAAAATCCAGAACGGTCGCGGGAATTCTTTGGGATTGGTCAGGTCTTTGAGCATCGTTCCCCCTGGCAGCGCTGGCTCCCTCGCAGGGCCATAACCCGTTCCCTGCAGGGCTCGTTTTTAAGCAATACAGACCAGCGCATGGAGCTGTGTTCTCGAGGCCAGTATACTCCAGGCTTTTTAAGCGCCTCGCGCAGCCCGAATTCTATGCAAAATCTTTAATCTGCAGGCATTGCATTTTGAGTATCAGCATATACAATATCGCTCATGAAAGCAGGACAGAGCACTGCTCTGCCACGGATGTATTAGCTAAGTGAGCGCGCATCCGCCTACGGCTGAGAACTGTAAAGGGTGACGAAGAAGTCACTGTTTACAGTTTTTTTGTTGCCTGCTTACCAAAAGGAGAGAGAATGAAGAAAACGCGTGTTTTGTTTGCTCTGTTGGTCGCCGCAGCCCTGCTGCTGGCCGCCTGCGCCGGAGGCCCCAGCGGCCCTGCCGAGCAGCGAAACGACAGCCTGATCGTCCTCGAATGGTCCGGCTACGAAGAGGAAAGCTACTGGGCGCCCTTCGCCGAAAAACACCCGGAGATCTACCCGGACTACGCGTTCTTTAGCGAAGACGCTGAAGCCCTGGCCAAGGCGCAAAGTGGCTTCTACTTCGACGTGGTGCACCCCTGCGGCAGCTGGTGGGGCCTGTACGTTGAGGCCGGCCTGGTGCAGCCCATCGACACCTCCCGCCTGGAGAACTTCGACAAGCTCTTCCCCGAGCTCGTTGAGCACGGTGTGATCAACGGCCAGCAGTACTTCATCCCCTGGGATTGGGCCTATGAATCGATCACCGTGCGTACCGACCTGGTGGATGAACTGCCCACCTCCTGGGCCGATCTGTGGGACCCGCAGTACCGCGGCCAGATCGCCATCTTCGACTCCGGCGAATCGACCTTCTACACCGCCGCCCTGGCCCTGGGCCTTGACCCCTACAACACCACCCCGGAGCAGGATGAGCAGATCAAGCAGAAGCTCATCGAACTCAAGCCCAACCTGCTTACCTACTGGGCCGACTACACCGAGATCAACCAACTGCTCGCCTCCGGCGATGTTGCCCTGGGCGCCAACACCTGGAACGATGCCTGGGCCACCCTGAACGACGAGGGCTACGAGGTGGAATATGTGGACCCGGCTGAGGGCCGCCTCAGCTACGCCTGCGGTTTCGGCATCTCCGCCAACAGCCGCAACGTAGACCTGGCCTACGACTACATCGACGCGCTGATCGACGCCCAGTCCAACGCCAACATGGCCAATGACTACTACTACGGCGCGGCCAACCGCGACTCCGTGCCCCTGCTGGACCCTGACCTGGTGGACAAGTTCGGTTACGACGACCTGTCCGTGCTGGACGAGACCAACTTCCAGCACCCGCTCACCCAAGAGCAGCGCGAGAAGATGACGCGCATCTGGAACGAGGTCAAGTCCGAGCAATAAGCCTGCCTTGAAACCCTGCCGCCCCGTGCGCTGCACGGGGCGGCAGGTTGGGCAATGCAGCCATGGAAACCAAACGCCGCCTCTTCGTGTTGATTGCGCCGCCCGCCATCGTGCTGGCGCTTTTCTTCCTCGCGCCCTTGGTCATCATGCTGCTCTACAGCTTCAAAGACAACACCTTCGGCCCGCTGCTGCCGCTGACTTTCAAGCACTACATCACCTTCCTGCAAACGCCCTCGTTCTTCCGCCTGCTGCTCGACTCCAGCAAGCTGTCTTTCCTCACTGCGATCATTTCCATCATCCTGGCTTACCCGGTGGCCTACTTCCTGGTCTTCTACACCGGGGCCAGGCGGGTCATCCTGCTCACCCTGCTCATCCTGCCCGCCTGGACCAGCTTCCTGCTGCGCGTGCTGGCCTGGAAGGTGATCCTCGGCTCCAACGGCCTGCTTAACCAAACGCTCATCGGCCTGGGCCTCATCCAGGAGGGCGCGCCCGTGCTGCTCTACAGCCAGTCGGCCGTGCTGATCACCCTGGTCTACGTATGGATCCCCTTCGCCGCCCTGCCGCTCTTCGCCGCCATGGAGCGCATCGACCCGCGGCTGCACGAAGCCGCCCAGGACCTGGGCGCTTCGCCGGGGCAGACTTTCTGGCGGGTGACCCTGCCGCTGACCATGCCCGGCGTGGCCTCGGCGTTCTTCTTCGTCTTCATCCCCACCCTGGGCGAGTGGGTCACACCCACCCTGGTGGGCGGGGTGACCGGCATCATGTACGGCAACCTGATTCAAGACCAGTTTGCCCGCGCGCTCAATTGGCCGCTGGGTGCGCTGCTCAGCCTGGTTTTGCTGGTGCTGGTGGCCGCCTTTAGCTACGTATTCAACCGCTTCATCCCCATCACCGAAGTACCGGTGTCCACCTGATGAAACGCGAGTTTGGGAAGTGGCTGGGGTGGGCATATTACCTGGCGCTGCTCTTTTTCCTGCAGCTGCCCATCCTCCTACTGATCATCTTCTCGTTCAACGATTCGGTGCTGCTAGTCTTCCCGCTCAAGGGCTTCACCCTGGATTGGTATCGCCAGTTGCTCGGGGCGCGCGAACTACTCAACGCCGCCCGCAACAGCCTGATGGTCGGCTTGATTTCATCGGCGGTGGCCACCGGCCTGGGCACGATGGGGGCCATCGCGATCTCACGCTACAACTTCCCCGGCCGGCAGTTCTTCCTCAACATCGCCACCCTGCCCCTGGTCATCCCCTACGTGGTGCTGGGCGTGGCCATGCTCATCCTTTTCCAAGCCTTGGGCATTACGCTTAGCCTGTGGACCATCACCATCGGCCACGCCATCATCAACATTCCCTACGTGATGCTCATCGTCGCCGCGCGGCTCTCCGGCTTCGCCAACAACCTCGAGGAAGCCGCCATGGACCTGGGCGCCACCTACTGGGGCACGCTGATGCGCATCACCCTGCCCATTTCCGCCCCGGCCCTCGTGGCCGCCTTCCTGTCTTCATTTACTCTGTCCTTCGACGAGTTCTCGCTGGCCTTCTTCCTGGCCGGCACGGACAACACGCTACCGGTGTATCTGTACTCGCAGCTGCGCTTCCCCAACCGCCTGCCGTTGGCCATCACCACCGCCGCGGTGGTCATCCTGGTCTCGGTCGCCATCCTGCTCGTCTCCGAGTGGCTGCGCCGCCTGGGCGTGGAACGAAACGCCCGCCAGGGCCGCTAAAATACAAAGAAGAAGGTTTGCCCTAACGAATGAAACCTTATGCTGTTGAACTCAAGAATGTAAGCAAAGTCTATTCCGGCCTGCTGCGCGGCGAGAAGAACCTGGCCGCAGTGAACGACATCAGCCTGCAAATCCGCCAGGGCGAATTCTTCACCCTGCTCGGCCCCAGCGGCTGTGGCAAAACCACCACGCTGCGCATCATCGCCGGCTTCGAGTTCCCCACCAGCGGAGATGTCTACCTGAACGGCGAACTCTCCAACAACCTGCCTCCCTACAAGCGCCCGGTGAACACCGTCTTCCAGAACTATGCGCTCTTCCCCCACCTCAGCGTGGCGCAGAACGTGGCCTTCGGCCTGACCATCAAGCGCGTGCCCGCCCCCGAGCGGGATGCCCGCGTGCGCGAGGCACTGGAGCTCATCCGCCTCGGCGACCTCGGAGCGCGCTACCCCAACCAGCTCTCCGGCGGTCAGCAGCAGCGCGTGGCCCTGGCCCGCGCGCTGGTGAACCGCCCGGCGGTGCTGCTGTTGGACGAGCCGCTCGGCGCGCTGGACCTCAAGCTGCGCGAGCAGATGCAGCACGAGCTCAAACAGCTGCAGAAGCGTGTGGGCATCACCTTCATTTATGTGACCCACGACCAGGAAGAAGCGCTGACGATGAGCGACCGCATCGCGGTGATGAGCGAAGGCCGCGTGCAGCAGCTGGGCACCCCGGAGGATATCTACAACTACCCCTCCAACCATTTCGTGGCCGACTTCATCGGCGACACCAACTTCATCGAGGGCAACGTGCTCTCGCTGCACGAGGACCACACTGTGCTCAAGGTGGGCCGCGAAGAAGTGGTTGCCGGGCGCAGCAACGTGCGCCTGGCGCCCGGCGACAAGGTGACCATGGTCATTCGCCCGGAGAAGCTGAGCATCAGCCTGGAGGGCGGCGACGCCGAGCCGGCGCCTGCCGCCAACGGCAGCGGCGCCCGCCGCGCCCAGATGAACGCCCGCGTCACCGACGAAGTCTTCGTGGGCACCGACAACCGCGTCTACGTGGCGCTAAAGAGCGGCCCGGAACTGGCCGTGCTGGTGCGCAATATGGACCAGGACTTCAAGAAAGGCGATCGCGTGCGCCTCACCTACGACCCGGCGGACAGCCGCCTGCTGCCCGCCGCCCAGCTGGGCACGCTGGAAGAAGGCCAGGAAGCCGCCGAGTAGCACAACAAAAAAGCCGCACCCAAAGGGTGCGGCTTTTTTTAGCAGTATGGCGGCGGCTTAGTAGCCGATCGTCATTGGGAAGCTGCCGTTGTGCATGCGCACCTTGTACTCGCCGGGCGGCACTAGGGCCTGGCCGGTAATCTTGTCCGAGAACAAAATGCGGCCGTGATAGCTGCCATCCCAATAGCCGTCACTCACCAGGTCGAGCGGGAAGGTGCCATTGGCGCCCACCGCAACGATCCAGCAGTCGCCACCGTTGACATTCCAAGTGGCGCCAACGCCGTCTGGGCCATAGTGACCCTTGTCAGAGTCCACAGACAGCAGCCGACACATCACCTTGTCTACCTGCGGTTTGCCCAAGGCGGAGACCATCTCCCAATTGAAGCGCTCATCACCCTCAGCACCGAAAGACAAGCGCACTTCCGCATAACTGCTCGTGTTGATGGTTACCGTGGCTGAGGAATTGTTCACGCAGACATGCGGATAACGACCATCCGACAAGTCGACTTGGGGGAGTGGGAAGAACGTATGGGGCACGATGATCGGTTGGTCGCCCGCAGCGCGGTATTCAAAGCACGAAGACCAATTGCGTGTGCTGGTGAACTTAATCGTTATTGAGTCAGTGGTGACATCAATCACCTCGTAATAAGCGTAATTTCCGGCCTTATTACTGGCGTTATCAGCAAAAGCCACCGATACAAGCACCAGCGACAACAGGACTGCAACAAGTGCAGCGTTAATCATCCGTTTCATATGAGTCGATCTCCTGTAGGTTTGTTGGTTGGTACAAAGTCATTACAATTCCACCTCTTTACAAACCACCTCCTCCATTTACAGGTAAACCTTTGAAGCCAGTAAACCTTACAATTTTGTAATTTAAATTTTACCATGTGTATAAAGACCTGTCAAATATGTAATGTTTGCGACGCAGGATAAATGTCCAGCAAGAGGTAACACTCGTATAATGCGGCAGGCCGCTTGTGCCCTCGCCTTTGGATTTAGTGACAATGGAAGTTTTTTTGGATGGCAAATAATTTGCAAGAATTATCAGCATGGCTTGAACAGCAATACCTCGCCTGGCAGCAAAAGAAGGGCCGCCGGGTGACGCTTACCCAGTTCGCCAAGCAGATTGGCATCTCCCCTGCCCTGCTCAGCCATTACATGAACGGGATCCGCAAGCCCACCCGGGAAAACGTGCACAAGATTGCTAATCTTCTCGGGCCGGAAATCTATGATATTCTTGGGCACCTGCGGCCGGATACCAAATTACAGTACATTTCGCGCAATTGGGGCAAGTTATCGACCGCACAACAACAACATCTAATAGAGTGGATGGAGAAGAGCATTGAAGACCAAAACAGGGAGGACTCGTAACAGCAAACGTCCGGTCACCCTTACACACCTGCACAAGACCTGGGAGAAGTTACCCACGACCGAGCGCTGGCGCATCTTCATCAAATACCTCCTGGCTTTGCCACCCACCCGAAAAAAGCCATAAAATAACACATCAACAATCCTCGCTTTCAAAAACAATGAGGCCGGTCTGAGACCTGCCTCATTCTATTTCTCTTCCAACTGGGCTTCAGGCGCTGGCCCTCACCCGCCCTCTTCCGCCAACTGGCGCTTCTTAGCCTGGCGGTAGCGCTCGTTCATGTCCAGGATACGCTTGCGAATGCGCAGGCTGGCCGGGGTCACCTCGAGCAGCTCGTCCTCGCCCAAATATTCGATCGCTTCATCCAGGCTCATCTGGCGCGGCGGGCTGAGCCGCTGCTCGATCTCGCCCTTGGTGTCGGCACGCATGCCGGTCAGCTTCTTGGTCTTGCACACGTTCACTTCCATATCCATGTCGCGCGGCTGCTCGCCCACCACCATACCGGCGTACACCGGCGTGCCGGCGGGGATGAACAGCACGCCGCGCTCCTCGGCGGCGCGCAGGCCGTAGGTGCTGGCCACGCCGGCCTCGAAGGCGATCAGCGAGCCGCGCGCCCGCGAGCTGATCGCTCCGGCCATGGGCAGGTAGCCGTGGAAGATGGTGTTGAGCACGCCGGTGCCTTTGGTGGCGGTGAGGAACTGCTGGCGGAAGCCGAGCAGCCCGCGGGTCGGCGCAATGTAGCGCAGCTGCACCGTGCCGTTGGCCGTTTCGGTCATCTCCTGCATTTCGCCGCGCCGCCGCCCCATCATCTCCACCACCACACCGGCAGTGTCCGGCCCGGTTTCGATATGCACTTCTTCGAACGGCTCCAGCGTATTGCCTTCGCCATCTTTTTTGAGGATCACTTCCGGGCGGGCCACATGGAATTCGTAGCCCTCGCGGCGCATGGTCTCGATCAGGATCGCCAGGTGCAGCTCGCCGCGCCCGGAGACAATGAAGGTATCGGCGCTCTCAGTATCCTCTACGCGCAACGAAAGATTGCTGCGCAGCTCGTTGTAGAGGCGCTCACGCAATTTGCGGCTGGTGCCCCACTTGCCTTCGCGGCCAGCAAACGGCGAGGTGTTGACGCCGAAGGCCATACGCACGGTTGGCTCTTCCACGGTGATGCCGGGCAGCGCCACGGCGTGCTCACGGTCGGCCAGGGTTTCGCCGATGGCAATACCTTCCAGGCCGGCCACGGCCACAATGTCGCCGGCGCGCGCCTCTTGCACTTCCACGCGCTGCAAACCATCCTGCAAGTACAGGTAGCGCAACTTCTCAGGCAGCGCCCGTCCAGCGTCAGGCGCGCCACCGTCTGGCCCACTTGCATGCGCCCGGCAAAAATGCGCCCGATGGCGGTCTGGCCGCGGTAGTTGTCATAATCCAGCGTGGTCACCAGCATCTGCAGCGGCGCGTCTGCATCCACCACCGGGGGCGGCACTTCTTTGAGGATCGTTTCGAACAAGGGCTGCAGATCCGGCCCAAGCTCCGGCGTCAGGCCGGCGCGCTGCTGGGCGCCGATGGCATACACCACCGGGAAATCGGCCTGGGCATCGGTGGCGCCCAGATCGACAAACAGGTCAAAGGTCTCGTTGAGCGTGCGCGCTACATCGGCGTCTTTGCGGTCTACTTTGTTGATCACCACGATGGCGCGCAGGCCCATCTCGAGCGCCTTTTTCAGCACAAAGCGCGTCTGCGGGCGCGGGCCTTCGGCGGCGTCCACCAGCAGCAGCACACCATCCACCATGTTCATCACGCGCTCGACCTCGCCGCCGAAATCAGCGTGGCCGGGGGTATCTACGATGTTGATCTTTACGGGGGTGTTGGTTGCCGGGTTGATAATTTGAATGGCGGTGTTCTTGGCCAGGATGGTGATGCCGCGTTCGCGTTCCAAGTCATTGGAGTCCATCACGCGTTCGGCTACCTGCTGGTTCTCACGGAACACACGCGCCTGGCGCAGCAAGCCATCCACCAGGGTGGTTTTGCCATGGTCTACATGGGCAATAATGGCGATATTTCTAAGGTCGTTGCGTGTTTGCTTCATTCAAGTTCCAATCCATAAAAACGCCCCGCCGAAAGCGGGGCGATGTTCAACTAAACGATTATAGCAAATCGTGGCTCGGTTTAGGCCCGCGCCGCGTGCCTGCGGTTGGCCAGCGTGATCCACAGCCAGCTGATCACGAAGAAGGCGGCCAGGATGCCCAAGCAGTACAGCGCCACGCCGCCGTAGCCGCCAACGTGGCCCGGGTTGAGGAATTCGTAGGGATACCAGCCGATCAGCGCGCCGCGCACCAGCGAGTAGGCCAGGTAGATCAGCGGGAATACCAGCCAGTACAGCGCATGGCGCATTTCCAGCTTGTGCTTGGGCGGCTGCCACAACCAATCGGCGATGACCACCAGCGGCATGACAATGTGCGTCTGCGTGTTGACCCAGGGCAGCAGCGCGCCCAGGTCCTGCCCGCGCAGCAGCGCCAGGTAGACCAGGCCGACCACGGTGATGTAGACCACGCCGGCGCCGCGGATCAGGTCATCCTGCAGCGTGGGCTTGCGCTCGCTCCACAACCGGTAGGCGGCAATGATAAAAATCAACGAGACCAGGATATTGCTGATGTTGGTGAAATAGCTGAAATAGCTCAGCGGGCTGAAGCCCACCGACATGGACACGCCAAACTGGGTGAATACGGCGAAGAGGGTCAGCCAGCCAAAGAACAAGCGGCCGAAGATAAGCACATTTCGTTTGTTCATGGCCGGATTATAAGTCTCTTCAATCCAGGCGGAAGACGATTTCCTCGACCAGTTCGCCGTCCACGTTGAGCACGCCCTTCGATTGCCCGACGCGGGCGAAGCCGCACTTCTCCAGCACGCGCATCGAGCCGTAGTTGTGCCTCGCGGTGTGGGCGTACAGCGGCCGCTCGAGCAGCTGCGCCAGCAACTGGCGCAGCGCCTCGCTGGCCACGCCGCGGCCCCAGAAGGCGCGGCCTACCCAATAGCCCACCTCGCGCTGGCCTTCCATTACCCAGGACATTATGCTGCCAACCACCTGGCCATCCAGCAGGATGGCCAGGTGGATGTTCTCCGGGTTGGCGTGCACCTTGGCCCAGTGCGCCATGAAGTCGGCGTGCTCGCGAGCCGGGAAGGCGGCCATGCGCACCGCCTCCGGGTCGCGCTGATATTCGTATAGGATCGGCAGGTCGCCATCCTGGACTTGGCGTAAGCTCACTTTTCCATCTGTCATGGCTTCATTCTAATCGCGGCCCAGCGCAGCAAAAGGGTTCTCGCGCCGGGCGCGCCGTTGCACGCCGGCCAGCTGGTGGCCGGCGGCCATCAGCATCCAGTACACCGCGTCCAGCGTATCGTCGTGCTCGCCGTCCGGCCAGCGCAGCCATTCCTCGCGGAAGGCGCGCAGGAACGGCGTCTCGGCGTTGGCCAGCCAGGCATGGCCCCACTGGAAGAGCGGGGCCATGCCGCGCTCGAAGCGCTCACCCTTGCTGCTGCGCCCCGGGTACATCGGCGCCAGCGGCAGCAGCGCCTGGCGCAGCAGCAGGTAGTAGAACTCCTCACCCTTGCCCACCGCCTCCACCGCCACCGCCTGCACCGTGGGATAGCGCGCCACCATGGACTTGATCTGCTGTTCGGCTTCGCCCTGGCTCACCCGGGCGCGGAAGCCGTCCACCAGCACCACCCCGCCGCCGGGCAGCACGCGCCCCACCGCGGCAGCGAAGTAGTCGCGCCGCCCGCCGCGCAGCTTGTCCGCTGTCGAGGCATAGTCCACGCCGATCACCACCGGCCACTCCGGCTGGATGTCCTTGTGCGGGTATTCGTGCAGCCACTCCGCCTTGAGGTGCAGTCCTTCGGCGGCGCGCAGGTCCAGCAAATACATGCGGGCGAACTCGGCCTCGCCGGCCAGCTCGCGCGCCTTTTGGATTTCCTCGGCGGGGAAGCGCTCCGGCCAGGCCGGGGTCTTCTCGCCCCGATAGATCGGCGTGGCCACCGAGATGAAGCGCCCCGTGGCCTTGAGGTAGGCCAGCGCGTCGTTGGTCGCCCAGGGCGTGCCCACGAACACCTGCCAGGTATGCGGCATCAGCGTGGGCAGGATGGTGCCTTTGAGGATGGTCAGCACCCTTTCCAGATCGCGGCCGGGGCGCGTGTTGTTCTCGTCGTGGATGTCGTCGAGCAGCAGCAGGCCGGTGGGGTGTTTGCCGATCAGCGCCCGCGAGCGGTAGCCCAGGCCCACGAAGCTGGGGTCTTTGCCCTTCTCGCGGGCGCACAAGGCACGCCAGGTTTCGTAGTTCTCCTCGATGTCCACCAGTTCGTAGCCCCGGGCGCCCCAGCTCACCTTGCGGTCGGGCTGTACTTGCCCGAAGGCTTCCCGCCAACCCTGGTTGTGCTCGATCAAGTCGGCGATCTGCTGGCTGGTGCTCTGGGCAGCCAGCTGCCCAGCCTGGACCAGCAGCGCGCTCTTGTGCGGCTCCTGCCCCAGGCGGAATGCGGTGAAGGCCACGCTCAGCGTGGTCGTTTTGGCTGACCCGCGGAACGCCTCCACCACCAGGCCCTTGCCTTCGCGGCGCGCGGCGTACAGCGGCTCCAGCCAGTCGCGGCGGGCGTGCTGCGGCAGCGGCCGCTCGAAAACCATTTCGTAGAAGCGCGCGAAGCCATCCGGGTCATCGCTGAGCCGTTCGCTTTTTCCCATATCCCCCTTGCGTTTGGTCTAGTCTTCTTCGTCCTCGGGTGTCAGTTTCTCCACCAGGGCATCCACGAACTTGTCGTGGTCGCCGGAAAGCAGCCCCTGTCGCGGCACATACACCAGCGTGTCGCTCTGGGTAATGATCCAGGTATTGCTGGAACGGTGCAGCACGGAGAGGATCTGCTCGAGCGGCAGGCGCACGCGGTCTTTGCCCTGGCTGATGTGCAGCACAGCGCCTTTCAACTCCAGCGTGGTTTTCACCGCCTCGTTATCGAACAGCTCGGCGCGGCGCAGCCAAACCAGCAGCAGGTTGATCAGCGGGCGCAGTGTGTAATACAACCCATACAGGCTCAGGGCGGTGCCGGCCAGCAGCAGCGGGTAGCGCAGCAGCCAAAACTCCACTCGGTCGGCCACCCAAATGGCGCCCAGCGCGCCGAGCAGCAGCATCAGCGGGCCGCCGGCGGCGCGTTTCAGCGTACTCACGCCGCTGCTGTAATAGGTCGACAGGTAATTGTCGGCGAACTGGTCGAAGTTGGGGATGTAGACCACCTTCATATCGTAGGCACCTCGGCGATGCGTACGCCCAGCACCTGGCCGCGGGCGGTCACCTGCCCGCCGGCCAGCAGCTCGCAGTCCATCCAGGTCTTGCGGCCCTCCACCTGGGTGACCCGGGCGCGCAACTCCACCGGCCGCCCTTCCAGCGGGGTCGGCTGTAAATAGTCCACCTTCAGCGACCCGGTCACGTAGGTGATCAGCGGCTGGCTGCCAATCGGTCGCGCTTCCACGCGGTGGGCGTGCGCCATGGCCAGGCCCATGCAGTGGCAGTCCATCAGCGTGGCGATGATGCCGCCGTTCAGCACGCCCTTGTGCCCGGTGTGCTGCGGCTTGGGCTCGAAGTGCGCCACGGCCTCGTCGCCGTCCCAATGGCTCTTGAGGTACAAGCCGTCTGGGTTGTTGCGCCCACAGCCCCAGCAATCTGCCCGGGCCTCCAAATACTGGTCTTGAAAGGCAGTCTCTTCCATGCCCCCATCTTACACGCTTTATTCGCGGCTCGGGCCGTATTCGCTCACCACCGCCACGCGCAGCACCTCGCCGCCGTGCGCTGCGCATAGTTGCGCGGCGCTGGCTGCCGGCTCCTGCGCAGGCAGCGAGAAACTCTCGATTCGCGTGGTGCTGCAGCCGCAGGCATAGCGGCGCTCCTCGCGCCGCGTCACCCTGCGGCGGGCCGCGGCCACAGGTTCAACCAACCCGGTCTTTGTGTGCATATGTCCCCCTGATGCGGCCGGCATCCCGGTGCTGCTCCACTGCCCGCCGTCCGATTTCGGTGGCCGGCTGGTAACTCTCCGGGTGCAGTGCGGCCAAAATGTCGCTGGCGAAATCGCCGCGCCAGTCGAAGCGCGCCGCCCGCGCCAGGCGCAGCATATTGAACGCGTCCGGCAGGTAACGCCCGTCCTGCCAGTTTTTCACGCTCTGGTACGAAACACCCCTGCCCTGCGGCAGCAGCGCTTCGCTGAGCGCCGCGGCAAAGGCGCGCAGCGGAGATTGCCGGCGCGTGCTGCTGCCCGCCAGCAGGCGGTATTCGCGCACAATTTGGGCCACCGCTCTGCGGTTGGGCAATGTGGTTTTGATCATGGCCCTTCCCTATTCAATAGAACTTTTGTTCTATTCTATCCACGAATCCGTCTTTTTCAAGCCCCTTTCAGCATTGTCAAGCGCCCGCTGCCTTGCCCGTATAATCGTGGGGATGCTTTCGCCATCCGCCAGGGCGCGGGCCGCCGCCTGGTTGCCGCTCGCCCTGCTGCTCCTCGCTTTCCTGGCCCTGCGCCTGCCCGGCCTGGGCCGCTTCGGCACCATCGACGAGGTGCACTGGTATCGCGTGGCCATCGCCTTCCGCCAGGAGCTGCTCGCCGGCAACTGGGCAGAGACCGCTGCGCTCAGCAAGCACCCCGCCATCACCACCCTGTGGGCCGGAACGCTGGGTACCCAGCTGCGCTTCCCCGACATCGACGAATTCCCGCAGGAAGAATTCACCGATTTCCACCTGCGCCACTATTTCTGGCGGCGCGGCATCAACCCCATCGAGGTGATCGCCGCCGGGCGCCTGTTCATCGTGCTCTTCAACGCCGCCGCCTTCGCGCTGCTCTGGTCGCCGCTGCGCCGGTTGCTCGGCACAGCGGCCGCCTTCCTGGGCATGGGCCTCATCGCCCTGGACCCCTTTCTCACCGCCCATCAACGCCTGCTGCACCAGGATGGGCTGATGGCCTCCTTTGGCTTGCTCTGCCTGGTGTACTTTGCCGCCTACCTGGACGCGCGCCGCAGCAGCGACCTGCTGCTCTCCGCGGCCGGCGCCGCCCTGGCCTGGCTGACCAAATCGCCCATGCTCTTGCTCGGGCCGGTAACCGGCCTGGCCGCGCTGTGGGCACAGCGCCGGGCCGCCTTGCGCCCGCTGTTGCTGTGGGGCGCGGCGGCCGCGGCGGTCTTCGCCCTGCTCTGGCCCGCCATGCTCAGCGACCCGCTGGCCGCGGTTACCGGCGTGGTGGACTACGCCCTGGGCTCCGCCCAGGGCGAGTTCAGTGGACAAATTTTCTTCAATGGGGAAATCTACTCCGATGGGCGCCTGGGCTGGGCCTCCTGGCTGTTCTACCCCCTGAGCATCGCCTGGCGCGCCACGCCCGTGCTCTGGCTGGGCCTGGCCACAGCGGCCTGGGCCGCCCTGAGCGCATGGCGCGGCGCCGAGCCCGGCGAACGCAAGCTGATCGGCCTGCTCGCCTTCTTCAGCCTGGCTTTCTTCCTCTTTATGACCCTGGCGGAAAAGAAGTTCGACCGCTACATCCTGCCCGCCTATGCCGCGCTCTTTCCGCTGGCCGGCTGGGGGCTGGCCCGCGCCCTGGCGCGGCTGCGCCCGGCCTTCGGCGGCGCAGCCCGTTGGGCGCCGGCGGCCATCGCCGCCGGCCTGCTCGCCGCCCAGGCCTGGAGCAGCGCCGCAGTGGCCCCCGTGTTCCTCAACTACTACAACCTGCTGCTGGGCGGCCGGGCCGCCGCCGGCGAGGTGATGATGTTGGGCTGGGGCGAGGGGCTGGAGCAGGCCGCGCAATACATCCGCGACCAGACCCGCGGCCAGGAGCCGCCGCACGTGGGCGCCTGGTACAGCAATCTGTTCAATTTATTCTACGGGGCCGATGTGGAAGACATCCCCATCGCCGCCGAGCTCAGCCCGCAGCTGCTCGAGCAGCTGCTCAGCCTGGACTATTTGGTCATCTACGTGCACCAATGGCAGCGTGGCACGCCCCAAAACCTGCTCGACGCACTGGCTCCGCTGGAACCCAACCACAGCATCTGGATCGGCGGGCAGGAATACGTGCGCGTCTATCGCCTGTCAGATTAACCACAAGAACTAATGCTGATTGCTGAGTGCTGAGTGCTGACGGCTATCCGCTAGTAATGCACCTGCACGATGGTGCCCACACTGGCCCAATCAAACAGCCACTTGGCGTCCGCCTCGGTCATGTTGACGCAGCCGGCGCTCATCGGCGTGCCGAAGTTGGTGTGCCACCAGGTGCCGTGGATGCCGTAGTCTCCATGGAAAAACATCACCCAGGGCACATTGCGAATGTAATAGCCGGGGCCGGACATGTCCTGCATGCGCACCTTGATCCAGATGCGGAACTCGCCGGTGACGGTGGGCGTGCGCGGCCGCCCGCTGGAGATGATGAAGCTGCGCACCTGGTTGCGCCCCTCGTAGGCGGTCAGCGTCTGGGTGCTCAGGTTGACCTCAATCCAGCGCTCGCCGGACTCGACGCTCCTGGGCAGGCGCAGGTCGTACTTCTCCAGCGCCACTTGCACCTCAGCGAACTCGGTGGGCTCAGGCTCGGGCGTCGCCTCCACCAGTGGAGCGCTGGTCGGCGTGGCGCTGGGCAGCAGGCTCATCTGCGCGAAAGGCGTGTTCGTCGCTGTGGGCTGGATATCAGGCTCGGTGGGCTGGGCGGCCGGCTGGCTGAGCAGCCCGCCGACCTGCTCGGCGGCCACCGCGCCCATCACGCGCAGGCCGTCGTCCAGCTGTGGCGGGCGCAGCCAGGCCAGCGCCGCTGCGGCCACGGTCAGCGCCAGCAAGCCCAGCACGGCGACCTGCCCGGAACGGAGCCGGGAGAACGGCAGGCCGCTTTCGTGGGGCGGGGTCACTGCAGGGTCGGTCAGTTCGGCCAGCAGCTGCCTGGGCAGCGCCTGTTCGGGGGCCAGCTTGGCCGCCGCCCGCGCCAGGCGGCGGGCATGGGCGCGCTGGCCCGCCTCCAGGGCATCTTGCGCCCGGGTGCACAGGCTTTCCCAATTGCTGCTTTGCACGGCCATCACCCGCCTCCCGAGGCGTCTTCATTGTAGATGTAGCACAGCACGCCCTGGGCAATACCCTCGGCGAGCAGGTCGGGCTGCTGGGTGAGGATTTGGCGGTCCAGGTTCATAAAGCCCACTTCGATGATTGCCGCGGCGGTCAGCAGGTCGATACGCCCGAAGACGTGATAGCCGGTCATATGCGCGCTGACGCTGCCTATGTGGTAGCGCAGGCCGGTGACCCGCCCATAGCGATCGCTCAGGCAGGCGGAAAGCCGCGTGGCGCGCGAATCCTCGATATTGGTCGCCGCGGCCACTTTGAAGCCGCTGGCGTTGTCGTCGATGTACGCGCAGCTGTCCGCATGCACCGCCACCAGCAGCATCGCCTGGTAGCCGTCCAACCGGGCGTCGAATTCCTCCAGCAGGTCCACATCGAAGCCGGAGGCGGTCAGCTTCTCCTTGACCCGCGTGGCCACGTCCAGGTTGATGCTCACCTCGGTCAGCCCATCCGGGCACACCGCGCCGGGGTCCGCCCCGCCGCTGTGCCCGGCCAGGATGCCGATCAGCGGCCGCGGCCGCGGCGTGGGCTGCGGCAGGCCGGAGTCGCTCTGCCCGCCGGCGCCCCAAAAGATCTCCACCAGCTGCGCGGCCAGGTTGCTGGGCACCAGGCCCAGCGGCGTCCAGGCGGTGAACATGGTGGCTAGCAGGGCGGCCACGCCGAAGACCATCAACAACTGGCTCAGCACATTCATGCTGGCCGTGCGGGCGCGCGGGCTCTCCGGCTGGTAGTCCTGGTGCTCAAACGGGTCCATCGGACGCCCATCGTACCTTAAGCCGCAGGCAAATCCAATAGCCGAAAGGCGCTGGCACAAGCATTGCACCTGCGCACCCGGCTGGGGTTACAATCCCCTTCACCATGGCCACAACCCACCCCATCGTTCTAACCCCCACGCCGGAGAACCTGCGCAACGCCTTGCGTTTTTGGAGCACCGGCGTAGCCATCGTGGGCGCCGCCCACCAGGGCGTGGCCCACGGCATGACGATTAACTCGTTCACTTCGCTCTCGCTGGATCCCCCGCTGGTCTCCATTTCGCTGGAAAAGGTCACCCGCACGCACCAGCTGGTCATGGCCGCGCAGGCCTTCGCCGTCACCGTGTTGGCCGCTGGCCAGCAGGACATCTCCGACCGTTTCGCCGGCCGCGCCAGCGACCAATCCGACCGCTTCGAGGGCCTCGAGACCTTCACGCTGGACACCGGCAGCCCCATCCTGGCTCGCGGGCTGGCCTGGTTCGACTGCCGCGTGGCGGCCTGCCACGACGCCGGCACGCACACCGTCTTCCTCAGCGATGTGCTCGCCTGCGGGCTCTTCGACGGCGCAGAGGGCAGGCCGCCGCTGGTTTATTTCAATCGCGGGTATAGAGGGATTGGAGATTAGTAAATGGAGATTGGTAATTGGTAATTAGCAAGCAGCAAATAGCAATCTCTATTCTCTACTCCCCAATTACTATTTACCAATTACTTTCCCCCTACCTCCCCACCTCAACCCATAGCCATCTTCCAACAACAACTGCGACTGGCGGCCGTCCGCGTGGGCCAGCAGCACCGCCCCGCCGCGTCCGCCCTCGGGGCGCAGCTGCACCACCAGCGCCAGCGAGCCATCCGCGGCCCACAACACCTCGCCGATGTTGGCGAAGGCCTCTTCGCGCAGCGGCTCGCGTTCGCCCGCCAGACCGCGCACCATGAACAGCGGCGGGTCGCCCGCCGGCGGCTCGGCGGCGCTGGCGTAGAAGTAATACAGCACGCCTGCCTCAGTCGGCAGCGGCCAGCCGGCGAACTCCAGCAAGCCTTCTTCGCCATCCAGCAGGGCCTGGCGTTCCCCGCTCAGCGGGTCGTAGCGCCACAGGCCCGGTTCCAGCAGCCCGGCATAAGGGCTGGCCAGCAGCAGCTCGCCATCCGGCGTCCACGCCGGCTGGCAGCAGGGCGGCCCAACCCCGGCCTGGGCCACACTAACCATCGGCTCCTCGCCGGGGTTCAGGAAGGCCAGCCGGTTCTCCCCTGGACCGCCGGAGGCCAGCGCCAGCTGCAGGCTGTTGGGCGCCCAGGCCAGCGGGACATAATAGCTTTGCATGCCCTCGGATTCAGAGTCGATTTCATTATTAAGCAGGTGCACCGCCTGGTTGCTCTCTAGGTCCAAAATCCACAGGCCGCCGTAGGCATAGGCCAGAAAGCGCCCATCCGGCGAGAACAGCGGGTCGCTGATCCGCTGCATGGCATAATAATCCGCCGCCTCACGGTCTGCGGCGGCATTGTCCACCATCAGGCGGCGGTTGCTCCCGTCTGCGTCGCGCATGTACAGCTGGTTGTCGCTCACGTAGGCCAGCCCGCCGTCCAGCGGCGATACGTCGAAGCCATCCACCCCTGCGGGCTCATTGGTCAACTGCGTCTGCGTGAGGCCGTCGGCGGCCAGCTGCCAGACCTGCGCCTCGCCACTGCGGCCGCTGAGGAAGAGCACCGCCGCCGGCAGCAAGCGCGGCTCAAGCGCCACTGGCGTCTCGATGGCGGTGGCTTCCGTAGCCGCCGGCTCAACCGGTGGCTCGACCGGCAGGTTGCAGGCCGCCAGGGCGGCCAGCAACCCGGTGGCTACCAACCGGAACAACACGCCGCTGCAATACGTCTTCACGGTGTGCACGCGATGATGTGTACCACAAAGCGCGCCAGGCGACAAAGCGCAGCGCGAATCAATCACCGGCCGATATGCTAGAATCGCGCCAATTGCCATCATCCCCATCACCCCATCGCTCTGAGGAGAAGCCGATGACCGCCCACACCCCCGCCCAACGCGGCATGTATTTCGAAGAATTCGAGGTCGGCCACCGCATCGTCAGCGCCGCCCGCACCGTCACCGAGACGGACATCGTCATCTTTGCCGGGCTCTCCGGCGACTTCAACCAGATCCACATCGACGCCGAATACAGCAAGAACACGCCTTTCGGCGCCCGGGTCGCCCACGGCCTGTTGGGGCTCTCCATCGCCTCCGGCCTGCTGGTGCAAACCGGCTTCATGGAAGGCACCATCATGGCCTTCCGCGAAGTGACCGAGTGGAAATTCATCAAGCCCATCTTCATCGGCGACACCATCCATGTCGAAGCCGAAGTCAAAGAGACCAAAGCCATCCCGCGCATTGGCGGCGGTTCCATCGTTATCCTGCTCGACGTGAAGAACCAAAACGGCGACACCCTGATGAAAGGCACCTGGACCGCCCTGATTGCCGGGCGGCCCAAGTAGGCGCATGACCGAAGACCCGGAACGCCCCGCAGAGGATTCCAGCGAAGAGGCCAGTGACCGCTTCAAGCGCCTCTCCGCCTCGGAAAGCGGCCCCGTCCGCCCCAGCGATACGCAGCCCAGCCGGCCGGTGAAAGCCGCGCCCGTCGAGGATACGCAGCCCAGCCAGCCGCTGCGCATCGAAGAGTCGCCGGCCGGCGAAGTGCCGCCAGACGAGGCGCCCACCATCCTGCAGCCGGTGCAACCCGGCGAGGCGCCGGCCCCGCCCCCGCTGGGCCACACACCTCCCGGCGGCCTGCCCGCCACCGACGAATTCGGCATGCCCCTGCCGCGGCGCAGCGCCGGCGCCAGCCCGCCAGGCGCAGACCCGCAGGCTACGCGCATCAGCGGCCAACAGCCCGCAGGCCGGCAGGCCTCCGGCCCGCAGCCGAGCCGGCCGCAGCGCCCGCAGCCCAAGCCCGCCGGTGGCGGCGGTGGCCTGAAAGGCTTGTGGGCGCGCATCAACCGCATGGGCTGCCTGCCGCGCGCTTTCATCCTCGGCGCCTTCGGCCTGGTCTTCGTGCTGCTGGCCGGGGTGGTCTTCGCCCTCTACCAGTACGCCGCAATTGCCGCCGGCCTGCCCAGCGTGGAAGACCTGCGTGCCAACGCCTCGCAGTTCGAGACCACCCGCATCCTGGATGCCGAGGGCAACCTGCTCTACGAAATCCTCGACCCCACCGCCGGGCGGCGCAGCTACGTCACCCTGGACGAGATTTCACCCCTCATGCTGGCCGCCACCCTGGCCACCGAGGACAAGGAGTTCTACAATCACCCCGGCTT
The DNA here is from genome assembly GCA_026129335.1 of Anaerolineales bacterium. Classification (GTDB taxonomy): domain Bacteria; phylum Chloroflexota; class Anaerolineae; order Anaerolineales; family UBA11579; genus JAMCZK01. The sequence goes on from JAHCIH010000011.1 coordinate 55,371, forward strand.
CAACGTCACCGCCATTTTCCGCGCCTTCACCCAGAACTATTCCAGCGGCGAAGTGGTCTCCGGCGCGTCCACCATCACCCAACAGCTGGCCCGGGCGTTGCTGTTCAGCCCCGAAGAGGCCAGCGAGCAGAGCTACATGCGCAAGGTGCGCGAGGCCATCCTGGCCTCGGAAATCACGCGTCGCTATTCCAAGGACGAAATCCTCGAGCTCTACCTCAACGAAATCTATTTCGGCAACCTCGCCTACGGCGTGGAAGCCGCCGCCCAGACTTACTTCGGGGTCAGCTCGGACGAGCTGACCCTCAGCCAGGCCTCGCTGCTGGCCGGGCTGCCCCAGGCGCCTTCGGTCTACGACGTCTACAGCAACCGCGAGGCCGCCCTGGGCCGCCAGCAGACCGTGCTCTCGCTGATGGTGCGCACCAGCGCCGAGCAGGGCTGCATCTACGTCAGCACCAGCCCGCAGCGCGTCTGCATCTCGGTGGATGAAGCCGCCTCGGCCGGCCTCGAGATGCTGGACTACACCTTCCGCTCGCCGGACGTGCAGATCCGCTACCCACACTGGGTGCACTACATTCGCTTCCTCCTCGAGCAGCAGTACGACCCGCAGACCATCTACCGCTCCGGCTTCACCGTGCACACCACGCTGATGCCCGAACTGCAGGACATGGCGCAGGACATCCTCAGCAGCCAGGTGGCCGCCCTGGCCGACCTGCAAGTGGGCAGCGGCGCGCTGGTCGCCATGCGCCCCTCAGACGGCCACATCCTCGCCATGGTCGGCTCGGCGGACTTTTACAACGAAGAGATAGACGGCCAGATCAACATGGCCGTGTCCCCCCGCCAGCCTGGCTCATCGATCAAATCGCTCACCTACGTACTCGCCTTCGAAAACGGCTGGACGCCTTCGACCCTGATCTGGGACGTGCAGAGCGAGTTCCCGCCCTCCGGCGTTCCAGGTGACCCGCGCCCGCCCTACATCCCGCGCAACTACGACAACCGCTTCCACGGGCCGGTCACCCTGCGTTCCGCGCTGGCCAACTCCTACAACATCCCCGCGGTGAAGACGCTGGACTTCGTCGGCATCTACGACGACCCCAACACGCCGGAAGAAGAAGGCCTGGTCGCCTTCGCCCATCGCCTGGGCATCACCGACCTGCAGAGCGACCAGTACGGCCTGGCGCTCACCCTGGGCGGCGGCGAAGTGAAACTGCTCGACCTGACCAACGCCTACGCCACCTTCGCCAACCAGGGCCGCCGGGTGACCCCGGTGGCGATCACCCGGATCGTGGATTTCCAGGGCAACGTCGTCTTCGAAGCGCCGGAACCCTCGACCGAGCAGGCCATCCGCGCAGAGCACGCCTTCCTCATCTCGTCCATCCTTTCGGACAATGAAGCCCGCCGGCCCATGTTCGGGGCCAATTCGGTGCTCAACCTGCCCTTCCAGGTCGCCGCCAAAACCGGCACCACCGACGATTTCCGTGACAACTGGACCCTGGGTTACACGCCCGACCTGGCCGTAGGTGTCTGGGTCGGCAACCCGGACAACACCGAGATGGATGGCAGCAGCGGCCTCTCCGGCGCGGCGCCCATCTGGGCCGCCTTCATGCAGCAGGCCATCGCGTCGCTCACCGGTGGCAACCCCTCGCCCTTCGTGCAGCCGCCCGGCGTCATCGAGAAGGTCATCTGCCGCATCTCCGGCGCCGAGCCTTCGCAATATTGCGACGACCAGCGCCGCGAATACTTCGCCGCCGACCAGCCGCCGGCCGACCCGGACAACGACCTGTGGCAGGACATGCGCATCGATACCTGGACCAACCTCAAGGCCTCGGCGGAGTGCGGCCAGTTCGTCGATGAAATTTTCACCATGAACGTGCAGGACCCCTGGGCGATCCGCTGGCTGACCCAAAGCAACGAGGGTCGTAACTGGGCCCGCGACGCTGGCTTTGATGAGCCGATCATCTTCTCGCCGGCACGCGAGTGCCGCTCGGACGATCCGCGCCCCATCCTGGAGTTCATCATCCCCCGCGACGGCGACCGGGTGAACAGCATCGAACTGAACATCCACATCATCGCCGATGCCACGGCCAACTTCGAACAGTGGGTGCTGGAGTGGGCGCCGGGCGAGAACCCCGGCGACAACCAATGGCAGGGGCTGCGCGGCTCGCGCGACCCCTCGCCCAATTCGCGCAACGTCTATACGTTAGACATGCAAGAACTGCCCCGCGGCGCCATGTCGCTGCGGCTGACCATGTACAGCAATGCCGGCGGCCGTGCCGAAAAAGTGGTCGTCTTCTACAATGACCTGCCGGAGCCAACTGCCACGCCCACGGCAACCCCGGAGCCAACGCTGACCCCCAGCGAAACCCCGACACCCACGGCGACGCCCAGCGAAACGCCGACGCCAGACCCATAAACACAGTGAGGAGAGAGCACACATGAGGAGAAAAGTCATCGGCTATGTCGAGCTGTATTGGGAATGCCCGGCTTGCGGCAGCGAGAACCTGGGTTCACACGCTTATTGCACCTCTTGCGGCGGCCCTCAGCCGCCAGACGTGGACTTTCACGCGGCCAGCAAGCAGCAGCTCCTGACCGACAAAGAGCAGATCGAGCGCGCCAAAGCCGGCGCGGATATCCATTGCGGCTTCTGCGGCACGCGCAACCCGGCCAACGCGGCCAAGTGCAGCCAGTGCGGCGCTGAGCTCGGCGCCGGTGCCCGCCGCAAAGCAGGCAAGGTGATCGGCGCCTACTCCGCCGGCGCGCTGGAGCCGATCACCTGCCCCAACTGCAACACGCTCAACGCCGGCAACCGCAAGAAGTGCGGCAGCTGCGGCGGCGCGCTGACCAAGCGCGTGGCTGCGAAACCGCAGCCGGCCAAAGAGGGCGCCAAGAGCATCCCCAAAGGCTGGCTGGTGGGTTGCCTGGTGGGCATGCTGGCCTTCTGCGCGGTGATCTACTTCGTCTTCATGCGCACCGAGTCCATCGAAGGCCAGGTCGTCGCGGCGGACTGGAACCGCTCCGTAGTGGTGGAAGCCTTCAGCCAGGTGCGCCTGGAGGATTGGTACGACGACGTCCCCTTCGATGCCGAGAACGTCAGCTGCCGGGAGGCGGTACGAGGCCAGCAAAGCAGCCCACCATTCAGCGGCCGCTACAGTGAAGTGTGCGGCACGGAATACATTGTGGACACGGGCACCGGAGCGGGCCAGGTGGTGCAGGACTGCCACTACGAGGTCTACGACGACTATTGCAGCTACACCGGTTACGCCTGGGCGCCCTACACCACCGTGGAACTCGGCGGCAGCGGCTTGGTGGCCAACTGGCCTTCGCCGCAACTCGACAACGAGCAGCGCCTCGGCGAGGCCAGCGAGCGCTACACCTGCACCTTCCAGGCCGGCGGCAGCACCTACACGTACACTACAGAATCCTACAGTGACTTCCAGCGTTGTCAGGTGGGCACGCGCTGGAATCTGGAGGTGAACAGCCTCGGCTCGGTGACTTCGATCAGCCCAGCGGACTAAGACGCCCGTCATTGCGAGGAGCGTAGCGGCGCAGCCAGCGAAGCGACGAAGCAATCTCCTGCATAAGGCGCGCCACGCAGACTGAGGCAACAGCGGCTGTACCTCTCGTAGGGGCGAGGCATGCCTCGCCCTTACAGGAACAATAGCTACAACAACGGCGTCTGTGCTTCTTCCAGGGTCAGCGGGTCGAGTTCCAGCAGTTCGGCGAAACTCTGCGCATCCAGTCGCGGTGTGCCTGCCAGCCGGCGCACATGGCGGAACTTGAGGAAGCGCCAGCCCGCATCCCGTGCGGCTGCCAAGCGCGGGTCACGCCCCAGCTTCTCGAGCGCCAGGCGGCTGCGCCGGCCGGGCAGCACCACCAGGCTGTGCGCCGGCGGCGTGGCCGGCGCCAGCAACAGCTCGCCCAGCACCGCCGAGGCGATGGGGTAGAAAGCCAAAACCAGCTTGCCGGATGCATCACGCCATTCCACGGGCAGCTCACCGCCCGCGACGTAGCCCAGTCGCCCGCCCAACTCGGAGAGCAGTCCGCGCACCTCCTGCAAGTCGCCCCGGCGGGCGCGCGGCTGGTCGGCCTCCGAAATGCGCCACAGCCCATCCCCCTCTTCACCATAGGATTTAAGCGCGGCTTCGACCAACGCCACCGCAGGAGTCAGCAGGCCGGGGAAGATTTCGCACAACATACGGTCTATCTGCTCCAGGCTACCGCCCGGCCGGCGCAACAAATAGCGCACGGTGGCGATTTCGATGCGATCAGCCAGCGGCGAACGGCTCCCGGCCGGGTCGGCCAGCCACCAGCTGCCCGTCTCCAGCGATTGCTGGCTGCCGCCAAACCGCTGGAAGCTCGGCTTGCCCAGCCCGGCTTCTATCGTCTCGCGCGTCTCAGTGAACAGCTCGCCCGGCCCGCGGGCCACGCCGCCGAGCAAAGCCCGGCGGCTCAGTTCCGCCAGGCCGGCGGTCTGCAGGTGCAGGAAATGGCTGGGCTCACCGCGGGCCTTCAACAGCGCCCCCGCGGCGCGTTCCACGGCCTGCGGGGCGGTATCGGTCACCTTGGCCGGGGCCATGCCCTTGCGCCAGTCCAGCTGCAGCTGGCCCTGGTCGCGGCGCATGGCCATGCCCTCCAGGCGGAAGCCGGCCAGGTTGGCTGCGGTCAGCGCCGCGGCGTTGAAGCCAGCCTCCGCCTCGCAGACCACGCCGAACAGCGGCGTGTCGGCGGGCAGCGCGCCTTCCAGCGCGGCCAGGGCGGCGTGCAGCGCCTCGGCGTGCCAGGCCCAGTCGTAGCGTTTGCGGCGCAGCACCGCCGCAAACGGGCCGATGGCCTCGCGGCCCCACAGCCAGCCGGCCCACAGGGCGCACAGTGTCCAGAAGGCCTGGTTGGGCCGCGGGAACACGCCCAACACAGCTTTGATCGGCGCCTTGTCCAGGCCGGGCATGTCGCGCAGCGGCCCCTCGAACAGCGAGATACCGCCCTCTGGCGGAGGCTCCGGCCAGCGCACCAGCGGCACCTGTGGGCCGTCTTCGGCCCACAGGGCGATGGAGCGTTCCATCTCGTACCACAGGTTATATTCGCGGAACTGCGCCGGCGCGCTGAGCTGGCGAGGGCGCAGCCGCCCCGTAGGATGCGCCCACAGGCTGGTCGCCCGGTCGCAGGCCGAGAGCAGCAGGGCGCTGACCAGGTCGTGTTCTTCGGGCGGCAGCTGCATGCCCTCGACCCGGTTGAACAGGGTCACCAGGGCGTAAACCGCCCGCGGCAGGTAGGCCTCCAGGGCTTCTTCGGCGTGCCCGCGGTCGGGGTCGCCCTGCGGGGCGATGCGCTGCAGGGCCCGCGCCAGGTGCGGGCCCTGGCGCTGATATCCGCGGGCACGTTCCTTATCCGCATCGTCTGTGTCGTATTCACCGGCCTGCCCGCAGGCTTTGCAGTCGAGCAGTTTGGCGTGAGGTGCGTCGGCCTCGCGCGCCCAAATGAACGCTTCAGCGGGTATCTGCGCCCCACAAGCCGGGCAGGTCGTCTTGTACAGTTCCAACAGCGCGCTCTCCAGGCGTTCGTCGCCGCGGCGGGCGGCGGCCAGCTCAGCCAGTGCGGCGCGCAGCGCCTCCGTGCCCGGCGCCCTGGCGCGCAGTTCCAAGAGGAACTGCGCCACCGGGTTGCCCGCCGCCACGGCCACGCGGTTGCCGGCGCGGGCCGCCTCCAGCGCGGCCAGCGGCGCGCTGCCGAAGGGGTCCAGCAGCCAGTCGCCCGGCTGCAGGTTGGCAGCCAGCCAGGCAGATGCCACCCCGACAGGCAGGGGCGGCAGGTATCGTTCCAGGGGTGTGGGGGCGGCGGCGCGTCCGGAAAGAAAAACGTGGGCGGCCGGCATAACTATCCAGGCGGGTAGAACTGCAAAATGGCCGGGGTGATCTGGCTGATATCACTCAGCCCTTCGCAGAACTTGCGGCGCAGCTCCGGCGCGCCGATCACCAGCCCCGGCACCGGGTTGCTGGTGTGCTGGCGCACAGAGAGGTCTTCCATGTTGCCGTGGTCCGAAGTGATCAGGATCAGGCCCTCATCGTCCTTCCACGAGGCCAATAACCCGCCGAGCACCGCGTCGAAGTTCTCCAGCAGGACGATGGCTCCCGGGCGATCCTGGTGATGGCCGGCGTAATCGCTGGGCCAGAACTCGAAGAAAGCCAGGTCGTAATCCCGGGTCAGTTCGGCCACTTTGGCCCCGGCAGCGGGCGCCTCCATCAGCGGCGCATCTGTATAGCCCAGCTGCTCGCGCCAGCCGCGGCCGGTGAAGTCCACCGAAAGCGCCCGCCCGGCGTAATAGTCCTCGGCGGTCATCAGCGGGATGCCGGCGCTGGTCACCGCCAGCGGGATGGCGGAGAGCAGCCGCTTGCCGCTTTCGATGCCGTCGAAGTAGCGCTGCGGGTAAGCGTTCAGCAGCGTGGAGCGGTAGCCGCGCCCCGCCAATTGCTTGAACAGGTTGTCTTCCTGGATGATGGCGGCGATTTCCTTGGTCGGCTTGGGGCCGTAGTGCTCACCGATGGCCGCCGACACATTCCGCCCGGTGACCAGCGCCGCCTGCCCCGTGGCCGACTGCGGCAGGCCGTCCACGCCCAGGTTGGCGTCCAGCGCAAGCAGCGTGGCCCGCTCGGTCTCGCGCGGCGCGCTCTCGGCGGTCAGCGCCGCGCCGCCCAGCAGGGCCTGCAGATTGGGCATGGCCGCCGCGGCGAAGGGGTTGCGCTCCGCATCGGCCGCGGCCAACCCTATGCCATCCATAAACAAGAAGAGGAAGTGCATCGAAAGATTGTACTCGC
>JAHCIH010000012.1 GCA_026129335.1 Anaerolineales bacterium
CCGCCAGAAATCGGCCAAACCGAGCGAAGCCCGACTAGCTTGCTCGGCGAATAAACTCCGCCAGGTGCTTCTTCTGTGCGACCAGTGAAGGCGGGTGGATGTACATCATGTGCCCCGCTTCGTAATACTCCATGGCGATGTTGGCGTGCAGCGCCGGGTCCAGCTGCAGATGGTCGAAGGTGTACTCGGTGGCGAAGTACGGCGTGGCCAAGTCGTAGTAGCCATTGGCCACGAAAACCTGCAGCGCCGGGTTCATGTGCAGCGCCTTGCGCAACATCTCCGCCACGTTGACGAATTGGTTTTGGTGCTCCTTGTAGCTCCAGGGGTGCACCCGCCCGGTGAGGATCTCATAGGGCAAGTCGCTCTCGAACTTGAGCTCCTCGCGCAGGTATTGGTTCAGCGTGGCGGTGAACGGCCCTTGGATAGCGGCGTAGCTGGGGTCGAACTCGTAGTGCTCCCCGGCCGAATCGCGGTCGGAGGCTGTATAGCGGCTGTCCAGGCGACCCACTGTGCGCTGCTGCTCACGCAACAGTTCCTTGGTGAAGCGATGGATATTGATGCGCAGGTTGCTGCGCAGCAGGTATTCGCTGGAGAGACCGGTGTATTCCGCCAGCCGAGTGGCGATCTGGCCGCGCGCTTCGGCGCCCAGGGCGTCGCCCTTCATCAGCGCCAGGGTGTAGTCGTTGGCGGCGAAGGCTTCCACCTCTCCGAGCAGCTTGCGCAGGTCGGGGAAGCGCTTCGCGTCCAGCGCCTTGTGGTACCAGGCGGTGGCCGCGAATGTGGGCAAGAAGAGGATGTACGGCAGGTCGTTGCCGACATTGAAGAGAATGGTAGAGAAATCCAACACCGAGGAGATGAGCATCACCCCGTTCAGATAGAGGCCGTGGCGTTCCTGCAGGTGGTTGCTGAGCGCCGCGGCGCGGGTGGTGCCGTAGCTCTCGCCGATGAGGAATTTGGGCGAGGTCCAGCGCATCTGGCGGGTGGTGTAGAGGCGGATGAACTCGGCGACCAGTTCCATGTCCTTCTGCAAGCCGTGGAACTGCTTGGCTTCTTCGCCCGACACCGCCCGGCTGAAGCCGGTGGTGACCGGGTCGATGAACACCAGGTCGGTTTCGTCGAGGATGGAATAGTCGTTGTCCAGCAGGCGGTACGGCGGGCGCGGCGTGCCCGCGTCCGGCGACATGTCCACCCGCCGCGGGCCCAATACGCCGAGGTGCAGCCACACGGAAGAAGAGCCCGGCCCGCCATTGAACGAGAAGGTCAGCGGTCGCTTGGCGGCCTTGGAGCCGGCCGCGGTGTAGGCCACGTAGAAGACCGAGGCCTTGGGCTTGTGCTCACCCTTTTCGTCGTCTTCTTCGCGCAGCACCATGGTGCCGGCAGTAGCGCTGTATTTCAGCTCACGCTTGCCCAGGCGCAAGGTGTGGTTGGTTTGCACCAGCTTCTCTTCAGGCTCCGGTGCCGGATCTTTCTTCTCGTCTTTTTTGTTGTCGTTTTCTTTTTCGCTCATGGTTGTCCTCGTCAGTTAAGCCCAATGAATCGCCAGGGCAATCGATATCGCCACGCCCAAACACAGGAAGGGCGCGTAGGCGATGCCCATCATCGGTTGGTAGCGGCGGGTCAGCAGCATCCAGGCCAGGTAGAGCAGGCTGAAGATGCCGGCGGCGAAAATGCCGAAGAGCAGCGCGCTGAGCACCGCCGGCCAGCCCATCAGCAAGCCGATGACGCCCGAAATGGTCACATCGCCAAAGCCCAGGGCAGTGTCGGTCCACGGGCGGCCGCGCAGCCGGGCCAGCAGGCGGCCGAGCCAGTCGCCGAGGACGAACAGGCCGAGCATGATGGCGAAACCCGCGGCGCCGCCCAGCAGCGTACGCGCCGGGCCGTTCCAGTCCACGCCGATGGCGCCGAACAAAAATACGCCGGCCAGGCTGACCATGTGCAGCACCAGGCGATGCTCGATATCGATGACGACCACCAGGCCAAGATAGGCAGCGATGAGCAGTAGCTGATAAGCGGGGAACCGGGTCTGGGGATATTGAGCGATGAACACGGCGAAAAACACGGCCAGCAGCACCACGGCCAGGTTTCTCGGCCTGGTCAGATAGCCCAGGAAGCCCCCAAGACTGAGCGGCCACCAATGCGGCCGGGCCAGCCGGCGCTCCACCGGCAGCACATCGGCCAGGTAGCAGATTAGCACGCCCAAAAGAAACCCGCTCAATGCCCAGATAAGCACGAGCGGATTATAGGCGGAAAACAAAAACAGGGCTGGGTATCCCAGCCCTGTTTGAATGGCTTGTGCCGGGCTTAGTTCTGGCCTTCGGCCTGGACCACGTCCACAAACTGCTGGAACAGGTCGCGCAGCATGGGTTCCGGCAGCGCACCCACCTGGCGGTGCACCAACTTGCCGCCCGAGAGGAACAGCATGGTGGGGATGCCCTGCACGCCGTACTGGCCAGCCCAGGACGGGTTCTCGTCGGTGTTCACCTTGGCGATGACCACCTGGCCGGCGAACTCTTTGGCCAGCTTGTCCAGGGTCGGCGCTACCTGCAGGCAGGGGCCGCACCACGGCGCCCAAAAGTCCACCACCACGGGGGTCTCGGACTGTAAGACGGTCTGCTCGAAAGCATCGTCGGTCACATGAATGGGTTCATTCAGCATTTATGGTCTCCAAATCTTTAAACATTCTACCCTTTGGACAAGGCGGCAGCCCGCGTTCTTACCCAGGAGTATAATCACCGCGTGGCTTTCATCGTGAACCCCACCACACCGCAACCCTATACGGTCGAAACCGAGGTCTACCAAGGCCCGCTGGATTTGCTGCTGCAACTCATCGAGCGCGCCGAGCTGGACATCACCAAGCTCTCGCTTGCCAGGGTCACCGATCAGTTCCTCGCCTACATGCGCACATTGGAAGCCGCACGCGCCGAGCGGGTATCGGAGTTCTTGGTGGTCGCCTCACGGCTGATGCAGATCAAGTCCGAGGCTTTGCTGCCGCGGCCGGTAGTGCGCATGCCGGACGAAGAAGACCCCGGCGAAGCCCTGGTGCAGCAGTTGATCCTCTACAAGCAGTTCAAGGAACTGGCCGGCCTGCTGGCCGGCCGCCAGGAAGAACACTTGCGCGCCTACCTACGCATGGCCCCGCCGCCCAAGGTGGAGGGCCGCCTGGACCTGAGCCACGTGGGCGTGGACGACCTCCACGCCACGGCGCTGCGCGTTTTCCAACGGGAAGACGCGCGCGCTCCATTGCGCACAGTGGTGGCCCCGCCCAAGGTGACCATCCGCGAAAAGATCCGCCTGATCACCGACGCATTCAAGGAAAGCGCCACGGTGCGCTTCCGCGCCCTGTTGGGCAAAAAACCGCAGCGCCTGCATATTGTGGTCACTTTCCTGGCGATGCTGGAACTGGTGCGCCGCTTCCGCATCACCGCCGAGCAGGAGGCGCTCTTCGGCGACATTGAGATGCGCCGGGACGAAGCCTGGGACGACAACCTCGATTTCGAATTGGAATTCCGAGAATAATGCCCCCAAAGACAAAAACGAAAACACAGCAGCAAACCAGCGCGCCCGACTGGCAGCAGGTCGCCCGCCTGATGCTGACCTCGCGCACTATTGACGAGATCGAAGAAAATGAACTGGTCGGTGAAGGCAAGGTCACCTACCAGTTCTCCGCCAAAGGGCACGAACTTTCCCAGATATTGCTGGGTTTGCAGTTGACCCACGGCAGGGATGCGGCAACGGTCTACTACCGTTCACGGCCGTTCATGCTCGCCGCAGGGCTGAGCCCGCGGGAAGCCTTCGCAGCGGACCTATCGCTGACCGGTTCGCCGTCCGAAGGGCGTGATGTGGGCGTGGTCTATTCCATGCCGCCACGCCACGGCGTTACCGTGCTGCCCTCCTCCGGCGATGTGGGTGCGCAGTACACGCCCGCCGCGGGCTGGGCGCAGGCGGTCACCTATTATCGTGATGAACTCAAAGACAAGCCCTGGAAGGGCGCCATCGCCGTCGCTTTGGGCGGCGACGGCTCGGTGGCCAGCAACGGCTTCTGGGCGGCCCTAAACATCGCCACCACGTTAGAACTGCCGATGCTGTTCTTCATTGAGGACAATGGCTACGGCATTTCGGTGCCCAAGCATTATCAGACTCCCGGCGGCGACGTCAGCGCCAACCTGGCCAGCTACAAGAACCTGCGCATCCTGCGCGGCTCGGGCACGCAGCCGGAAGAAGCCGCCGGGCTGATCGCGGACGCCGTGGCCTATGTGCGCCGCGGCGAAGGCCCGGCCCTGTTGCACCTGCAGGTGCCGCGGCTGACCGGGCACACCTACGGCGAAGACCAGACCGCCTACAAGTCCTCCAAGCAAATAGAGGAAGAGCGCAGCCGGGATCCCCTTGTGGCTATGCGCAAATTGCTCGGCGAAGCGGCCTGGGAAGCACTGGCCGTGGACGTCGAAGCGGAGGTGCGCGAGCAGCTGGCCGCGGCCATGCAAGAGCCGCCGCCGGCGCTGGACTCCGGCCGCCGTTTCCTCTTCGCCGAGGAAAGCTCGCTTGGCGAGCTAGGACACCAACCCAGCGTGCCCGTCGATGTGGCGAAGCCGGCAGCCGACTTCGCCGCCCCGCCCGACGAAGACGGGCCGCGGATCAACCTGTCCGAAGCCGTCCGGCGCACCATGGAAGCCGAGCTGGCAGCCAACCCGCGGCTGCTCATCTTCGGCGAAGATGTAGGCCCGCGCGGTGGCGTGCACCGCGTGACAGTGGACCTGCAGGCAAAATTCGGTGAACGTCGCGTCTTTGACACCTCGCTCTCCGAAGAAGGCATCATCGGCCGCGCGGCCGGCATGGCCATGGCCGGGCTGACCGCCCTGCCGGAGATCCAGTTCCGCAAATACGCCGACCCGGCCACGGAGCAAATCAACGACACAGGCTGGATCCACTGGCGCACGGCGGGCAAGTTCAGCGCACCGGTGGTCATCCGCATCCCTGTCGGCTACAGCAAGAAGACCGGCGACCCCTGGCATTCGGTGTCTGGCGAGGCGATCTATGCTCACAGCCTGGGCTGGCAGGTGGCCATGCCCTCCAACGCGGCCGACGCGGTCGGGCTGCTACGCAGCGCGCTGCGTGGGCACAACCCCACCATCCTGCTGGAGCACCGCGCCCTATACGACACACCACCCTCCCGGCGGCCCTATCCGGGCGATGACTATGCGCTGCCGTTCGGCAAAGCGGCGGTTGTGACCACAGGCAGCACGCTGACCGTGGTCAGCTGGGGCGAAATGCTGCACCGCTGCCTGGAGGCCGCCGAGCCGTTCGCCGGCCAGGTGGAGCTGATCGACCTGCGCACAATGATCCCCTGGGATCGTGAGGCGGTGCTGGCCTCAGTGCGCAAGACGGGCAAATGCCTCATCGCCCATGAAGACGCGATTACTGGCGGTTTCGGCGCCGAGATCGCCGCCGTGCTGGCGCAGGACTGTTTCACTTTCCTGGATGCACCGGTACAGCGCATCGCCGTGCCGGACACGCCGATCCCCTTCAACATCCCGCTGATGAACACGATCATCCCCGGCGTAGATGAACTGCGCGCCAGGATGCAAGAACTGCTCGCCTGGTGAACGCCAAGTTTCTCCCCGCCGTGCTAGCCCTGGCCATGCTGGCGGCCTGCGGCACGCCGCCCCCGGCCGCAGAACTCAGCCCACTCGAGAAGGACGGACGGGCGCTGTTCGCCCGCCACTGCGCCGCGTGCCACAGCATCAGCGGCGACACGGTCATCGTCGGCCCGCCGCTGGCTGGAATCGCCCAGACGGCCGGCGGGCGCGTGCCGGGGCTGGACGCTGCCGCCTATCTGGAGCAGTCCATCCTGGAGCCTGGCGCCTACATCGTGGAAGGCTACGCCGATCTGATGCCGCCCGCTCTGGCCCAACTGCTGCGCCCCGAGGAATTGCGGGCCATTGTGGCTTACATGCTCACCCTCGAGTAGATCGGCTGGCAAAGCGCCAGCCGTTGTGCTATGATCAAACCATTAATTACAAGGTTCACAAACAAGGAGATGCTTCATGAGCACTAGAAGCGCAGTGCAAGGTTCCGCCGCCCATCCCCTGCCGCTACTCACCCGCTGGAAGACAGCCTGGGATGGCTGCAACGTGCCCCAGATCGAACTGGCCGACGGTTTCACCCGCTGGCTGGTCATCTCGCGGGCCTGTGTGTTCACCATGACGATCATTTCCGGCATGCTCGGTCTGCTGATCGCCGCCGAACAGGCCGCCCGCGGCAGTGGTTCGGTGAACTGGTTCTTTGGCTTTCTATCCATTATCGGCATCGTGCTGGCCCACGCGGCCAACAACCTGCTCAACGACTACATGGACGTGCGCCAGGGTGTGGATACGGAAGACTATCCCCGCGCCCAATACAGCACCCACCCCATCCTGGGCGGTCTGACTACGCCCAAGGGCCTGCTGCTGGCCGCCGGCCTGTTGACCTTTGTCGATTTCTTGATCATGCTCTACCTGTACACCCAGGTCGGCCCCATGGTGCTGGCCTTCGCCGTCTCGGGCTTCCTGTTGAGCTTCTTCTACACCAACGTGCTGAAGCGCGCCGGCCTGGGCGAGCTAACCGCCCTGATCGTCTGGGGGCCGCTGATGACCGGCGGCACCGCCTTCGTGGCTCTGGGCGGCCTGCCACTGACCACCGAGATCTGGGCGCTGACCCTGCCCTACGGTCTGATCGTGGCCAGCGTGCTGGTGGGCAAGCACATCGACAAAATCGAACCGGACAAGAAAGTGGGCGTGCACTCCATCCCCGTAATCCTGGGCGAGGAGCGTTCCAAGCTGCTCAACAAAGTCTGCTTCATCCTCTTCTACGTGATCATCGTCGCCCTGGTGGCACTGAATTACACCGGCCCCGGTGTGCTGCTCACCGCCCTGGCCTTCCCCTACCTGCGCCGCAGCTGGCAGAAGTACTCCGAGCCCAAGCCGAAGAAGGCCCCCGAGGGCTGGACCGTCTGGCCCTTATGGTTCGTGGGCTGGGCGATGCACTTCAACCGCAAGGCTGGCTCCTACTTCACACTCGGCCTGCTGGTCAACCTGGCCTGGCCGTACATCGCCGGCCTGTTTAGCTAAGCAACCATTTCATCCACTTCAAAAGCCCCTGCCCAATGGCAGGGGTTTTCCTTATTCACTCTACATTTTTTCGGGTTATAGTCAAAGCGAAGTGCAAAGTTACACACGGAAACGTACCGCCCATTGGAATGCAGTGCTGGCCAAAGGCAGGGTGCCATCCGGCTCCAAGTATTACCAGCGCCTGCTGCAAAGTTATTACGCCTTTCAGGTCCCGACCGGCCAGCGCGTTTTGGAGCTGGGCTGCGGAAGCGGCGACCTGCTGGCTGCCGTAGAACCGGGCTTCGGTGTCGGCTTGGACTTCTCGGGCCAGGCTGTGGCTCAAGCCAAGGCAAAGCACCCCAGCCTGAGCTTCCTACAGGCGGATGCAGGCGCGATCCCGCTGAGCGGCCCTTTCGATGTGATCATCCTTTCGGACTTGCTCAATGATCTTTGGGATGCCCAAGCGGTGATGGAAGCCATTTCGGCCTGCTCACATTCACGTACCCGGGTGGTCCTCAACATTCACAGCCGCGTTTGGCAATGGCCGCTGGGCCTGGCAGAACGCCTGGGCCTAAAAAGACGCACGCTTGCACAGAACTGGTTCACGCTCGAGGATCTGCGTACATTGCTCAAGCTGACGGATTACGAATTAATCAAGCACGATACTCGGATCTTGTTGCCCGTGAATCTCCCGATCTTGTCCTGGCTGACCAACAAATTTCTGGCGCGCATATGGCCTTTTTCGCTGCTGGCCATCACCAACCTGCTGGTGATGCGCCCCCTCAAAGCCAAACAGCGTAAGCGCAGCGAACAGCCGAGCGTTTCACTGATCATTCCGGCGCGTAACGAGGAAGGCAATATCCAGCGCATATTCAATTACATCCCTGACTTTGGCGGGAATACAGAATTCATTTTTGTCGAAGGACACTCCCGAGACAATACTTACCAAGCAATTGAAGCTGGTATTCAGCAGCATCCTCAGCGCAAATCCGTGCTGCTAAAGCAAGATGGTATCGGCAAAGCCAATGCCGTCTGGATGGGGTTTACCGCGGCGAGCAATGATTTGCTAATGATTTATGACTCCGACCTCTCAGTAGCGCCCAACGACCTGCGTCGCTTTTACGAAGCCGCGGCAAACAACAAAGGCGAATTCATCAATGGCTCCCGCCTGGTTTACCCGATGGAGGATCGGGCGATGCAATTCATCAATCTAATTGGAAATCGTGTCTTCGGAACGATCTTTTCCTGGCTGATTTCCCAGCCAGTCAAAGACACCTTATGCGGCACCAAGGTCATCTGGCGAGAAGATTTTGCATTACTGCGCCAGGTCTGGCCTGAGAGTACGCGCGACCCTTTTGGCGACTTTGACTTGCTGATCGGCTCGGCCAAGCTGAACCTCAAAATTATTGATGTGCCAATTCGCTACCGAGAGCGAACATACGGCAGCACTAACATCAGTCGCTGGAGCCATGGCCTGATGCTCGTCCGCATGCTGTTTTGGGTTGCCAGACAGCTAAAATTCCACTGACCGGATGCTGGATGCTGAAAGAACTGCTCGCCTACCCAACAACTCGTGGCCTTGATTTGGACTCGCCAGAGACGACGCAGTTGCGCCGCGAGATCATCCAGTCCAAGCCTTTCCTTAAAAAAATTTACAAAGAATGGTACGAGATGCTGATTGAACGCCTTGGTCCCTTGGCGCAGCAACGTGTTGTGGAGATTGGATCCGGAGCTGGCTTTCTCGCCCAAATGGCCCCCCAGGTGATTACCAGCGAGCTGTTTGCCGTGAGCGGTATTCGCTTGATCACCGATGCGCAAAAGCTGCCAACGGCGGCAGGCAGCCTGCAAGGCATAGTGATGATCAACGTATTGCACCACATTCCGGATGCCGCTGTGTTTTTTCGCCAAGCGACCCGCTGTGTGCAGCCTGGAGGTAAGGTGGTGCTAATTGAGCCATGGCTCACTCCCTGGTCCCGCTTCATCTACACGCACCTACATCACGAACCTTTGGACGACCGTATCGACAATTGGCAGATTGATGGCCAAGGTCCCTTGTCTGCGGCCAACAGCGCCTTGCCGTGGATCATCTTCCACAGAGACTTAGCTGTCTTCAAAGAGCGCTTCCCTGAATGGCACGTACAAGAGATTAAACCCATCATGCCCTTTCGCTACCTGGTTTCGGGCGGCGTGTCCCTGCGCAACCTGATGCCTGAATTCAGCTTTGGGCTTTGGGGTTTGCTGGAAACTGTTTTGAAGCCGTTTAGCCATCAGCTATCTATGTTTGCTGTCATCACTTTGCAAAAAGGCAACCAATGACTGAACACCTCAAGCAAGGCCGGGTGGCCAATGAAATCGCCCATGGAAAATTGCTGGCCAAGGGCCATACAGAGGCGATCTGGGGCTGGGGTTCGCCTGCCGGGCAACAACGCGCAACTAAGCGGGCCGCGAAAATAACAAGCGCAGCTAAGTTGGCGCCCGGGCAACACGTTTTGGAAATTGGCTGTGGCAGCGGCATGTTTACTCGCCTTTTTGCCGCCAGTGGCGCAAAAATCACGGCTAATGATGTATCGCCAGACCTTATCGAACTAGCCAAGAAGGCCAACCCTGGTGTGAAATTCATTTGCGCGCCTTTTGAAGATTTGCCAACCACAGGGCGGTACGACGCTGTTATTGGCTCCTCGGTGCTACATCATCTCGACCTCGACGCTGCTTTGCAAAAAAGTATCGAGCTACTTAGCCCGGGTGGCCGCCTCGCCTTTGCCGAGCCGAATATGCTCAACCCTCAGATATTCGCCGAACGCACTTTCCTGCGCGACAAACTGGACTATGTTTCACCTGACGAAACAGCGTTTGTGCGTTGGTCCTTAGCAAAGACACTTGCGGAACACGGCTATGTGGATATCCACATCACGCCCTTCGATTGGTTGCATCCGGCTGTACCAACTGGGCTGATCAAACCTGTCGAAGCGATTGGCAGAATATTGGAGTGGCTGCCGGGAATCCGTGAATTTTCCGGCTCACTACTTATCACCTGCCGTACAACAGAGGCAAAATGACAGCTCTCGAAACCTTCCGCCAAGGCAAAGACGACTTCTTTGCCAACGACCCAAACAGCCCGCTGACCCCCGAGCAGCGTGAGGGCTTTCAAGGGCTAAGCTACTTCCCTGAGAACCCAGACCTGCGGCTGCAGGTGGATGTGCGGCCTTTCTCCGAACAGGAGGAGGTGCAGCTACCCACCAGCACCGGCAGTGTGAAGACCTATACGCGCTACGGACGCTTCGCTTTCGAGGTAGACGGCCAGCCGGCAGAGCTGACCCTGTTCCAGGCTCCCTACGGCTTCTTTCTGCTCTTCGCCGACTCGCTGGCGGGCAACGAGACCTATGGCGCAGGCCGTTACCTGGAGCCGGAGCAGCTGCCCGACGGCAAGTTCCTCATCGATTTCAACCTGGCCTACAACCCTTATTGCGCCTACAACGACGCCTGGAACTGCCCCATCCCGCCCGCCGAGAACCGGCTGAGTGTGCCCATCCGCGCCGGTGAGAAGAACTTCGATGGGCACTAGCTCCAGCCACATCCTGATCGTCGGCGGGGGCACCTACGGCATCAACACCGCCCTGGAATTGCGCGCCCGCGGCCACGCGGTGACCTTGCTGGACCCCGGCCCCATCCCGCACCCCGACGCGGCCTCCACCGACATCAGCAAGGTCATCCGCATGGATTACGGCAAGGACGAGCTGTATCTGCAAATGATGGTCGAAGCGCTGGCCCTCTGGCGGGCGTGGAACGACGAACTGGGCAAAGAAGTCTTCCACGAGACCGGCGTGCTGTACCTGACGCTGGACGGCATGCAGCCCGGCGACTTCGAATATGAGAGCTACCAGTTGTTGCACAAGCACGGCCATCCGGTGGAGCGGCTGGACAGCGCCGAAATCGGCAAGCGCTACCCCGCTTGGAACGCCGAGTTGTACCCCGACGGCTACTACAATCCACAGGGCGGCTGGGCCGCCAGCGGCCGCGTGGTCGCTTTGTTGGCGAAGCGCGCCGAGCAAGCCGGGGTGACCATTCTCGGCGGGGTTGCCTTCGCCGAACTGCTGGAGGCCGGCGGCCGCGTGACTGGCCTGCGCGCCGCGGACGGCCAGGAGTATCACGGCGACCAGGTGGTCTTCTGCGCCGGTTCATGGACGCCGGTGCTGCTGCCCCACCTGGCCGATGTGATGTGGCCCACCGCGCAGGCCGTCTTCCATTTTCTGGCAGAAGACCTGCCCCTTTACCAACCGCCGCAGTTCCCGGTGTGGACTGCGGACGTCGGCAAAACCGGCTGGTACGGCTTCCCCGCCCAGGGCGACGGCACGCTGAAACTGGCCAACCACGGCGTGGGCTGGCAGCAGGACCCGCGGCTGCCGCGCCAGGTGCCCGCCGAGGCCGAGCCGCGCTTCCGCGCCTTCCTGGCCGAGTCGCTGCCCGGCCTGGCGGGGGCACGCAAGACATTCGAGCGACTATGTTTTTACTGCGATACGTTCGACGGCGACTTTTGGATTGACAAGGATCCCGAACGGCCGGGGTTGCTGGTCAGCGCCGGCGGCAGTGGGCACGCTTTCAAGTTCACGCCGCTGCTCGGGCATATCACCGCTGATGTGCTCGAAGGCACAGCCAACCCGTACGCGGCACGCTTCGCCTGGCGGAAACGCGGCGCGTTGGCCGCCGAAGAAGCGCGGGCGGTGGAGCGCAAATAACGCACGGCCCTCGCGCGTCCTGAGCGAGTACCGATGCACTCAAACTACAACACAGGGTCAAAATAAAAAAAGCCCCGGCAGTCGCCGGGGCTTTTGGTAGTGAAATCGAGCGAAGGCTATTCGACGCCGCTGAGGAACTTCTCCATGGCGGCTTTGCTGATGCGATAGCTCTCGCCCACCTTGCGGGCCGACAGCTCCTTGGCCTCGATGGCGGAAAGGATATCCGCTTCGGCCACCTTGAGGACGTTGGCCGCCTCGGCTGGCGTCATCACATCCGGCATCGCGGCGGCTGCTGCGGCTGCCGTGGTGCCGGCGCCCTTGAGCGCCTCGCTCATCACCTGGCCGATGCCGACACCGGCACCGATGCCGGCCGTCAGGCCGGCGCCGCCGCTGGGGTTGGAAGCGGCTTCGCGCATCGCGTCCGCCGCCTGCAGCTGAGTGTAGGTAGCCGTATCCAGCAAGCCCATATCGCGTAGGTCCTCCGCAGTGGTGCGCGCCGGGGTCAGGTTGGCGATGACGAAAGCCTTGAGCACCAGGCCACGCGCCTCAAAATCGGCGGCAGTCTTGGCACGCACCGCAGCGCTGATCTCTTCCTGGTTCCCGATGATGTCCTGCACCGTACTGTACTTGCCCTTCATCTCGCCCAACAGGTCGGAGAAAGAGCGCAGCAAGCGGGAGCGCAGGTCATTTTCGATGTCCGCCGTGTCGTACTTGCCCTGGGTGCCAACCACTTGGGTGACGAATTGCTGCGGGTCTTCCACCTGGTAAGCATAGGTACCGAAGCCCTGCAAGAGCAGCCAGCCGAGGCCTACACCGGGGGTCTGCATCACGATCGGTTGTGGGGTACCCCACTTGCGGTCGAGGAACTCCCGCATCGAGACGAAGTACACCTCGGCGGTGAAAGGGCTGCGGCCGTCGAACAATGTGCCGAGCAGGTTGACCAGCAGGGGCACGTTGCCGGTGGCGATGGTGTGGCGGCCGGGGCCGAACACATCCAGGGCTTTGCCGTCGCGGAAGAAGAGCGCGTTCTGCGACTCGCGCACGATCACCTGAGAACCGATGCGGAAGTCGCCCGCACCGCTTTCAGGGAAGCGATGCACGATCTCTTCCTTCATTTCATTGGGATATTCAATTACGTCAAAAACGCGCGCCATATTCTCCTCCAGCACTCAATGTTTTTAACTACTCAGCATCGGCCTCAGCCGATTCGTCTTCAGCCGCCTCGGCATCCATCAGGGAACCGACGGAAGCTTCGCCTTCTGCATCGCTTTCCGTATCGTCCGCGGCAATTACGGCCTCTTCGGCGGTAATGACCTCGTTGCGGCTTTCGAAAGTAGACACCAGGTCGCGACCCAGGTCGATCAGGTGGCGCACCGCTCCGGCCAGATCGTCGGTGCCCAGCGCGGCACGGGTCGCATCCACCGCGGCAGTGATCTCATCGGCGCGGTCCACCAGCGCCAGGTCGAACTCGTAGAGGCGCTGCAGCTCCGGCGACTTGATCTTGATCGCAGCGAAGAAACCGGTGTTGCCATAGCTGGCCGTGCGCACCTTGTCGATGAAGGTGCGCAGCTTCATGGCGGCTTCTTCCATGTCGTCAATCAGGTCGAAGGCGCCTGCATTGGCCAGATCTTTCTGGATTTCAGTCACCCGTTTCCAGATCTGCTCGTAGCCATCGGCGATGGATTCGCGCAAAATCTTGTCCGCGGCGCGGCGGTTTTCACGATCCACATAGCCGCTAAAACCGGGGATCTTGCCAGCCAGGCGCCGAAAAATATCTTGGTCGGATTGCACTTGGTCGTACAGGTCAGACATATCTCACTCCTCACTTCTAGTGCGCTCTACGCGCACAACGCAAATTATTATACATGAATAGTGTATGCAAATCGTTAGCGCGGCAGCCTCCTTAGGCGGATGGTAAAATCAAGACAACTTCCCCATTTCTTCCGAGGATGCAACATATGAATAACGAAGCTTTGCAAAAAGTGTTTCATGTCCTCGACAGTAGTATCGAGTACAGCGACAACGCTCTGACGATCAAGGACAGCGCCGCGGTGCGCAGCCACATCGGCAAACTGGCCGAGCTATCCGCGTTGGGCAGCAAAGCCGAACAATCCTGGGCGCGCTACATTGCGCGGCTGATCGCCGTGCAATCGGGGGCAGTGCCCGCCAGCATCCACGAACTGTACATCGCCCGCGGCCGCGGCGAAGTGCCGCCGACCTTTACTGTGCCGGCGATGAACCTGCGCGCGCTGTCCTACGAGGCGGCGCGCTGCGTGTTCCGTGTGGCCAGGGAGATCGACGCCGGCGCGTTCATCTTCGAGATCGCCCGCTCCGAGATCGGCTACACCGAACAGCGCCCGGCGGAATACGCCACCAATATCCTCTGCGCCGCAGTCGCCGAGGGTTATCAAGGTCCTGTGTTCATCCAAGGCGACCACTTCCAAATCTCGGCCAAGCGCTACAAGGAAGACCCTGCTGACGAGATCGCCGCGGTCGAGGAACTGACTGTCGAAGCCATGCAGGCAGGCTTCTTCAATATCGACATCGACACGTCCACCCTGGTGGATATCAACCAGGTGGGCGAACCCGCCCAGCAGCGGCTAAACTCTGAACTCTCGGCGCACTTCACTCATTTCATCCGCCGGCACGAACCCGACGGTGTGACCGTCTCAGTGGGCGGCGAGATCGGCGAGGTCGGCGGGCGCAATTCCAACGAGGCTGAGCTGCGCGCCTACGTGGACGGCTTTCAGGAAAAGCTGGACGAACTGGGCGACGGGTTGGCCGGGCTGAGCAAGATCAGCATTCAGACCGGCACCTCCCACGGCGGCGTGGTGCTGCCGGATGGCAGTGTGGCCAAGGTGAAGGTGGATTTCGACACGCTGCTCAACCTGAGCCGGGTGGCGCGCAACGAGTACGGCTTCGCCGGTGCAGTGCAGCACGGCGCTTCCACCTTGCCGCAGGATGCCTTCGGCAAGTTCGTAGAAGCCGGAGCCTGCGAAGTGCATCTGGCGACCAACTTCCAGAACATTCTCTATGAGCGCATCCCCAAGGCGCTGTTGGCCGAGGTGTACGCCTACGTGGATGAGAAATACGCCGGTGACCGCAAGCCCGACCACAATGACGAGCAGTTCCACTACGAGAACCGCAAGCGTGCCTTGGGGCCGTTCAAGGCGCAGATGTGGGCGCTCTCGGACGCTGAAATGCAACCCATCATCGAGACCTGGGAAGCCCAGTTCCGCATGCTCTTCGGCCACCTGGCCATCGGCGGCACACGCAAATACGTGGACGAATTCACCACCCTCCCAGATGTGAAGCCGCAGCGCGATTTCTACTTCGGCGAGGAAGCCGAGCAAGAGGAAGTCAAAGACCTTGCCGACTAACCCCCAAGGCGCCGATACCTCACGATATCAATTCATCCCCCGCGTGCTGGTCTTCCTCAGCCGGGGGGATGATGTTTTGTTGATGAAGCGCGCCGCAGACCGGCGGGTGTTCCCCAACCTGTACAACGGCCTGGGCGGCCACGTGGAGCAAGGCGAAAGTGTGCTGGCTGCGGCACACCGCGAGGTCTATGAAGAAAGTGGCCTACACCCTACAAGCTTGTGGCTATGCGCAGTAGCAGCGATTGACACCGGGGACCCGGCCGCTGGCATTGTGATGTGGGTGTTCCGCGGCGAGGCGGACGGCGAGCCTGCGTCCACCCCGGAGGGCGAGATCCATTGGGTACCACAGAGCCAACTGGCCGAGCTGCCGATGGTGGAAGACATCCCCACTCTGCTGCCCAGAGTGTTGGCGATGCGGCCCGGCGACCCGCCGCTGTGGGCGCGCTACAGCTACACGGCGGATGGCGAACTGCAGATGCATTTCGAGCCTGAATAAGTCTGTATAATCGGCCCCGCATGCCCCTCGAGACCTACCGAAACGAAATGCTGCCCGCTGTGGAAGAAGCGCTGAAGGCAGCCATTCAGCCCGCCAACACCCCCGGCCAGGAGGTGCTCTACGGCATGCTGGCCTACCACATGGGCTGGGAAGGCCCCGGCGCCGGCCC
Source organism: Anaerolineales bacterium (assembly GCA_026129335.1). Classification (GTDB taxonomy): domain Bacteria; phylum Chloroflexota; class Anaerolineae; order Anaerolineales; family UBA11579; genus JAMCZK01. Next base: position 15,861 of record JAHCIH010000012.1, read on the forward strand.
CAAGGCGGCAGGCAAGCGCGTGCGCTCCATCCTGCTGCTGCTCAGCTGCGCCGCGGCGGGCGGCGACTGGCGCGCCGCCCTGCCAGCGGCGGCTGCAGTGGAGTTGCTGCACAACTTCTCGCTGATCCACGACGACATCCAGGACAAAGGCGAGCTGCGCCGCGGCCGGCCCACCCTGTGGACGATGCACGGCCCTGAGCAGGCGATCAACGCCGGCGATGCGATGTTCTCGCTGGCGCACATCAGCCTGGAGGGGCTGGAACAAACCGCCGGGCTGGCCGTATACGCCGCAGCGGCCAAGCTGCTGGCGCGCACCAGCCTGCAGCTCACCCAGGGCCAATACCTGGACATGGCCTACGAAACTGTGCCCAACCCGGGCGTGGAGGCCTACTGGCCGATGATCTGGGGCAAAACTGCGGTGCTGATCCGCGGCTGCACAGACCTGGGGGCACGCGTGGCCGGGCTGACCGGTGCATCGCTGAAAGCCTACATGCTCTTCGGCGAAAAGCTGGGCCTGGCCTACCAGGTGCACGATGACCTGCTGGGCATTTGGGGCAACCCGGACGAAATGGGCAAATCCGCCCACACTGACCTGCTCAGTGGCAAAAAGTCTCTACCGGTGCTCTACGCGCTGGAGAAGAAGGGCATCTTCGCTGAACGCTGGCAGGATGGCGGCATCCCCGAGGAGCAGGTGGCCGAATTCGCCGAGATATTGGAAGAAGAAGGCGCCCGCGACTTCACCCGCCAGCAAGCCGCCCAGCTCACTCAGGAAGCCCTGGACGCATTGGCCCACGCCCAGCCGCAGGCGGACGCCGGGGCCGCGCTGGCTGCGCTGGCCGAAGAGCTCGGCCACCGCAACGTTTAGACGAATTCGAGGAAGACCTGGTTGCCCAGCAGGCGGCCGCGCTCGGTGAGACGAATGGCGTCTGCCGGGCGATTGACGCGCTCCAGCAGGCCCAGGCCGGCCAGCCGCTCGATCTGCGGGCCATACACCTCGTCCAACCCGCGGCCGAAACGGCCGGCGAAGTCCTGCTGCGAGACCCCTTCCTGCACCAGGCGCAAGCCCATCATCATCACTTCGCCCATTTCGCGCTGCGCGTCCAGCGGCGTCAGGCTGGCCGTGGCCGGGGTGCGCGGGAACTCCATCACACCCCCCTCTTGCAAGCGCTTGATATAAGCGGCAGGCGCCAGCACGTTGGCGGTGCGCTGGCCGGCCAGGTAGCCGTGCGCGCCGGCACCCAAGCCCGCGTAGGGCAGGCTGCGCCAATATTGCAGGTTGTGCCGGCAGGCCAGCAGTTCGCCGCCATCCAGCTTGGCCCAATTGGAAATCTCGTACTGCTCGTAGCCCGCCGCGCCCAGGGTATCGGCGGCCAGCTCGTACATATCGGCCGCCAGGTCGCCATCCAGCTCCGGCAGCAGGCCGCGGCCGGCCATATCTTTGAACGGCGTGCCGTGCTCAATGCTCAGGGCGTACAGCGAAAGATGTTCCGGAGCGAGTTGGATGGCCAGCTGCATATTGCGCCGCCAACTGTCCAGCGATTGGCCGGGCAGGCCGAAGATCCAGTCCAGATTGAGGTTGTCAAAGCCCGCCTGGCGCGCCCACTGCACGGCGCGGATCACGTCCGGGAAGTCGTGCTCGCGTTCGAGCAGGCGCAGCTCTTCAGGGCTGGCGGACTGCACGCCAAAGCTTAGCCGGTTGACGCCGGCGGCGCGCAGGCCCTGCAGTTTGGCCAGGTCCAGCGTGCCGGGGTTGGCCTCCAGGCTGATCTCGGCGTCGGAGGCAATGTCGTAGGCTTCAGCCAGCGTCGCCAGGGTGGCGGCGATGGTTTCGGCAGGCAGCAGCGAAGGCGTGCCGCCGCCGAAGAAGACGGTGCCGACGGCCAGCCGACCCGGCGCCGCTTCGGCCAGCAGGCGCACCTCGCGCTGCAGGGCTTCGGCGTAGGCCGGCATAAGCGCTTCCAATCCGGCATAGGTGTTAAAGTCGCAGTAGCCGCAGCGATGTCTGCAGAAAGGGATGTGCAAATACAAGCTTAACGGCTGCATAGAATCAGTATACCTGTTGCCTCTTGACAAGCGCCGCCAAAGCCGCTTTGGTATAATCCTGCCCGCTTCCCCATGACATTCGACAAACCCCGTACCACCCCCACCAAAGTTTGCCCTTCCTGCGGAACCCGGGTGAGCGAACGCTCCCCGCGTTGCCTGGTATGTGGCCATCAATTCGGCGAAAGCGGCAGCAGCGGCGGCGGCAAGCCGCCGCTGGTCAGCGCTCCGCTGGCCGCCCGCGGCCAGCGCGAACTGCGCCTGAGCATCCCGATCGCCATCGGCGTGCTGGCCGTCTTTTTGGCCTTGGGCGGCGCGGCCACCTATTTTGCGCTGCAATCTGCAACCGCCAACCCCAACCAGTTGGTGGAGCAGCCGCTGGAATCGCCCACCAGCACGCTCTCGCCCACCCCGGAAACGCCTACGGTGACGGTGACCCCGCAGGCCACCTACACACCGCTGAGCTACACGGTGCAGTCCATGGATACCTGCGGCGGCATCGCCTTCGCTTTCAACATCCAGCCGCAGGACATCATCCTGGCCAATTCGCTCAACGCCAGTTGTGCGCTGAGCATCGGCCAGGTGCTCAGCATCCCCCAGCCCACGTTCACACCCACGCCGGCCGCCTCGCCGACCCTGAGCGAGATGGAGGCCACCCTGGCCGCCTGCGAGACGCGCACCCACGTGGTGCAGCAGGGCGAAACGCTCAGCCTGATCGCGGTGACCTTCGGTGTGCCGATGGAAGCCATCATGCAGTGGAACAACCTGGTGAGCGACACGGCCTTCCTGGGCCAGCGGCTGACCATCCCGCTGTGCGAGCGCACCTTCGTGGGCGCCGCCACGGTGACGCCGACCATCGCCCCGCCCTACCCGGCGCCGGAACCGCTACTGCCCGCCAACGGCGCGCCGTTTGCCTCATCCAGCAGCTCGGTGACCTTGCAGTGGTCCTCGGTGGGCGCGCTGCGCGGCAACGAGTATTACCAGGTGACCGTGACCGACATCACCGGCGGGCAGAACCGCCAGATCGTCGGCCATGTGAAGGACACCAGCTTCAGCGTGCCCAGCAGCTTCCGGCCCACCAGCGCCAACCCGCACATCTTCAGCTGGCAGGTGGTGCCAGTGGCCCAGATCGGCGTGGATGCCGAGGGCCAGCCGGTGTACATCGCCGGCGGCCCGAACAGCGAGATGCGTTTCTTCTCCTGGAGCGGCGGACCGGGCGGTGCAGCGCCCCCGGCCACACCGAGCGAATAGCCAAATAAAAAAGAGGCTTCAGAAGGAAGCCTCTTTTGTTTTATTGTTCCGAGCGCTATTTGCGCTTGTTCATCGGCACGAACTGGCGCTCACCCTCGCCCAGGTAAACCTGGCGCGGCCGGGCGATCTTCTGCTCGCTGTCGCCGAGCATTTCCTGCCACTGGGCCAACCAGCCCACCGTGCGGGGGATGGCGAACATCACCGGGAAGAAGCTGGTGGGCAGGCGCATTGCCTGGTAGATGATGCCCGAGTAGAAATCCACGTTCGGGTAGAGTTTGCGCTCGATGAAGTAATCGTCTTCCAAGGCGATGCGCTCCAGTTCCATGGCCACGTCCAGCATCGGGTTGCGGCCGGTGACCTTGAAGACGTCTTCAGCCACCTGCTTGATGATGCGCGCCCGCGGGTCGTAGTTCTTGTACACGCGGTGTCCGAAGCCCATCAAGCGGCCTTCGCCCTTCTTGACTTTCTCGACGAAAGCGGGGATGTTCTTGGCGTCGCCGATCTGGTTGAGCATGCGCAGCACGGCCTCGTTGGCGCCGCCGTGCAGCGGGCCGTACAGCGCCGCGGCTGCGCCGGACATCGCCGAATACGGGTCCACCTGGCTCGAGCCGATGCCGCGCATCGCGTTGGTGCTGCAGTTCTGCTCGTGGTCAGCGTGCAGGATAAAGAGCACATCCAGGGCGCGCTCCAACACCGGATCGGGCTCGTACTTCAGCTCAGTCATGCGAAACATCATGTTGAGGAAGTTGCCGGGATAGCTTAGGTCGTTGTCCGGATAGGCGAAAGGCAGGCCCTGGCTGTGGCGGTAGGAGAACGCCGCAATGGTGGGCACTTTGGCGATCAGGCGCTGGATCTGGATGGTGCGCACGTTCTCGTCGGCGATCTGGTTGGCTTCAGGGTAGAAGGTGGAAAGCGCCGCTACGGTGGCGATGAACATGCCCATCGGGTGGGCATCGTAGCGGAAGTGCTGCATAAAGTTCTTGATGTTCTCGTGGATGATGGTGTGGTGGGTGATGTCGTAGACCCACTGCTCGGCCTGGGCCTTGTTGGGCAGCTCGCCGTAGAGGATGAGGTAGGCCACCTCGAGGTAGGTGCAGTTCTCAGCCAGCTGTTCAATGGGGTAACCGCGGTAGCGCAGGATGCCCTTGTCGCCATCCACCAGGGTGATGGCGCTTTTGGTGCTGGCGGTGTTGGTGAAAGCCGGGTCGTAGCTCATCAGGCCAAAGTCGTCTTCGCCGGCCTTGATTTGGCGCAGGTCCATGGCCCGGATGGTGCCCTCCCATACCGGAATCTCGTATTCCTTCCCGGTGCGGTTGTCGGTGATGGTCAGCGTATCCTTCGACATATCTCTTCTTTCTTCAGGCAGCTTATAGTTTGAGTTCCGCGACGCTGGCTTGCACTTCCTCGGCGGATTTTTGCACTTCTGCCTGCTCTTCGGCGTTCAGGGTGTATTCGATCACTTTGACCAGGCCGCCGCGACCCAACTGGGCGGGCACGCCAAAGAAGACATCCTGCAGGCCGTACTCACCTTGCAGGTACACGGAGCTGGGGACGATGAGGTTCTTGTCCTTGAGGATGGCCTCGGCCATCTGGGCGATGGCCACCGAAGGCGCGTAGAAAGCGCTGCCCTGCTTGAGCAGGGCGACGATCTCGCCGCCGCCCTTGCGGGTGCGGTCCACAATGGCGGCCAGTTTATCGGCGGGCAGGATCTCGTTGAGCGGCACGCCAGCCACGTTGGAGTGGCGGGTGAGCGGCACCATGCTGTCGCCATGGCCGCCGAGCACGTAGCAGGCCACGTTCTCCACGCTGACGCCCAACTCCATGGCTACGAAGGCACGCATGCGCGCCGAGTCCAGGATGCCGGCCTGGCCAATGACGCGCTCGCGCGGCAGGCCACCGGTTTTCATGGTCACGTAGCACATGGTGTCCAGCGGATTGGTCAGAATGATGTAGATGGCGTTGGGGGAGTGTTTGAGGGTTTCTTCGGTAGCTTTCTTGACGATGTCGGCGTTGGTGTTGAGCAGGTCTTCGCGGCTCATGCCGGGCTTGCGCGGCAGGCCGGCGGTGATCACCACGATGTCCGAGCCTTCGGTCACCGCGTAGTCGTTGCTGCCGGCTATGCGCACGTCTTTGCCGATCACCGGCATCGCCTGCAGCAGATCCAGGGCCTTGCCTTGCGGCATGCCTTCAACGACATCCACCAGGGCGATATCGGCCAGTTCACGCTCCGCCAGCCAGTGCGCGGCGGTGGCGCCGGTCATCCCAGCGCCAACAATGGAAATTTTGGTCATTCAATTCTCCAAATCAGGGAAGTAAATCGATTCATCGCATCAAACCGTCAAATTATAACATTGCAGGCTTGCAGAAAAAACGGTAACTCATGGAGCATAGTGCCTAACCACGAAGACACAAAGAGCACAAAGTCCTTATTCTTTGTGTCCTTTATCCCCTTGTGATTAAACAACCTCTGTGCACTCTTGAACGGTTATTTCAGTCCTCACGAGACCGCCAAAAGCCCGATCAACGAAAACAATCCCCCGTGCACTCCTTAGCGGGTGTTTCAGCCCTCACCAGACCGCCAAAGCCCGATCAACGAACAATCCCTCGTGCATTCCTGAGCGGATATTTCAGTCTTCACGAGTTCGCCGAGGGATCAGCGAGCATTCCCGTGCATTCCTGAGCGGGTATTTCAGCCCTCACCAGATCGACGAGGCCGGATCAGCGAAGGATCCCCAAAACCATCTATTCGGCATAACCGAGAAACTCAGGTATCCCTGCTACGCAGTTAGAGACAAAGGGCACAAAGTTTCCTCTGTGCCCTTTGTGTTTTTCGTGCCTTTGTGGTTACACCCACAACGACGAAAGATCAGGGATTTTCCTCTAAAAAGCGCGTCGCCTGAATGGCTGCAGCGGCGCCCATACCGGCCGAAGTGATTACCTGGCGGAAGTGCGGGTCGGCGACCTCCCCGGCGACAAACACGCCCGGCACACTGGTTTCCATATACTTGTTGGCGATCAGGTAGCCACCTGCGTCCATCTCGAGTTGGCCCTGGAACAACTGCGTGTTGGGCGTGTGTCCGATGAAAATAAAGACGCCATCGGTCTTGAAAGCTTGCTTGTCGCCGGTCTTCAGATTTTCCAGCTCGACCGTATTCACCGCTCCGTTGCCCTCGATCTTGTTGACCACCGTATCGGTGATGAACTTCATCTTCGGGTTCTCCTTGGCGCGCTGCAGCAGCAGATCGCCGGCGCGGAACTCCTCGCGGCGATGCACCAAGGTGACGTTGTTTGCGAAGCGGGTGAGGAATGCCCCTTCCTCCATGGCGCTATCGCCCCCGCCGACCACGATGACATCCTTGTCTTTGAAGAAGAAGCCGTCGCAGGTGCCGCAATAGGAGACACCGCGGCCGGTCAGCTCCACCTCCCCGGGCACGCCCAGGTGGCGCGGCGTGGCCCCGGTCGCAATGATCAGCGTATCGGCCAAATATTCCTTCTCATAGGTCTTGACCCGGAACGGGCGCTGGCTCAGGTCGACTTCGATGGCCGTGTCAAAGACCACCCGTGCGCCGAAGCGCTCGGCCTGTTTCTTGAACAGCTCGGTGAGCTCGGGGCCACCCACTGCATCGGGGAAGCCGGGGTAGTTTTCAATGATATGGGTCAGCGAGACCTGGCCGCCGTACTCCTGGCCGGCCAGCACCACCGGCTCCAGCTGGGCGCGGGCGCTGTACAGCGCGGCACTGAGCCCGGCGGGGCCGGAGCCGAGGATGAGGTTCTTGACATGCTCTGGCGGACCGGCAGACTCCTGATTAGGTTTCACTTCCAGCATTGCGATTCCTTTTCGCTTGAGTTTCAACTTATAGACGTGCCCGGTGCGGCATCCATTACCGAAAATTGGAAGCCAAATTAAGGAGTTTAATCAACAAGGATAGTTAATGTTTATTGTTGTATTATAATTTCAAAGGCGCAGGTTCTTCAAGAAAGGAGAATAGATGAGCGCACCAACCATTAGGCAATGTCCATATTGTGGTGAAGAAATCCTAGCAGCTGCTATAAAATGCAAGCATTGTGGAGAGTTTCTAAACGATACACATGAAACTCAAAGTGCAGTTACACCAGAGCCTAAGGTAGTTGTAAAAGAGGGCATCTTTTTACAAAGCTTAAACTTCGGATGTATCGTAGTAATTATTTTTGCCGTTATCATAGCAATCATGATTTTTCTTCTTGCAATAGCCTAAAGGCCCAACTTTAATTCATTTGTTTCAACGACTAACGAATCATCATCCAAAGCCTACCTGATTGGCGGCAGGTGAACGCATGACTACAAAACACACCAAGCAATGTCCTTATTGTGGTGGGGAAATTTTGGCAATAGCTATTAAGTGTAAGTATTGCAGAGAGTTTCTAAGCGTACCTTCGAAAGCAATCGAAGATGAGAAACCACCAGAAATTTCAGAAACTTCCTTCCGGAGTTCATCAGCTTTCGCACATTATGGAACAATCGCTTTGGTCGTTGTAGCAGTAGCAGCGGTAGTTCTCGTATTATCCAGTAGAGGCACTTCAGGTAATCCTGTTGGAAATCCTCCGCCCACAATACGAGTAGCCACTTCAACAAGCCAGAGCGTTTACTCAACGCCTACACTTATGCCACAGGTAGTTTCCGAGCGCAGGATGTTAGATGCTGACCCAATGGCAATGCTCACATGGCAGCGAGAGAAACAGATAACAAACCCATCCCATCCTGATGAAAGCTGGTTTCAATACAAATTGAGCAATTTAACAAGTTTCCATGATTTCTATTTTTCTACCAGTGGTCTAAGACAAGATTGCACAGTTAACCCTCCAGGAGTATCTACAAACACGCCAGGATATGTAATGACCACCTATCATTCATTAAAACCTAAGAGGAGCATAGCAATTTATTGTATGGAAGGGAGCTCTCCCTCCTGCTTAGGCATAGTGGTCCACCCAAGCCGAGAGGAGTTGAATGCATACATCCTGCCACCTTCCGATTTTAAGGTATGCACCTAAATTCAGATTTTCCACCGATTAAAAACTAATTGTTATTGTCAACTAAGCTATACATCACTGAAAATTCCGGCCTGCTGCGCTTCTCCGGCGAGACGCATCGCGATTACTTGCAGCGCCAAACCAGCAATGACCTGGGGCGGCTGGGTCCGCAGCGGGCGGTACCCAGCCTGCTCACTTCGGCGCAGGGCCGCGTACTGGAGTATTTCACGCTGCTGCAGGATGGCGAAAGCCTGCTGATGGTCACGCAGCCCGGCCATGGGCACGGGCTGGCAGCTTATTTCCAGAAACGTATCTTCTTCAACGATCAGGTGACTGTGCAGGATGTGAGCGCGGATTGGGCGCAAATCGAGCTGCACGGCCCGCAGGCCGCCGCGGCGCTGGCGAAGCTGGGTGTGCAAGCCGTCCCCGAACTGGATGGCCTGGCAGCCGGCAATTGGGAGGGCCATCCCCTGCACCTGCTAACCCAGGCCGGTTACAGCACTGAGTACAGCTACCTGTTGCTGGCGCCGGCGGCTGCCCCCGCCCTGCTGGCGGAGCTGGGCCTGGCGGCGCTGGAACACAACCAGCGCGAGCTGCTGCGCATCGAGGCCGGGCTGCCCGGTGACCCCGAGTTCAATCACCAGTACACGCCGTTCGAGCTGGGGTTGGACCGGCTGGTGTCCACCGACAAGGGCTGCTATACCGGGCAGGAAGTGTTGGCCCGCCAGGTGACCTACGACAAGGTGGTGCGCCGGCTGGCGCGCTTGAGCGCCGGCGAACCACTGTCCCCCGGTCAGCGGCTGCTGGCGGAGGGTAAGCCGGTCGGCGAGGTGACCTCGGCGGCGGTCTCGCCGCAGCACGGGCCACTGGGGCTGGCCGTGCTGCGCCGCCCGCACGACGAGGGCGGGACGCAGCTGGCCACTGAGGGCGCAGGGGAAGTGAAGGTCGAGGCCGGTAATTAGACGTTGGGATTAGAGATTACAAGGCGTAAATAAGAATATTCAATATGTTACTTGACATTTTTCAATAACCCTATACAATACAGGGCATGAAGCGCTCGAAAATATCAGAATTTCTGATGCGCGCTTAGGAGAATGTCATGCATCCCATCCCGCACAGCTGCCCGGTCTGCGAAGGCGAACTGCTGGTCACCAGCCTGGCCTGCCGCGAGTGCGATACACGCATCGAGGGCCGCTTCCAGGGCAGCCCATTCAGTCAACTTACCGAGGAACAGCTCGCCTTCGTCGAGCTCTTCGTGCGCAACCAGGGCAAGATCACGCGCATGGAAGCCGACATGGGCCTGTCCTACCCCACCATCCGCAACCGCCTGATGGAAATCATCCGCAGCCTGGGTTACGAGCCCGGCGAAGACGAGTTCGCCGGCCTGAGCGACGAGGAGCGCCGGCGCATCCTCGACGACCTCGACCGCGGCACAATCAGCTACGAAGAGGCATTGCGCCTCATTGAGGAGAAAGAAGGCAACTGATGGCACGCATTCAACTGGTCTCAAGCAGCAACCCCCAAATCACGATTAGCGCGATTGGCGGCAGCCTGCACGTCAAAGGCCACAACGACAACGGCATCCGCATCGAGGCGCAAAGCGAAGACGCGTTGCAATACAGCTTCCAGAAGGACAAACTGACCCTGGCTTGCGACAGCGATTGCGTGCTGCGTGTGCCCGCGGGCGCCGCGCTTACCATCCAGCAAGTCGGGCGGGATGCCTACGTGAGCCACCTGGAAGGCAGCCTGCGCGTGCAGCAGGTGGGCGGCACCCTGACCCTGCGCAACGTGAGCCATACCAGCGCCGAGCAGGTCGCCGGCTCGCTGGCCGCCCGCCACATCGAGGGCAACATCAGCGTGCGCGAGGTGGGTGGCAACGCGGCCATCCGCAATGTGGAGGGCGACCTGGAAGCCATGGCGGTGCATGCCAACCTCTCGCTGCGCGATATTGAGGGCAACATCCAGGCCAAGACCAACGGCAACGCCGACCTGCGCCTGAGCAGCGTGGACGACGCCATTCACATCGAAGCCGCGGGCAACCTGTATTGCGACCTGCGCGATTCCCTGGACGCCAATCTGCATTTAGACAGCAAAGCCAAGAGCATCCTGATCAGCACGCCGGGCGAAAAGACGCGCATCCAAACGCGCACCCACGAACTGGTCCTCGGCGACGGCGGCAGCCAAGTGACGCTCAAAGCCGGCGGACACATCGACATCCGCAGCCGCGGAGAGGACGAGGAGTTCCTCGTCGACCTGGACATGGTCGATGAATTCGAGGGGCTGGCCGAGGAAATCACCGGCCAGGTCACCCAGCAAATCGGCACCCAGATGGAAGACCTCAGCCAGCGGCTTAGCACGCTCAGCGAGCGCTTCAGCGGCAGCGGCTCACGAGCCGCCGCCAAGGCGCAGGCACGCGTGGCCCGGGCGCAGGAGCGCGTGGCCCGTGCCCAGCGCAGGCTGGAGACTAAGCTGGCCCGCCGGCGAGGCCGCAGCGGGATGCCAATCCCGCCTATCCCGCCTTCCGAACCCGTGGACACCAAAGAGCGCGCCATGGTCTTAAACATGCTGCAAGAGAAGAAGATTTCCATCGCTGAAGCGGAGATGCTGCTGCATGCTCTGGAGGGCCGCCCGGTGGAAGCCCCAGAGCCGCCGATCCCGCCCGAACCCCCAACCCCGCCAGCCGCCCCGGAGGACAAAGATGCTTAGCCCCGAGCAACGCCTGGAGATCCTCAACCGGCTGGAGCGCGGCGAACTGAGCACCGAAGAGGCCGCCGAGCTGTTGAGCGGCGCGCAGCCCAGTCGCAAAGCCGCGGCCTCGCCGATGGAGGTGCTCGAACAATTGGAGCGCGGCGAGATCGACCCGGGGCAAGCCGCCGAACGCCTCGGCGCCGCCTCCATAGCCAGCGGGCGTGCGGAAGCGGAAGCAGAGCCCACCCCGCTGCGCGCCGAAGTCGTGAACAGCACTCGCCGGCGAACGCTGTGGATCGGGGCGATCGCCCTGGGCAGCCTGCTGGCCGTGCTCGGCGGCATGTGGATGCGCGCCGACCTGGAAGACGGCTCGCTGGGCCTGGCGTTCGTTTGCGCCTGGGCTCCGCTGCTGCTCGGCGTGCTGCTCATTGTGCTCGGCTGGGTCAGCCGCCAGGGTCCTTGGGCCAGCGTGCATCTGCGCTCGCGTAAAGGCTCACGGCACTCCCGCGGCATCGTAGACCTTGATTTGCCCATGCCGATTGGGCTGACCAGCCAGATACTCAAGTACACCGGCCGGCGTGCTTCCGTCTCCGGCATTGACCTGGCCGACATGGACGATGTGCTCCAGGCTTTGGATGAAGCCAGGAAACGCGGCGAGGTGATTACGATACACGCCAACGACGATGAGGGCGACGTCGTGGATATCCAGATCAGTTAACCCGGTTATATTGGGAGAGAATTATGGCTACCAGTGAAGAACGATTGAAGATCCTGCAAATGATCCAGGACGGCAAGATCAGCCCGGCAGACGGCGCCAAGCTGCTTGAGGCGCTGGCGCGCGGCTCCGGCCGCGGCGTCCCCGGCCGCCCGGCGGCGGACGATGGCCGCTTCCTGCGCGTGCGCGTGACCGACATGTTCAGCGGGCGCAACAAGGTGACGGTGAACCTGCCGCTCAGCCTGGTTAGCGCCGGCCTGGGCATCGCCTCCAAATATGTGCCCGGCGTACAAGAAGAAGAACTGATGGACGCCATCCGCAGCGGCATGACCGGCAAAGTGGTGGACGTGCAGGATGAAGAAGGCGGCGACCACGTGGAGATTTACATCGAGTGATGCCGGTCCGCGACCCGGACGAAATTTTCGTCACTCCGCAGCAAATCCCGGATGCCTGCGCGGGGGAACTGCACCCCGCCGCGGTGGAAGGCATCGCCTTGTTCGATGCCGGCAAATATTGGGAAGCCCACGAAGCGCTGGAAACCGCCTGGCGCCAGGAACCCGGGCCGGCCCGCCACCTGTACCAGGGCATTTTGCAGGCCGGGGTGGTCTATTTGCAAATCGAGCGCAACAACTTCATCGGCATGGCCAAGATGTTCGAACGCTGCAAGAAATGGCTGCGCCCCTGGCCAGAGGTGTGCCGCGGCATCCATGTGGGCCAGCTGCGGGCCGATGTGGCGGCCGCGGTAACCGCCGCCGGAGAGCTGGGTCTTGGCAACCTGGCTGGCTTCGACCGCAGCCTGTTCAAGAAAATCCAACGCATCAGCTAGTCGCTGACAGAATTATCGCCAACCCGCTGCTGTCAGCCAACTAGGGGAACGATGGAGCTAACACGATCAGGCAGCCGGCTGCTGGTCTTACCTAGTGCTAGAGTGCAGTTCCACACAACTTGCCATATGGTGACTATGATAAGCTTCTGCTTAGCCATGGGTTACGGATACGCCGCCGCACTAGTACCAACCCTGGCGACCTTCAAGCAAGATATAGCCGGATAGCACAATATGCAATTTGCTTCGCTGCAGTTCCTTCTGTTCCTGCCTATTGCGGCATTCACCTACTTTAGGCTCCCCCAACGCCATCGCTGGATGATTTTGTTGCTTGCTAGCGGATACTTTTATTTCAGCTTCATCCCAACCTATATACTGCTGGCCCTGCCGCTGGCTCTGCTTGATTTTGGGGGAGCCCTGGCGCTGGAGCGCACCGCTGAGCCCAGTAAGCACCGCTTATACCTGAGCCTTGTTGCTGCGCATGTGGTTGTACTAATTGTTTTTAAGTACAGCAACTTTACGGCCGAGAACCTGAATGCAGTGTTCAACTTTGGATTCAGCCAATCCTCTTGGCTGGTACCGGTTGGCCTGTCCTACCAGACGTTGATGTCCATCAGTTACCTGAGCGAAGTGAACGCAGGACGCCTTGCCGCGGCACAGAAGCCGCAAACGGTGATGTTGTACCTGCTCTTCTTCCCACAGTTGCTGGCCGGCCCGATTGAGCGCCCTCAAAACACCATGCCACAGTTTGAGGCAGCCCATGCATTTGACTACGCCCGTGTATCGGATGGGTTGAAACGCATGGCGTACGGATTCTTCAAGAAGCTGGTGATTGCAGACCGGCTCGCGCTGATTGTGGGCACAGTCTATGGTGATGTGCAAACCTTTGATGGTCCGCAATTGATGTTGGCGACAGCCCTGTATGCTTGGCAGATTTACTGCGACTTCTCTGGCTATACAGATATTGCGTTGGGCACGGCGCAGATTTTTGGCATCCGCCTGACCGAGAATTTCAGGCAGCCATATTTTTCACGTTCGGTGACGGAATTCTGGCAGCGCTGGCACATCTCGCTCTCCACTTGGCTGCGCGACTATTTGTACTTCCCGATGGCGCGCAGGCTGCGCTCGCCCCAGTTGCGCTGGCTGGCGCTGTTCGCCACCTTTCTCGCCAGCGGCTTGTGGCACGGCGCAGCATGGACTTTTGTCGTATGGGGCGCGATGCATGGGCTTTACCTTGTGATTGAGCTCTGGGTCAAGACAGCGCGCGGAACGGGCGGCGGTAAGCCGCCCAGCGGTGCAGTAGGTGTGCTGCAAACCGTATTTACGTTTGGAGCGGTGAGCTTTGCATGGATCTTCTTCCGCGCGGCTAATTTAAACGAAGCTGTGTATGTGGTGACCCACCTGTTTAATGGCGTGCCGGTCTGGGTCAGTAATTTCACTAACACAGCATTCTTGAAAGACGCTGTGATTAGCATGGGCTTCAGTTTGTCAGCGTTGGTAATTATTCTGACGACTCTGCCGATTTTGCTGTTTTTAGAAGGATTGCAAGCCAAAGAAGGTTTGCGTCTGCGTCTCAATCGCCAAAAACCGCTCGTTCGCTGGGCTCTGTATTACCTGCTGGTGGTTGCGATTGCTTTTTTGGGTGTCTATGGAGAGTCAGGATTTATTTACTTCCAGTTCTAGCTCATGAAACGACTACTCAGCAAACTCCTACTCTTTCTGCCCATCCTGCTGGCTGTGGGCACAGTCAATTACATGGTTGATCCTTCGCAACTGTTTGGCAGCGGGCGCGTGGAGCGCGAAATGGCAGTCATTATGCTGAGCGGGCAGAATGTAGCCAATATTGTCAACTACGACCATCGCCTATTGCAGAAAATGTATTTTGAAAGCTTGGAAAACCCGGCTCAAGTTATAGTGGCTGGCTCCAGCCGCAGTATGTTAATAAACGCCACCATGTTCCCTGGAGTGCAGTTCTACAACGCCAGCATGGCTGGTGCCAGCATTGAGGACTATCTGGCGTTGCAACAACTGATGTTGGATGAAGGTATTAGTCCCGAGGTGGTGGTACTTGACGTCAGCCCGTGGGTGTTTAACCCAAACGGAGGCCAAACCCGCTGGAAGAGCATGGGCGGCGAGTTTCTACGCGCACTGGCGCGCCTGGGCGTTTCCGTAGGCTTACACCAGCGGCTCAACAGTATTGACTATGACGGCTACGCCGCATTATTCTCGCTGCCTTATTTGCAGGATTCGTTGCGCTGGCTCGCTCAAGACGCTGAGTTTTATGCTACGGCACAAACAAGGACGGGCGAGTTGATGAAGCTGAGCGATGGCTCACGTGTATATTCCGCAGAGGAAGAAGCCCAAACGGCTGAACAGTTGCGCCAAATTGTGAGGCAGTCTCTGGCCCAGCCCTACGCCATGACGGACTTTACAGAGATGGATAAGCAGAGCATGGAACTGTTTGAACGCGTAGTGGATGCCTGGCTGGCGAGTGGAACCCAGGTGACGCTGCTGCTGGCGCCGTACCAACCGGAATATTACGGTGCGCTAGCTGCAGACAGCCATTATCAAATTATTGAGCGCGTTGAAGAGTATTTGCACCAGATTGCCGCCGAACGCGGCATCACGGTTATGGGCTCATACAACCCAGCCGTGATTGGCTGCCAAGCGGAGGAATTTTATGACGGCTTGCACCCCCGACCTAGCTGTATGGAACGGATTGACTTCAGCCGGGTATTTGAACGTTAACCGTCTTCTCGGCTTACTGCCGGGTGTCCACAATGTGCGACACATGAATAGTGGACAGCTGGTTGAACGGTTTTGGCGCAACCGGTTCTCCGGCCAGCTCCCTCAGATCCATCTCCCACCAGCCCACATCGTGCCAGGCGCCCAGTTTATAGCCCACGGCCCGATAGGTGGCGAATTGGCGGAAGCCGAAGGCTTCGTGCACCGCCACGCTGCCTGGGTTGGGCAATGTGACCGCCGCATAGACCTTGTAAAAACCTTGTAGCCTCAGAATGGCAAACAGCGCTTTGTACAGCGCGCCCGCAATGCCTTGGCGGCGCGCATCAGAGTGCACATATACTGAGCATTCCACCGCCCACTGATACGCTGCCCGCGGACGATAGCGGCTGGCATAGGCATAGCCCAGGACAACACCTCCGCCTTCAACCACCAACCACGGGTATTCCGGCAGCGTGTGCTCAACGCGCCCGGCCATTTCCATTACAGAAGGCGGCTCAGTTTCAAATGAGACTGTAGAGCGGGTCACCAGTGGCGCATAAATCGCCAGAATGGCCTCGGCATCCGCCACGCTGGCCAGCCTGACGCGAAAGGACTTAGGTACTTGTCCAGCCATAGGCCAACTCGGTCACAGGCTGACCGCCGATCTGATCTTCTTTGCGCCCAATCAGTCGCCCTCCCATCTGCTCGTAGAAGCCGCAAGTTGGGTTGCCCTCCAACACCCAGAGCATGAAGCCAGCATAGTCTCGCTCAACCAGTGCGCCGCGCGCACCTTCAAACATCGCGCGGCCAATGCCCTGCCCTTGCTGCGAGGCCAGCAGATAGATTGCATACACCTGCCCGCCATACGGACCCAGGTCTTCGAGCGCTGGGCCGCCGCTGACAAAGCCGACCACGCCATCTTCAGCATGCTCAGCGACGAGCGCGAATTCTCCGGGCGGCATATCCGTGAACAGGCCGCGCCAATATTCCAGGCGGCGCTGGTAGTCCAGATTGTCCAACAGTTCTTGGGACAAAAGTCCGCGATAAGTGCTGCGCCAGACTTCGATGTGGACGCGTGCCACCGCTTCCGCGTCCGCGGCAGTTGCGGCGCGCAACAGGGCCGGCGAGGTCACTGCTATACGCCTACAAGGATGGCGCGGGCCGGGGCGCCGTCGCTGCCCACCAGCTTGAGTGGCAGGCAAAAGAAGTTGTAGCGGCCCTGTGAGACCTGCGAAAGGTTGAGGCCCTCGACAATGATGGTGCCGGCTTTGAGCAGCGCCACATGGGTGGGCGTGGTGTCGTGGAACGGGGCCACGGACAAATAATCCACCCCCACCAGCCTAACGCCGCGCTTCACCAGATACTCGGCGGCGGCCTTGTCCAGGGCGACGTAGTCTTCGGTGAAGGGCTTGTAGCCCTTGGCCCACAGTTTGGAGTTGCGCGTGCGGATGAGCACGCGGCGGGTGCGCGGCGGGATGCCGGCGGCTTCCAGCACTTCAGGAGTGATCAGGCCCACATCGTCTTTGATGTGGATGACATAGGCCCGCCCCACCAGCGTCTTCAACGAGAGGCTCTCCGCAGTGCTGCCGTTCTTAATGAAATGATAAGGGGCGTCTACATGGGTGCCGGTGTGCACGCCCATGGACAAGCGGGATACGTTGGCCGCAGAGCCGTCTTCAATTTTCTCTATGCGTTCAAAGAGAATGCCGCCGTCCCCGGGCCAAACCGGCAACTCGGCTGAAATATCCAGGGTCACGTCGTAGGTTTTCATCCGCAGCCAGTCGAACCCGCGTGAGTATATAAAAGCGCCTACACTCCCGCCACCTCGGAATCGCTCGAGTTTGGCAGCAGCTTCTGGCGCAGGGCTTTCATATCTTCTTGCAGCTCGGCGCGCCAGTCGACCCCGGCCAGGTATTCGTTCTTCTGCGAGAAGCGCGCCGGCAGCAGATGGAACAAGCGCGGCATGGTGTCCAGTGAGGTAATCCGGTCGGCGGCCAGGTAATCCAGCCAGTAGCGCGAGGCGGGCAGCCCGGGCCATGCAATGTGGGCAGCGTTGAGCAGCAGGCGCATATGTGAGGGACGCACCGGCACCAGTTGGCGTTCCAACCCAGCCTTGCGCATAATTTGTTCAGTCAGGTGGCGCAGGCTGAGGTGCTCCGGCCCGCCCAGTTCGATGAGTTGGCCGATGGTTTCGTCGTCCTCCAGGCACCAGGCCAGGCAGGTCACCAAATCTTCCACCCAGACCGGCTGCAGGATGGTCTCGCCGTTGGCCGGGATGGGAAAGAAGCGCGGGAAGAAAGCCAACAGCTTGGCCAGCCCGGTGGTGAAGTGGTCACCCGGGCCGAAGACCAGGCTACTGCGCAAAATGGTGTAGTCCAGCCCGCTTTGGCGGATGAACTCCTCGGCGATGCCCTTGGCTTTGAGCATGGGAAAGGCCGCGGCGCGGTCGGCGTCCAAATGGCTGAGGAAGACCAGCCGGCGTACCCCGGCGTCCTGAGCGGCTTCGAGCAAGTTACGCGTGCCCTCGGTTTCGGCGGCACGGAAATCCGGCCGCGGCTCGTTCCAGTCCACCCCGGCCAAATGGAAAATGGTCTGCACGCCCACCAGGGCGGCGCGCAGGCCGCGCGGGTCGCCCAAGCTGCTGATGGCTGCCTGCACGGATACACCGCGCGGCAGGCGCGGCGTATCGTCCGAGGGTCGCAGCAATGTGCGGATGCTGTGGCCCTCGTCGGACAGCCGGGCGATGAGGCGCTGGCCGATGAAGCCGGCGCCCCCGGTGACCAATATCATCAGCCGGTTGTACCACACGCGGCCGGGTGACGCTGTCGTTAACAATCCTTTGGCGTGTCGTTTATTGGCTCTTAAACGCCCTTCCCTACACTGGCAGCAGTACCCAACCACACTTTCTGGCAGGCCAACATGCGCATCGCAATCGTTACCGAAACTTTTCTCCCCAAGTGGGATGGCATAGCCAATACCTTATGCCATTTGCTGGATTACACCGAAGAGCGAGGCCACACCACCCAGCTCTTCGCCCCGCAGGGTGTGGTGCCCTGCTACGGTAAAACGCGGGTGGTGCACTTCCCCAGCATCCCGTTCCCGCTGTATCCCTCGCTGCGACTGGCGCCCCCGTTGAGCGACATGCGCGAATCGTTGCTGGAATTCGAGCCGGACGTGATGCATGTGGTCGGGCCTATCTCGTTGGGCATTGAGGCGCTGCGCCGCGCCCGGGAGCTGCACATCCCCGCGGTGGCCTCATTCCACACAGACGTGGCCGGCTTCGCCGAGCAATGGGGGCTGGGCTTGTTCAGCAACTTCGTTTGGCAGCACCTGCGCGAGCTGCATAACCAGGCCCAGCTGAACCTGGCGCCCTCCCATTTCACCAAGCGCCAATTGGCCAGGCTGGGCTTCAAGCGCGTGGGCGTGTGGAGCCGCGGCGTGAACACCGGCCTGTTCGCACCCGAGCGCCGCTCGCAGGAGATGCGCGCTCGCCTGAGCCAGGGCGAGCCAGACAAGCCGCTGCTGCTCTATGTGGGCCGGCTCTCGCCGGAGAAGCGCGTGGACCTGCTGAAAGGCGCGCTGCAAGCCAACCCGCACTGCCACCTGGCCATCGTGGGCGACGGCCCGCAGCGCGGCTGGCTGGAGAACCACTTCGCCGGCACGCCGACACATTTCACCGGCCAACTGCGCGACGAGGAGTTGGCCGGCGCCTACGCCTCGGCGGACATCTTCACCTACACCGGCGCCCACGAAACCTTTGGCAACGTGGTGCTGGAGGCGATGGCCAGCGGCCTGGCGGTGGCTGCCCCCGCCGGCGGCGGGCTGTTGGATTTCGCCAAGCACGGCAGGAACGCGCTGCTTTTCCGCCCCGGCGACAGCCAGGATCTCAGCAAGGTCATCACTCAATTGCGCAGTGACCCGCAGCTGGCGGGCCGGCTGGCTGCCGCCGGCCGGGAAACCGCCCGCAGCCGCACATGGCAGCGGGCGTTGGACGGCCTGGCCGAGCACTACTTCTCGCTGCTCACCCACTACCAACCGCAAGCAAGCGCCCTGCAGCTGGAAGACTCGTATCCGGGCTAGCGGGCGGATAGCAGCTCGTTAACAATCCCTTGCCCGCCTCTTCACTCGCCCTTAAACGCCAGGAACTACACTGCGGCTGTCATGGAAAACACCCAAACTCTAGGTTCGCGTCTTTCGTCTGCCGGCCGGGAAAGTACCCAGGCCTCCACCCAATGGTGGCTGGCGAAAGGCATTTCTTTAATCACAAGCCCCCCTCTGCTGGGCCTGGTCTGCCTCCTCTTGCTGGGGCAGCATCTCAACAGCCCGCAGGACTGGGGATGGATTTTGCTTTATCTGCTCCTCAATGTTGGAGTTCCGGTGTCCTACATTGTGTACCTGATGCGCCGCGGCCAGTTGAGCGATTTCCACATGCGCAACCGCCGCGAACGCATCAAGCCGATGCGGGCCATTCCGTTGTTCTTCCTCCTCTCCTGGTTGGTCTTCCAGATGTGGGGCGCGCCATTCCTGTTCAAGGTCATGGCGCTGGTGGGCGCCCTGCAAGCGACTGCAATGCTGCTCATCACCCTGCGCTGGAAGATCAGCGGACATAGTGCCGGCGCAGCTGCGTTCTCTGTATTCCTTTGGGGTTTATACGGAGTGGTGGCTGCGCCCGTTTGGCTTATCCTGCCCGCGGTCATCTGGGCGCGGGTCACGCTGAAGCGCCACGACCTGGCGCAAAGCCTGGCAGGCGCCTTGCTGGGCGGCGCGTCCGTACTGGCCGTCTTCATGTGGGCCACGGGGCAGTGCCTGGGCACCGGCTTGCTTTTCTGCTCGATCCCCTAGTTTCGTAACAACCAAAAAGCCCAGCTTTCCGCCAAGCTGGCACACCTCTTGCATCCTTCGGGGCAGCAAAGGAGTGCCGCTATGGATATCGAAAGCCTGTACACCCCGACCGAAGTGGACCCGCCTGCCTCCGCGGCGGTGAGCCACAGCCTGGAAATCGAAGTCTTCCCGGAAGGCGCCGAAGACGGCGCGCCGTTCCAGGACGCCGCCCGCGATGAGGTGGAAGAGCAGAACGCCTCGGGCAACCCCGGAGTCCAGAGCCTGGACGGCGGTGCCAGTTACGCGCCGCTGCAAGTCTCGTCCGACAAGCGCCTGGGCATCCACTACTTCGCCGATACCAAGCACTACAGCCAAGCCCACCTGGAGAAGTGGCTGCCGGCGATCCAATCGCTGGGCGTCAACTGGATTACCCTGCCAGCCCCGCTGGATCGCGCCATTCCCAGCGAGCTCATCGGCAGCCTGATCGCCAACGATATCCAGCCGGTCCTGCAATTCGATATCCCGCTGACCGAGGAGTATCAGGTCGAAGACTTCGCCGCCCTGTTCGGTGCCTATGCCAACTGGGGCGTGCGCTACGTGGTGCTGTTCGACCGGCCCAACCTGCGCAGCCAGTGGCCGGGGGTTGCCTGGACGCAGCGCGGCCTGGTGGACAATTTCCTGGACAAGTTCGTGCCTTTGGCCCGCGCGGCCCGTGAAGCCGGGCTGACTCCCGTTTTCCCCGCGCTGGAACCCGGGGGCGACTATTGGGACACCGCCTTCCTGCGCTCCGCGCTGGAAGCGCTGCAGGCCCGCGGCGAAAGCGAGCTGCTGGCCGGCCTGGTGCTGGGCGCCTATGCCTGGACCTACGACAAATCGCTGATCTGGGGCGCCGGCGGGCCGGAGAGCTGGCCTGCCACCATGCCCTATCACACCCCGCCCGGCAGTGAAGACCAACTCGGCTTCCGCATCTTCGACTGGTACAACGCCATCAGCCGTGCGGTGACCGGGCAGGTCTTGCCCATCATCCTGGTGGCTGCCGGCGTGCAGCGCGAGACGATGCACCTGCGCGACGCGCAGATCGGCCGCCGCGCCCTGAACATCACCGAAACGCTGCAGCGTGCGCCTTCAGACACGCACAACAACCGCGTGCCCGCCAATGTGCTGGCCTGTAACTTCTGGCTGCTCAGCGCCCCGCTGAGCAGCCCCTCGGCCGAATATGCCTGGTTCAAGTACGAGACGGCCAAGCCGAGCAAGCACGGCGAAGAATGGCTGGCCTCGCGCGCCCCGCAGGCGAAGGCCATGCCGGATGCGTTACAGAGCGATGCAGCCCCCACGTCCACGGCGCCCAAGAGTGCCCCGGCCGGTATGAGCCACTACCTGCTGCTGCCCAACAGCTCGGATTGGCCGATGGAACTGGTGCGCAGTTTCCTTCAGAGCCACCAGGCCACCGTAGGCACTTCGCTGCAGCAGGCGGCCGCGTCCACCCGGGTGACCCTGGCCGGCGGCCTGGAAGGCTATCCGGACGAAATCCTGCGCACACTGATACAAGCCGGATGCACGGTGGACAACCTGCAGACCGCCTAAGGACAAGCCAAATGGAAGACACCAAACCCAGCCAGCCAGCTGAAGAGCTGCGCGGCCCCGTGATCAAAGTTCTCGGCCTGGGCGGCGGCGGCAGCAACGCCGTGGACCGCATGATCGAACTGGGCATCCCCGGCGTCGAATTCATCGCCGCCAACACGGATTACCAAGTACTGCAGACCAGCAAGGCGCCGGTGAAAGTGCACCTAGGGCCGCTGCTGACCCGCGGCTTGGGTGCCGGCGGCGACTATGAGATCGGCTGCAGCGCGGCACTTGAAAGCCGCAAGGAATTGGAAGAAGCGCTGCGCGGCGCCGATATGGTCTTTCTCACTGCCGGCATGGGCGGCGGCACTGGCACCGGCTCGATTGCCGTGGCCGGTGAGGTGGCCCGCGCCCTGGGCGCAGTGACCATCGCCGTGGTGACCACGCCGTTCAGCTTCGAGATGGGTCGCCGCCAACGCAACGCGCAGGAGGGTCTGGCCCGCCTGCAGCCGCACACGGATACGCTGATCACCATCCCGAATGACCGCCTGCTGCAAGTCGCCCCGCAGGATTTGCCCCTGGAGACCGCCTTCCGCATGGCCGACGACGTGCTGCGCCAGGCAGTGCAGGGCATCGCCGAGCTGATCACCCAGCCCGGCTTGATCAACGTGGACTTCTCGCACATCCGCAACATGATGCTGCGCGGGGGCGGCGCGCTGATGGCCATCGGCCACGGCAACGGCCCCACAAAAGTGATCGACGCCATCCAACAGGCCTTGCAGCACCCGCTGCTGGAGAGCATCTCCCTGGCCGATGCGCAGGGCGTGATCGCCAACTTCAGCGGCGGCGAGGATTTGAGCCTCTACGAAGTCGGCGAAGCGCTGGGCCACATGCGCAGCATGACCGGCGAAGATGTCGACGTAGTGATGGGCCTCTCGCAAGATGATCGTTTGAAGCAGCGCGTCCAGGTGATCTTGGTCGTCACCGGGTTGGGCGCCCAGCCGCTGGAGCAGATCACACCCGGGCCCGAACTCGTGGAGCTGGCAGAGATTGAAGAGCCTGCCGAACCGGAAGGGGTGGCGGAAGCCAAAGAGATGGCTGCCGCCGATCTGGTCGGACAGCCGATTGAAGAGAGCCGCCCGGCCGTGCCGGCGGACATGCTCAACGACCTGGACATCCCCGCTTTCCTGCGCAAAAAGGCGCGGGTCAGCCTGATGGTCGAGGGCTAACAGGAGCGCCAAAATGGATGCCAAGACGATCCAACACATCAGCCGGGAAGTCGCCCGGCGCTTCCCCGAAGTGGCCGGCGACACGCCGCGGGTCACCGCGCAGGCCGGCGCAAAAAGCCCCGGCGGGGCCACCTTCCTGCTCACCTACAAGGGCGACGCGGGGCGCGCCGGCGGCTACACCATCAGCCGCACCGTGCGGGTGGTGGCCGACGACCACGGCCGCATCCTAAAAGTGACCACCTCTCGCTGAGATGGGTACGCGCATCAGCCACTGGCTGGAACTCAACTTCTGGCAGCTGACCGTCCGCCTGCTTAGCGGGGTTCGCCCGCTGAGCCGCGGCCTGCAGCAAACCGGCCAAAGCCTGGCTGCCGTGCAGCCGGTGGGCTGGCTGCCGCGCGGTTGGGCGCTGGGGCTGATCGCATGGGCGCTGGGCTTCGCCGCCGGGATGCTGCTGGCCTGGTGGCCCTGATGGCCCCCACCCGCCGAATCATCCTGCTTGGATTTCTCGGTCTGGGCCTGTTGACCGGGCTGTTCGCCGGCAAGCTGAGCCGCGCCCTTGCCGCTCCCACCCCTGCACAAGGGGAAGTCCTGATCGTCTTTGTCGATGCGCTCAGCCAACCCAGTTTGCTGGGGATCTGGGAAGTGCGGCAAGCTGAAGGTGGCGCATGGGCGTGGACGCCGCTCTACCCCGCCCCACTCGGCGACGAAACCAACCCTTATGCACAGCCTCATGCCCCCATCCAGCTGTCGGCTCGCCAGCTGCAGGACCCAGGCAGCCTGCCGCCGTTGAGCGGCACGGCAACCTGGGCACAGGTTTACTGGCTAGACCAGGCCGCGCTGGCCCGCCTGCTGGAACTCTCCGGCAACCAGCCTTCAGCGCCCCAGCCGACCTGGAGCGGGCCGCAACGCGCCTTGCGTGAGCAGGTGCAGGCGATCAACGCTTTGTGTGCGGGCGCCGGGCAAGCCGCCTACCCCGGCAGCCTGGACGTCGTGCTCGCACTGCTGCCCCGGCACTTGCGCAGCACGGTGAGCCCATTCGAGCTCATCACCGCCTGGGATGCCTGGATGGGTCAGGGCGCGCCGTTAGCCTGCAGCCATCCCTGGGCGCAGTAATTCAAGTCATCTGAAGGCGGACTTGCACGGTCACAACGGGTAAAATCTGCGCAATGATCACCCAGCCCGTTTCCCAGCCGCCGATCGAACTGGCCCCGCCCTCGCTGATTTCGCGCATCCTTGCCGCCTTCGCCGCCGCGCTCGGCGTGGTGGTCGCGACCGGCCTGCTGTTCTCGCTGGTTATCAGCGCGCTGAACCTCGGCCGGGTGCTGCCCGGCGTACGCGTGGCCGGGCTGGACTTGGGCGGCGTGCGCCGCACCGAAGCGGTCAGCCTGATCAGTCAGCATCTCAACTATCCACAGACCGGGCGGGTGACGCTGCGCTATGGCGAGCAAAGCTGGCAGTTCACCCCAGCCCAGTTGGGTCTGCAGCTGGACGCAGAAGCCACCGCAGCGGCCGCCCACGGCTTCGGGCGCAGCCTGTGGCCGTGGGAAAACGTGGCCCAAAAGATCCAATCGCTGCAGGGCGGCGCGGAGCTGTCGCCGCGCATAGTCTTCGATGGGCAGATCGCCCACCTCGTACTGCAGCAGATCGCCGCTGAGATCAACCGCCCCACCGTCGAAGCCGTGCTGGCAGTGGACGGCTTGCAGGTGGAGATGAGCCCCGGACAGGTGGGTCTGACCCTGGACAGCGAAAAGACTGTCAGCTGGCTGGCCGCCCAACTGCTGCAAATGCAGGATGTGGATGTGCCCCTGGCCGTGGAGGAAACCCCGCCGCGTATTCTGGACGTCAGCGCGCAGGCGGCCATCGCCGAAAGCCTGCTCAGCCAGCCACTGGTCATTGTGCCGGGCGGCAACTACGAAGACAACCCCGACCCTTGGACGCTGGAGCCGGATGCCCTGGCGAGGATGCTCAGCGTGGAGCGTGTGGAGGGTGAGGATGGCGCGCATTACCAGTTGGGCCTGAACAGCCAGGAACTGGGCGCGATCCTGGCCAGCCTGGGCGGCAAGGTGGGCGCTCAGCCGCGCAACGCTCGCTTCGTATTCAACGACGAGACCAGCGAGTTCGACGTATACAAGCCGGCGGTCATCGGGCGCACGCTGAACCTGCAGGCCAGCATCCAGCACATCAACGCCCAGATTGGCGAAGGCGCGCACCAAGTCGAACTGCAGTACGACTTCACCGAGCCCGAGATATTGGAAAATGCCAATGCCGCTGAGATGGGCATCCGCGAACTGGTTTCCGAACAGACCACTTATTTCTACGGCTCCAGCGACGACCGCATCCAGAACATCGCCATTGCCGCCGAGCGCTTCCACGGTTTGCTGGTGCCGCCGGGCGCAGTGTTCTCGATGGTCGACAACATCGGCGAGATCAGCTTGGAGTCCGGCTTCGCCGAGGCGCTGATCATCTTCGGTGACCGCACGATCAAAGGCGTCGGCGGCGGCGTGTGCCAGGTAAGCACCACGCTGTTCCGGGCTGCCTTCTTCGGCGGCTTCCCCATCGTCGAACGCTACCCGCACGCCTACCGTGTGGGCTACTACGAAATGGATGCCGCCGGCAACAACCGCACTCATCTCGTCGGGCTGGACGCTACCGTCTTCGCTCCCATCGTGGATTTCAAGTTCCAGAACGATACGCCGCACTGGCTGCTGATGGAAACCTACGTCAACGGCCCGGCGCGCACCATCACCTGGAAGTTCTATTCGACGCACGACGGGCGCAGCGTGGAGTGGAACACCACCGGCGCGCAGAATATCGTCAAGGCGCCGGACCCGGTGTACGAAGAGAACTCCGAACTCGCCCAGGGCGAAGTGAAGCAGGTGGACTGGGCCGCGGACGGCGCCACGGTGAGCATCACCCGCACCGTGACCCACAACGGCGAAGTCATCCACCAGGACAGGATCAACACCCAATACCGCGCCTGGTCCGCCGTGTACCAATACGGCCCCGGCACCCAGGGCATGCCGCCCAAGCAGATGCAGGGGAACTGACGGGATGACCACCTGGACCATTGAAGGTGGCGCGCCCCTGCGCGGGGAGATCGCGGTCAGCGGGGCGAAGAACTCGATCACCAAGCTGCTGGTCGCCTCGATGCTCAGCGAGCAGCCCAGCCACTTCCGCAACGTGCCGGATATTGGCGACCGCCTGATCACGCAAGAAATCTGCGGAGCGGTGGGCGCCGGCTTCAAGAACACCAGCGCTCATGGGCTGGAAGTGCATACGCCCGAGGTCACTGCAGACGAGATCAGCCCCGAGCTGGGCGGCCGCAACCGGCTGGCGATCATGATGCTCGGCCCACTGCTGCATCGCCGCGGGCGGGCGGTGATTCCCGCCGCCGCCGGCGGCGACCAGATCGGGCCGCGCCCGGTGAACTTCCACCTGGAGGGCGTAAAGAGTATGGGCGCGCAGGTGGAGATCCGCGATGGCGCCTATTACATCGAAGCGGAGAAGCTGCGCGGCGCCGAGATCGAACTGCCCTACCCCAGTGTGACCACCACCGAGAATCTGCTGATGTGCGCGGTACTGGCCAAGGGCCGCACCACCTTGCGCAACGCGGCCATTGAGCCCGAAGTGATGGACCTGGTGATCTATTTGCAGAAAATGGGTGCGATCATCGACTACAAGGTGGACCGCACTTTCGTCATCGAGGGCGTCTCCAAGCTCGACGGCGCCAACCACCGACTGATGCCAGACCGCATCGTGGCGGCCTCGTTGGGCGTGGCCGCAGTGGCTTCCCGCGGGGACGTCTTCGTGAAGAATGCCCGCCAGCAAGACCTGCTCACCTTCCTGAATACGCTGCGCCGTGTGGGCGGGCTGTTCGAGGTGCAGGAGGAGGGCATCCGCTTCTTCCACAATGGCGCGCTGAAAGCCATCCACCTGGATACCAGTGTGCATCCCGGTTTCATGACCGACTGGCAGTCGCCTTTCGTGCTGCTGCTCACGCAGGCCGAGGGCATGTCCGTGGTGCACGAGACCGTGTTCGAGGACCGTTTCGGCTACATCAGCGCGCTGCAGCAAATGGGCGCCGAGATCGCGCTCTACGACACCTGCCTGGGGCATCACTGCCGCTTCCACAGCAGCCACTACCAACACAGCGCGGTGATCAAAGGGCCGAGCCAACTAAAGGCAGCGGAAATCAATGTGCCCGACCTGCGGGCTGGTTTCACCTACCTCATCGCCGCGATCATGGCCGAGGGCAAATCCACCATCCACGGGATCGACCACATCACCCGCGGTTACGAAAACCTCGAAGACAGCCTGCGCAGCCTGGGGGCGCGCATTGAGGCAGTACAATAAAAGCGGAGGAAGCATGGTAAGCAAAGACCTGATCGAAATTCTGCGCTGTCCGAATTGCGTGCAGGAAAGCGAAGGGGAACTGGAGTTTTACAAAGAGGCCTGGTTCATCTGCAAGGAGTGCGGCCGCAAATACCCAGTGATCGACGATATCCCGGTAATGTTGATCGAGGTCGGCGACAAGTTCATCAACACGGCCAAAGACAAGCTGGAAGTGCCTGCGCCGGCCTCCGCCGCGGAGTAAGATGCCCGACTTGGCGGACTTGCTGCGAGAGTTGAACAGCGGCGACGACGCCCGCGCCGAGCAAGCCGCCCAAGCCCTGCCCGCCCACGGGCAGGATGCCCTGAACGCCTTATTGAAACAGAGCCAAAGCCCGCAGGCCGACCAGCGATGGTGGGCGCTGCGGGCTTTGGCGGGCTTCGCCCAGCTGGAGGCCGGGCAGGCGCTGGCCGCAGCGCTTGCAGACGACGAACACGCCGTGCGCTGCTGCGCGGCAGTGGCGCTGGCCCAGCGGCCGGACGCGGCGGCCGTCCCCGCCCTGATCGCCATGCTGGCGGATGAAGACAGCCTGTTGGCCCGCCTGGCCGGTGATGCGCTGGCCGCGGCGGGCAGCATGTCTGTACCTGTGCTGGTCGAAGCGCTGGAGCAACCCGGCGCGCAGCGCCAAGCCGAGGCGGCCCGCGCCCTGGCGCTAATCGGCGATCCCGGTAGCATCCCGGCGCTGTTCGCCTTGCTGGAGAGCGAGTCCACGCTGGTGCAACATTGGGCGGAAGAAGGGCTGGGCAAGATGGGCGTGGGCATGACCTTCTTTAAGCCATGAGGATGCCATGACAACTTCACCCAGCCTGCCGCTTACCAGCAAACTGCAAATCCCCCAGATGGGCTTTGGCACCTACCGGTTGCGCGACGCCGAGCGCGCCGTGGCGCATGCGCTGCAGGTGGGCTACCGCCACCTGGACAGCGCCGACATCTACGACAGTCACAAGCCCATCGCCCGCGCATTGGCAGGCAGCGGCCTGGCACGCGAGGACGTTTTCATCACCAGCAAGCTGTGGTCGCACAGTGTATCGGCCAAACGCGTCGGCCCTACGGTGCAGCGCTTCCTCGACGAATTGGAAACCGACTACATCGACCTGCTGCTGATCCATTGGCCGGCGAACACGCCGGCCGCCGAGACGCTGGCAGCGATGGATGCAGCCCGCCGCGCCGGACAAGTGCGCGCCTTGGGCGTCTCCAATTTCGATATAGATCTGGTGCAAGAGGCGCTGGACAGTGGCATCGAATTCAGCAACAACCAGATTGAATACAACCTCAACCATCAGCCGGCCGAGCTGCTGCAGTTCTGTCTGGAACGCGAGATCACCGTAACCGCCTACAGCCCGCTGGAGCGCGGCTCCCGCGAGCAAGAAACGGTACTGGCCCAACTCGCCGAAAAGTACAACGCGACCCGCGAGCAGGTACTGCTTAACTGGCTGATGCACAAAGGGATGATCGTCATCCCGGCTTCGTCGAACCCTGCGCATATCGAGAGCAACTTCAAGGCGCAGGATTGGAACATTGAGCCGGCGGACGCGGACGCGCTGGACGCTGCCTGAATCATGTCCAACCGCCTCGCCGAATCCAACTCACCTTACCTGCTACAGCATCAGAACAATCCGGTGGACTGGTACCCCTGGGGGCCGGAAGCCTTGCAGCGTGCCAAAGACGAAGACAAGCCCATTTTTCTCAGCATCGGCTACGCAGCCTGCCATTGGTGTCATGTGATGGAGCATGAGTCTTTTGAAGACGAAGACACCGCGGCCTACATGAACCAGCACTTCATCAACGTCAAAGTGGACCGCGAAGAACGCCCCGACATTGACGGCATCTACATGGAGGCCGTGGTGGCGCTCACCGGCGCCGGTGGCTGGCCGATGAGCGTCTTCCTGATGCCCGACGGTCGCCCATTTTGGGGCGGCACCTACTTCCCGCCCCGCCCCAGCCACCGCATGCCCTCGTTCCGCCAGGTGCTGGAGCACATCGTGACCCTGTGGACAGAGCAGCGCGACAAGGTGGAAGCTGCCGGCCAGCAGTTGAAGCAGCACCTCTGGCAGCCACTGCCCACGAGCGGCAGCGGCGCGCTGGAGGCCGAGGCGCTGGACAAGGCGGTGATGGCGCTGGCGCAGGCTTACGACTGGAATCGCGGCGGCTGGGGCCATGCGCCCAAATTCCCGCAGTCGATGGCCGTCGAGTTCCTGCTGGCGCGCGGCACACAGGGCGACAAGCTGGCGCTGGACATGGCCAAGCATGCCCTGGCGGCGATGGCGCGCGGCGGGCTGTACGACGTAGTCGGCGGCGGCTTCGCCCGCTACAGCGTGGACGATTTCTGGCTGGTACCCCACTTCGAGAAGATGCTCTACGACAATGCGCTGCTGGCCCGCGCTTACCTGCATGGCTATCTGGTGAGCGGCGACGAGCACTTTCGCCAGGTCTGCGAGGCGACGCTGGATTTTGTGCTGCGTGAGTTGACCGACACGCAGGGCGGCTTCTACAGCAGCCTGGACGCCGACTCCGAGGGACATGAGGGCAAGTTCTATGTCTGGGGGTTGGATGAGGTAGAGAAGGAGATTGGAGAT
Source organism: Anaerolineales bacterium (assembly GCA_026129335.1). Lineage (GTDB taxonomy): Bacteria > Chloroflexota > Anaerolineae > Anaerolineales > UBA11579 > JAMCZK01. The sequence continues at coordinate 45,689 of JAHCIH010000012.1, forward strand.
AAGGAGATTCGGGATTTGGTGATTGCCGCCTATGGCATCACCAACGAAGGCAACTTTGAAAGCAAGAACATTTTGCAGCGCGCCAAAAGCGATGCAGAACTGGCCGAGCAGTTCGGCCTGGACGCGGCCGAGGTGCCTGCCCGCCTGCGCACAGGCCTGGATGCCCTACTGGCCGCCCGCGGCGGCCGTGTCCGACCAACCACGGATGACAAGGTGCTGACCGCTTGGAACGGCTTAATGCTCACCGCCTTCGCCGAGGCGGCACGTTACCTGAAGCGGTCGGACTATCTGGAAGCCGCACAGTGCAATGCCGACTTCCTGCTGAGCCAGCTGCACCCCGGCGACCGCCTGCTGCGTTCGTGGCGGGCCGGCCGCGCCGCCCACAACGCCTATTTGGAAGACTACGCCGCGCTGGGCCTGGGCCTGCTGGCCCTCTACCAGAGCGACCCGCAGCCCCGTTGGTACGCTGAAGCCCAACGCCTGGCCGAAGACATGCTGGCACATTACAGCGACCCGGCCGGCGGCTTCTACGACACACGCGACGATGCCGAGGCGCTGGTCGCCCGGCCGAAGGATGTGCAGGACAACGCCACGCCCAGCGGCAACGCCCTGGCCGCAACGCTGCTGCTCCAGCTGGCCGCCTACAGCGGAAACCACGCCTGGCGCGAGCAAGCCGAAGGCATGCTGGCCGCCATCCTGCCGCAGACGGCGCGCTTCCCCACCGGTTTTGCCCAGTGGCTATGCGCAGGGCAGTTCGCGTTGGCCGGTGGGCGCGAAATCGCTGTGGTCGGCGACCTGACTGACCCGGCCACAACGGCATTGCTGAACACAGTGTGGGCGCGGTGGCGTCCGTTTGATGTCTTGGCCGCCAGCGCCGTACCTCCGCAGGCAGGCAGCCCTGCCCTGCTCGCCGAGCGGCCGCTGCTGGACGGCAAGCCCAGCGCCTACGTGTGCCAGAATTTCGTCTGTCAGTTGCCGGTGACGGATGTAAGAGAACTAGAAAGGCAATTGGAGAGTAGCCAATAATTAGTAACTGGTAATTGGTAAATTACCAATTACCAGTTACTTGCGCATATATCGCACAAGCGTCCGCGTCGGGCGACTGGAACCCCCACGGTCTACGCCAATCTTCTCGAAAGGCGTGACCAGTTCCAGGTCGTACTGGCGGAAGAGCAGCGCCAAAATGATGGACATTTCGATGCGGGCGAAGTTCATGCCGGTGCACTTGTGCAGCCCACCGCCGAAAGTAATCAACTCGAAGCCGGCGCCCTCTTTGCGCTCGCTGAAGCGCGCCGGGTCGTAGCGATAGGGGTCGGCGAAGTATTCGGGGATGAAGTGCGCCGCGGCGGTGGAAGTCATCACGAACCAGCCGGCAGGGATGCGGTAGCCGCTCAACTCGATATCTTCCTTCACCTCACGCAGCAACGTCTCGGCGGACGGGCGCAGGCGGCCCGTCTCCTGCACGGCGGCGTTCACCAGGGCCAGCTCGCGCAAGTGCACATGGTTCACTTCTGCGGCCTTACCCAGCACGCGATCGATTTCTTCCAGTACGCCCATGCGGTAATCCGGATTCTCAATGAGGTGCAGGATGGACCAGGCGGCCTGCCCGGCGGTGGTCTCGTGGCCGGCGAACATCAGCGCGGCGAAGAAGCTGGCGATGATGTCGTCCGGCAGCGGCTGGCCACCACCGTCCGGCTGGTCGAGCAGGTGCTGGAAGCCGTCGGCGACCGGCTGCCTGCGGCGCTCCTCAATGAGCGGCTGCAAAATGGCGCGTATCTTCTTCTTGGCCGCGTCGCGGCGGATGAATTTGGGCAGCGGTAACTTGTACAGCAGCGGGTCCAACGAAGCGCTCAGCGCATCGTACTGCTCCCAGAAGCCGGCCGCCTCCAGGCGTTCATGCACTTCGTCACCCAGGAAGCAGCGCCCAGCAACTTCTTTGACCAGTTCGGCCATCTCGTGGGTCAGTTCCATCTCGCCGCGTTCACCCAAGCCGTCCACCCAGGTGCCCACCACACGGCTCATCACCGGCAGGTAGCCGGCCATCTGCTCGCGGCCGAACAGGCTGTGCAGCACCGGGCGGTGCAGCTGGTAAGTATCATGGCTGCCGAGGAAAGCGATCTTCCCGAAGATCGCCGCCAGGAAGCCATAAGGTTTTTCCATGTCCAGCTGTTTGTCGGTCTGCTTGAAAAAGAAGGACTGTTCCTGCGGCCCAACCAGGATGGCCATGGGCTGCCCCAGCAGCTTAATGCCGAACACATTGCCGTGGGCTTGATAGCCGCGGCGGAAGAAGCGTTCCGGGTCGCGGTAAAACTCGATGGCATGGCCGATGTAAGGCAACCCGCCGCTCAGCATCGGCGGCGTGGGCAGGTTAGGAGATGTTGAGAGGGTCTCAGTGCGCAGCATGGAGACGAGTATAGTCCGATTGCGAATCGGTCGCTTAAGCAGCAGGTTAGCGGTGGATCTCGGCCAGCCGGGCGAGCACATCGCTCCAGCCCTGGCGCAAGTCTTCGCCGTCGCCGGCCTGCGGGGCGAGGTGGTGTGTCAGCGTGAGCAGTGTACCGTCGCCGTCGGGCGAGAAGGCGATGTGCACCTCCTCCTCCACCTGGCTGACGCCGTCGTTCATCCAGTTCCAGGTGATGCGGATCAGACTCGCTGCGTCGAGTTCGAGGAACTCGCCGCGGGCGCCAATGCCGGCGGCCTGCGAGCGGACGTCGTAGGCGCCGCCGACACGAGCATCCACCGCGTAGGTCGTGTCGGCGATGTGCGGCCACCACCAGCGCGCCAGCGCCTCCGCCGAGGTGAAGGCGGCATAGACCTGCTCTGGCGGCGCAGTAACGTGCTGAGTGAGGACGACTTGGCTCACTTCAGTTCCAGCATCACCGGGCAGTGGTCTGAGCCGGTGACATCGTCGAAGATGGTTACCGCCTTGACCTTGGGGAAGAGGTCTTCAGACACCAGGAAGTAATCCAGCCGCCAGCCGATGTTGTTGGCCCGTGCACTGGGCGAGCGTTGCGTCCACCAGGTGTATTGCACCTTGTCAGGGTTCAGCCGCCGGAAGCTGTCCACCAGGCCGCTTTCGAAATAGTGGCCCAGCGCCTCGCGCTCAATCGGCATGAAGCCAGAAGTCCTTTGGTTGGTCTTGGGGCGGGCCAGGTCGATCTCGGTATGGGCGGTATTGAAGTCGCCGGTGATGATGACGCTCTTGCCCTTGGCGCGCAAAGCTTTGATGTATTCCAGCAGCGCGGCATAGAACTCCAGCTTGAACTCGACGCGGTGCATGCCGCTGGTGCCGCTGGGGAAGTAGACATTGAGCAGTTCGAAGTCGTCGAAGTGGGTTTGGATGAGGCGGCCTTCGGTGTCGAACTTGGACTGGCCGAAGCCCAACTCGGCGGCGCGTGCCCCTCTGGTGAGCGTGGCCACCCCACTGTAGCCGGGCTTCTCCGCCGGGTTCCAGACAGCCTCATAGCCCTTGAAGGCGTCCAACTGGCTGGCGGTCAATTGCTCCGGCATGACCTTGATTTCCTGGTGGCAAACCACATCCGGTTTTTGCCTGGCAATCCAATTCCAGCCATCGCGCTTCAGCAGCGAGCGCAAGCCGTTGACATTCCAAGTGACAAGTCTCATGGGGCGACCTCCAAAAAAATTGTAACTGGTAATTGGTAAGTGGAGATTGGAGAATAGAGAGTGGAGATTTGCCGAAACTCCATTCTCCAATCTCTATTCTCCATCCCCTCTTCTGCTAAAATCCCAGCCTATGCCCAACCTGATCCAACCCGTGCGCGGGACCCAGGACTATTACCCCGAAGAGATGGCTGTACGCACCTGGCTGTACGCCAAGATGCGCGAAGTCTCTGAGGCTTTTGGCTACGAGGAGTACGACGGCCCGTTCCTGGAGCGCTTCGAACTGTACGCAGCCAAATCCGGCGCCGAGCTGGTCGAAAAGCAGTCCTACGTGTTCGAAGACCGCGGCGGCGAGAAAGTGGCGCTGCGCCCGGAACTGACCCCCACCCTGGCGCGCATGGTCGCCGCCCGCCAGCGGCAGCTGAGCTACCCGCTGCGCTGGTGGTCCTTCGGGCCCTTCTGGCGCTACGAGCGCCCGCAGAAGGGCCGCAGTCGCGAGTTCTTTCAGTGGAACATCGATCTGATTGGCGAGGACTCGCCCGAGGCGGACGCCGAGCTGGCCGCCGTGGCGGCCGGCTTCCTGCGCAGCGTGGGCCTAAGGCCCAACGAGGCGCAGGTGCTGGTCAACAACCGCCAACTGATGCAGACCGAGCTGGAGGCGCTGGGCATCCCCGCCGCGCGGCACAAGGACGTTTTCGGCCTGATCGACCGCAAAGACAAGATGGCCGCGGCAGCCTGGGCGGAGTACGGCAAGGAACTCGGCCTGGGCGGCGGGGAACTGGCCGGCATCGAGAAGCTGATCAGCGACCAGGACCTGTGGAAGAAGTCACCCACCCTGCCACGCTTCTTCGAGGCAGTCGCGGCGCACAGCGCCAGCGATTACGTGAGCTACGGCCCGCACATCATCCGCGGGCTGGACTATTACACTGGCACGGTGTTCGAAGCCTGGGACACCGCCGGCGAGTTCCGCGCCATCTTCGGCGGCGGGCGCTACAACGACCTGGTCAACGCGGTAGGCGGCGAGCCGGTGCCCGCAGTGGGCTTCGCCGTGGGCAACGTGGTGATCAGCCTGATGCTGCGCGCCCTTGGCCGGCTGCCGGAACTACAAGCCGGCGCGCCGGTATATGTCACCATCTTCGGCGAAGAGCAGATGACCGCCAGCCTGGCGTTGGCCGCCGAACTGCGCGCCGCCGGAGTGCAGGTGGCCAGCCACCTGAATGCCGATAAGTTGCAGAAGCAGTTCAAGCAGGCCGACCGGCTGGGCGCACAAGTGGTGCTGGTGCTGGGGCCGGAGGAGTTGGCGCAGAAGCAGGTGAGCCTAAAGGACCTGCGCAGCGGCGAGCAGCGCAGCCTGCCGCGCGCCGAATTGCTCGCCGAACTGCAGCGCATCCTCGCTGCAGCGTGATAGAATAGCTACCGCTTGGTGGATGTAGCTCAATGGCAGAGCACCGCATTGTGGATGCGGTGGTTGCGGGTTCGACTCCCGTCATCCACCCTAAGACAAGCGCAAACGGAACCCTATGGGTTCCGTTTTTTGTTTGTCCTGCTTGACAAGCTAGCCAATCCGCCATACCATTAGTAAGTGAACATCCACTTACTAATGAGCTGACATGCGCCCTCAATTACATTCCGACGAAAAAATCTTTCAAAGTATCTCGGCCGTGCTGCTCACGCAAGGCTACGAGGCACTCACGCTGCAGAACATCGCACGCTACGGGCAGCTGTCCCCGGCCGCCCTCTCCAAGCGCTTCGGCTCGAAGAAGGACATGCTGATCGCCTATTATGAGTACCTGATCGATGTCACCCGCAACAGCTTCGCCGAACTGGCCAAACGCCGGCTGCCGCTGCTGGATGCGCTCACCGAGATCTTCACCCAGTGGAATGAGTTCATCAAAAAGCCGGGCGAGCTGGCCAACCTGATGGTGCTGTATCTGAATTTTGACATCGACCCCGAGTTGGTCGCCAGATCGCGCGAACGCATGCGCCTGGTGGATGCAGAAGTGCAGAAGATACTCGCAGAGGCTGTGGGGAGCGGAGAACTGGTCTGCGAAGACATCCCTGCGATGAGCCACACCTTGCAGGCAGCGGCCACTGGGGCCGCGCTGCTGTGGTGCAAAGAAGAAGCCGGCGCAGACCCAAAAAAGCGCATTGCGGACAGCCTGGCCATCATCCTCCAAACCCGAAAGGCCTCCTAATGGCAAAAACGATCCAGACCAAATTCATCTCGGTGGACGGCGTGAAGGTCGCCTGCCACCACGCCGGGAGCGGCAAAGACACCATCGTGCTGCTGCACGGCGCTGGGGTGGACTCGGCGATGCTTTCCTGGGGTGAGGTGATCCCCCTGCTGGCCGAAGGCTACCAGGTCGTCGCGCCGGACCTGCCGGGGTACGGCGCCAGCAGCCGCACCAGCGGCGAGTATTCGCTGCCTTTCTACACCGAGATCGCTAAAGGCGTCATCGAAGCCTTCGGCGGCGGCCCCGTTACCCTTTGCGGCCTGTCGCTGGGTGGCGGCATCACGCTGAACACGGCGCTCAGCTACCCGGAGCTGGCCAAAATCCTCATCCCGGTGGACGCCTGGGGGTTGGCCAGCAAACTGCCCTGGCACCGCCTGACCTATTGGTATACGCGCTCCAAAATCAATGACAATATCTACAAGTGGACCGCGCTGCCCTGGATGGTGCGTTGGTCGCTGGAATACAACCTGATCAGCGACCGAAGCAAGGTGACCGACGAGATGGTGAACGAAATCGTCGAACTGATGAAAGCGCCGGACGCCGGCAAGGCATTCATGTCCTTCCAGAGGGCGGAGATCACGTCCACCGGCCTGACGCGGGACCTGTCGGCGCGGTTTGGCGAGATCAGGCAGCCCACCCTGCTGGTGCATGGCAGCGACGACGCGGCCGTGCCGCTCAAGGATGCGGTGGCCGCCAGCCAGCAAATCCCCGACTGCGAGCTATACGTGATGGAAGGCTGCAAACACTGGCCGCAAAAAGAACGGCCCGAAGAATTCGCCGGCGCAGTGCGCTCTTATTTGGAGAGAAGGCTGAAATAGCCTTCAGCCGGCGCGCTCGATACGGCCCATCAGCAGCTGATTGATCGCTTCCCGGGCGGCGGGCAGGTAGCGCATCGCCTCCCAGTTCTCCACGAACTGCTTGGCGGATTCCTTGCCGATCAGAGCCTCAAAGGGATTGACCGTGACCGCTTCCCCCTTGACGCGAGCCAGCGGCCAATATCCGCCCAGCTCCTCGGCCAGCGGCGGATAGCGCTGCAGCAGCTCTTCGCGCAACAAGAAGAAACTTTCCTGCTGCTCGAAAGACACGGCTTTCTGGCGATAGATCTCGATCACCAGCGCTTCCAGCTCGCCCCAGCAGCGAGCGAACTCGTCCAGCTGTGGGTCGTTGAGCTTGCGCAGCAAGCCTTCGGTCACCGGGTTCACGCCGCCGTCTCCTGTGCCTCCAGCACGGAGCCGAACTCGGCGCCGAGCAGGAACAGTGTGGCCACCACATAGACCCACAGCGCCAGCGACACGATCCAGGCCAGCGAGCCGTACACCGCGCCATAATTGGCGAAGGCAGACTGGATGAACCAGTCGAAGATAACCCGGGCGGCGACCAGCAGCACCGCGGCCGCCAGGCCGCCGCTCCAGGCCGCCCGCGGCGGGATGCGCCGGTTGGAGAAAGTGCTGTACAGCAAGCTAACCACCAGAACCAGCAGCCCGAAGGCGGCCAGGCGACTCAGCCAGTGCAGGCCGGGGTAATCTGCCAAAGCCAGCAAGCCCGGCACGAAATGCCCCAGGCTGATGGCGGCCAGGAACAGCAGGCACAGCGCCAGGATGGACAAAGTGGCTAGCAGGCGCTTGCGCCAGAAACTGCGCGCCCTGGCCTTCCAAATGCGGTTGAGCGCGGTTTCCAACACAGTCAACACAGAGGAAGCACTCCACAGCAAACCCACCAGGCCCACCAACCCCAGCGAACCGCCGCGCAGCGTGGCGAAGATTACCACCTGTGAGATGGTGTCAGCGCCGGTGGGCAGGAACTGGGCCAGGCTGCCCAGCAGCAGTTGGTGCAACTGGTGAACCGGCAGCAGTTCGTTGCCCAGATAGATCAGGAAGAGCAAAAAGGGAAAGAAGGAAAAGAAGCTGTAATATGCCAGGGCAGCAGCCAACAACGCGCAGCCATCCTGGTTGTATTTTTGGTTGGTTTGCACAAGAAGCTGGAGGACGTTCTTCATTCGATTAGATACTACCTGCAAGATTATAATTTGGCTGCCGAACGATGAACGCACAATCAAGCCACGGATACCTGCTCGCCGGGGATATCGGCGCCACCAACACGCGCCTGGCGCTTTTCTCTGACGAAGATCCGTACACGCCCCAGCACCTTGCCAAGTTCAAGGGCCAGGCCTATCCCAGTCTGGTGGACGTGCTGCACGAGTATCTGGCTGAGGCGCCCGGCCCCATCCTTGGCGCCAGCCTGGGCGTCGCCGGCCCGGTGGTCGCCGAACGCGTGCAGCTGACCAACCTGGCCTGGGCGATCGATGCCGCCGAACTGCGTGCGTCCTTTGGCTGGGAGCGCATCTGGCTGCTCAACGACCTGCAGGCCATCGCCAGCTCCGTGGAGCAGCTCGGCCCGGCCGACTTGCACACGTTGCAAGTCGGCCAGCCGGAGCTGCAGGGCAGCCGCTTCGTCATCGCGCCGGGCACTGGCATCGGGGTCAGCTACCTGGTGTGGGACGGGCGGCGCTACCGTGCCTACCCCACCGAAGGCGGCCACGCCGACTTCGCCCCGGCGGATGCGGTGCAGGACGAGCTGCTGGCTTTCCTGCGCGGGCGCTATCCCCAGGTACATGTGGAGCACGTCTGCTCCGGGCTGGGCATCCCCAACATCTACGACTTCCTGCTGGCCAGCGGCCGGGCGCAGGCGCCCGGGGCGCTCGCCGAGCAGTTGGCCGCCGCAGCCGACCGCACCCCGCTGATCATCGACGCCGCTCTGGCTGGCGAGCCGGAGGGCGAGATTTGCCGGCAAGTGCTGGATATTTTCGTCGACGCGCTGGCCGCCGAAGCCGGCAGCCTGGCGCTGAGCTACGGCAGCACCGGCGGCGCGTACATCGGCGGCGGCATCCCGCCGCGCATCCTCGGCGAGTTCGAGCGGCGCGGCTTCGCCGCCCTTTTCGCCGCCAAGACCGGCTACGAGAGCTACCTGGCGCGCATGCCCATTCAGGTCATCCTGAACACCGGCGCCGGCCTGCTGGGCGCCGCCGCCCACGGCTGGCGAGAGCTGGCCGAAGTGCCACTTGCTTAACCTGCCCTAATCTCGCTCAAATAAAGCTCTAATACGCCGAATGCTAGAATGACCCCAGCAGTTCACCCGTAGTATCACCCTTACGCCAATAAAAACTGAGCTGCGAAAAAACACCCTGAGCAATCAGGGATGGGCTTGTGCGCGTTGTGCCCAAGCCGGAACACCGGGCCAAAGCCCCCTTCATGTGCCCTTAAGGGAGCTTGGCTACTCTATTTGTGGAGGCCGTATTAGAAATGGTAAGCAAGACAATTGAAGCCTATGAGAACGAAGACATCGTTGAAGAGGAAGCTCTGGAAAGCCTGCTGGCCCTCGGGCGCAAGCAGGGCTACGTGAGCATTGACAACGTGCTGCAACTCGTCCCCGGCGAACAGCGCCAGTCCGGCGAACTGGAGGACATCTTCGAAGCGCTGCTCAACGCCGGCATCCCCCTCATCGAAGATGAGGAGGCCGCTGAGGTGGTTGAAGCCGAGTTGGACGATGTGGACGACGGCGAAGAAGTAGATGCCGAGCCTGAGGGCGTGGTCTACTACAACAGCGACGACCCCCTGGCCGAGGCAGAGACCAGCGACCTGGTGCGCCTGTACTTCAACGAGGCCGCCAGCGTGCCGCTGCTGAAAGCCGAAGAAGAAGTCGCTCTGGCCAAGGCGATGGAGCGCGGCAATGAGGCGCGCACCCAACTCACCGAGAAGAACCTGAGCGCCAAGAAGCGCGAGGCGCTGATGAAAGAGGTACAGGAGGGCTGGGATGCCCGCCAGCACCTGATCGTGGCCAACTCGCGCCTGGTAATCAGCATCGCCAAGAAGAACATGAACCGCGGCCTGCCGCTGATCGATCTGATCCAGGAAGGCAACATCGGCCTGATGCGCGCGGCCAAGAAGTTCGACTACCGGCTGGGTTTCAAGTTCAGCACCTATGCCACCTGGTGGATCCGCCAGGCGATCACGCGGGCCATCTCCAACAAGGGGCGCACCATCCGCATCCCCGCCCACATGGGCGACAAGATCTCCAAGATGATGCGCACCAAGAATATGATGAAGCAGGAGCTGAAGCGCGAACCGACTCTGATGGAGCTGGCCGACGCGCTGGACACCACTCCGCAGGAAGTGGAGCTGATCACCAAAGCGGCTTACCTGCCGCAGTCGCTGGAGACCCCCATCGGCAGCGATGAAGACTCGGTGCTGGGCGAGCTGATCGAAGATGAGACCGCCCCCTCCCCCGAGGAGAGCACCGCACAGGCTCTGCTGCAGGAAGACCTGGCCCGCACGCTGGAAGACATCCTGCCTCTGCGTGAAGCCCGCATTGTGCGCCTGCGCTTCGGCCTGGACGACGGCCGGGTGCACAGCCTGAGCGACGTGGGCCGCCGCCTTGGCGTGACCCGCGAGCGGGTGCGCCAAATCGAGGCGCAGGCACTGCGCAAGCTGCGCGACCC
>JAHCIH010000013.1 GCA_026129335.1 Anaerolineales bacterium
CCCCCCGGGGGGGCGCCCACCCGGCCCCCCACGCCAGGGTTGAACTGTTCGTGCGCGGCGACCAGCAGGAAATCGTCGTGGCTTTGGGCGGCGACGATCTCTTCCGCCGTGGCGGTCATCTCGCGGGTCAGCGCCTGGCGCTCGCGGTTCTGGCTGTCCAGGTACTGCGCCAGGCGGCCGGCCTCGAACAGGTCGCTGGTCACCAGCAGGTTCAAGGCATTCAGCGCGGTTTCCAGGCGCCCGGCGGCGTTGAGCCGCGGCCCCAGCAGGTAGCCGATATCGCCGGCAGTGACCCGGGCAGGTTTGAGGCCGGAGGCGCCCATCAGCGACCAGACGCCCTGGCGGTGGGGCTGGCGCAGGCGGACCAGGCCGTTGCGCACCATCCAGCGGTTCTCGCCGGTGAGCGGCACCATGTCGGCCACGGTGCCCAGCGCCACCAGGTCGAGCAAGCTGGCGCTGTCTTCGACGCTGGAGCGCAGCTCTGCTTCCAAGGCGCAAGCCAGCTTGAAGGCCACGCCCACCCCGGCCAACTGTTTCTCGGGGTACTCGTCGCCAGGCTGTTTCGGATTGATCACCGCAAAGGCGTCGGGCAGTTCTGCGCCGGGTGAATGGTGGTCAGTGATGATCAGGTCGAAGCCCAGCTGGCGCGCTTCGGCAGCTTCGTTCAGCGAGCGAATGCCGCAATCCACACTGACCACCACGTCGGCGCCGCCCTCTTTCAGGCTGCGCAGAGCTTCAATATTAAGGCCGTAGCCTTCTTCGAAACGGTTGGGGATGTACGGCTGCACCTGGCCGCCCAGCCTGCCGATGCAGTCCAGCAGTAGCGCGGTGGCGGTAACTCCGTCGGCGTCGTAGTCGCCGTAGATGACGATCTGCTCCCCATTGCGCACGGCGGCCGCCAGCCGGTCTACCGCCGCGGCCATGCCCTTCATCAGCAAAGGGTCATTGACCTCGGGGGAGAGCGCCTGCAGGTAGCGCTCGGCTTCGGCAGCGCCGGTGACGCCGCGGTTGAACAGGATTTGGCGCAGGAGCGGGTGGTGATCGGCAAGGGCCTGGTCTGCTTGGGGGCTCAGTTTCTCGGCCACCCGCCATTGTCGTTGAGCAAGTTCCATATCAGCCGACAATCATACCGTGAGATGGGCGGCGGCCCCGGGCCGCCGCGTTGACGCTGTTCCCAAAGACTGCTATCATCCCTGCCATATGGGTGCTCGGCTCTCTGATGGGCTGCGCACGGCCTGGAATGAGGCGCTGCGCATCCTCCGCTGGCTCACTCCAGGGTTGGGGGTAAAACGCTGGATTCTCCTGATTTTCTTCGGAGCCTTTCTTATCGGCATCGGCGCGGCCATGTTGATTTTGGACGTCTACCGCCAGACCCCCGAGGTGTGGTGGCTGCAGTGGTTTGACTTCATCTCGCTGCGCTTTTTGGACCGCACCCTACGGGCGGTGATCTTTGCCCTGTTGGGCTTCGGCTCACTGGTGTACGGTGTGGTCAGGTTCAATCGTTCACTGATGGCGCCGTACCTGCGCCCCGGGCAGGCGATGGTGGACACGCTGGCGGACCACCGCCGCCGCGGCCGCGGCCCGCGCATCGCCGTGATCGGCGGCGGCCACGGCCTGGCCACCCTGCTACGCGGCCTGAAGGCGCACACCTACAACCTCACTGCCATCGTGACCATGGCGGACGACGGCGGCTCCTCGGGCCGGCTGCGCAGTTCGTTGGGCGTGCTGCCGCCGGGCGACATCCGCAATTGTCTGGCGGCGCTCTCCAACGACGAAACCCTGATCACGCAGCTGTTCCAGTACCGCTTCTCCAGCGGCGAGAACGGCATGGACGGACATTCTTTCGGCAACCTGTTCATCAGCGCGTTGAGCGAGATCACCGGCAGCTTCGAAGAAGCGATTGCCGAATCGGGCCGGGTGCTTTCCGTGCACGGCCAGGTGCTGCCGGCCACGCTGCACGACGTACGCCTGGTGGCCGACATGGCCGTGCCGCTGGCCGGCATGGAAGTGCGCGTGCACGGCGAGAGCCAGATCCCCGCTATGCAGGGCGCGGTGCGCCGGGTGTGGCTGGAGCCGAACTCGCCGCCCGCCTACCCCGACGCAGTGAACGCCCTGCTCAACGCCGACCTGATCGTCGTCGGCCCCGGCAGCTTGTATACCAGCATTCTGCCCAACCTGTTGGTGCCCGACCTGGCCGCGGCAGTGAAGAACAGTTCGGCGCTGAAGATCTTCATCTGCAACCTGGCCACCCAATCCGGCGAAACGGACGGCTACCGCTGCGGTGACCACATCCAGGCCATCGAGAACCATGTTGGGAGGGGCATTTTCGACATCGTGATCAGCAACCAGGAGCAATCCGCCAAGCTGCCGCAGGGCTCGGAATGGGTGGTGGCCGAAGAAGGCCTGGAAGCGCAGTACCCGCTGTACAAGGCGGACGTGGCCGACCCCGAGCAACCCGGACACCATCAGGCAGCCAGGCTGGCGCAAATCCTGATCGATCTGCTCCAGGAGCGCACCGGTCCGCTGACCGAGATGTAAGGAATTTCCGTGTTCAACAAGAAAACCATTGCAGACATCGACCCGCGCGGCAAGAAAGTACTGCTGCGCGTGGACTTCAACGTGCCGATTGAGAACGGCGTGGTGGGGGACGATACGCGCATCCGTGCCGCTCTGCCGACCATCGAGGACCTGCTCAGCCGCGGCGCAGCCGTGCTGCTGTGCTCGCACCTGGGCCGGCCCAAGGACGCGCCGGACCCGCAGTATTCGCTGGCGCCGGTGGCCGAATACCTGGCGAAGCTGACCAGCGCGCCGGTGAAGTTCTCGCCCGAGTGCATCGGCCCGGAGGCGCAGGCCGCCGCGGCGGCCCTGCAGCCTGGTGAGATCCTGCTGCTGGAGAACACGCGCTTCTACCCCGGCGAGACCCAAAACGACCCGGCGATGGCCGCCGAGCTGGCCAAGCTGGCCGACATCTACGTCAACGATGCCTTCGGCTCGGCGCACCGCGCCCATGCCTCCACTGAGGGTGTCGCCCGGTTGCTGCCCGCTGCCGCCGGCCTGCTGATGGAGAAGGAAATCCGCTACCTGGGGCAGGCGTTGGCGGACCCGCGGCGGCCCCTCGTCGCCATTTTGGGCGGGGCCAAGGTCAGCGACAAAATCGAAGTCATCCGCAACCTGCTCGGCAAAGCCGACCAACTGCTCATCGGCGGCGGGATGGCCAACACTTTCCTGAAAGCGCAGGGCTTTGAACTGGGTGACTCACTGGTGGAGGCCGACGCGGTGGAGACCGCCAAAGCGCTGCTGGCCGAGGGCGGCGACAAGCTCCACCTGCCCACAGACGTCGTTATCGCCGACGCGTTCGACGCCGCGGCGCAGCACAAGACCATCCCGGCCGGCGATGTGCCGGACGGTTGGCGCATCCTGGACATCGGCCTGCAGACGGCCGCCGCTTTCAGCGAGCAGGTCGCCATGGCCGGCACAGTGGTGTGGAATGGGCCGATGGGCGTCTTCGAGATGGCGCCTTTCGCCGCGGGCACCTTCGCCCTGGCGCAGGCCGTGGCCGACTCCGGCGCGGACAGCATCGTGGGCGGCGGCGACTCGGCGGCGGCGGTGCAGCAATCCGGCCTGGCCGACAAGATCACCCACATCTCCACCGGCGGCGGGGCCTCGCTGGAGATGCTGGAAGGCAAGCTGCTGCCAGGCCTGGCGGCCTTGCAGGACAAGGAATAATCATGGCGCGTACTCCCCTGGTTGCCGGCAACTGGAAGATGAACAAGACCACCGCCGAGGCGCTGCGCCTGGCAGAGGAGATGCTACCCGGCCTGCAGGCCGTGGCCGGCGTGGAAAAACTGGTTTGCCCGCCGGCCACGGCGCTGATGCCGCTGTCGGCGTTGTTGCACAACAGCGGCGTGGCGCTGGGCGCGCAGAACCTGTATTGGGAAGACAGCGGCGCCTACACCGGTGAACTCTCGCCAGGCATGGTGGCCGAGTTCTGCCAATACGTGATCATCGGCCATTCGGAACGCCGGGCGCTGTTCGGCGAGACGGATGCGGATGTGCAGCGCAAAGTGGCCGCGGCGCTGGCCGCCGGCTTGCGCCCGGTGCTCTGCGTGGGCGAGACCTTGCAACAGAACGAAGCCGGCCAGGCCGCCGAGGTGCTCTCGAGCCAGCTGCGCGCCGCGCTGGAGGGCACGCAGTTGAGTTCCGCCGGAGCGCTGGTGGTGGCCTACGAGCCGGTGTGGGCCATCGGCACCGGCAAAGCGGCCACGCCGGAGCAGACCAACACGCTGCTGCGCAATGTGGTGCGCCCCACCCTGGCCGGCCTGTACGGCGAGGCCGTGGCCCAGGGACTGCGCGTGCTCTACGGCGGCTCGGTGAACGCGGCCAACGCAGCGGACTTCTTCGCCATGCCTGAGATCGACGGCGCGCTGGTGGGCGGGGCCAGCCTGAAAGCGGATGAGTTTGTGGGGATTGCAAAGGCAGCTGGATAGCAGTCAGCCCACAGCTACCAGTAGCAAGAAAAGCTCTTTCCAAGCTAACTCTAACCACAAAGTCACAAAAGAAAAACACAAGGACACAAAGAACCAAAACTTTCGTGTCTTTATGGTTGACCAGCGTGGAGTTGTTGGGGCGCACGGCCGTGCGCCCCTAACGGGCCAAACTGGTGCACCACTAGCAACTATCAACTGCAAACTGCTAACTAATTCACCCCGTGCCGAACTGGCGGTCACCGGCGTCGCCCAGGCCGGGAACGATGTAGCCGATGTCATTGAGTTTCTCATCCACCGCGCCCAGGTAGATGGGCACGTCGGGGTGCTGGCTGCTGAGGTGCTCGATACCCTCCGGTGCGGCGAGGATGCCCATGTACTTGATATGGTTGACGCCCCACTCCTTGAGGATGCTCACCGTGGCCGCCGCCGAGCCGCCGGTGGCCAGCATGGGGTCCAACACCAGGCAGACGCCCACGGTGGCCTGCGTGGGCAGCTTGTTGTAGTACTGCACCGGCTGCAGAGTCTGCTCGTCGCGGTAGAGGCCGATGTGCCAGACCTGCGCATCGGGGATCAGGTCCCACACGCCGTCGACCATGCCCAGCCCGGCGCGCAAGATGGGCACCAGGCCCAGTTCTTTCTTGGTGGCCTGGCCCGCGGCCGTGCCCATCGGCGTTTCCACCTGGCGGGGTTCGGTCTCCAGGTCCAGTGTGGCCTCGTAGGTCAGCAGGGCGCTGATCTCTCGCACCAGCTCGCGGAATTTGCGCGGCTCAGTAGCCTTGTCCCGCAGGATGGTCAGCTTGTGGGCTACCAGGGGATGCGGGGATGCGTGTACGTTTGCCTTCGCCATAGAACAGCACCTCTGCGGCGATTATAGTCCCCCGGCCCAGAACAGGCCGGGGGAGCCGCATGTATAATCTTGGCGATGAACCCCGGCCAACCCCGCCTGGTGGACCCCCTGCCGCGCAGCGACGACAAACTGGAACCCGCCCTGCGGCCGCGCTCGCTGAACGAGCTGATCGGCCAGGACAACGTGCGCGAGAACCTGGGCATCCTGGTTGCCGCGGCCCGGCAGCGCGGCGAGCCGCTGGACCACGTGCTCTTCTATGGCCCGCCCGGCCTGGGCAAGACTACCCTGGCGCACATCCTGGCCAACGAGATGGGCGTGGGCATCAAGGTCACTTCCGGCCCGGCGATCGAGCGCCAGGGTGACCTGGCCGCCATCCTCAGCAACATGAACCAGGGTGATGTGCTCTTCGTGGACGAGATCCACCGCCTGGGCAAAGCCGTGGAAGAGGTACTCTACCCGGCGATGGAAGACTATTCGCTGGACGTGGTCATTGGCAAGGGGCCGGCGGCGCGCGCCATCCGGCTCAAGTTGCCGCGTTTCACCGTCATCGGAGCCACCACGCGGCTGGCATTGCTCACCGCCCCGCTGCGCGCCCGCTTCGGGGCCACTTTCCGTTTGGACTATTACCAGCCCGCCGACATCCAGGCCATTTTGGGGCGCGCCGCCGGCCAGCTGGGCAGCCCGGCGGACGACGCCGGGCTGGCGCTGGTGGCCGGGCGGGCGCGCGGCACGCCGCGGGTGGCATTGCGCATGCTGCGCCGGGTGCGCGACTTCGCCGAGGTACGCGCTGAGGGAGTGATCACCGCCGAGGTGGCCCAGGCGGCCCTCGACCTGCTCGAGGTGGACGCCCTTGGGCTGGACGACCTGGACCGCCGCGTGCTGGCCACCATCATCCAGAAGTTCGGCGGCGGCCCGGTGGGCCTGAACACCATCGCGGCTTCGATCAGCGAAGAGCCGGACACCATTATGGACGTGGTCGAGCCCTACCTGATGCAATTGGGCTTCCTGGAGCGCCGCGCCCAGGGCCGCCTGGCCACGCCGCGGGCCTACGAGCACCTGGGGCTGCCCTACACCGGGGCCGAGAACGCGCCGACCCTGTTCTAAATTGAAGACTTCCGACTTCGACTATCACCTGCCACCGGAGCGCATCGCTCAGCACCCGGTCGAGCCGCGCGACGCGGCGCGGCTGCTGGTGCTGGAGCACCACAGCGGGCGGCGAACGCACACCACCTTCCGCCAACTCAGCGAATACCTGAACCCCGGCGACCTGCTGGTGGCCAACCGCAGCCGGGTGGTGCCCGCCCGGCTGGCGGCGCGCAAACTGCCCGGCGGCGGCAAGGCCGAGTTACTGCTGCTGGAGCGCGTGGACGCGCAGCGCTGGAAGGCGCTGGCCGGCGGCAAGGGGTTGGGGCCGGGCAGGCAGTTGGAGCTGCCCGGCGGCATCCGCGCCACGGTGGAAGAAGACCTGGGCGGCGCGCAGCGGCTGGTCGCCTTCGACCGGCCGCTGGACGAGCAGCTGCCCAAACTGGGCCGCGTGCCGCTGCCGCCGTACATCCACGCCCCGCTGGCCGAGCCGGAGCGCTACCAGACCGTATACGCCGAGGAGCCTGGCTCGGCGGCGGCGCCCACTGCCGGCCTGCACTTCACCCCGGCGCTGATCACAGCGCTGCGCGCCAAGGGCGTGGGCTTCGCCAGTGTGCTGCTGCACATCGGGCTGGACACCTTTGCGCCGGTCACCGAAGAAGACCCGGCGCAGCACCGCATCCACACCGAGTGGTGCCAATTGCCGGCCGAGACGGCCGCCCAGGTGGAGCAGACCCGGGCGACGGGCGGGCGGGTGGTGGCCGTGGGCACCACCTCAGTGCGCACGCTGGAAACCGCCGCCCGCGCCGCCCAAGGTAGCCCGCTGGCCGCCTTTGAGGGGCGCAGCGACCTGTTCATCCGGCCGGGCTACCAGTTCCAGGTGGTCGACGCGCTGCTGACCAACTTCCACCTGCCGTGCTCCACGCTGATCATGTTGGTCAGTGCGCTGGCGGGGCGCGAAAACATTCTGGCGAGTTACCGGGAAGCCATCGAATTGGAGTATCGCTTCTATTCGTTTGGGGACGCGATGTTGATTATTTAGCTTTCGGGCGCGCTTCAGCTTCCACGACTTTCAGGAAAGCCTTGACCACGGCCGGGTCGAATTGCGTTCCGCTGTGGGCCTTGAGCTCTCTGACCGCTTGCGCATGGCTGAGCGACTTGCGGTAGACACGCTCGTCGGTCATGGCCACATAGGCATCGGCGACGCTGATGATGCGCGCCACCTTGGGGATCTGCTCGCCGCGCAGCGCATCCGGATAGCCCATGCCGTCATAGCGCTCCTGATGGGCGCGGATGATCGGGGCCACTCCGGCCAGGTTCTTGACGCCCTCGACGATATGCGCGCCGATCTCGGGGTGCTGGCGCATGATCTCTTCTTCTTCCGGCGTCAGGCTCTCCGGCTTGCGCAGGATCTCGTCGGGCACGCCGATCTTGCCGATGTCGTGCAGCAGGCCGCCCCAGAGGATGTCGAGCAGTTCTCCGTCGCTGCAGCCCATCAGCTCGCCGGTCTTGACCGCCAGCTCGGCCAGGCGGCGGCTGTGGCCGCTGGTGTAGCTGTCGCGCACGTCGATGGCGCTGGCCAGAGCGGTGACGGTTTGCACATAGGCTTCCTGGGCACCCTCGAAAAGGCGGGCATTCTCCATGGCGATGGCGGCGTGGGTGGCGAACACCGAGACCAGTTGGGCATCCTTGTGGGTGAACTGGTTCGCCCGGTAACCGTCCACAGTGAGGATGCCGATGCAGCGGCCGCGAGCCACCAGCGGCGCGCCGATCCAGGAAACGATCTTCTCCACCCCGGGGACTTTCACCCAGCCGGGATGGTCGTGCACGTCGCCGTACAGCATGGTGCGGTGCTCGAAAATGAGCGGGTGTGTGATCGAGGCGCTGGTCACCGGCATTTCGTGGCCGATCAGGCCTTCACTGAGCTTGCCGGCCACCGCCTGCACGCGCAGGTTCTCGTCTTTGATGACCTGGATCGAGGCGCTGTCGAACGGCACCACCTTGTTCAACTGTTCCAGGATCAACTCGAACACCTTGGCGCTTTCCGTCTCGCTGCTCAAGATCACGGCCATTTCACGCAACGTCTCGGCCTGTTCGCGCTGCACGCGCTCAGCTTCGAACAGGCGCAGCTTCTCGATGGCCGTGCCCAGCTGGGCGGCGATGGTGTGCAGCAGGCGCTCGTCCTTATCGCTGAAGGCGTCCAGCTGGGCGCTCTCGGCGTTGATCACGCCGAGCACACGGTTGTTGTTGCCCAGGATGGGCACACACAGTTCCGAGCGCATGCTGCGGCTCACGTTGAGGTAGCTGGGCTCCTCGCGCACATCGGGCACCCGCCACGGCTTGCCGCTGGAGGATACTTTGCCCACCACCCCTTGCGAGAGGTGCACGCGACGCTTCTTCTGCTTCTCGGAAATGCCGCGGTAATGCTTGTTCACCGCCAGGTGGCGGCCATCCGGTTCCAACATCAGGAAACCGAACTGGTCGGGGTAAACGCTGTCGCCGATGATCTCGGTGGCGCGCTCGAGCAGTTCTTCCTCATTGGGCGCGCTGACCGCCGCATGGGTGATGGCGTGCAGCACGGTGAGTTCCTGCAGCTGGCGCCGGGTTGAATCGAACAGGTTGATACTTTCCAAGGCGACCGAAATGTGCTCGCAGAGTGTGGCCAGCGCGGCCACTTCGTGTTCGTCGAAGGCGTTGGGCGCATCGCTCTCCACATTGAGCAGCGCCACCACGCGCTTGTATATCTTGATCGGGATGATCAGCTCGGACTGCACGGCTTCGTGGCCGGCGGCGCAGTGATACTGCGGCCAATCGCGCAGGTTGTTGGCCACCACCACCTCGCCGCTTTCGTGCGCCAGGGCGAACAGGCCCTGGCCAAAGGGCTGGCGGTAGCCGCCGTTTTGGGTCAGGTCGCTGAAATTGCCGCTGGCTTCGACGACGTGGAATTCGCGGTTCTCTTCATCCACCAGCGAGATGTCAGTGGAGGCATAGTTCATGTCTTTGGTGAGGCGTTCGACGACGATCTTGAACAGTTTGTCCCGCTCCAGCACGCCGCTCATCTCGGCGGTGAGCTTGTTGAGGATGTCCAGCTGCTTGGCGCGGCGCTGCTCGGCGGCGGCGTTGCGCAGCCGTTCGATACCGCTGGCCAGCTGGCCCGCAAAGGTGAGCAGCACGCGCTCGTCTTTCTCGGTGAAGTGCCCCGCCGTCTTGCTCTCGGCGTTGATCACGCCGATGACGCGGCCGCCGACCTTCATCGGGACGCAGAGCTCGGAAAGGGTGTCATCGTCGTAATCTAAATAGTTCTTTATGCGGCGCACATCGGCCACGCGGCGCGGTTTGCCGCTGAGCGCCACCTGCCCGGTTACGCCTTGCCCCAGTTCGATGATGTGCTTGTGCACACCGGCGCTGCCCTGGTAAGAGGGATGGATGCGCAGCCGCTTGCCATCCCGGTCGAGC
Organism: Anaerolineales bacterium; assembly: GCA_026129335.1. Classification (GTDB taxonomy): domain Bacteria; phylum Chloroflexota; class Anaerolineae; order Anaerolineales; family UBA11579; genus JAMCZK01. The sequence goes on from JAHCIH010000013.1 coordinate 9,874, forward strand.
ATGATCACGCCGAAATTGTCGGGATAGAGGTTCTCGCGGATCAGGCCGGTGGCCCGTTCAATAAGTTCGTCTTCGTGGGTGGCTTCAGAAGCGGCGGTGGCCACCTGGTACAGGATGCTGAGCTCCTGGATCTGGCGGTTGCTCGACTCGAAGAGGCGCGCGTTCTCCATGGCCACCGCGGCCTGGTGGCACAGGGTCTGCGCCAAATAAATCTCGGCTTCGGTAAAGCCGCGCGGGCGGCGGGTCTCCTGCAATTCCACCGCGCCGACCGTCTGGTTCTGGGCCACCAGAGGGAGCAGCAAGAGGGCCTGGACACCGGCCTTCTTGAAGGCTTGCTTTTCCTTCTTGGAGAGCAGCGGGTCTGCTTCCTTGATCTGCAGGGGGCCGCGGTCTTCCAGCGCAAAGCTCAAGCCGAGCTCATTGGCCAGGGTGGCCGGCCGCTGCTTGCCGGCCCGCTTGGGCGCCTGGCTGTTGGCGTAGGCCACCCGGGTATGGAAACCGCCGTTGTTCTGCTTCCAATCGCTGACTACGCACAAAGGCACATCCAGCAGGCGGGTCAGCTGCTGGGCGATGATCTGCAGCACTTTGTCCACTTCCAGATTGGAAGCGATGCCTGCGCCGGCAATCGCCAGGGCGGCCAATTCTTCGATGTTTTGAGATTCGGCGCTCAAAGCAAATCCTTCATGTTGTCGGGCCGCTGCCGTGCGCTTCTGCACGGCGAGGCGCTCAACGGGCGGCTGTGATTGGATCAACATAGCATTCCTGTTGCTTTGGCGCTCGCAAAGGGTGGCTTTCTTTCAAGACTTAAACCACGAGCGAGGGCAATGAAAACCTCACCCTCACTCTAAGGTTGCTGGCCCCTTGACGGGCCGTATGAGTCCGAAAGGAACTTAGGCGGCAGCCGCATTCGGCTGGATCAGCCCGCTCAGGTGGCGGATGAACTGGTCCAGGTCCATCGCGCGGATGGACATGACGGCAGCCACTTCTTCTTCGTTCAGTTCAAAAGCGCTCAGGCGGTCTTGCACTTCGCCGCTCAGCAGCGCCACTTTGAACTCGTTATCCAACAAGGCCTGTGTAGCAATCGCGTTCAACTTGAGCTTGGACATTTGTAGTTCTCCTCGGAAAATCAGGTCAACTAGCTGCGCTGCGTGCCGATGCCGCCACCCAGAGGCTGGTTGAAGGACGGGCCGGTGCCAATGCCACCGCCCAGAGGCTGGTTCAGCGACGGGCCAGTACCAATGCCGCCACCGAGGGGCTGGTTGAATTCGGGGCCGGTACCAATGCCGCCACCCAAAGGCTGATTCATCTGAAACTTGTTCATTTTTGTTCCTCCAAATTTCTTGATTTGATTGCGGCATCATAAGAGATGCCCTATGAACGTAGTTATGAGCAGGATTTGTGCCAAAAGAGACAAAAAGAGCTGCCAAATTGGCAGCTCTTTTGTCTTTCAGCAGGCTAAACCTTGACCGCAAGTTCCTGGTAATAGGCTTGCAGTTCAGGCAATGGCTCGGCGTTCAATTCCTGGCGGAGCAGCGCCCGGTATTTTTTGAAATGGGCGATGGCTGCCGAGGGCGAACCGGAAAGCGCCAAGCAGCGCATCAGTGAGAGGTGTACTTCGTCGCGGTAGGGGTCGATGCCGAGCACTTTCTCGAACAGCGCCTGGGCATCGCGATATTGGCGGTTCTCCACTTCCAGTGCGGCCAGCTCGATCAGGGTATCCAGGTAGCGGCGGCGCAGTTCTTCGCGGCGGCGGTCGGCCCATTCCATGTAAATGTCCGGCAGGTAGTGCTCGGCATACAAGTCGAGCGCCTGCTTGAGCATCTCCACCCGCTCCCGCCGGGAGAGGTCCGCTTGCGCGGCCCGCTCCAGCTGGTCCTCGAATTCGGCGACGTCGTACCAGACCTGCAGCGCGGGATGCAGTACGTATTGCTCGTTCTCGAAGACGATCGACTCTTTGAGCCCCAGGGCCTGACGCACACGCCACAGCGTGGCGTGGAAGTTGCTGCTGATCTTGCCGGAGCTGAAGTCCGGCCAAAACTCCAGGCCGATGGTTTCCTTGCGCACGCTGCCTTTGTCGAGGATGTAGAAGAACAAAGCGCGCGCCCGGGTGGAGCGCCACAGGCTGGCCGGGATCAGCTCGCCGTTGCGGCGTACCTCGCCCGGGCCGAAGGCTTTGGCCTCCAGGAAGGCCGGCTCGACCTCCTGCTCGACGGATTTGCTCTCCAGCGTGGCTTTGCCGGTGGCGAAGTTGGCCAGGCGGTCCAGCAAGCCTTGCGCCTGACCGGGCGCGCCGTGCTTGGAAATGAACAGGGCGAAGTCAGGGTTGAAGCGCAGCACGGGGACCAGGAACTGGTCGTAGCCCAGGCGGGCGGCGCCTTCCAGCGCCTGGTGCAGGAACTTCTCGGCTTCGCGTTGGGCGCCGGCCTGCAGGCTGGTACGGGCGGCCAAGAATGCGGCCAGCACCTGGGCCTGTTTGGGCAGTTGGCGCTTCGGCCAGCCGGTGAGCACCTTCTTGAATTGCTCCAGAGCCAGCTGGGCCTGGTCCATTTCGGCGTAGACATAGCCGAGTTCGGTGAGGTATTCGTTCTCGTCCAGGCCGCCGCTGGCAAAGCTGGCCGCCTTGCGCAGCCACTTCATCGCCTCGTTGTATTTGCCCTCCTTGCGTTCCAGGCGGGCCATGGCGATATAGGTGCCGATCAGCTCAGGCAGTTCCTCGCTTTGCGCCAGGGACAGGGCCTGCTCCAGGTTGGCGCGGGCATCGTCTGCTTCGTCCACATCCAGGAGCAGCTCGGCCCTGCCGTTAAGGATGCCTATCTGCCAGCGCACCAGGCCGGCGGCTTTGGCGTGCTCCAGGGCCAGCGAGTATTCGCGCCAGGCCAGGGCGAATTCGCCCACCTGGTGATGCAGGTAGCCGATGTTGTTGCGCGCCGAGGCCAGGGCGCCCAGGTTGCTGCGGTTCTCCAGGTGGATATCCAGCGTCTCCTGGAAGGCGCGCTGGGCATCCAGCATGCGCCCCAGCGAGAGCTGCACCAGGCCGAGGTCGTTGAGGCATTCGGCCAGGTCGTAGGAATATTGGGTGCGCCGGGCGGGGTCGCCAGAGGCGGCCAGGCCGCGCAGGCCGTCGGCGGCCGCCTCCAGGGAGGCCACCGCCTCGTCCGGCTTGCCGGCCTGGTAGAGCGGGATGGCCTTGAGGCGCTCGGCCTGCAGCCATTTCTGGCGGGTCTCTTCTTTCTTGGAGTTGGCCGGCAGCAGCCCCTGGGCCTTCTCGGCCAGCTGGTGGGCCGGCTTGTATTTGCCGGTGAGGCGGAAGATCATGCCGCGGGTGATGATCGCGTTCGCCTGAGCGTCGGTGTCGCCCAGGCCGGCCAGGATCGGCTCGGCCATCTCCAGCAGCTTGAGGGCCGCGGGGTAGGCGCTCTGGTTGCCCAGCATCTTGGCCTGGTAGAGCAGCAGGTGCGGGGCCTCTTTGCGTTGGTCGGGTGGTTTCTTCAAATCGTCCACCCAGCGGTTGAGCAGCATCTGGCGGCCGGAGGTGTAGAAATCCACCGCCACTTCGTCCATCCAGCGGGCGGCTTGCTGGCGCTCGCCGGAGGCCAGCTTGTGCTGGATGGCGTGCTCCCAATCGTCTCGCACACGGTGCCACTCGGCGGCGCGGGCGTGCAGCGCAGCCAGGCGTTGGGGCTGTTGCTGGGCAAAATAGTCCTGCAAAAATTCGGCGAAGAGCTGGTGGTAGCGGTAGCTGGGGCCTTCGTTGGTTTCGGTGCGGCTGACGAAGAGGTTGCGCTCTTCCAACGCGCGCAGGAAGCTGGCCGCATCTTCACGTTCCAGCACGTAATTGCATAGCGCTTCATTGAAATCGCCCAGCGTGGAGGTGACCAGCATGAAGTCACGTAGGTCTTCGCTGAGCCGGCTGACCACTTCTTCGGCCAGGTACTTGTAGATGTGCTCGGTGCCGCCGGTCAGCGAGGGCAGCACGCCGTTTTCCATGGTGCGCAGGGCCAGCAGGATGGCGACGATCCAGCCGTCGGCGCGCTTGGCGAATTCCTCAGCCTGCTCGTTGCTCAGACGCACGTGGTGGTTCTGCAAGACCAGCTTCTGTAGTTCGTCGGCGCGGAAGCGCAGTTCGTCGGGGCTGATGGTGACCAGCTCATCGCGGATGTACAGGCTGGCGGTGGGGATGCCGTAGACGCTGCGCGAGCCGATCAGGATGCGCAGCCGGTCGGGCAGGTGCTCCAGCAAATTCTCGACGAAGTCGACAATTTGCTGGTTCTCGCCGGCCAGATGGTAGTCGTCCAGCACCAGCAGGGAGAAATCGCCCACTTTGCTTTCGATCTCGTTGATGAAATCGATGGCTAGGCTGGCCGCGTCCGGGCTGCCGCCCAGCGTATTCAGTTTTTCTTCCATGGCGGAGCCGAAGTCGGGTACTTGCTGCTGGAAGGAGGCGAGCAAATGGCGCACGAACTGGACCAGGTCGTTGTCGCCCAGGCCGATGCGGTACCAGAAGACCAGCGCGTCCACATCGGAGGCAAAATCCACCAGCAGGGTGGTTTTGCCGTAGCCAGCCGGCGCGGAGACGAAGGTCAGCTTGCGGTGCAAGTTCTGATGCAGCACGTCGATCAGCCGCAGGCGGCGCAATACGTCCTTGCGACGCTGCGGCGGGCGCACTTTGGTCAGCAAAATGGCCATTGTATTCTTAGGAACGAGGTTCCTTCCATTATCGTGTGGGTTAGTCTATTGTGATTGGCGCGGCTTTGTCAAGCCGCGTGCCTCGCTGAATTATAATTTTGCCATGCGCGCCGTAGACATCATTATTAAAAAGCGTGACGGGCAGGAACTGAGCCGCGAAGAAATCCGCTTTTTTATCGCCGGTTTCACAGACGGTTCGATCACCGACTACCAGGCAGCAGCCTGGGCCATGGCGGTGCTGCTCAACGGCATGAGCGCCGCCGAAACGACCGAACTGACCCTGGCGATGGCCGAATCCGGCGAGACTCTGGACCTGAGCGGCGTGGTGGACCTGGCCCTGGACAAGCACTCCACCGGCGGCGTGGGCGACAAGACCACGCTGGTGGTGGAGCCGGTGCTGGCCGCCTGCGGCTGCCGGGTGGGCAAAATGTCCGGCCGCGGGCTGGGCTTCAGCGGCGGCACGCTGGACAAGCTGGAATCGATCCCCGGCTACCGCAACGACCTGAGCCGGGAAGAGTTCCTCAAGCAGCTCAAGGACGTGGGCCTGGTGCTCACCGGGCAGACCGGCGACCTGGCCCCGGCCGACGGTAAGCTCTACGCCCTGCGGGATGTGACCGGCACGGTGGATTCACTGCCGCTGATCGCCTCTTCGATCATGAGCAAGAAGATCGCCGCCGGCGCCCAGCGCATCGTGCTGGATGTGAAAGTGGGCCTGGGAGCTTTCATGACTTCGTTGGAGGCCGCCCGCGCCCTGGCCGAGACGATGGTGGCCATCGCCGGCCGCGCCGGGCGCAAGGCCGTGGCGCTGCTCTCCGACATGAACCAGCCGCTGGGCTACGCGGTGGGCAACGCGCTGGAGGTGAAAGAGGCGCTCGACACGCTGCGCGGCGGCGGCCCGGCGGACTTCCGCGAGCACTGCCTCGAAGTGGCCGCCCATTTGCTGATCCTCGCCGAGGTGGAAAGCGACCTGCCGGCCGCCCGCCAGCGAGCCGCGACCACCCTGGAGGACGGCAGCGCACTGGAACGTTTCCGCGTTTTGGTGCAGGCGCAAGGCGGCGATGTGAGCTACGTGGACGACCCGGACAAGCTGCCCAAAGCGCCCCTGATCGAAGAGGTGCCCGCCCCGCAGAGTGGCTATCTAAGTACGATCCACGCCCGGGAGATCGGCGAGAGCGCCGTGGAGCTGGGCGCGGGGCGCGCCAAAAAAGGCGACCCGATCGACCACAGCGTGGGCTTTGTCGTCCATCACAAGGTGGGCGACCAGGTGGAACAAGGCCAGCCGCTGTTCACGGTGCATGCCAATGACCCCGCCAAACTGCAGGCGGCAGTAGCCCGTGTGCTGGCGGCCCATCACTGGAGCGATAGGCCCGTGGAACCGCTGCCGCTGTTCTACGGCACAGTGGAATAAAAAAACTGGCGGCCAGGTGGCCGCCAGTTTTATTTTCAGGAAAGCAAAGCTTGCTTAGTCCACACCCGCCTGGTAGGCGAAGCCCAGCGTGCCCGGGCCGGTGTGGGTGCCCACTGCGGGGCTCACGTCGGTGATCGTGGCTTCCACCGGGCCAAAGCGCTCCTTGGCCTCGGCAAGCAGCGCTTCGGCGTCTTCGCGGGCATTGGCATGCAGCACGGCGATGCGCACCGGGCTGCGGCCGGCGATGCGATCTTCGACCAGCTCGACCAGGCGCTTGAGCGCTTTGCCTTTGGTGCGCACGCGCTCCACAGGCTGCAGTTTGCCCTCGATGACCTCGAGGATCGGCTTCATGTTCAGGGCGGTGCCCAGGAAGCGCTGCGCCCCACCGATGCGTCCGCCGCGGTGGAGGAACTCCAGCGTGTCCACCATCAGCAGCACCCCAGTGTTGTCGCGGGCGGCTTCGGCGACTTTGGCGCACTCGGTCAGCGATTTGCCCGCCTTGGCGGCTTTGGCGGCCTGCAGCAGCGGCCAGCCGGTGCCCATGGAGGCGGAGCGGCCGTCGACGATTTCGACATTGACGCCCTTGGCCATCTCTTTGCCCTGCACGGCCGAGGCGATCGTGCCGGAAAACGCTGCCGAGACGAAAATGCCCAGAATATCTTTGTAGCCCTTGGCGGCCAATTCTTCGAACTTCTCTTTGAAAGCCGCCGGGGTGGGCTGGGAGGTGGTGGGGGATTTGCTAGAGGCGGCCAGGCGTTCGTAAAACTCTTTGGGTTGGATATCCACACCGTCGTACAGTTCTTCATCGCCCCAAATGATCAGCGCCGGCACCACGTGGATTTCGTGGCCCTTGCTCAATTCCTTGGGGAGATAGGTGGTGCTGTCGGTAACAATCGCGATTTTAGCCATACAATTCTCCTCGTCAGGCGGTGTGGGCCCATTAGAACACAGAACCTTATAGGCGGTAGGGTAGTCTACCGTCCGCAGCAGGCGCCTTCCCTTGACCGCTTTGTGCTTGCAAGCTAAAATGACCCGTTGTTTAATGTACAATCGGGCAACGTAATTCACTGGAATTAGGAGCACTTCATTATATGGTTCGTATCCGTTTGCGCCGTGTAGGCGGCAAAAAGCAGGCCAGCTTCCGCATTGTGGCCGCTGACAAAGAAAGCCCCCGAGACGGCCGTTTTATCGAGATCCTCGGCTTTTACAACCCGCGCACCGAGCCGGCCACGATCAGCCTCAAGGAAGACCGCATCTATCACTGGATCAGCAACGGCGCGGTGCCCAGCGAATCGGCCGAGCAGGTGTTCAAGAGCGCCGGCCTGCTGGATCGCTTCGAGCGCTTCAAGGCCGGCGAGAGCGTAGAGACCCTGCTGGCCGAGGCCGAAGCCGCCACTGAAGCGCGCAACACCAACCGCCAGACCCGCCGCCCGGCGCCGCCGGCCGGCAGTTCCAAGCGCAAGCAAGCCGCCCGCGAGGCGGCTGCCGTCGCGGCTGCCGAAGAGGCCGCCAAAGCCGAGGCCGCCGCCGCGGCGGCCCCAGCAGAGGAAACCCCCGCCGAGGCCCCTGCAGCTGAAGAAGCCGCTCCGGCCGCGGAAGCTCCGGCCGCCCAAGAGGCGCCTGCTGCCGAAGAGACCCCCGCTGCTGAAGAAGCCGCCCCGGCTGAAGACGCCGCTGCAGCAGATACTGGTCCAGAGGCCGGCGGCGAATAAGCCGCTTTTAGATGAAAGAGCTCATCGAGTACGTAGCCCGTTCGCTGGTGGATGACCCGACCCAGGTCGAGGTGATCCAGCGCAAGAAAGGCGACAGCGCCGAGATCTCGCTGCAGGTCGCCAAAGAGGACATGGGCCGCGTCATCGGGCGCAACGGGCGGGTGGCCAACGCCATCCGCATCCTGCTGCAGGTGGCCGCCAGCCGGGACGGCAAGCGCGCCTTCCTGCGCATCTCCGAACCCTAGTGAGCAGCCCCCGCCGGCGCCAGGCCGCCAAACGCAAACAGCAAACCACAGGCTCGCCGATCCCCAGCGAGCCTGTATTTGTTTCGGTGGGCGTGCTGCGCCGCCCCCACAGCCTCAAGGGCGAAGTGCTGGTTAGCCTCGAGACCGATTTCCCCGAACGCCTGCAGCCCGGCACCCGCCTCTACCTGGGCGAAGACTACATTCCGGTGACCATCGCCAGCCGGCGCGGCCACGCCGATGGGCTGCTGCTCTCGCTGGAAGAATACCCAGACCTGCAAGCGGTGCAGCCTTTGCGCAACCAGCCGCTGTTCGTCTCCGCCGCAGACCGCCCGCCGCTGCCGGAGGGCGAGTACTACCACCACGAACTGCTCGGCATGCGCGTGGTGGCGGAAGACGGTGAGGCGCTGGGCTGGCTGGCCGAGATCCTGGTCACGGGCGCCAATGACGTCTACCTGGTGCGCGGCGAAGACGGTGAGGAGATCCTGCTGCCCGCCATCCGCGACGTGATCCGCAAGGTGGATACCGCCGCCAGGCAAATGAGCGTGCACCTGCTCCCCGGGTTGCGCACGCCCAAAAAGAGCGACTGAACGAGGCTTTACAAATCCCCGACAACCGCACTACACTGCTGCCAAACCGCTCTGCCCTCGTTGACAGCGGTTAAAGGGCTATGGTATTCTCGGCCCGCTTTTCCTCAGGGGGCCGCGTGCTGCGCTTATGGACGATAAACCCTACTGGCTGGCGTTCAACCGGGTGCCCGGCATCGGCGCGGTGCGTTTCCGCGGCCTGCTGGAGGCTTTCGGCAGCGCCGCGTCCGCCTGGGCGGCGCAGCCGCCCGCCCTGCGAGACGCGGGGCTGAGCCAGGCCGCCGTGGAGCGGCTGCTGCAGGTGCGCCAGGGTTTGGACCCGGCGAGCCTGCCGGCCGGGCTGGAACGGCACGGGTTGCAGGCGCTCACTTGGGACGAAGCCGGCTATCCGCGCAAGCTGCGCGAGCTGGAGCAGGCCCCGCCGGTACTCTACGTACGCGGCGAGCTGCTGCCGGAAGACGAATGGGCCGTGGCCATTGTGGGCACCCGCCAGGTGACCGCCTACGGCCGCCAGGTGGCCGCCGAACTGGCCGCCTTCCTGGCCGGCAACGGCCTCACCGTGGTCAGCGGCCTGGCCCGCGGGGTGGACGCCATCGCCCACCAGGCCGCCCTGGAAGCCGGGGGGCGCACCTTGGCGGTGATGGCCCACGGCCTGGACCGGGTCTACCCGCCCGAGCACCGCAAGCTGGCCGAGGAGATTGCTGCCCGCGGCGCGCTACTCAGCGACTACGGCGTGGGCACACCGCCGGAAAGCGCCAACTTCCCGCCGCGCAACCGGATCATCTCCGGCCTGTCGCTGGCCGTAGTGGTGGTGGAGGCCGGCGAACGCAGCGGGGCGCTGATCACCGCTGGCTTCGCCGCCGAGCAGGGCCGCGAGGTCTTCGCCGTGCCCGGCAAAATCCACGCCCCGCAGAGCGCCGGGGCAAATTTGCTCATCCAGCGCGGCGCACACCCGCTGCTGCGCTTCGAGGATTTGTTGGAAGTATTGAACCTGGAAATGATGACCGCACACAAAACCGCCACCGCCGCCCTGCCGGCCGACGCCACCGAGGCGCGCCTCTACGGCCTCCTGGGCCGCGAGCCGCTGCACCTCAACGACATCGGCGCACAAGCCGGCCTGCCCATCGAGCAGGTCTCGGCGGCCCTGGCGCTGATGGAGCTCAAGGGCCTGGTGCGCCAGGTGGGCGGGATGAGCTACGTGGCTCGCGAAGCGCGCGCCGCCTACCAGGCTGGGAGCGCATAAACGATGGACGGCCAATATTACGCAGTGATCATGGCCGGGGGCGGCGGCACGCGGCTGTGGCCGCTTTCGCGGCAGGCCGTGCCCAAGCAAATGCTGCCGCTGATCGCCGACAGCACCTTGTTCCAAACCGCAGTGCAGCGCCTGCAGCGGGTCTTCCCGCCGGAGCGCATTTTGGTGGTCACCAGCCGCCAGCAGGCCGCCCAGCTGCAGGAACAGGCGCCCGAACTGAAGCCGGAAAATTTCCTGCTGGAGCCGCAGCCGCGCGGCACCGCGGCGGCGATTGGCCTGGCGGCGGCCTGCCTGCAGGCCCGCGACCCCGGCGCGATCATGGCCGTGCTCACCGCCGACCACTACATCGGCAACGAGTCCGAGTTCGAGCGCTACCTGCTGGCCGCCCACCAGCTGGCCGAGGGCGGCCAGCTGGTCACCCTGGGCATCGAACCCACCTACCCCGCCACGCAGTTTGGCTACATCCAGCTGGGCGAGGCGCTGGGCGAAGTGGGCGGCTTCACGGCGCACAAGGTGCTGCGCTTCAAGGAGAAGCCGGCCGCTGCCGAGGCCGCCGAGATGCTGGCACAGGGCGGCTACGCCTGGAACTCCGGCATGTTCATTTGGAAAGTCTCGCGCATCTGGGAGGAATTCCAGCAGCACATGCCCGAGCTGCACCAGACGCTGGAGAAGATCGCCGCGGCCTGGGGCGGCCCCGATTTTGAAGCCGTGCTGGCCCACGAGTGGCCGCGCATCGCCGCCCAGACCATCGACTACGGCGTGATGGAGCGCGCCGCCGAGGTGACCGTGATCCCCGCCCGCGACATGGGCTGGAACGACGTGGGCTCCTGGGACTCGCTCTTCGAAGTGCTGAAAGTGGACACCAACGGCAACCTGGTGCTCAGTGAACGGCATTTGGATATTGACAGCCGCAATATTTTGATCCACAGTAACGGCCAGGAGCGCATGGTGGTTACCGTGGGCGTAGAGGACATTGTGGTAGTGGACACCGGCGATGTGCTGCTGATCTGCTCCCGGGAGCGTTCGCAAGACCTGCGCAAAGTCATTGAACTTTTAAAGGAAAAAGGCCTGCAACAATATCTATAGCCGGCCGTTAACCACAGATAGATTTCGTCAGAGGTAGGAACTTGGAAGCGTATTGCGTTAAGTGCAAAACCAAACGAGAGATGCAAAACCCGGTCGCCGAATACACCAAGAGCGGCGCGCCGGGTACCCGCGGCGTTTGCCCGGTGTGCGGCACCACGCTGTTCCGCATGGGCAGCACCCCGGCTCACGCCGGGCTGACCCCGCCGCCGCGCCCCACCAAGGAAGAGCGCGCCGCGGCCAAGCGCAAAGGCAAGCTGGTCATCGTCGAATCGCCGGCCAAGGCGCGCACCGTGGGCCGCTACCTGGGCAACGAGTACAAGGTGCAGGCTTCGGTGGGCCACGTGCGCGACCTGCTGCGCTCGCAGCTCTCCGTGGATGTGGAGAACGACTTCACGCCGAAATACCGCGTGCCCAACGAGAAGCGCCCGGTGGTCAAGGAGCTGAAGAAGCAGGCCGCCCTGGTGGAAGAAGTCTACCTGGCGACCGACCCCGACCGCGAAGGCGAGGCGATTGCCTGGCATTTGCTCGAAGCCGCCGAGATCGAGCCGGAGCGCGCCAAGCGCGTCGTCTTCCACGAGATCACCAAGCCGGCCATCGAGGATGCCTTCAACCACCCCCGCGACCTCAACATGGCCCTGGTGGACGCGCAGCAGGCCCGCCGCATCCTCGACCGCCTGGTGGGCTACAACCTCAGCCCGATCCTGTGGACCAAGGTGCGCAACCGCCTCTCGGCGGGCCGCGTGCAATCCGTGGCGCTGCGCCTGATCGTGGAGCGCGAGCGCGAGATCGACGCCTTCGTGCCGGTGGAATACTGGTCCATCGAGGCCGAGCTGCAGCCCGAGGGCAGCAAGAACACCTTCATCGCCAAACTGGCCGAGGTGGACGGCGCTGAACCCGAACTGGGCAACCAGGCCCAGGTGCAGCCGCTGCTGGATGACATGCAGTCTGCCCGCTACGCCATCCAGGAGATCAAGCGCGGCCAGCGCCGCCGCAAAGCGCCGGCGCCCTTCACCACAAGCACCATGCAGCAAGAGGCCTCGCGCAAGCTGGGCTACACCGCACGGCGCACCATGGCCATCGCCCAGCAGCTCTACGAAGGCATTGACTTGGGCGAAGGCGAGAACACCGGCCTGATCACCTACATGCGCACCGACTCGATGAACGTTTCGGCTGCCGCACAACAAGAAGCCCGCGACTACGTGAAGGAAGTCCACGGGCCGAGCTATCTGCCCGAAGAGCCGCCGGTCTACAAAACCCGCGCCAAAGGCGCACAGGAAGCCCACGAGGCAGTGCGGCCCACCTCGGTGCTGCGCACCCCAGCGGCGATCAAAGACCACCTCAGCCGAGACCAGTACCGCCTGTACCAGCTCATCTGGCAGCGCTTCGTCGCCTCGCAGATGAACCCGGCGGTGTACGACACCGTCTCGGTGCGGGTGCGCGGCGAAGGCGGCGCACACCAGTACCTGCTGCGCGCCTCGGGCTCCATCCTGCAGTTCCCCGGCTACCTGGCCGTGTACGAAGAGACTGTGGAGGAAGGCGCCAAGGGCGATGCAGAGGCGGACACCAAAATTCCGCCCGACCTGGCCGAGGGCCAACTGCAAAAGCTCTACGAGCTTTTGCCAGTACAGCACTTCACCCAGCCGCCGCCGCGCTTCAGCGACGCCACACTGATCAAAACGCTGGAAGAATACGGCATCGGCCGGCCCTCCACCTACGCCCCCACATTGAACACGCTGCAGCAGCGCGGCTACATCGTGCGCGAAGACCGCCGGCTGATCCCCACCGAGACCGGGCTGCTGGTCAACGACCTGATCACCGAGCACTTCCCCGACATCGTCAACTACCAGTTCACCGCCGAGATGGAAGAGGACCTGGACAAAATTGCCTCCGGCGAGGAACCCTGGGTCAAGGTGATCCGCGACTTCTACGAACCCTTCTCGGAGGTGGTGGAGCGCGCCAAGGCGGAGATGCCGGAGAGCAAGGCCGGGCCGGAGTACGTCGGCCGCGAGTGCCCCACCTGCCAGCAGGGCCAGCTGATCATCCGCTGGGGGCGCTACGGCAAATTCATCGGCTGCGAGCGCTTCCCGGATTGCCGCCACACGGAACCCTGGCTGGAAAAGATCGGCGTGACCTGCCCGGTGGACGGCGGCGAAGTCGTCGAGCGGCGCACCCGCAAGGGGCGCATCTTCTTCGGCTGCGCCAACTACCCCGAATGCGAGTTCACCTCGTGGAAACGGCCGCTGCCCACGCCCTGCCCCAGTTGTGGCGGTACCCTGGTGGTCGCCAACAAGAACTTTGCGCAGTGCCTCAAATGCGAGACGCAGTTCCCGCTGGACGATGTGCAGCGCGAGGAAGAGCCCAGCGCCGCGTAGCGGCCGACTTATCCCGCGTAGGGGCGAGGCATGCCTCGCCCTTACCATGTCAACTGGCACGCAAGTTGCATATTTCACACAGCTACTCTACAATCGCGTCAGATGGAGCCTGAATGCAAATAAACAACGGGACGCTGACTGCCCTGGGACGTGAGATCAATATCAGCGCGCTCAGCCAGCCGCGGACGCTGGCCATCGCCGCTTTCGTCGCCGGGCTGGTCATCGGCCTGGTGGTGCTGGGCTGGTGGTTGTTCCCGGTGAACTGGGAGAACGCCTCGCCGGCCGACCTGCGGCCAGACCTGCGCGCCGATTACCTGCGCGCGGCCATCGATTCGTACACCCTTGAACCGAACGACGCCCTGGCCCGCCAGCGCCTGGCCGCCCTGGGTGACTCCGTGGATGAGACCATGGCCGGTGTGGCCGCGGCGCCCGGAGCGCAAAGCATCGAGACCATCGCCCGCTTCCAGGCGCTGATGGGCGGCGCACCCGCCGTGGCAGCCGACCCGGGCGCCGGGGAGCCCACCGCGGGCCTGTTTACCAGCGGCTCCATGCTGACCACGTTGTGCGGCATGACCCTGGTGATTGGTCTGATCACCGCGGTGGTCTACATCGTGCGCAGCCGTCGCGCAGGTGAACCCGAGGCCCCGCTGAGCCCGCTCAGCGCGCCCGGCGGCAAGGCCACCGCACCGGCGCCCTACAGCGATGGCGACGACAGCCCGCCGCTCTCGCAGTGGATGACCACCTACATGCTCGGCGACGACCTCTACGACGACTCGTTCAGCATCGACTCGCCGGCCGGCGAGTTCATGGGCGAATGCGGCGTGAGCATCACCGAGACCATCGGCGTGGGCAGCCCCAAACGCATCAGCGCCTTTGAAATCTGGCTGTTCGACAAGAACGATATCCAGACGGTGACCAAGGTGCTGATGAGCAGCCACGTCTTCGGGGACGATGCCGCCCGCCAGCGGCTGGCCACCAAGGGTGAGCCGGTGCTGGCCAGCCCCGGCGTGGAGACCGTGCTGGAGACGGCTACGCTGCAGCTGGTGGTGCGGGTGGTGGATATGCAGTACGGGGAAGGCCCGCTGCCCGAGGAGAGCTTCTTCGAGCGGGCTACGCTGGAACTGGCCGTTTGGTCGAAGATTTGATTGTTGATTGCTGATCGGGGATTGCTGATTGGCCAGGGTATGCGTGTCATTCCGAGCGGCTTTCCAAGCCAGCACCCGCTCGCCTCACCTCGGCCAGCGAGGAATCCCTACTGTCGCTTCTTCCGAATAATCGCAAACCGTTGTCGACCGGTTTGACAGGCTCCTGGATTTAATAGGCGTCTTGGGGATCCTTCGCTGCGCTCAGGATGACGAGGCGGCGGAATTTATATTGCCGCGTCCAGCCGAGTGCTGACTGCTGTCAGCTATTCCACTTCGATAATCTCGAATACCAACGGCCCTGCCGGCGTCTCGGCGGTGACGGTTTCGCCCGCCTTGTGGCCGAGCAGCGCCTTGCCGATGGGCGATTCATTCGAAATCTTTCCGTTGCGCGGGTCGGCTTCCTGCGCGCCGACCAGGAAATACTTGGCTGGCCCGCGGCCCGGCTCTTTGATCACCACCACCGAGCCCACCCCGATCACCCCATCCGCCGAGCGGCTGTTGGTGATGATGTTGGCGCGGCCCAACAAAGCTTCGACCTCCTGGATGCGGCCCTCCAAAAAGGCCTGGTCTTCCTTGGCCTTGGAGTAGTCGGCGTTCTCTGAGAGGTCGCCCTGCTGGATCGCCTCGCGCAAGCGTTGAGCCAGCTCGGAGCGGCGCGGGCCTTTGAGCTCCTCCAACTCGGCTCGCAGCTTGGCAGCGCCTTCCTCGGTGAGGTAATACTCCTGGTTGCTCATGGCAGGCTCTGCGGGTCGAAGAGTTTTTCATATTCTTGGATGGCGTAGCGGTCGGTCATGCCGGCCAGGTAGTCGCATACCGTGCGCTCCAGGCCGCGCGGCTCCACGTAGGCCTGATACTCATAGGGCAACATGCTGGGCTCGTCCACGTAGGCATGGAAAATGCTGGTGAGCACATTGCGTGCCTTGACCGCCATACGCACCACGCGCGGGTGGCGGTACATATTCTTGTAGAGGAAGTCCTTCAGCGGCCGGTTGCGGGCCTGCATTTCGTCGCTATAGCCAATCACGTTGTGCGGCAGCTTCTGGATGTCCAACGCGCTGGCCGCCCCGCTGGCCTCGATGCGCGCCTGCGTGGCCGCGACCACATCGCTGACCAGCAGGCCCACCAGGCGGCGGATCAGGCGGTGGCGGGTCAGGTCAGTCATGTCTTGGCCATCCCAGCCGATGCTCTCCAGTACGAGCTGCCACATCTGCAGCCCGGCGAGGCCGGCGGGCGTGATCATCCCGGAGCGCAGCCCATCGTCCAGATCGTGAGTGGTGTAGGCCAGCTCGTCGGCCACATTGGCGATCTGCGCCTCCAGGTTGCCACGCAGTTCCGGGTCGTAGGCGGAGGCGTCGGAGACGTCGTATTCGGTCTCGTGCTTGACCATCCCTTCGCGCACCTCCCAGGTCAGGTTGAGCCCGGGGAAGTCGGGGTAGCGCTGCTCCAGTTCGGTGACGATGCGCAGCGACTGGCGGTTGTGGTCGAAACCGCCGTGCTCTTTCATCAGCGCGTTGAGGGTATGTTCGCCGGAGTGGCCGAAGGCGGCGTGGCCCAGGTCGTGGGCCAGGCAGATCGCCTCGACCAGGTCTTCGTTGGCGCCCAACGCTCGGGCGATGGTGCGCCCGATCTGGGCCACTTCCAGCGTGTGGGTGAGGCGGGTGCGGAAATAGTCGCCCTCGAAGTTGATGAAGACCTGCGTCTTGTACTCCAGGCGGCGGAAGGCGGTGGTGTGGATGATGCGGTCGCGGTCGCGCTGGAAGCGGGTGCGGTACTGCGGTTCGTCGTCTGGGTATTGGCGGCCCTTGCTGTCCCGGCTGCGGGCACCCCAGGGCGCCAGCAGCTGGTCTTCCTGGGCTTCCAGTTGCTCTCGGTTGATCATTGGCTTATCAGTGTAATGGAGCGCTATGCGGGTGTCAAACCACAAGCCGTGTGCCCAGTGGCTCGCCAGCCAGCGCCCGGGCCAGGTTGCCCGGCCCCAGGCCGGAGAAGATGCGCACCTCACAGTCCGGCAAGCCCTGCAACAAAGCGAACATGGCGGCGACCTTGCCGGCCATGCCGCCGGTCACGTCCGCCCCGGCGGCTTCCCCGGCGCCCATTGCGGCCATGTCGGCGGCGCTGAACTCGGGCAGCAGGCGGGCGTCCGGCCCGCCGTAGCCGGCGAAGACGCCTTCTTCGTCGCCGGCCAGCAGGATGTGTGCAGGCTTTAGCTCTGCTGCCAGGTGCACAAAGACATCTTCTGTCGAGGCAATCGTGCCGCCCCACTCCGCATCGAAGACCACATCGCCGTAGACCACCGGCAGCAGCCCAGCCTGCAGCGCGGCTTGCAGCGGCTCGGGGTTCCAGGCCGCCAGGCGGCCAGCGCGGGCCGCCCCGGCCGCCGAGGGCGGGAAGGCGATGGCCCGCAAGCCGGCCTCGGCCAGGGCGTCCATCACCAGCCGGTTCAGCGCAGCGGCCTGCCGCCAAACCTCGACAAAGCCGGCCCAGTCGCTTTCGCTACGCACCCCGGCGCGCGTGTTGTTCTGCTTGGCGGGCACATGCCCAAAGGAGCCGGAACCGTGGCCCAGCAGCAGGCGCAGACCAGGGTCAGCGGCGCGCGCCGCGGCCAGTTCCGCCGCCGCGCGGCGGATGACGTCGTGGCGTGCTGTGGCGGATTTGTCTTTCTCGGTGAGCAGCGAACCGCCGAGTTTAAGGAAGGTCAGGGGCTTCATCCGTCAGGCAACTATACCGCTTGACATAAAATCTCATCACAAGTAAGATACATCAAGATAATTTGATTCAAAAAGGATTGATATGTTATCTGCATTGGAAACCCCCTCGATTTTCTCCCTATTGGCCAACGACTTGCGCTGGCAGTTGGTTTCCGCCCTGGCGCAGAGCGATTTCAATGTGCAGGAACTGCAAGCCAGGCTGCAGAGCAGCCAAAATCTGGTCTCCTACCACTTGAGGCAGTTGAAAGAAGGCCGCCTGGTGAAGGAAATCCAGAGCATCGCCGACGGGCGTGAGACCTACTACAGCCTGGACCTCTCCCGGCTGCAGGCACTCTTCTTCGCCGCCGGGGAGGGCCTGCACCCTGCCCTTTCGCCAGATGCCGGCGCGGACGACCCGCCGGCGGGCGGGCGGCGCACACGGGTGCTCTTCCTGTGCACGCACAACAGCGCTCGCTCGCAGATGGCCGAAGGCCTGCTGCGCGCCCAGGCCGGCGACTGGATCGAAGTCTTCAGCGCCGGCACGCATCCCTCGCGGGTGCATCCGTTGGCGATCCAGGCCATGGACCAGCTGGGCATCGACATCCGTGAGCAAACGTCCAAAACTGTGGAGCAATTCCTGAAACAGCCCTTTGATTACGTGATCACGGTCTGCGACCGGGCCAAGGAGAGTTGCCCCATTTTCCCGGGCGCGCCGGAACAGATCCACTGGAGCTTCCCAGACCCCACCGAGGTCGAAGGGGGCGAAGAAGCGCAGGCTGCAGCCTTCCACGAAACAGCCCTGGGCCTGAGCCAGCGCATCAACCATCTGCTGATGGTGATGCGCCGCAAAGCGGGCTAGGCGACGCGGGTCTGGATCACCGCGGCTGCTCCGGCCTCACGGAACGCCTCTTCGACCCCCGCGCTGGTGTCCGCGGACACCAGCGCGATCACGTTGCCGCCGCGGCCGCCGCCGGAGAGCTTGGCGCCCAGGGCGCCAGCGCTGCGGGCTGCGGCGGCCAGCGCCTCCAGTTGCGCCGAAGACACATCCAACTCTTGGAGCAACACCTGGTTGGCGTCCATCAGCGCGCCGAGTTCAGCGGCATCCCCCTCTGCCAGGGCGGCGCGGGCCGCACGGACAATCCCGCCGATCTGGGCGAACAGCCCTTCGTAGCGCTGCGGCTCTGCTTCCCAGCCGCGGCGCACCGCCGCCACTGTCTCGGCGGTGGGGGCTGCGGCGCCGCTGTCCGCGATGAGCAGCTGCAGCGGTGCACCCACGCTGAGGCGTTCCATGGGCTGCCCTTTGACGAAAAATATCGATTGCGCATAGGTGATCACAGTGTTGTCGATGCCCGAGGGCGTGCCGTGGTGCAGTTTTTCGATCTCGAAGGCCAGCGCGTTGACCTGTTCATCGCCCAATGGGTGGCCCAGGAAGCCGGAGACGGCGCGCAGGATGGCCACGCTGACCGCCGCGCCGGAACCCATGCCGCCGGCCAGCGGAATGGTGGAGCTGACCCCCAGGCGGAAAGCGGGCGGCTGGCCCACGCCGAGGGCGTCCAGCGCCGCCCGGACTGCAGCGGCCAGCGGGTCGCCGGCGGGCAGCTCGTCCAAGGCGGCGTCCACGCCGACCTGCTCGGCGCGCAGCCAAACACGGCCACCGGGCGCGCCGATATCCGGCTGGATGCGCGCTTTGGCGCTGACCGCGGTCACCGGCACGGCGATGGCCGGCTGGCCGTAGACCACGGCGTGCTCGCCAAACAGGATGATCTTGCCGGGGGCCGAGGCGACGCTGGCGGCCATGTTAGTAGATGTAGAAGATGAGCAGGACGGCGGCGCCCCACAGCACCAGGTCTACCTGCAGTGGGCGGTCGTTGAAAAGGATCTCTTCCGGCGCTTCGCCAATTTGTTTGACTTGCACCAAGTACAGATAGCGAAAGAAGCCATAGATAACAAAGGGGATGGTCAGCATCATGGCGTGGTTTTCCGGCAGGTTGGGGGCCAGGAAGGTGTACAGGCTGTAGGTGATGATGGAAAGGCAGAGCACCACCACCAACAACTGCTCCAGAAAGGCCGCCGTGTAGCCCTCCAGTACCTTGCGGGCGTGGTTGCCGCGGCGGTTTTGGAGCAGTTCGGCGCGGCGCTTGCCGATGCCCAGAAAGAGCGCCAGAAAGATGGTGAAGACATAGATCCAGGGCGAGAAGCGCTGCACATCGATCAGCGAAACGCCGGCCGCCACCCGCAGCACATAGAAGCTGGCCAGCACCAGCACATCGATCACCGGGATGTGCTTGAGCCAGAAGGAATAGCTGAAGTTCACCAGTACGTAGATGAGGCATAGAGCGGCGAAGAGGGGCGAGAGCCAATAGCCCAACCCCAGAGCAGCCAGCATGAACAGCGCCGCGCCCCCCGCGGCCAACGGCACCGGCAGCGCCCCGGAAGCCAGCGGGCGGTGCTTCTTGACCGGGTGCTTGCGGTCGGCTTCGATGTCCACTAGGTCGTTGATCACATAGATGCTGCTGCTCAGCAGGCAGAAGAGCACGAAACCCAGCAGCGTGCGCTCCAGGGCCGGCTGGTAGGTCAGCTGGCGGTCGAAGACCAGGCCGGCGAAGAGCAACAGGTTCTTGGCCCACTGCTTGGGGCGCATGTTCTTCAAAAGGGCGATGAACATGGCCTGAATCATACATTATTTTGGCGAGCCATTTGGTCGCCAGCCCGCGATGCTACAATCACCCCAATGAGCAAGCAGCGCGCAGATGAACTGCTGGTGGCCCGCGGGCTGGCCGAAAGCCGCAGCCAGGCCCAGCGCCTGGTGATGGCCGGGCAGGTGCGCGCCGACGGCCAGGTGGTTGCCAAGCCGTCCAGCCTGCTGGCGGCCGACAGCCAGCTGGTGGTGGACCAAGGCCCCAAGTACGTTTCGCGCGGCGGCGAAAAGCTGGAAGCCGCTCTGCAGCATTTCGGGCTGGACCCACAGGGCGCGGTTTGCGCCGATGTGGGCGCCTCCACCGGCGGCTTCAGCGATTGCCTGCTGCAGGCCGGCGCGGCGCGGGTCTACGCCATCGATGTGGGCAAGGGCCAGTTGCACTGGCGGCTGCGCCTGGACCCGCGGGTGATCGTGATGGAGGCGACCAACGCCCGCACGCTGAGCCGCCTGGCCGAGGAGGTCAATCTGGTTGTCGTGGATGTCTCGTTCATCTCGCTGAAAGTCATCCTGCCCGTGGTGCGCGGCTGGTTGGCTCCCAAGGGGCAGCTGGTGGCCCTAGTGAAGCCGCAGTTTGAAGCGGGCAGGCAGGAGGTCAGCCGGGGCAAAGGCGTGATTCGGGATGCGGCCATCCACCGGCGGGTCGTGGCCGAAGTGCTGGAGGCCGCCAGCCAGCAGGGCTACCGCTCGCTGGGGCTGATGCGCTCCCCAATCCTGGGGCCGAAAGGCAATCAGGAGTTCTTGTTCTGGGCGGATTGTGCAGAAGGGCCGGGCGGCGAGCCCGGCGAACTGATCGAGCCGTTGTTTGCCGAAACGCCGGAGAGCTAGCCGAGGGCTAGCCCTCGAACACATCGACCACGGTGACCTGGTCGCGGCCGTTCTGTTTGGCCCGGTACAAGGCCTTATCCGCCAGGCGCAGCAGCTCGGTGGTTTCCTCGCCATCGTCCGGGAAGGTGGCAATGCCCGCCGAAAAGGTGGAATACAGTTCCAGGTCTTCGTGGGCCAGCACGTGGTTCTTGAAAATATCCCGGCAGTAATCGATGCGCAGCAGGGCCACTTCCTGGCTGGCCCCGGGCAGCACCACCACGAACTCCTCGCCGCCGTAGCGGCAAACGATATCGCCCAGGCGCACGTGCTCCTGCAGGGTCGTGGCCAGGTGGCGCAGCATGCTGTCGCCCAGCGCGTGGCCGTAGCGGTCGTTGAAATCCTTGAAGTGGTCAATATCCAGCATGGCGACGCTCAGCGGCTCCTGGCTGCGCCGCATTTTGGCGATTTCGCGCGGCAGCGACTCTTCCAGATAGCGACGGTTGAACAAGCCGGTCAGCGCATCGCGGATCGCCTGCTCGCGCAGCTGAATCTGCAGCTTCTCGATCTCGGTGATCTTCTTCTTCAGGCCGCGGTTGGCGCGGTGCACAGCCTGCTCCGCCTGGACCACCTGGCTGATGTCTCGCACCACCACCAGCCGGCCGCTGAGCTCGGTCACCTGGTTGCGCAATGGCAGCAGGCTCACATCGAAGGTGCGCTTTTGGGAGCCATCGAGACGCAGCTGCACTTCCGAGGTCAGCGCCGGCCCCAGGTGTTCCACGATCTGGGGCCAGTTCTTCAGCAGCTGCTCCGCCTCGCGGCCGATCAGCTTTTTGCCGCGCAGCCCGAGCATGCGCTGCCCGATGGGGTTGACATCCACCAGGCGATTGCGCATGTCGAAGACCAGCACGCCGTCGGCCATTTGCTCCACCACCGCATCGCGCGCCACCGGCAGGATGTCCAGCAGGCCGAGTTCGAAGAGTGCGAAAGCGATCACCAGGCCGGTGGCGGCGAAAGCCAGCGGCGTGGTGTCCAGATTGGGGAACGGCAGGTAGCCGGCCAGGCTGGCCGCATTGCTCGCAAAGGGGATGGAAACGCCCAACAGGATGGCAGCGATTTGCTGCTTGTAGATGCCTTTGGCCCGCGCGTAGGCGTGAACAAAGAGTACACAGCAGAAGAGGATCAGCGCGTAGTTATAGGCCACATGGCCATAGAACAGGATGCCGCCGGTGAGGATGGCGCCCAGCCCCGGCTGGCGTTCGCCAAAGAAGAGGCCGTGCCAGGGGTCGGTCCACAGCATCAGCACCATCGAAATGGGCTGGATGAGCAGCAGCCAGCGCAGCCGGGGGCTGATCTCGCTGGCTCGTCCGGTGAAATACAGGGTGAAGTAGAACAAGGCGGTGGGCACCACGCCCACGCCGAAGTAGGTCATATCCAGCCAGAAGTAGCCATCCGGCGGGATGGGCAGCCAATACAAGCCGTAACTGAAGGACCACCAGGTGAGCCCCAGCATCAATACTGCCAGGGCGCGGCTGCCGCGGTAACCGCGGCGCACCCAGGCCATCCGCGCCACCCCCAAACACACCATTGCAGAAATTATCAGGGCGAGAGCGTATGCCAAATCGTTCATTTAAAAGCACCATCTTTGCAGACGGCAGGGATATTTTGCCCGAGTGCCGGGTTTTGGGCAAACCGATAAGGCCGGCACTTTGAGCGCGGCGCAAAAGGAAGCCGGTCAGTTATACTCACGGGCTATGCAGGAAATCCGCAATTTTTGCATCATCGCCCACATTGACCACGGCAAATCGACCCTGGCCGACCGCTTGCTGCAGTTGACCAACACCATTTCGGCGCGCGAGATGACCGAGCAGGTGCTGGACAGCATGGACCTGGAGCGCGAGAAGGGCGTGACAATCAAGGCCTCCGCCGTGCACATGGAATACCAGGCGCAAGACGGCAAGGCTTACCAACTCAACCTGATCGACACCCCCGGCCATGTGGACTTCGGCTACGAGGTGAGCCGGGCGCTGGCCGCCTGTGAAGGCGCGCTGCTGGTGGTGGACGCCACCCAGGGCGTGCAGGCGCAGACGCTGGCCAACCTGTACCTGGCGCTGGAAGCCGACCTGGAAATCATCCCGATCATCAACAAGATCGACATGCCCGCCGCCGACCCCGAGCGGGTGGCCGCCGAGATCGGCCAACTGATCGGCACTGCGCCGGAAGACATCCTGCGCATCTCGGCCAAGTCCGGCATCAACGTGGAAGCCGTGCTGGAAGCCGTGGTGGCGCGCGTGCCGCCGCCCAAGGGTGACCCGGCCGCCCCGTTGCGGGCGCTGATCTTCGATTCGCACTACGACGCCTACAAAGGCGTCATCGCCTACGTGCGCGTGGCCGACGGCAGCCTGCACGGGTTGGAGCCGCTGAAGCTGATGGCTACCGGCGCGGAGCTCAAGCCCATCGAGCTGGGCACCTTTTCGCCCACGCTGACGCCCGCAAAGGCGCTGGGCACCGGGCAGGTGGGCTATGTGGCCACTGGCCTGAAAACCGTCTCGGAGTGCCGCGTGGGCGACACCTTCACCTACAAGGCGCGCCCCGCCAGCGAGGCCCTGCCCGGCTACCGCCAGGTCAAGCCGATGGTGTACGCCGGCATCTACCCGGTGGAGGGCGACGATTACCCGGAACTCAAAGAAGCGCTGGAAAAGCTGCAGCTCAACGATGCCTCGCTGGTCTTCGAGCCGGAGATCTCACAAGCGCTCAACTTCGGCTTCCGCTGCGGCTTCCTGGGCATGTTCCATATGGAGATCATCCAGGAGCGGTTGGAACGCGAATACGACCTGGACATCATCGTCACCGCGCCTTCGGTGGCCTACGAAGTGCTGATGCGCGACGGCAGCACGCTGCGGGTGGACTCGCCCGCCGAGCTGCCCGACGAGGGCGAGATCGCCGAGGTGCGTGAGCCGTGGATGGAGATCCAAATCTTCACGCCGACCAGCTACTACGGGGCGGTGATGGACTTGGTGACCAAACGCCGCGGCCTCTATCTGCGCGAGGAGTACCCCGGGCCGGAGCGAGTGCAGCTGTACTTCGACATTCCCCTGGCCGAGATCATCGTCGATTTCTTCGACCAGCTCAAATCCGTGACCCGCGGCTACGCTTCGCTGGACTACCAATTGAAGGAATACCGCGCCGACGCGCTGGTCAAGCTGGAAATCCACGTCAACCAGGAGCCGGTGGATGCCTTCACCACCATCGTGCACAAAGAGCAGGCCTACACCAAAGGGCAGGCGGTGATCACCAAGCTGAAAGACCTGATCCCGCGCCAGCTGTTCGTGGTGCCCATCCAGGCCGTTTCGCAGGGCCGGGTGATCTCGCGGGCCAACGTCAAGGCGATGCGCAAGGACGTACTGGCCAAGTGCTATGGCGGCGATGTCACCCGCAAGCGCAAGCTGCTCGAGAAACAGAAGAAAGGCAAGAAGCGTATGAAGATGGTGGGCAGTGTGGAGATTCCGCAGGAGGCCTTCCTGGCCGTGCTGCGCCTGAACGATGAGTGAACCCCTCGCCTCAAAGGGGCCGAACGGGCTGCGGCGCATGCTGCCCGGCTTGCTGGTAACCGCTCTGGCCATCGCCGCCCTGCTGTATTTCGTCGATCTGGGCGAACTGCGCCACGCCTTTGACGCGGTGCGCCTGGATGTACTGCCGCCGGTGCTACTGCTCTTCGCCGGTACTCTGACCGCCCGCGCCCTGGCCTGGCGCACCATCCTGGTTGAACAAGCCGGTTTCAAGGACAGTTTCCTGGCGTTGAACCAGGGTTACCTGCTGAACAATGTGCTGCCTTTCCGCCTGGGCGAACTGGGCCGCGCCCTGCTGCTGGGCCAGCGCATCGATTTGCCGTTCTGGCAGGTCTTCTCCAGCATCGTGGTGGAGCGCGTCTTCGACCTGGGCATTGCCGCCGGCCTGCTGCTGGCCACCGTGCCGCTGGTAGTCGGCGGCGAAGCGGCCTACCAGGCAGCCTGGATTTCCGGCTGCCTGGTGCTGGCCGGCTTCGCCGCGCTGTTCGCCCTGGCGGCCAACCCGGACGGGGTGAGCGCCCTGCTCAACCGGCTCACCACCCGCTGGCCGCGGGCACAGGCCTGGCTGGGTGAGAAGCTGGGCCAATTTTTGCAGGGCCTGCCCGCCTTGCGCAGCCCGGCGCGCTTCCTGAAGGTCGCCGGGCTGATGCTGCTCACCTGGGCGCTGAACATCGCCTGGTATTACGTGCTGATGCGCAGCTTCTTCCCCGAGTCGAACTGGCTCTGGGCGGCTTTCAGCATCGGCGTGGTCTCGGTGGGCGTGGCCCTGCCCTCCTCGCCCGCCTACGTCGGCGTGTTGGAAGCGGCCATGGTGGCCGCGCTCAGCCTGTTCGGCGCCGACCCGGCGCACGCGCTGGCCTACGCCATCGTCTCGCATGTCATCTACCTGATCCTCACCGGGGTGCTGGGAATTTACGGCTTCTGGCAGCAGGGCCAATCCCTGGGCGGGGTATACAATCAACTCCTCAACCGGTCTGGGGCAAAATAGAGCCATGGCAGACAAGTATTTGATCACCGGCGGCGCCGGCTTCATCGGCAGCAATTACGCCAGCCATTTGCTGGCCCAGGGCGCCGACCTGACCATCTTCGACAACCTGGCGCGGGCCGGCGCCGAAAAGAACCTGGCCTGGCTGCGCCAAACGCACGGCGCCGGCAGCTTCCACCTGCTGGTGGGTGATGTGCGCGACGCGGGCGCCCTGGAAGACGCCGTGGGCGATGCCAGCGTGGTGGTGCACCTGGCCGGCCAGGTGGCGGTGACCAGCTCGGTGGAAGACCCGCGCACGGATTTCGACATCAACGCCCTGGGCACCTTCAACCTGTTGGAAGCCGTCCGCGCCGCGGGGCACAAGCCGCTGGTCATCTACGCCTCGACCAACAAGGTCTACGGCGAGATGAGCGAGCACCGCCTCACCGAGCAAAGGACGCGCCACCGCTACGCCAAGCTGCCCCACGGCCTGCCGGAGAGCCAGCCGCTGGATTTCCACTCGCCCTATGGATGCTCCAAGGGCGCTGCCGAGCAATACGTGCGCGATTACGCGCGCATCTACGGCATCCCCAGCGTCGTCTTCCGCCAGAGCTGCATCTACGGCCCGCGCCAGTTCGGTGTGGAAGACCAGGGCTGGCTGGCCTGGTTCGTCATCGCCGCGGTGCTGGGCAGGCCGATCACCATCTTCGGCGACGGCAAGCAGGTACGCGACATGCTGCATGTCAGCGACCTGATCGCCGCCTACGACGCGGCAGTGGCCCGCCGCGAGCAGGTCGCCGGACGCATCTTCAACATGGGCGGCGGGCCAGGGCACACGCTGTCCATTTGGGCCGAGTGCGGCCCGCTGCTGGAGAAGCTGCTGGGGCGCAAGATTCCGGTGGAGTATGGTCCGGTGCGCCCCGGCGATCAGGCCGTGTATATCAGCGACATCCGCCAGGCCCAAAAGGCGCTCGGCTGGGCGCCCAAGATCGGTGTGGAAAACGGCGCCGCCGAACTGGTGGACTGGGTGCAAGCCCACCGGGAATTGTTCGCCTAGCGATCGTGCGCATCCTCACCGTCCTCACCTATTACCGCCCGCACACCAGCGGGCTGACCATATACGCCGAACGGCTGGCCAAAGCGCTGGCCGCCCGCGGCCACCAGCTCACCGTGCTCACCTCGCAGTTCGAGCCCGACCTGCCGCTGGAGGAAGAAGCCGATGGCCTGCGCATCCGCCGTGTGCCGGTGAGCCTACGGGTGAGCAAGGGCGTGATCATGCCCAGCTTCGGGCGCATCGCCTCCCAGGAGATCAGGCAGCACGACGCGCTGCTGCTGCACCTGCCGCAGTTCGACGCCGCCGGCCTGGCGCTGCGCGGCCGGCTGTGGAAGAAGCCCACCGTGATCATCTACCACTCCGATCTGACCCTGCCGCCGGGCTTGTTCAATTGGCTGGTGGGCAGCGTGGTGCAGCTGATGAACAGCCTGGCAGCGCTGTTCACGCACAAGATTTCGTCGTACACGCAGGACTTCGCCAGCCATTCGCCCTTCCTGCGCCGTTTTGTGCGCAAGGTGCACATCATCCCGCCGGCGGTGGAGCTGCCCCAGGCCGGCGCTGCGCAAGTCAAGGCGCTTGCCGCCGAGCACAACCCCGCCGGCAAGCGCCCGGTGATCGCCATGGCCACCCGCCTGGCCGCCGAGAAGGGCGTGGAACTGCTGCTCGACGCGCTGCCGGCGGTGTTTGCCAAGCATCCCAATGCGATGGTCTGGTTCGCCGGGCAATATCAGGATGTGCTCGGCGAAGAAGCCTATTTGCAAAGCCTGCTGCCGCGCATCCAGCAATTGCAGACCGAGGGCCGCTGGAAGTTCCTGGGCACGCTGAGCTTGCAAGAAATGGCCGCCTTTTACGCCAACATCGACCTACTGGTGGTGCCAAGCACCAACTCCACCGAGACCTTCGGCTTCGTGCAGGTGGAGGCGATGATGAACGGCAAGCCGGTGGTGGCCAGCGACCTGCCCGGCGTGCGCCAGCCGGTGCGCCTGACCGGCATGGGCCGGGTGAGCCCGGTGGGCGATGCCGCCGCTCTGGCCGAGAACATGCTCGCCGTGCTGGCTGCGCCGCCCGATGCCAGGCAGGGCGCGCAATTGCGCGCCGAGTTCAGCCCAGCGACTTGCGCCGAACGCCACGAAGCGTTGTTCGGCGAAATCCACCGCCAACTGCACGGCACAGACCTACGATGAGCTCCGAAGCCGCGCCAAGCCGTTTCCTGCGGCCCATGCTCGGCAGCCTGCCCTATTTTCGTGCGTTGCTGCGCGCCGTGGAAGCCGAGTTCTACGACGAGTTCGAACTGGCCGCCCCAACGCTGGACTTGGGCTGCGGCGACGGCCAGTTCGCCAGCCAAGTCTTCGAGCGCCCGCTGGACGCCGGCATCGACCCGGCCCTGGCCTCGCTGCGCGAGGCCAGGGGCTATAGCGCCTCTCGCCTGCTGGCGCAAAGCGTGGGCGCGCGGCTGCCCTTCCCCGCGGGCCATTTCCGCTTGGCGCTGAGCAACTCCGTGCTCGAACACATCCCCGATCTGCAGCCCGTGCTCAACGAGGTCGGGCGCGTGCTGGCGCCCGGCAGCCTGTTCCTGTTCTGCGTGCCCAACCACCGCTGGCCGCAGAGCCTGTGGCTCGCCGGCTGGCTGCGCCGCCTGGGCCTGCGCAGGCTGGCGGCGGCCTACACCCGCCTGTTCACGCGCATTTCCCGGCACGCCAACATGCTCTCGCCGGAAGAATGGCGTAAACGATTGGATACGGCCGGCTTTGCTCTGGAGCGCCATTGGCATTACTTTCCGCCGGCCGCGCTGGGCGCGCTGGAACGCGGCCACTATTGGGGCTTGCCCAGCTGGGTCGCCCGGGTGCTCACCGGGCGCTGGATACTCGCCCCAGCGCTCTGGAACCTGGCGCTGACCGAGGCGGCGGTACGCAAGCACGCTGTCGCCCAGCCCGACGAGCGGGGCACCTATACCTGGTACGTCGCCCGGCGCAAATAGCCCACCCTGCTGAAATGGCGGCACAAGCCGCCTACGATAAAATGAACCCTTGGCGGCCCTGCCGCCAGGGACGATGCGCGAACCCAGCCTGCTCGATTTCCTGAAAGCCCTGTTCAGCGGCCGCCGCATGGACATCCCTGCCGCGCCGCAGGCTCAGCGCGCCCGCCCCAAGGCGAGTCGCCGGCCAACCGCGCGCGCCGCAAAG
Organism: Anaerolineales bacterium; assembly: GCA_026129335.1. Lineage (GTDB taxonomy): Bacteria > Chloroflexota > Anaerolineae > Anaerolineales > UBA11579 > JAMCZK01. The sequence goes on from JAHCIH010000013.1 coordinate 38,320, forward strand.
CCGGCGCGTGTGGCCCGGCCCCGCCTGCCGTGGATGAGCCTGGCCGCCTTCTTGCTCTTCCTGCTCGGCCAGGCGTTGTGGACGCCGCCCGGTGGCAATCCGCCGGCGGGCGTGCTGGCCGCCCTCGGCGGCCTGGGCCTGGCGCTGGCTGCCCTGCGCAAGGGCGAATGGCGCCTGGCCCCCACAGACCCCGCCGGGGCCAAGCCGGGCAAGGGCCCGCTCAGCTACCGGCGCACGCCGCTGCTGGCTGGCCTGGCTCTGTTCGCCCTGGCTTTCCTGTTCTCCGGGAACAACCAATTCAACCTGCTCAACGTGAGCGCATGGCTGGCCAGCCTGGTGCTGGTGCTCTACGCCTTCTGGCAGTTCGACGGCGGCCCGCAGGCTGCCTGGGCGCGCAAATGGGCCGCCCTGTGGCGCGGGGAATGGACGCTGCGCATCACACAGTGGAGCTTGCTGCTGCTGGCCGCTTTTGCGGTGATCGCCTTCTTCCGTTTTTCGCAGCTCTCCGCCCTGCCCGCCGAGATGATCAGCGACCAGGCCGAAAAACTGCTCGACGTGCGCAGCATCCTCAACGGCGAATACCCCATCTTCTTCGAACGCAACACCGGCCGTGAGCCGCTGCAGTTCTACCTCGCCGCGGCAATCGCCGGCGTGTTCGGCACCGGGCTTTCTTTCACCACGCTGAAGATCAGCATGGCCGTGTTGGCCTTTGCCGGCCTGGTTTACGTCTATCTGCTGGGCGAAGAACTGGGCGGCCCCTGGCTGGGCTTGTTCGCCCTGCTTTTGGTGGGCCTGGGCTTCTGGCCCAACCTGCTGCCCCGGGTGGGCTTGCGCTTTGCGCTCTACCCTGTATTTGCCGCGCCGGTGCTGCTGTATCTGATCCGCGGCCTGCGCCGCGGCAGCCTGAATGACATGCTGCTCAGCGGGTTGTTCCTAGGCTTGGGCCTCAACGGCTATTCGGCTTTCCGCATCATGCCGCTGGTGGTTGCGGTGGGCGTGCTGGTCTACTGGCTGCATACCCGCAGCGCGGCACAGCGCCAGCGCGCCCTGATCGGACTTGTGCTGCTGGGGCTGGTCTGCCTGGTGGTATGCACTCCGTTGCTGCGCTACGCACTGGAACAGCCGGAAAACTTCACTTGGCGCATGTCCAGCCGCCTGTTGCAAGCCGAGCGCCCTTACCCTGAGCCGGTCGGCCTGCTGCTGGTCAAGAATTTCTGGAACGCCATCCGCATGTTCAATTATTCGGGCGGCAGCATTTGGCTGGTGGGCCTCAGCGGCCGCCCCGCCTTCGACACCTTCTCCGCCGCCCTGCTGCTCTTGGGCGGCCTGCTGGCGGTGCATCGTTATCGCCAAAACCGCTCCTGGGTCGACCTGTACATCCTGCTGTGCCTGCCGCTGATGCTGCTGCCCTCGATGCTCTCGCTGGCCTTCCCCGAGGAGAACCCGGCGATGAACCGGGCCAGCGGCGCTTGGGTGCCGGCCTTCCTGCTGGCCGCCCTGGGGCTGGATGCCCTGCTGCGCACCCTGCGCCAGGGCGCTGGCCGCTGGGTCGCCGTGCTGGCCAGCGCTGGCTTGCTGCTGGCCCTCGGCGCGCTGAATGCGCGGCTCTTCTTCGGCGACTACATCCGCCAATACGACGGCGCCTCCTGGAACCATTCCGAGCTGGGCCAGGTCATCGCCGACTACGCCGGCAGCTTCGGCAGCCTGGACAGCGCCTGGGTGGTGGCCTACCCCCACTGGGCAGACACCCGCCTGGTGGCGATGAACGCCGGCAACCCCGGGCGCGACTACGGCATCTGGCCGGATCAGCTGGCCGACACGTTGGGCACCACCGCGCCGAAACTCTTCCTGCTCAAGCCGGAAGATGAGGGCGGGCTAAGCGAGCTGCAAGCGCTCTACCCCAACGGATTGCTGCGCTATCATCAGAGCCGCGTGCCGGGCAAGGAATTCTTGAGTTTCTTCGTGCCCGCTCAAGCCGAACGCTGAGATGCCAAAGACCAACCGTCGCCTCACCTTAATCACAGACCTGGTTGCCCTGCTGATCTTATTGGCCGCGGCCACCCTGCGCTTTTCCGGGCTGGGTTGGGGTGATACGATGCACCTGCACCCCGACGAGCGTTTCATGAACCAGGTGGTCGCCGCGCTGCAACCGGCCGAAAGTCTCCAGCAATATTTCGACACGCACAACTCACCCCTCAACCCCAACAACCGCGGCTTTGGCTTTTTTGTTTATGGCAACCTGCCGGTGACATTGGTGCGCTACGTCGCCGAGGCGGTCAACCTGGCTACCTACGACCAGGCGCAGCTGGTCGGGCGGCCGCTCTCGGCGCTGGCCGATTTGTGCGTGGTGGCCTTGGTCTTCTTGATCGCTGCGCGGCTCTTTGACCGGCGCGTGGCCTTGCTAGCCATGACTTTCTCCGCCCTGGCGGTGATGCAGATCCAGCAATCCCACTTCTGGACGGTGGACAACTTCGTCAACTGCTTCAGCCTTCTGGCGCTGTACTTCGCGGTACGCATCGCCACCGGGAAAGGCGACTTCAGCCGCGGAGATTTCGTTTGGTTTGGGCTGGCCTTCGGCATGGCATTGGCCAGCAAGGCCAGCCTGTTCCCATTGGCGCTTACCTTGCCAATCGCCGCCGGGCTGCGCGTCTGGGCTTTGCCCGCCGCGCAGCGCGAGGAGGCTGCCTGGCGGGCGTTCCGGCTGCTGATGCTGGGCGGCGCGCTGAGCTTCCTGGCGTTCCGCGTCTTCCAGCCCTACGCCTTCCAGGGCCTCGGCGTGGCCGGCTGGCTGGCCAACATTGGCACGGCGGTGGGCGCCGCCGAAGGCGCGCTGGATAAAGTCCGCGCCGGACTGATCGCCCTGCTGGGACTCAACCCGCACTGGGTGGAGACCATGCAGACCCTCTCGGCGCAGATCAGCGGCGACGCCGACTGGCCGCCTTCCATGCAGTGGGCGCGCCGCCCGCTGTGGTTTGGGCTGCGCAATATTGTGGGTTGGGGCCTGGGGCCGCCCCTGGCGCTGGTTTGCCTGGGCGGCCTGCTGTGGGCCAGCTGGAGGATCGCCCGAGGCGACTGGCACAAGCCGCCGGCCCTGCTGTGGGCCTGGGGCCTCTTCTATTTCATCTGGCAGTCCTCGGCGTTTAACCCAACCATGCGCTACTTCCTGCCCTTCTACCCGGTGCTGGTCATCTTCGGGGCCTGGGGGCTGGTGCAGCTTTGGGATGCAGGCAAAGGCCAGCGCGCCTGGCTGCGCCCGGCGGCCCTGGCGCTGGGCGCGGTGGCTCTTTTAGGTGCAGGAGCCTGGGCCTGGGCTTTCTCGCAGATCTACCAGCAGGACATTTCGCGCATGCAGTCGGCCCGTTGGGTGTACCAGAACCTGCCCGGACCGCTGACCCTCAACTATCAGCACGAGGGTGAACAGCTCAATCAGCCACTGCCGGCCAGTTACGGCTTCGCCTATGGCGCGGATACGCCGCTGTTTTCCAGTTTCACCGCCAGGCACGAGGGACTGCTCACCCAGATCACTTTCAAATACGTACTGGCCCCGGTCTTTGTGGAAATACGCGGCGGCCCCGAGGGCGAAGCCCAACTACTGCGCCTGAGCCAGGTGGTCGACTTGCTCAGCCTGGCGCCGGGAGAAAGCACCCGCGTGGAGTTTGAACTGCCCATCGAAGTGATGGCCGACCCGGGGGCCAGCTACCAGGTGCGCCTGCTGCTGCCCGCTGGGCAGGGCCTGGTGAATGTGCAGTCCGTGGAGCTGCGCAACACGCAGGTGATCGAGGTGCCGCCGCAGCAACTGCTGGGCGCGCCCGAGGTGCTCGAGTTGGGCGGCGAGCTCGCCGCAACCCAACCGGGGCCGTACAGCGTGGCGCCAGACCGGCTGAGCGTGCAACTAGGCCCAGCGGGGCCGCTGGAGCTCGCCCCGCTGGAAGCCAGCCTGCAGATCAGTTCACAAGAGAACGGTGACGTGCTGCTGGAACAGCCCGTGTCGCTGCAGCTGGGCACCAGCCGCAGCGAACTGGGCAGCGAGCAGGTCATTGTCCTGCAGCGCCCGCTGGAGGCCCAACTCGGGCAGCCCTTCTACTTGCAACTGACCCTGCATTCCGGCTCGGCGCAGTTCTGGGGCACGGCGGTGGCCAACGAGACCAGTTGGGACGACGGCCAACCGCCGCGCCTGGACGGCTACGACGGTTTCGGCGGCATTTATCAGGGCGACCTGAATTTTGAGATGTATTGGAACGAAGATGAGGCCAAGCGCCAGCGCTTCTTGAACACCCTGGACGATGCCGAGTACTTGTTCATCACCTCCAGCCGCCAATGGGGCAGCCTGCCGCGCCTGCCGGAACGCTTCCCACTGGTAGTGGCTTATTACCGCGCGCTGCTGGGCTGCCCGGAGGAACGCAGCATTGAAGCCTGCTACGTGGAAGCGCAGGTGGATACGGCGGGCAATGCCTTCGGCTTCGAGTTGATCCACATCTTCGAAAACGCCCCGCAGCTGGGGCCGTGGAAAATCAACGACCAGGCCGCCGAAGAAGCCTTCACGGTCTACGACCACCCGAAAGTCTTCATCTTCAAAAAGACCTCTGATTACGACCCGCAGCAATGGACCCAGTATCTCAGCCAGGTGGATTTGAGCCAGGTGGTGCATGTGACGCCGAAGCAAGCCGGGCGTGGCGGCCCGCTGCCCAACCTGCAGATGCAGGGCGACCGCCTGGCGCAGCAGCAGGCCGGTGGCACCTGGGCCGAGTTGTTCGACACGCAAAGCCTGCTCAACCGCTCGCCCTGGGTCAGCGCGCTGGCTTGGTACCTGGCCCTGGCGGCGCTGGGCATCGCCGTCTATCCCATTTTGCGCTGGACGCTGCCCGGCCTGGCCGACGGCGGCTACCCGCTCGCCCGCCTGGCCGGCTTGCTGCTGCTCAGCTACTTCGCCTGGCTGCCCGCCTCGCTGGGCCTGGCGCACAGCCGCGGCCTGCTGGCCGCGGTAGCGCTGGCCCTGGCGCTGCTGGGCGGCGCGGCCGCCTGGGCGCAGCGCGCCGCGCTGTGCGCCGAGTGGGCCGCGCACAAACGGCGCTTCCTGCAGGTCGAGCTGCTCTTCCTGGCCTTCTTCCTGCTGCTGCTTTTCGCCCGCTTCATGAACCCGGATATATGGCATCCGGCTTTCGGCGGCGAAAAGCCGATGGACTTCGCCTATTTCAATGCCGTGCTCAAGAGCAGCAGCTTCCCGCCCTACGACCCCTGGTTCGCCGGCGGCTACATCAATTATTACTACTGGGGCTTCGTGCTGGTCGGCTCGCTGGTCAAGCTGCTCGGCATCGTCCCCGCGGTGGCCTACAACCTGGTACTGCCCAGCCTGTTCGCCATGCTGGCGCTGGGCGCCTACAGCCTCGCCTGGAACCTGTGGACTGCCTGGTCCGCCGGGCGGCGGACGCGCGTCTCGCCCGAGCTGGCCGGGCTGGCCGCCGCGGCGGCCACGGTGCTGCTGGGCAACCTGGCCAGCTTCGGCACCTTCTTCACCGCCTACGCCCGCCTGGGCAGCGAAGGCGCCTTCAGCGCGGAAAGCGGCCTGTTCACCCAAATCGGCTGGATGCTGCGCGGGCTGATGATGGGCCTGGGCGGCCAGTCGCCGCCGATCGGCCTGGGCGACTGGTATTGGACGCCCACGCGCATCATCCGCGCCCTGAACGGCGAGAGCGGCCCGATCTCCGAGTTCCCGTTGTTCACCTTCACCTACGCCGATCTGCACGCCCACATGATCGCCCTGCCGGTCACCCTGCTGGGCCTGGCCTGGGCCGCCTCGGCGGTGCTCAGCAAGGCCTGGAATGGCTTGCGCAACCCCTGGCAGGCGGCCGCCTCGCTGGTGTTGGGGGCGCTGGTGCTGGGCAGCCTGCGGCCGATCAACACCTGGGACCTGCCCACTTACCTGCTGATCGGCGTGCTGGCGCTGGGCTACGCGCTGTGGCGCTATGGGCGGCCGGGCAAGTTAGCTGGCAAGCTGCCGCCCTGGCTGCTGGCCGGGGGCGGGGCTGCCGCCCTGGTTGCGCTGAGCGTGCTGGCCTACCAGCCGTTCATGGCCTGGTACCGCCAGGGCTACGCCTCAGTGGAGCTGTGGAGCGGCTCGCACACGCCCAGCGCGGCCTATTTCAACCACTGGGGCATCTTCCTGTTCTTGATCGTCGCCTGGCTGGTTTGGGAAACCCGCCAGTGGCTGGCCAGCACCCCCGTCTCGGCGCTGCGCAAGCTGGAACCTTACCTGGGGTTGGTCATTGCCGCCGCCGCCCTGCTCTTATTCGCCCTGGCCGTGCTGACCATCATGGAAGTGCACATCGCCTGGTTGGCGCTGCCGCTGCTGGCCTGGGCGGGGCTGCTCTTCTTCCGCCCCGGCCTGGCCGAGGTGAAGCGGCTGGTCGTGTTCCTGGTCGGCACCGGCCTGTTCCTCACCCTGCTGGTCGAAGTCATCCGCCTGCAAGGCGATGTTTCGCGCATGAATACTGTCTTCAAGTTCTATCTGCAAGCCTGGGTGCTGCTGGGCGGCAGCGCGGCCCTGGCGCTGGCCTGGACCCTGGAGGACATCGCCGAGTGGGCGGCCGGCTGGCGCACTTTCTGGCAGACTGCCGCGGCGATACTGCTGGCTTGCGGGGCGCTGTTCCTCTTGCAGGGCGCCACGGCCAAAATGGCCGACCGCATGACGCAGGACGCGCCGCGCGGCCTGGACGGCATGGCCTACATGCAGCACGCCTTCTACTTCGACCGCGACCAGCGACTGGATCTCTCGCAAGACCATGCCGCCATTCGCTGGCTGCAGGAGAACGTCGCCGGGTCGCCGGTGATCATTGAAGCGCACACCAGCGAATATCGCTGGGGTGGGCGCATCAGCGTCTACACCGGCCTGCCTGCGGTGCTGGGCTGGAACTGGCACCAGCGCCAGCAGCGCGAGTTCGTGCCGGGCAACGACATTTGGGGCCGCGTGGCCGAAATCGAGAACTTCTACACCACGACCGACCCGGCCCAGGCCCGGGCAATCCTGGACAAATACGGAGTGAGCTACATCATCCTCGGCCAGTTGGAGCGCGCCTTTTACCCGGGCGAGGGGCTGGCCAAGTTCGCCGAGGCGGAGGGGCGCCTGTGGCGGGCCGTCTTCCGCCTCAACGACACGGTCATCTATGAAGTCATCCGGGAGAGCGCGGCGCCATGAACGAGTTACTCGGCGCATTCGGTTGGTACCTGCTGTTGGCCGGGTTGGGCTGGCTAGTCCTACCCATTGGCTATCGCTTTCTGGGCGCCCTGGCGGACAAAGGCTACGCTTTCCTGCGCCCGCTGGGGCTGCTGCTGTGGGCCCTCATCTTTTGGGCGCTGGGCAGCTACGGACTGCTGCCCAACAATCCCGGCGGCATCCTCGCCGCGGCACTCCTGCTGGGCGGGCTGAGCTGGTGGGCAGCCCGTGGGCTGCGCCCCGGCGAATTGCGCGATTGGCTGCGCGGGCAGCGCCGCACGGTGCTGGCCATGGAGGCGCTGTTCTTGCTGGCTTTCGTGTTCATGCTCTGGGTGCGGGCCGCCCGCCCGGAGATCAACCACACCGAGCAGCCCATGGAACTGGCCTTTATCAACGCCATCCTGCGCTCGCCCGCCCTGCCCCCGCACGACCCTTGGCTCTCCGGCTTCTCCATCTCCTACTATTACCTGGGCTATGTGATGGTCGCCATGCTCGCCCAGCTGCTGGGGCTCCACGGCTCGGTGGCCTTCAACCTGGGTCTGGTGACCGTGTTCGCCAGCACTGCGCTGGCCGCCTACGGCCTGGCCTACAACCTGCTGATGGCCTACAAACCGGCCCTGCAGCGCAGCCTGCTGTGGCTGGCCGGCCTGGCCCCGCTGCTGGTGCTCCTGCTGGGCAACGGCGGCGCGCTGCTAGAAGTGGCCCATGCCCGCCACGCGCTCTGGGAGCCCGGCGCCGACGGGGCACTGCAGTCGGCTTTCTGGACCTGGCTGGACGTGGACGAGCTCTCCAACCCGCCTTTCGGCGAGCCAGGCTGGGCGCCGCGCAATTACGGCACCGGCTCGTGGTGGTGGTGGCGTTCCTCGCGCATTGTCAACGACCGCGACCTGAACGGCTTCGACCAGGAGGTCATCGACGAGTTCCCCGCCTTCTCATTCACCCTGGGCGACCTGCACCCGCACGTGCTCTCGATGCCCTTTGTGATGCTGGCCACCGCGCTGGCCTTCAACCTGTACCTGGGCGGGGGAGAACGTCGCGAGCCGCTGCCGCTGCTGGACTTCCATATCCGGGCCGAAGACCTCGCCTTCGCCGCGGTGTTGCTCGGCGGGCTGGCCTTCTTGAATATTTGGGACTTCCCCATCTACGCCGCCTTGTACGGCCTGGCCTACATTCTGCGCCGCGGGCAGCAGGCCGGCTGGCAGCGCGATTTGTTCTTCGAACTGCTCGCCCTGGGGCTGGTACTGCTCATCGCCGGCGTGGTGGCTTACCTGCCCTTCTACCTCGGCTTCACCTCGCAGGCCGGCGGTATCCTGCCCAACCTGGTCAACCCCTCACGCGGGGCGCATTTATGGATCATGTTCGGCTGGCTGTGGCTGCCGCTACTCGCCTGGTTGCTCTGGCTGTGGAAACGCTCTGGCTGGAAAGGCCTGCTGCCCGGCCTGCTCTACGGGTTGGCCGCTGTTGCCGGCCTGTGGGCGCTTTCGCTGCTGCTTACTTGGCTGTACGCCACCTTTCTGCCGGGGATGGAACTGGGCCAGGCGATTACCTCGCAGGGCAACCTGAGCGACGTGCTGGCGGCCGGCTTGCAGCGCCGCCTGGCGGCGGCCGGCGGCTGGCTGAGCCTGGCCGCCCTTCTGGGCCTGGTGATCGGCCTGCTGGCCGCCCGGCCGCGGCGCGAAAAGGGTGCGCCAATGGGCGCGGCGCAGGGCTTCGTGCTGCTGATGGTCTTGATGGGCACGCTGCTGGTGACCGCACCCGAGTTCATCTACCTGCGCGACCACTTCGGCACGCGCATGAACACCGTATTCAAGTTCTATTTCCAGGCCTGGCAGCTGTGGGCAGTCGCCGCCGCGGTGGGCATCGTGGTGCTACTACACGAGCTGTGCCGGGGGGCGCGGGCGGCTTTCGCCGGCCTGCTGGCGCTGGTCCTGGCCGCCGGGCTGCTCTTCCCGCTCTACTCGTTCTCGGACATCACCCGCAACCCTGCCGGCAGCCTGGACGGCGCCAGCTACCTGCCGGCAGACGTGCGCGCCGCCATCGACTGGCTGCGCGCCGCACCGCTGGGCGTGCTCGCCGAGGCGGTGGGCGCCAGCTACGACAGCTCCACTACGCGCTTCTCGACCTTCAGCGGCCAGCCCACCCTGATGGGCTGGCCGGGCCACGAAGGCCAGTGGCGCGGCGGCAATGTGGACTGGACGCGCCTGGACCAGTTGCGCGCGCTGTACAGCACGAGCGACTGGCGCACGGCCCAGGCGATTATCAAGCAGTACGAGATTAAATACATCGTGATCAGCCCGGCGGAGCGCAACAGCTACGCGGTGGACGAGAGCAAGTTCAGCCAGAACCTGTCCCTCGTCTTCCAAAGCGAGAGCGTCACCATTTACCAAGTACCCTAGCGGGGGTGAGCCCGAATGGCTCGGCTATAATGAGCCCGGCCATGCAAAAACCCAACGGCCCCAGCCGGGGCCAGTTCTTCTTCATCCTCATTTTGCTGCTCGCCTTTGGGCTGCGCTTCGTGAACCTGGGCCAGCTGCCGCTGAGCGAATTCGAAGCCCGTGCCGCCCTGGCAGCGGATGCCCTGGCCCACGGCCAGCCCGGCGACCTGGGGGCGCAGCCCGGCTATGCATTGCTGACCAGCCTGCTCTTCCGCCTGCTGCCCAGCAGCAACTTCCTCGCCCGCCTGTGGCCCGCGCTGGCCGGCCTGGCGCTGGTCGCCCTGCCCTATTTCTGGCGGGACAAGTTGGGCCATAAAACTGCCCTGGTCTTCACCCTGCTGCTGGCGCTGGACCCCGGCCAGGCGGCCCTGGCCCGCCTCGCCGGCGGGTACAGCCTGGCGCTGAGCGCCGGGTTGTGGGCCGCCAGCTTGTTGGCCCGCGGACGGGCGTTGACTGCCGGCGTGCTCGCCGCGGCCGCCCTGCTGGCCGGGCCGAGCCTGTATTTTGGACTGGTCGCTGCCGGGCTGGCCTGGTTGGTCGCCCGCCCGCAGTTGCCCGCGTTGCCCTGGCGTAAAGCGCTGCCGCCCCTGCTGATCACTCTGGCGTTGGGCGGCACTCTGCTGCTCAGCGCCCCGCAGGGCATCGCCGGCGCGGGGCTGACCCTGGCCGGCTTCCTCTTCGGCCAGGCGCAACTAGCGCCGGCCTCGATTGGCCGGGTGCTCTTCGCCCTGCTGGGCTACGGGCTGCCCGCGCTGGGTTTCGGGCTGCTACATCTGCTGCGCCGCCGCGACTCAGTCACCCTGCCGGCGGCGGCGTTCGCCGCGGCGGCCCTGCTGCTGGTGCTGCTGCACCCGCAGCGTCAGGTCGCCGACCTGGCCTGGGTCTTATTGCCGCTGTGGGGGCTGGCCGCCGCCGAAATCAGCCTCCATCTGCGCGCGCCGGTTGAAGAGCCCTGGGCGACCTACGGCCAATTTGGCCTCATCAGTCTATTCTCAATATTTTTGGCCATCTTGTTGGCCCAAACAAGCAGCGGAACCTACCTGCTCTTTTTTGAGCCGGGCCGCCTGCTCCCGGTGGTGAACACGCAGCTGGGCTTGGCCTTGATGGTGCTACTGGTCGCCGCGGCGGCCAGCCTGCTCATCGGCCTGGGCTGGTCCGGCCGCGCCGCAATACAGGGCTTGGCCTGGAGCCTGAGCCTCACCGCCTGCCTCTGCTTGCTGGCCGCCGGCAGCCGCTATGGCCG
>JAHCIH010000014.1 GCA_026129335.1 Anaerolineales bacterium
ACCCCGGTGCGCCGGGTGAACTGGGAGGTGGACCAGGCCCGCGTTGGCCAGGACACCAACTACGACAAGCTGATCATGGAAATCTGGACCGACGGCACGGTGCGCCCTGAGGAATCGATGAGCACCGCCGCCGGCATCCTCATCGAGCACCTGCGCCACATCGCCGGTGTCACCGAAATCACCCTGAGCCCCTCGCCGAAGGAAGAGCTGGGCGACAACCGGCTCTCCAGCGAGGTCTACGACACGCCGATCGAAAACCTGGATCTGTCGGTGCGCGTGTTCAACTCCCTGAAGCGCGCCGGCATCACCACCGTCGGCGAAGTGATGGAGCTGCTGGACAAGGGCCAGGACGCGGTGATGTCCATTCGCAATTTTGGCGACAAGAGCATGGATGAGCTCGTCGACAAGATGCGTGCCAAGGGCTATATGCAGCAAGACGGCCAGCCCCCTGAAGGCGGCGCCGAGGAAGCGGAGTAAGCATGCGCCACAAAATTGCCGGAAAACGACTGAGCCGCCATGTTGGGGCGCGCAATGCGCTGCGCCGCATCCTGATCAAGCAGCTCTTTGAGTTCGAGCGGATCAAGACCACCCGGGCCAAGGCCGAGGCGATCCGCGGCCAGGCCGAGCGGCTGATCACTCTGGCCAAGCGCGGCAATGCCGCCGAAGAGGCATCCGCCAAAGTGCATGCCCGCCGCCTGGCGGCCGCCCGCCTGGACGATGCCAAGATCGTCAAGAAGCTGTTCGACGAGATTGCGCCGCGTTACGCCGAGCGCAACGGCGGTTACACGCGCATGACCAAGCTGGGCCCCCGCGAGGGCGACCGGGCGGAGATGGTCCTGCTGGAGTTGGTTGAATAAAGTAGCCAATACCCGGTCTGGTGAACACATGCGCCCGACCTGTTGAGAGACCCATCGAGCGAGAGCAAGATGGACGCACGTTACAAAGTCGTTTTAGCATATGATGGCAGCGCTTTCCGCGGCATGCAGCGCCAGAAAAACGGGCGCAGCGTGCAGGCGGAGGTGGAAACCGCCCTGCGTCCGCTGGGCTGGGGCGGCAGCAGCCTGCTGGCAGCCGGCCGCACCGATGCCGGCGTGCACGCCAGCGGCCAAGTGGTGGCTTTCGACCTGGCCTGGAGGCATGGCCCCCAGGCCTTGCAGCGAGCGCTGAACGCCGGCCTGCCGGCCGATGTGGCCGCGGTGGGCGTGGGTGTGGCTGCGGCAGATTTCCACCCCCGCTACGACGCCCGCAGCCGGCGCTACGAATACCGCCTGTATTGCCAGGCGCAGCGCGACCCGCTGCGCGAGCGATACGCCTGGCGGGTTTGGCCGGCGCCCGGGCTGCGCCGCCTACAAGCGGCGGCCAGGCCGCTGCGCGGCGAGCACGACTTCGCCGCTTTCGGTTCGCCGCCCAAACCGGGCGGCAGCACCGTGCGGCGAGTGCTGGTGGCCAGTTGGCGGAAGACGGCTGAAGACGAATTCGTCTTCAGCGTAAGCGCCAACGGCTTCCTGCAGCGCATGGTCCGCCGTATGGTCGGCCTGCAGGTACACATCGCCCAAGGCGGCGCGGAACCGGAGCTGGTCGCCGAAATGCTGAGCGGCAAACATGGCAAAGTACGACAACTTGCACCGCCCCAGGGCCTGACCCTGGTCGCGGTACAATATTGAAGATTGTGAAGGATTGACGATGCAAAAAAGCTATTATCCCAAGGCCGGTGAGATTTCCGGCCAGTGGTACCACGTGGATGCCAACGGCCAGAACCTGGGCCGGCTGGCTTCGCGGATTGCCAACGTGCTGATGGGCAAGCACCGCCCCGACTACACCCCCGGCGTGGACCTGGGCGACTTCGTGGTGGTGACCAACTGTGAGCGCATCACGGTGACCGGCGGCAAGTTGGTGGACAAAATCTACTACCGCCACAGCGGTTACCCCGGCGGCCTGAAGGAAACCAGCCTGAAGCGCATGCTGGAGACCCATCCCGAGCGCGTGCTGGAAAGCGCGGTGCGCGGCATGCTGCCCGGCAACAAAATGGGCCGCAAGCTGCTCAAGAAATTGAAAGTCTACGCCGGGCCGGAGCATCCTCACGGCCCGCAGCAACCCCAGCCCCTCACGCTTGGCTAAGGGCTGGGCAGGATAGGAGTTATTGCAGATGGCAGAACAATATTATGAAGGCGTTGGCCGCCGCAAGACCAGCACCGCCCGCGTGCGGGTGAGCAGCGGCAACGGCGCGTTTATCGTCAACGGCAAGGGGCTGGAGGAGTACTTCCCCCGCCAGGGCGATGCCAAATCCATCCTGGCTGTGCTGGGCGATGCCTCGGCCGGCGGCAGCGTGGATGTGAGCGTGGTGGTGCGCGGCGGCGGCCGCACCGGCCAGAGCGGCGCGGTCTCGATGGGCTTGGCGCGTGCGCTGGTCAAAATGAACCCGGACTGGCACGACCCCATGTCCAAGGGCGGCCACCTGCGCCGCGACCCGCGGGCCAAGGAGCGCAAGAAGCCAGGCCTCAAGCGTGCCCGCAAGGCGCCGACCTACACCAAGCGCTAGACCCCGAACCCCCGAAAACCGCAGACCCCTGCGGTTTTCTTTTTGCCTGCATTGCGCAGTTAGAATAGCCCGCATCGGAGGAATCCTTATGCCCGCATCCCCTGGCATCATTTTGCTCGGCCTCGGCCCTGGCAACCCGCAGCAGCTCACTCGCGAAGCCTGGGAGGTACTGAACAGCGCCGGCGAAGTCTACCTGCGCACCAGCCAGCACCCCGTGGTGGCCGCTTTCCCGCCCGGGTTGGTCGTGCACAGCTTCGATGACTTGTACGAGAGCGAAGAACGCTTCGAGGATGTGTATGCGCGCATCGTCCGGCGCGTCTTGGAACTCGGCGCACGGCCGGGCGGGGTGGTCTACGCGGTGCCTGGCGCGCCCTTTGTGGCCGAAGCCACCGCGCCGCAGATCGCCCGCGAGGCGCGGGCCGCCGGCATCCCCGTGCAGGTTGTGCAGGGCCTCAGCTTCATCGAGCCGATGCTGGCGGCGTTGGGCGAAGACTTGCTGCCGCAGCTCTCCTTGGTGGATGCCCTGGACCTGCTGGAACAGCACCATCCGCTCTTCCCGCCGCACGCGCCCGCCCTGGTGGCCCAGGTGTATTCCCGCCAGGTGGCCGGCGACCTGAAGATCACCCTGATGGCCCAATACCCTGATGAGCACCCGGTGCGCCTGGTGCACGCCGCAGGCACGGATGCCGAGCTGGTCGAAGACCTGCCGCTGCACGCGATTGATCACAGCGAGCACACCGGCGCGCTGACCGCATTGTACGTGCCCGCTTTGGGCCCGCACACCTCGTTCGAGGAGTTCCAGGAACTCGTCGCCCACCTGCGCGCCCCGGAAGGCTGCCCGTGGGACCGCGAGCAGACCCACCTCAGCCTGCGGCGCAACCTGATCGAGGAAGCCTACGAAGTGCTGGAGGCGCTGGATGCCGAAGACCCCGCCGCCATGCAAGAGGAGTTCGGCGACCTGCTGGTGCAGGTGGCGCTGCACGCCCAGATCGCCAACGAGGACGGCGAGTTCCGCATGAGCGACGTGCTGCACGGCATCATCAGCAAGCTGATCCACCGCCACCCGCATGTGTTCGGCGATGTGCAGCTCGGCGACGCCGATGCGGTCATCGCCAATTGGGAGCACATCAAGGCCGATGAGCGCAAGGCCAAGGGCGAGGAACGCGGCCTGCTGGACGGCGTCTCGGCGGCCTTGCCAGCGCTCAGCCAGGCGGAGGCTTACACCGCCCGTGCAGCGCGGGTGGGCTTCGAGTGGCCGAATTTGGAGGGCGTGATGGGCGACGTGGCCGAGGAGATCCGCGAGTTCCAGGATGCGGAGACGCCCGAACAGAAAGAGTCCGAATACGGCGATGTGCTCTTCGCGCTGGTGAACCTGAGCCGCTGGCTCAAGATCGATCCGGAGGCGGCGCTGCGTGCGGCCAACGCGCGCTTCCGCCAACGCTTCACCTACGTGGAGCAGGGGGCTCGCAAACAGGGGCGCGACCTGAAGGACATGACCCTGGAGGAAATGGACGCCCTCTGGGATGAAGCCAAGCAGGCGCTGAAAGACAACTGAGCCCGCAACCACTGAGAAAAAAGAGAATGGCAACGCCATTCTCTTTTTTGTGCCTGCCGGCGCAGATGTTCAGCCATGCTCCTTTGAGGCGCGTTCTTTGACAGGCGGCTTCATCTGGCCCCTTGTGGGCTGTTTTGTTGTCTAATCGCTCTGGGTTCACAATTCGCCACTTTTGGCACAAAACCTGCATCTGGGGGTCTACGAAGAAGAACTCTGCGCCTGGCGCAGGGTGTTGCTGCAAAGCAAGTTTTGGAGGCAGTTATGGCAATCACTGGCAAAGGCATGTTTGTTTGGAAGGTCCGCGATGTGTATGGCGGCGATGTGGTTAAGATCGCCAACCAGGCCCAGCAAGACGGTATTTCACACGTCCTGGTGAAGATCGCGGACGGCCGCTACAAGTACAACATCACCAATGGCCAGGACCTGGGTGCGGCGCTGATCACGCAGCTGCGTAACCGCGGCATCAAGGCCTGGGGCTGGCAGTACATCTACGGCGTGGACACGGAGCTCGAAGCCCAGGTGGCCGGCACCCTGGCCAAGCAGCTGGGCGTGGATGGCTTCGTGGTCAATGCCGAAAAGGAATTCAAGGCCGCGGGCATGCCCAATGTAGCCAAGCGCTACATGGAGCGCCTGCGCCAGGAATTGCCCAACATGCCGATTGCCCTGAGCACCTATCGCTATCCCACACTGCACGCGCCCTTCCCGTTCAAGGTATTCCTGGACTTTTGTGACCTGGCCATGCCGCAGGTGTATTGGGAAGGCGCCAGCAACCCCGGCCAGCAGTTGCGCCGCTCGGTGGATGAATTCCGCGCCGTCAAGAACCTGCCGATTGTGCCTACCGGCGCGGCCTATGGGCACAACGGTTGGGTGGCCACGCCCGCGCAGATTACCGCCTTCCTCAACGAGGCCCGTGCGATCAACCTGTCCGGCGCCAACTTCTGGGAATGGGCCACCGCCCTGCAGGGCGATGGCGCCCGCTACGCGGCCATCCAGGCCTTTCAGTGGCCCGGCGCCCCCGGCAACCCGCAGCCCCAACCGGAGCCTGAGCCGCAGCCCCAACCAGAACCAGAACCGCCGGCGCCGCCCAGTGACAACACCATCTACATCCGTCTGAAGCACGACCACCAGTGGATGACCGACCCGGCCACCGGCAAGCGAGTGCGCTCGCGCATGGAGCGCTCCGACTGGAACAACAACTTCCATTTCGACGCCTATCCCGCCGTGGTGCCGATGTGGACCGGCCCGAACAGCGGCGACGGCGCCTACAAGTATTCCCGCGCCTGGGCCGAGTTCCTGCGGGCCTCCAACCCGCAGCACTACACCCACCTGGAGCGCGTGGCTGCCGGCCTGTTCAATCCGCGCAACGACAACCTGGCCTTCCCCGACAATCTGGCGAACTACGACGGGGAAACCGTGGCCGAGGCGATCGGTTCGGCCGGCAACGTGTACGAAGTGCTGGAAGAGAAATCCGGCTCGGTGCGTGTACGCCTGATCGACTTCCAGTCCGCGCCGCCCACGCCCGCGCAGTTGAACTACGAAGATACGCCCTGGCTGGTCAACGCTTTCACCGCCATCTCCAAAGACGGCCGCCTGCACAAGGTGACCGGTCGTGACCTGGTCTTCCCCAACCTGGGCCGCCCCGGCTCGGGCTGGATCCCCAAAGAGCGTGTGGAGTTCTTCCCCAAGCTGCCGGTGAAGGTCAGCGTGGTTATCTCCCAGCGCCTGAATGTGCGCAAGGCCCCAGGCACGCACAACGAGATCGTCGACCGCATGACCCAGGGCCAATCGGCCACGGTCACCGAATACCGCCCGCTGGGCTCCAGCGTGTGGGGCAAGATTGGCGAGAACCGCTGGATCGCCCTGGTGTACACCACCACCGGCGGCCCGGAATACTACACCAACTGGAAGATGGAAACCAGCCCGCCGCTGGCGCTGAGCGACCCGCGGCCTTACCTGAAGCCGATGACCTCTCCGGCCCAGCAGGCCGGCGCGGCTGCGCCCAACCCGAACAACATCGTGCGGCAGTACTTCGCCGCGCTGAACAAGGCAGTGCCGCATCAGGTGGCCGCGCTGTACGCCCCCAACGGCCAGCTGGTCGCCAAGGAGCGTGCCTACACCGGGCACAAGGCGCTGAACGACTGGTTCTATCGCTTCCTGAACAAGGACCTGCCCGGAGCAACTTTCACCCTGGTTAATTCCAAACAGGAGGGCAACCTGTACAAGATACGCTGGATCGCCCACGGCAAGAACAGCAAGGTGCTCAACGGCAACGACCTCATCCGGGTCAGCCCAACGGCGCCGGGATCGATCAGCTATCACTACAGCGATTTCAAGGTGATCAAGTAAGAAAAAGAGGCCGCTCAAACTGAGCGGCCTCTTTTTTAGTGTGGCTCGGCTTGTTCCCCGGCTTCAATGGGGATGGGCAGTACGTTTTGCGGGAGGGGCAGGGGGCAGGTGGCGAATTCGGTATAGGCGCAGGGCGGGCTGTAGGCGTAGTTGAAATCCAGCACCACTTCGTTGCCGGCGGGCAGCTCGCTGACCAGGAAGCGCCCGGCGCCGTAGCTGGTTTTGCCCGCGGTGGCGTCTTTGAACATCATCGTATAGCGCCCATCGTCGCGCAGCTCGGCATCCAGCCGGTAGGTCTGGCCCTCGATCTCGAAGGCCAGGGCGGCGTGCATCTGCGCCGTGTATTCCGTGCCGGTCATCTGCGTGATGGTGACCTGCCTGGGCGGTTGGTGGCGCTCGACCCGCGCCAGCAGGCGCAGGTCCGGCCGCGGCTCGAACCACGGGCAGCCGGGGAAGTCGAGGCGGGTAGGGTGCTGCGGGTCCCACAGGCGGGCGGCCAACTGGTCGCCGCGTTGGATGAGCATGAGGCGCAAATCGTCGAGGAAGAGTAAATCCGGCTCGCCGCTGGTGTCGGGGCGCAGCGGCCCGCTGCGGCCTGCCAGCAGCTGCTCGCCCAGCCGCCAGGCAGCCCCCGGCGCGGGTTCCAACTGAGCGAGGCCGGCATCCAGATACAGGGCGCCGGCCCGCTCGGGGAAGCGCGCCGGCAGCGGCACGGCGCTGCCGGCCGCGCTGCCGACGGCGTTCTGGCCCTCGCTGAGCCAGGCCAGCCCGGCCAGGGACAGCCAGCTGTACTCGCCGCGCAGGCCCGCTTCGCGCTGGGCGCGCCAGGCCAGTAGATCGTTGAGCTGGTTGGTGTTCACGGAGAGATTATGCCAACTCGAACTGCGCGGTGAAATGGCGCAGCAGTTCCGGCGCGTGGATCATCTTCACGCCTTTGATCTGAGCAGCCTTGTCTTTGATGCCGGCGAGTACATCGGCCACGTAGTCCAGGTGGCTCTGCGTATAGGTGCGCCGCGGCAGAGCCATGCGCACCAGCTCCAACGCTGGGAAGGTCCACTTTCCGTCTTCGAGCAGACCAAAGGCCACCGTACCCAGCTCCACGGCGCGGATGCCGCCCTCCAGGTACAAGGAGATCGATAGCGCCTGGCCGGGCAACTCCTCGCGGCTGAGGTGCGGCAGCAGCTCGGCCGCGTTCAGGTAAATGGCGTGCGCCCCGGCCGGCTCCACAATAGGTACGCCGGCTTCGCGCAGCCGCCCGCAGAGGTACTCCGATTGGGAGAGGCGGTAGGCCAGATAATCCTCGCGCAGCGCCTCGTACAAGCCGGTGGCCAGGGCATCCAGGTCGCGGCCGGAGAGGCCGCCGTAGGTGGGGAAACCCTCACGCAGGATCAACTCAGCTTTGACCCGCTCGAACAGCGCGGCGTCGTTGAGGGCCAGGAAGCCGCCCATGTTGACCATGCCGTCTTTTTTGGCGCTCATCGTGGCCCCGTCGGCCAGCGAGAACATCTCCTGGGCGATTTCCAGCGGCGTCTTGTCCGCGTAGCCCGGCTCGCGCAGCTTGATGAAATAGGCGTTCTCCGCGTAGCGGCAGGCGTCAATAAAGAAGGGAATCTTGTATTTGCGATAGAGCTTGGACACGGCCTTGAGGTTGGCCATCGAGACCGGCTGGCCGCCGCCTGCGTTGTTGGTGATCGTGATCATGCCGAAGGGGATGTTCTCCACGCCGGTTTGGTTGATCCACGCCTCCAGGGCTTCCAAATCCATGTTGCCCTTGAAGTCCGTCTCCGCCTGTGGGTCATAGGCGATCTGGGCGACCAGGTTGCTGGGGATGCCGCCGCGGGCGCGGATGTTGCCCTCGGTGGTGTCGAAGTGCATGTTGGACGGCACCGACTGGCCCGGCTTGAGCAGCACCGCACAGAGGATGTTCTCAGCAGCGCGCCCCTGGTGGGTAGGCACGAAGTGCTTGAAGCCGAAGATGTCATCCATCGCCGCCTTGAGCCGGAAGAACGAGCGCGAGCCGGCGTAGGCCTCATCGCCGGTCATCATCGCCGCCCATTGCTCCTGGCTCATCGCGCCGGTGCCGGAATCGGTCATCAGGTCGATGTACACGTCTTCCGAACGCAAGCCGAAGACGTTGTAGCCGGCCTCCTTCAAGGCGCGCTGGCGGGCGGCTTTGTCGATCAAGTGGATGGGCTCCACCATCTTGATGCGGAACGGCTCGGGGATGTACTGGGGCATGCAGGCTCCTGTGGGGTAGGTGCGACCATCACAGTATAATCCCACCCGTATGCCTTTGGAAATTGTGCCCTTTGCGCTGGGCCCGGCGCAGACCAACGCCTACCTGGTGGCCCCGGCCGGCGGCCGCGAAGCCGTGGTGATCGACCCATCCTGGGATGGGCATATCATCCTGGCGGCCGGCCGGGAGCGCGGCTGGCGGGTGACCAGCATCTGGCTGACCCACGCCCACTGGGACCACTTCGGCGGCGCGGGTGCGGTGGCAGACGGCAGCGACCCGCCGCCGCCCGTGGCGCTGCATCCGGACGATTACCCGCTCTGGCGCGCCGGCGGCGGGGCGGCCTACTCCGGGCTGCCGCACTTCGACCCCGGCCCGGAGCCCACGGTGGACCTGGCCCACGGGCAAGTGCTGCACATCGGCGAGGTGGAGCTGGAAGTGCGCCACGCCCCGGGGCATACCCGCGGGCATGTGATGTTCTACAGCGCCGCGGCCAGGGTGATGTTCTGCGGGGATGTGATCTTCCAGATGAGCGTGGGCCGCACGGATTTCCCGCAGCCGATGGCCGGCCTGACGCACGCCAACCACCAGGTGCTGCTGCAAAGCATCCACCGCGAGGTGCTGAGCCTGCCCGACGACACCCGGCTGCTGCCCGGCCACGGGCCGGCAACCACGGTGGGGCAGGAGCGCGAATTCAACCCCTTTTTACAGGAGTGACGCATGGCAACGACACTGCGAGACCAACTTGTCAACTTGTACGACTTCACCTGCTGGGGCCGCGACATCCTTTTGGACAAGGTCGCCGCGCTCAGCCTCGAGCAGTTCGAGCAGGATACGCGTTTCCCGCTGAACTCGGTGAAGGAGACGCTGGTGCATATGCTCTCGGCGGACTGGGCCTATCACAAGCGCCTGGTGGGGGAGCCGGTGCCCGGCGGCCTGAAAGCGGACGACTTTGCCGATGTGCAGGCGATCCGGGATGCCTGGGCCGTGGAAGAAGGGCTGATGCGTGCTTACCTGGATGGGGCGGATGACGAGACCCTGGCGCAGGTGGTGAAGTTCACCAACTCGCGCGGCGAGGAGTTCGAGCGCGTGCGCCAGGACATCCTCTTCCAGCTGTTGTTCCATGGCGCACAGCACCGTGCCGAGCTAGCCCAGATCCTCACCGAATACGGCCACTCGCCCGGTGACTTGGACTACGCTCTATACGTGCGCGACAAGCACGCGGCCTAGCGATGCTTGGCGAACGACAAAGAGGCAGCCAGCGGCTGCCTCTTTTTGGTTAAGCGGGTAGGGCAATTCCCCTGATTAAATGTGTATTTTTTCACAATATTGTGATATAATGCACATGTAGGACGATGTCTTGTTCGCCTTAGGGAAAGGAGTGCACCATGTTCATCGCCTATTTGTTCCTGGTTAGCTTCGCAAGCCTATTCCTCTTCTATCATGCAGGGGTGGAGGGGATCACGGGCATGATGCAGGGCGCCGCCAGCGGCAACCTGGCCGCGGTTCTGCTGGCACCCCGCACGGCGCTGGTGGTTGGCCTGGTCTGGGCCTTCCACTGGATGATGCTCTCCCCGCGCCGCCGCAAGACGACCAAGACGGAACTGCAGCTGATGCAGATCCTGCTGCTTGCCGTCAGCGGCATCCTGGTGACCAGCCTGCTGGTGGAAGCCACCAACTTCGTGGACCAGTTGGGCAACCTGCTGCTGGGGCGGGGCGGCACAGATGGCTGGCAGGTGGCGGGGCTGGGTGGCCGCGGCGCATTCGCCCTCACGCTGTGGCTCTATCACCTGCGCCTGTTCCGCGAGGTAAGCAAGGCCTAGCACCGGCCGGTGAATACAAAAAAGAGGCAGCCAAACGGCTGCCTCTTATCTTTTTAGATTTGGCTTTACCGCTTTTTCTTCAATTGCTCCAGCTCAAATTTGGCGCGCATGATCAATTCTTTGCGTTCTTTCTCAGTAATGGCTTGCGAGAAGATGTGCTGCCATTCTGCTTCCAGTTCGTCCCCTACTTGCCTTTTGCTGGGTAAAAGACCCGCTTTGGCAAAAGCCAATTCGGCCGGCTGCCCGAAGGCGGCTGCCAGGGCTGCCAGCGCAGTTGCACTTGGCGTACGGTTGCCCGAGATGATATTGGATATATGGGATTGGGAGACGCCGGAGCGGCGGCTCAGCTCGCTAATGCTCCATTGATTTTCTTGCAGCGCGGCCTGCAGCCAGTCTGAGAGTGTCGATTTCATATGTGGAGCAAATCATAGCCACAGGAATTACCTCACTAGAAATAGATTGTATTTCACTTGACATGGACGACAGCCTGCCTTATATTCAGGCCTGAGGTGGAGACAGGCTAATGGGTAGATGGCTGCAAGGGGTCTTGTTTGTAATAATAGCTCGGCTGGTAATAGGGGTTTTGTGCTTGGGGTTATCAGAAATATCAGAAAGTAGGCCGTCGAATAGGAATTACACTACCAGCAATCGCACGGCAACGGCCGTTCCTGTTTATTTTCAAAACTCCCAATACAGTCGGACCGCCACGGCCATTGCCTTGTTGACTCGTGAGCCAGCTGCCGCAACTGCTCGTTACGCCACAGCAACTGCCCGCTCTAGTTACGTGCAAGCTACTTCGACCCCATTGCCTAGAAAAATAGACTTTCTTGGTAGTGTATGTACTTTTTGGAGGCAATTCTATACCTCACCCAAGTGTATCTATGGACAGATTGCCGCCTATGGTCCTGACTCAAACCGGTGGGACACAATCCATTTTTTGGGCGCTGATGTCTCTTCGTTAAAGATTTACGACCCCTATTTTTATTATTCTGAGCCCCTTACTATTGGTGACTGTGTAGTTGTTTATGGGTCAGTTCAACTTCGTGATACTCAATGGATTTTTGTGCCTGATTACGATACCCCATCACCTATCGCAATATGGGGCAATTCGTCGGAATGCGAGCGTTAGTGCGCATGCATGAATTGGCTGCCGATTCTCTTATTGTCCGGAAACAGCTTGTCGAGGGATTGGATGCAGACAAGAAGTGATAAGGCTCAACATTGGTCTGTGCCATTCCTCATCCTTGGCGGATTGGGTGCACTCCCGATACCCTGCATTAATTGGGTGTGGCTCGTGCTTGGGATCCGGCAGGGGATAAAACTTGGTTGGCCCAGAGGACTCTTTGGAATGGGCGTGTTGGTATTAGTTGCTTTTCTGGGCAGAGTGCTTATCGCCGGCTTGCTGTCGCTAGCAGACAGTATGGGTCTATTTTAATGAGAAACAAGAAGAGGCAGCCGAAGGCTGCCTCTTTTGCTAGGCGGGTCTCAGACCCGCCCCTACGGCTAGCTATGCTATTTGGCGAAGTCCACCGCGCGGGTTTCGCGCAGCACGGTGACCTTGATCTGCCCAGGGTATTGCATCGTCTCTTCGATCTGCTTGGCGATGTCGCGGGACATGCGCGTGGCTTCCAGGTCGTCGACCACTTCCGGTTTGACGAAGATGCGCACTTCACGCCCGGCCTGTAGCGCGTAGCTCTGTTCCACGCCCTTGTAGGAATTGGCGATGTCCTCCAGCGCCTTGATGCGCTTGATGTACTGCTCCAGGCTCTCGCGGCGGGCGCCGGGGCGCGCGCCGGAGATGGCGTCGGCGGCTTCCACGATCACCGCCTCCACGCTCTCCTGCTCCACCTCGTGGTGGTGGGCGGCGATGGCGTTGACCACGGTCGGGTTGATGCCGTAGCGGCGGGCGAACTCGGCGCCGATGGCCGCGTGGGTGCCCTCCACGTTGTGGTCCATGGCCTTGCCCAGGTCGTGCAGCAGGCCGCCGACCTTGGCGATCTCCACGTCGGCGCCCAGCTCAGCCGCGATCACCGCGGCGATGCGCGAGGTCTCCACGGCGTGGTGCAGCTGGTTCTGGCCATAGGAGGTGCGGAACTGCAGCCGGCCGAGCATCTTGACGATCTCGCGGTGCAGGTTGGGCACACCGGCGTCGAACACGGCCTGCTCGGCGGCCTCGACGATGGCCTTCTCCACCTCGTCCTGTTCCTTTTTCAGCGTCTTCTCGATGCTGGCGGGGTGGATGCGCCCGTCGGTGACCAGCTTGGCCAGCGCCCGCTTGGCTACTTCGCGGCGCACCGGGTCGAAGCTGGAGATGGTCACCGCTTCCGGTGTATCGTCCACCACCACATCCACGCCGGCGGCCTGCTCGAAGGAGCGGATGTTGCGCCCGTTGCGGCCGATGATGCGGCCCTTCATTTCGTCGGAAGGCAGCACCACCACGGAGGTGGTGCTCTCCGAGACGTGCTCGCTGGCCACCCGCTGGATGGCCAGCGAGATGATGTTGCGTGCCTTCTTGTCGCCCTCTTCCTTGGCTTCGTTCTCGATGGCGCGGATGATGCGGGCCATGTCGCCGCGCGATTCGCGCTCCACTTCATCCATCAAGACCTTGCGCGCCTCTTCCTTGGTCATGGAAGAGACCGATTCGAGCTGCTTGACGATCTGCTGGCGCTGTTCTTCCAGCTCGTTGGTCTTGGTGTCCAGCGAAGACTGGCGCTTGTTCAGGGCCTGGTCGCGTTCTTCCAGGCGCTCGGTGCGCTTGTCCAGCTCAGTGCGCCGCTGGCGCAGGCGGTCGTCCTCGCGGCTCAGGTCCTTGCGCTTGCGGTCGATGTCCGCTTCGGCGCGCTGGCGGGTTTCCAGGGCTTCGTTCTTGGCGTTGACCTGGATGACCCTGGCCTCTTCTTTGGCCTCCTGGACGATGCGGTCCGCTTCTTCCTTGAGGCGTCGTTTGGCGCTTTCGACCTGGAGGTGCTTGAGCACAAAGCCCAAAACTGCGCCTCCCAAAGCCGCGCCGATCAAAAATAGTTGGCTGTTTTCCATGTGTGGCTTCCTTGATGTTAGTTGGTCGTTTCTTGCAGTTCCTGCCAGGCGGCCTGGCAGGCTTCGGCCGCGGTTTCGTAGTCGAACCCGCGGCGGCCCAGGTGGGCGAATAATTTCGTGCGGAACTCCGGCCAGTCCAAGCGGGCCAGCTGGCGCGCCTTGCGGCTGGCCGCGGCCCGCGCCAAGCCGGCTTCGTCCAGCCCGTCCAGCGCCGGGGCGATGTGCTCCTCAGCGATGCCTTTTTGGCGCAGCTCCATGCGGATCAGGCGTGCGCCGCGGGGGTGCAGCTCGGCGCGGTCGGCGGCCCAGCGTTGGGCGAAGTCGGCGTCGTCCAGCAGGCCGCCTTCCTGCAGCCGGGCGATGATGTTGGCGGCGAGCTCGGCCGGCACGCGATGCTCGGCCAGCTTGCGCTGCACCTCGGCCTGCGAGCGCGGCCGGTAGCTGATGAAGCGCAGCGCGCGCTGGAAGGCTTTTTCGGCCTCGTCCTCATTTTGCAGGGCGTGGATTTTTTGTGTATCCAACTGCTGGCCGACTTTCAGCCAGGCAGCCACGATCTTGGCCAACGGGAAGGCGTATTCGCCATCCAGATAGACGCTGACCCGCTGGGGGTTGTGCTTCTGTTGTTTGATCGCTGTAATCGTCGCCATGTTAATCAAAAGCAGCCGTTGTCCGCCTGTACGGGTACGGCTGCTGCGATTAACTCACTTGGCAGGCGAGGCCGGCGAAGGGCCGGGATAGCTGAACAGGCGCTTAAGTTAGCGCAATACCTCGCTGGAAAAACTGGTCATGTCGTTTCAGTGTCCTGCATATTCGCTCAGGACGTCCAAGTGTAGTTTGCTCACAGCAGATGCCGCAGCCGCCATCCGGTAGCTGCAGGCCGAGCTATTCCTCAGGCTCGTCCTCGTCCAACCCCAGGTTCATCATGGGTTGGGCCTGGGCGCGCACTTGTGCTTCAATCTCGGCCGCCATCTCTGCGTTATCACGCAAGAACGCCTTGGCGTTCTCGCGTCCTTGTCCCAGGCGCTCTTCCTTATATTGGTAGAAAGAGCCGCGCTTGGTGATGATGTCCAACTGGGTCGCCAAGTCCAGCAGGTCGCCGGACCGGGAGATGCCTTCATTATACATGATATCGAATTCGGCCGTCCGGAAGGGGGCCGAGACCTTGTTCTTGACGATACGCACCCGCGTGCGGCTGCCGACCACATCCTGGCCTTCTTTGATGGACTGCACGCGGCGCACATCCATGCGCACCGAGGCGTAGAACTTCAGCGCCATGCCGCCGGTGGTCGTCTCCGGATTGCCGAACATCACGCCGATCTTCTGGCGCAGTTGGTTGGTGAACACCACCGCGGTGTTGGTCTGCTTGATCGCCCCGGAGAGCTTGCGCAGCGCCTGGGACATCAGCCGGGCCTGCATGCCCATGGTGGCGTCGCCCATGTCGCCCTCGATCTCGGAGCGGGGCACCAGCGCGGCCACCGAATCGACCACCACCAGGTCCACCGCGCCGGAGCGCACCAACGCCTCGGCGATCTCCAGGGCCTGCTCGCCGGTGTCCGGCTGGGAGACGAGCAGCTTTTCGACATCGACGCCGCAGCGGGCCGCGTAGCCGGGGTCGAGAGCATGCTCCATGTCGATGAAGGCGGCGGTGCCGCCGCGCTTCTGCACCTCGGCGACGATGTGTTGGCAAATGGTCGTCTTGCCCGAAGACTCAGGGCCGTAGATCTCGGTGACCCGCCCGCGGGGTACCCCGCCGACGCCCAGGGCGATGTCCAGCGAGAGCGCCCCGGTGGGGATGGCCTCCACCGCCATGTGCGCGGATTCACCCAGGCGCATGATCGAGCCTTCGCCGTAGCGCTTGGTGATCTGGTCCAATGCGTGCTCCAGTGCGTGTTTCTTTTCTTCGGCCATTTTGCGATTTGGGAATGTCTTTTTCGTGATTTCGGGGTTAACAAAGGTAAGTATGGAATAAAACGGGCCAACATGCCACTGCAACGAGCAGTGTACCATGAGCGCTGCGCCGCCTGATGGCGGTCAAACCGGCCCATTGGGACACAAAGTCCCTGGATTTCCAGTTCAAACAACCCATGCCAATGCCTGCCAGCCTACTACAATGGGTGGGTATTGGTCGCATCTCAGCAGACAGATTGGAGCCACGCGTGGACGATTTGCGCAAAGAAGCCCTGGAATATCACCATCGGGACAACAAGCCCGGCAAGATTTCTATTTTGCCCACCAAGCCGTTGGATACCCAGCGGGATTTGGCGCTGGCCTATTCACCCGGAGTGGCCGAGCCGGTCCTGGAGATCGAGAAAGACCCCAGCCTGGCCTACAAATACACCGCCAAGGGCAACCTGGTGGCGGTGATCTCCAACGGCACCGCCATCCTGGGCCTTGGCGACCGCGGTGCGCTGGCCTCCAAACCGGTGATGGAAGGCAAGGGCGTCCTGTTCAAGAAATTCGCCGACATCGACGTGTTCGATATTGAGCTCAACGCCACGGGCGTCGAAGAGATCATCCAAGCAGTCGCCGCCATCGCGCCGACTTTCGGCGGCATCAACCTGGAGGACATCAAAGCCCCCGAGTGTTTCGAGATCGAGCGCCGCCTGGAGGAGATGCTGGACATCCCCGTGTTCCACGATGACCAGCACGGCACGGCGATCATTTCCGCCGCCGGGCTGCTCAATGGCTTGGAGCTGGTGGGCAAGGACATCGCCAAGGCGCGCATCGTCGTCTCCGGCGCCGGCGCCTCGGCGATCTCCTGCGCGCGCATGGCCGTGCTGCTGGGCGCCAAGCGCGAGAACATCCTGCTGTTGGACAGCAAGGGCGTGGTGCATAGCGAGCGCACCGACCTGAACCCGTACAAGCGCGAGTTCGTCGCCGATACGGATGCCCGCACGCTGGCCGACGCAGTCAAGGACGCCGACGTGTTCTACGGCCTCTCGATAGCCGGCGTGCTCAAGCCGGAGATGGTCAAGACGATGGCCAAGAAGCCGCTCATTTTTGCCATGGCCAACCCCGACCCGGAGATCCGCTACGAAGTGGCCAAAGAGGCCCGGCCGGACGCCATCGTGGCCACCGGCCGCTCGGACTACCCCAACCAGATCAACAATGTGCTCGGCTTCCCCTTTATTTTCCGCGGCGCGCTGGACGTGCGCGCCACACATATCAATGACGAGATGAAAGTGGCCGCCGCCAAAGCGCTGGCCGCGCTGGCCAAGAAAGACGTGCCCGATTCGGTGCTGCGCGCCTACGGAGTGGGCTCACTGAAATTCGGCCCGGACTACATCATCCCCACGCCGTTCGACCCGCGCGTGCTGCTGTGGGAGGCGCCGGCCGTGGCCGAGGCCGCCATGCGCAGCGGCGTGGCCCGCATCCAGCTGGACATCGACGAGTACCGCGAGTCCCTGGCCGCCCGGCAGGGCAGGGGGCAGCAGGTGCGCCAATACTTCATGAACCGCGCCAAGGGCCTGCCCAAGCCGATGCGGGTGGTCTTCCCCGAGGGCGAAGACAGCAAGGTGCTGCGCGCCGCCGCCCAACTGGAGCAGGAGGGAATCGCCCATCCGATCCTGATCGCCCGTCCCGAGGTGCTGGAAGAAGAACTGAACAACCTGGGCCTGCGCTACCAGCCGGAAGTGGTGGACATCCGCAACTTCGCGCGCATGCCCGAATACACCGAAGCCTATTACCAGCTGCGCCAGCGCCGCGGCGGCACCCTGGCCAGTTCCGAGAAGCACCTGCGCGACCGCAACGTCTTCGGGGCGATGATGGTCAAGTTGGGCGATGCGGACGCGATGGTCTCCGGGCGCACCTTCGAATACCCGGAAGTGATCCGCCCCGCGCTTCAGGTGCATCACACCGCGCCGGACGTCAAGCTGGTCTGCGGTGTGTACATCATGATCGTGGAGCAGCGTGTCTACCTGTTCACCGATGCCACCGTGAACATCGATCCCGACGAGAACGCCCTGGCCGACATCGCCATTCTGGCGGCGGACTTCGCCCGCCAAATCGGCCTCGAGCCGCGGGTGGCCATGCTTTCGTTCTCCAACTTTGGCAGCACGCCGCATCCTTCCTCCACCAAGGTGCGCAACGCCGTGGAACTGGTGCGCCAGCGCCAGCCCGACCTGCTGGTCGACGGCGAAATGCAGGCCGACACCGCGGTGGTCGCCGACATCATCGAGAAGCGCTACCCCTTCAGCCGGGTGCAGAACGCCAACGTGTTGGTCTTCCCTTCGCTGGAGGCGGCCAACATCAGCTACAAGCTGCTCAACCGCCTGGGCAGGGCGCAGACCATCGGGCCGATCCTGCTGGGGCTGGGCGCGCCGATCCAGGTGCTGCAGACCGGCGACGAAGTGAGCGACATCGTCAACATGGCGGCGGTGGCCGCGCTGGACGCGGCGGCGCAGCAGGCGAGCGCAGTCCCGGCGAAGAAGAAGGCCAAGCCCGAAACCAAAAAGACGCGCGGTTAATCTCATTCACCACGAAGGCACGAAGAGCACAAAGAAAAAAACTTTGTGCCCCTTGTGTCTTTGTGGTTTGCTTAAGTTGAACTGCTACAATCGAGATATGAGCAAACCCACTCGGCTCCTTTTTGTCTGCCTGGGCAATATCATCCGCAGCCCGCTGGCCGCGCGGCTCTTCGAGCACAAGGTCGCCCAGGCCGGGCTGGCCGACAAGTACGAGATCGACTCCGCCGGCACGGGCAGCTGGCATGCGGGCGAGCCGCCGGATGAGCGCATGGTGCGCACCGCCGCTCGCCGCGGCTTCCATTACACCGACCGCGCCCGCCAGGTGAAGCCGGCTGACATGGACAGCTTCGATTTGGTCGTGGCCATGGATTTGGAGAACAAGTCCAACCTGGAAGCGCTGGCGGCCAATCCCGGCCAGCGGGCCAAGATCCGCCTGCTGCGCGAGTTCGACGAAGAGGCGAGCGGCAATCTGGCCGTGCCCGATCCGTGGTACGGCGGCCCCAGCGGCTTCGACGACGCCTACGACATCATCGAGCGCAGCGTGGAAAAGCTGCTCGCCGACCTGGAGTCCGGCGCGCTGCCGGTGAAGTGATCCCGGAGGCCGTGCAAGAGTGGCTGAAGGCAGCCGGCCACGGTGAAGTGCAAAGCAGCCGCCCGGTGAGCGGCGGCTGCATCAACAACGGCATCCGCCTGCTCAGCGAAAGCGGCGCAGGCTTCTTTCTCAAGACCAACTCCGCCGCTCCCGAAGGCATGTTCGCCCGCGAGGCGGAAGGCCTCGCCGCCCTGCGTGCTGCGCCTACCGGGCTGCGCATCCCACGGGCCTACCTGTGGAGCGGCGACTTCCTGCTGCTGGAGGACCTGGCTCCCGCAGAGCGGGCAGCGGACTATTGGCCCCAGTTGGGCCGCGGGCTGGCTGCGCTGCACAGCCTGCAGAGCAGCCGTTTCGGCTTCGACAGCGACAACTACCTGGGCAGCACGCTGCAGCCCAACCCCTGGACGGATGACGGCTACGAGTTCCTCGCCCGGCAGCGCCTGCTCTACCAGGCGCGCCTGGCCCGCGATGGCGGGCGGCTGGATGCCGCCGACATCATGGCCATCGAGCGCCTGGCGGGCAGGCTGCCCGAACTGCTGCCCGCCCAGCCCGCCGTCCTGATCCATGGCGACTTGTGGGCCGGCAACGCGATTAGCGACGCAGCGGGCGGCCCAGCGCTGATTGACCCGGCGGCCCATTACGGCTGGGCCGAAGCCGAGCTGGGCATGACCGCCCTCTTCGGTGGCTTCGCCCCCGAGTTCTATGCGGCTTACGAAGAAGCTACGCCCCTGCAGCCCGACTGGCGCGAGCGCCTGCCCATCTATAACCTCTACCATCTGCTCAACCACCTCAACCTGTTCGGCGCGGGCTATCTGGGCCAGGTGCAGGCCGTTCTATCCAGGTTTGCTTAACCACAAGGCACGAAGACCCTGATGATTATCTGCTGGTATCATCAAATCCCTGTATGGATTCCATCACCATTGAGCGGATCAAACTAAAAGACCTGCCGGCGCTGGCCGAACGCCTGGTGCACTCCGCTGCGCCGGGTGACTTCATCCCCATTACGATCCACCGCGCCCAGGCGCATGCCCACAACCCACACGCCAGGCCGAACGATGTGGCACTGCTGCTCGCCAAAGCGGGCGAGGCCGCGGTGGGCTACTTCGGCCTGATGCCGGTTACTCTGCAGGTGGATGGCAAGCGGCACATCGTGCATTGGCTCACCACCTGGGGCGTGGCCCCTGGCTACCTGGGCCGCGGCCTGGGCTCGGCGCTGATGGAAGCCGCCCTGGCTCTGGACGTGGACCTGGCGATTGTGGGCAGCCTGCCCGCCCGCCGCGTCTCGGCCAAACACGGCTTCGTGGAGGCCGAGCCGCTGGACTACGCTCAGATAGACCTGGGCGCCTGGGCGGCCTACAACCCGCTCACCCTGGCGCTGCGCCTACTGCGCAAGCTGCTTTCGCTGTTGGGGGTGCGCTGGTCGCTGGAGAAAATCGAGCCATCCATCAACCGCTTTTTTGAAACCCTGCTCGGTCCGCTGTGGCGCCGGCTGTGCCTGGCGGCGCTGTTCCGCCGGCTGCCGCCCGCGGCTGCCGCGGCGCGCATGGCGCCGCTGGCGCAGGTGGGCGAATTCCCTGTGCCGGCAGAGCACACCGGCTTCGTGCGCCAGGCTGGCGTGGTCAACTGGATGCTGGCCCACCCCTGGGTACTGCCCAAAGGGCAGTCCACCAGCGAGAAGCTCAATTACGGCTTTACCGATAGCCGGCCGGAGTTCGCCTGCCATGCCTGGAGCGTAGCCGGCCCGCAGGGGGAGGACTGGGGCTTCGTTTGCCTGCAAAGCTCGCGCATCCGCGACCGCCGCGTGCTCAAGGTGCTGGACCACCACTTCCCGCCCGGCGCGCCGGCGGGCCTGCTGGCCGCGCTGGCGCTGCAGCAAGCCCGCCGGCTGCGCGTCGAGGTGGTCGAGGGGCCGGCTGAGCTGGCTGCCCCTCTGGCGGGCGGCTGGCTGGGGTCGCTGCTGCTGCGCCGCAAACAGCGCACGCTGCAGCTGCACCCGCGCGGCGCGGACAGCCCGCTGGCCCGCGCTCTGCCGCGTCTGCACCAAACTTATCCCGATGGAGATACGGCATTCACATGAGAAGCATCAAACGCGCCGTGGGCAGGCTGGCCAAAGCCGTACGCATGAGCACCCCGCTGGCGGCCTATCCTTACCTGGTGCGCCGGGATGTCGTCGGCATCTTCTATCACGCCGTGTCCGATGAACGGTTGGCGCACATCCAGCACCTCTATCCGCCGGAGCGGGTGGGGCGCTTCGAGGCGGCGCTGCGCTACATCAAAAAGCATTACCATCCGGTGAGCGACGCCGAGCTGGAGGCGCATCGCCTGCAGGGCCGCCCGCTGCCGCGGCGGGCGCTGCATCTTTCGTTCGATGACGGTTTCGCCGAGTGCTTCACCGTCGCCCGACCGCTGCTGCTGCAATACGGCATCCCCTGCACGTTCTACATCACCACGGACTGGATAGACAACCAGCGCATGTTCCAGCGCAACAAAGCCTCGCTGTGCATCGAAGCCATTGGGCAGCTGGCTCCGGATGCAGTGAAGATGGTGTTGACCAGCCTGAACAACGCGCTGGAAACCCGCCTGACCAGCGCGGCTGATTTCAAGCGTTGGATTTTGGGCCTGGCGCCGGAAGATGAGCCGGTGGTGGATATGGCTGCCCGCATGCTGGGCATCGATGTGAACGAATACCTGCGTGAGCGCCAGCCTTACATGACCCGGCAGCAGATTGAGCAGCTGCAGCGTGACGGCTTCACCATCGGGGCGCACACCCGCAAGCACACCAAGCTGGCCCTGCTGCCGCCGGGCGAAGCGGAGGCCGAGCTGGTCGAGTCGGCTCGCATCGTCCAGGGGATCACCGGCACAGAGCGCGTCTCGTTCTCCTTCCCTTATTCCGCCACAGGCCTGGAGCGGAGTTGGCTGGCGGACCTGCGCCGGCGGCATCCTTTCCTGGGCTTGTTCTACGACACTCGAGATTTGCTGGAAGACGAGCCGTTCATCGTCAACCGCGTTTGGGCCGAGAAGGCCGAGCACCGCGGGGCGGGCCGTGAGACCAACCTGCCTGCCTTGCTGCACGCCGCCTACCGCGCCGAGGCGTACCGCGCCATGCACGGCTGGCTGGGGCAGCCGCAGCAGGCGGTCGAGGAGCCCGGTTAGCCCTTGCAATCGGTATAATTTTTCGCATGAAACCTATCTTGTGGATTGGCGGTCTGGCCCTGCTGCTGGCCGCCTGCGCCGCTCAGGGCCAGAGCAATCGCTGCGACCAGGCCCGCTTCATTGAACACGTCATCCTGGACGTGCCCGTGCAAGAGGGCACACTGGTAATGCCGGGCACCCACTTCACCAAGACCTGGCGGCTGCAAAACAGCAGTCCCTGCGATTGGAATGATGGCTACGTGCTGGCGCACACTGCCGGCGAGGACTTCGCAGGCCAAGCCGAAGTCATGCTGCCGGCGCTGGCCGCCGGCGAGACGGCCGACATCTCGCTGCGCCTCACCGCACCGGATGCCGCCGGCTCGTACGAGGGCGAGTGGATGCTGCGCAGCCCGACCGGCGCGCTGTTCGGCGTCGGCCCTGAGGGCGGGAACCCGCTGCGGGCCTCGCTGCGCGTGGCCGAGCTGCCGGGCAGGGTGGTCTATGATTTCCTGCAGGTCATCTGCCTCACCCGCTGGGACAGCGGGCGAGCCACCTTCCTGCCCTGCGAGGGCGAGGACAGTGAGCTGGGCATCGTGGAGGGTTATGTGCGGGTGAATACGGATGCGGCCCTGGAAGGCAGCACGCGCAGCAACCCGCCCGTGCTTGAGATGAAGCCCAACAACCAGGATGGCTGGATTGCCGGCTATTTCCCGCCCATCACCCTCGCCGCCGGCGACCGCTTTGCGGCGACGGTGGGCTGTTTGGACGGCAACCCTGAGTGCCGGCTGCTCTTTATTTTGGAAGTGGAGCTGGTCAATGGGAGCCGTATCCGCCTGCTGGAGTGGGCCGAGGAGTTCGACGATGTCAGCCACGAGGTTGTGGTCGATTTGTCCGAACTGGCTGGCGAGGAGGTCAGGCTCATTCTGATGCTCGAAGAGAACGACGGCCGTTCGCTGCAGGCGAGAGGCTTTTGGCTCAACCCTCGGGTTGAAAGGACGCCTTAGCTGAAAGTCCGCCGTCGAGGCGGACTTTTTTGTTAATCAGCCAATTCCCCAAAAACGCTTGCACGAAAAGGCGTTATCCCGTATACTGACAGCGTTGTGGCACAAAGTGGCACAAAGTGGAGCGCCGGTCCGTTGACCGGCGTTCCTGCCATTAACCACAAGGTAGAACTTATGTTCACGGGAGAACACCACCACACGCTGGACGCCAAGGGTCGCCTGACCATCCCGGCGCGCTACCGCGAGCTGCTCGACGAGGGCGGCTTCATCGGCTTGGGTTTCGATTCCAACGTGCTGGCGGTGATGCCCAGGAAGTTCTACGAAGAGATGAGCAGCCAGATCAAGCGACAGAGCATCACCAATCCGAACATGCGCCAGTTTTCCCGCTTCTGGCACTCGCAGACTGAAAAGATCGTGCTGGACAAGAGCGGGCGCATTATGGTGCCGCAGCTGTTGCGCACCAAACGCGGATTGGATGGCGATGTGGTCATCGTGGGCACCGGCGAATATTTCGAGCTGTGGCCGCCTGCGGAGTGGGATGCGGAAATGAACCGCATGCTGCAGGCCGCTCCCGATGCGTACGCGGAGCTCGACATGAGCGCTCCGGATGCGTCAGGTTGATGAGCGAACCGACTGAGTTCACTCACCAACCCGTACTTTACCAAGAGGTTTTGGCAGCCCTGCAGCCCCGCGATGGCGGGCGCTATGTGGACGGCACGCTGGGCCTGGGCGGGCACGCCGCCGGCGTTTTGGCGGCCAGCGCACCCGACGGCCGCCTGCTCGGCCTGGATGTGGACCCGCAGGCCCTGGCCCTGGCGTCCGGCCACCTGGCTGGGTTCGGCGGGCGGGCCGTGCTGCGGCACGGCTCCTATGCCGAACTCGCCCGGCAGCTGAGTGAGCTCGGCTGGGGTCGGGTGGACGGCATTTTGCTCGACCTGGGCGCCTCTTCGCTGCAGTTCGACGATGCCGGCCGCGGCTTCTCCTTCCAGCAGCCCGGCCCGTTGGACATGCGCTTCGACCCGGGCGGCCCGCTGACCGCCGCCGACATCGTCAACGATTGGGCGGAGGAAGACCTGGCCGACCTGCTCTACCGCTACGGCGAAGAGCGCCAATCCCGCAAGCTGGCCCGGGCGATCGTGGCGGCCCGGCCGCTGGAGACCACCGGCCAACTGGCCGCGGTCATCGCTGCGGTGCTGGGCCGGCGAGGCGGCATCCACCCGGCCACGCGCAGTTTCCAGGCCCTGCGCATTGCGGTGAACAACGAATTGGAGCGGCTGGCGGATGCCCTGCCTCAGGCGGTTACCGCGCTGAACCCGGGCGGCAGGCTGGCGGTGATTTCCTTCCACTCGCTGGAGGACCGCATCGTCAAGCAGTTCCTGCGCCGCGAAAGCCGGGACTGCATTTGCCCGCCGGGGCAGCTGCAGTGCACCTGCGGGCACCGCGCCAGCCTAACAGAAGTCACCCGCAAGCCCATTCGTCCGGGCGAACGGGAAACAGCAGCCAACCCGCGAGCGCGCAGCGCCCGGCTGCGGGTGGCGGAGAAATTGTAGTTCGGAGAGAGCAAAACTCACCCCGGGTCTGGCATAGGCCATGCACCCCAAAGTGGTGAGGAGAACAAAAAATGCTGAAACGTTCCAGGCAATTCATCCAGGCTTACCGGCAGGCTCCCTGGCGTCGCCAGATGCAGATGATCGGTTACGTCGCCGCGGCGCTGGTCGCAGTGGGCCTGGTCAGCGCGCTCTATCTGAACATCACCGGCCGGGCGGCCACCGCAGGGCGCCTGGTGTTGCGCTCCCAGCGCCAGATCGCCGATGTGGAGCAACGCATCGAAGACCTCAAGACCCAGTTGGCTTTTATCAGCTCTACTGAGGTGATGCAGCAGCGCGCCGCTGAGCTGGGCTTTCGCCCGGTTTCGCCCCATGCGATCACCTACTTGCCCGTGCCGGAATATCAGGGCCGCCCGGACGGCGTGCAGCTGGCCCCGCGAGCGGGCAGCCGCTTTGGCGGCGCCGTGCGCCTGCCGGATACCTACACCGAATCGCTCTTCGACTGGTTCAGCAGCCTGTTCGCTGACCTAGGAGGCTTTTAGCCATGCCCCGCGAGCACTCCTGGCGCTACTTCTTCAGCGCCGCCGTATTTGCACTGGTCGGCATGCTGATCTTCTGGCGGGCCTATTCATTGCAGACCGGCGCGCAGGCCGAGGCCTTCCTCGACCAGAGCGAGTTCTTCAGTCGCCTGCGCAAAACCATTTATCCCCCGCGAGGTGAAATTTATGACCGCAATGGTAATTTACTGGCTGGGAATCGCACAGTATATGAAGTTGGAGTTCATCTCCCTTCGCTCCGTGGTGATGCGCCGAAAGCGATAGCCCTGGCGCTCAGCGGCATGGTCGGTGCGGACTACAACCGCGTGCTGGACCTGATCGAGTACGGGCAGCAGCAAGGCCTGGTCTACGTGGTGCTGAGCAACTACGTACTGCCCGAAAAGGTCAACCTGCTGCGCAGCTACAACGCCGACCTGCCGCCGGCCGAGGGCCTGAGCTGCTCCAACGACCCGGCCCTGATCGCCCTGGAGTGTCGCGCCCACCTGGCGCGCAGCTACCCGGAGCGCGACCTGGCTTCCAACATCCTCGGCTTTGTCAATCACGACAATTTTGGCAACTTCGGCGTGGAGCAGCAATACCAGGACTTGCTGGCCGGCGTGCCCGAGAACATTTGGACGCCAACCGACCCCAACCAGGCGCAGGCCCTGCCCACTATCCCCGGCGGGGCCAGCCTGGTGCTGACCATTGACCGCGAGATCCAGGCCATGGTGGAAGACGTGCTCGACGAGCACCTGCTGATCAGCGGTGCCGACTCGGCTACTGCGATCGTGATGGACCCGCGCAACGGCGAGATCCTGGCGATGACTTCCACCCCGCGGCTGGATTTGAACAACTACCAGACCTACACCGAGATCTTCGACAGCAATCGCCCCTTCAACCGCGCGGTGGGCGAAGTGTATGAGCCCGGCTCGATCTTCAAAGTGATCACCATCGCCGCCGCGTTCGACATGGGCAAAGTGACTCCCGAAACCGAATACACCGACCTTGGCGTCTTTTCCCATGGCGGCATCACCGTGCGCAATTGGAACAATGCCGCCTGGGGCGAGCAAACCATCCTGGGCTGCATGCAGCACTCGCTGAACGTTTGCCTGGCGGATGTCGCCGTGAACGACGTGGGGCCGGAGAAGTTCTACGAATACGTGCAGGCATTTGGCTTCGGTCGCCCGACTGGGGTGGATATGGCCAATGAACAGTATGGCTGGCTGCGCCTGCCCAGCCATTCCAACTGGTACCCCGCCGACCTGGTGACCAACTCCTTTGGACAGGGCCTGTCGATCACGCCCATGCAAATGGTCATGTCGGTTTCGGCCTTTATCAACGAGGGCAAGATGGTCATCCCGCATATCGTCAAAGCGGTGGTGCAGGATGGCTCGCAGTACAGCCTGTCCCCGCAGTACGCCGGCGCGCCCATCTCCGCCGAGACGGCACGCACCATGACACAGCTGCTGGCCGACTCGCTGGAATTCGAATCCTCACGCGCCCTGGTGACCGGCTACCGCCTGGCGGGCAAGACCGGCACGGCGCAAATCCCTACGCCCAACGGCACCTACGACCCCAACCAGACCAACACCTCCTTTATCGGTTGGGGTCCCGTGGATGACCCGCGCTTCATCGTCTTCGTCTGGCTGGAGCGGCCCGAAACCTCGATTTGGGCTTCGGAAGTGGCCGCCCCGGTCTTTGCCGACATCGTTGAGCGCCTGGTGGTGCTGATGAACATCCCGCCGGACGCCCAGCGCCTGGCCGCACGAGGGGCGGAGTAAGCATGCTGACCATCGCCGACCTGGTCGAAGCGATCAGTGGGCACCGCCCGGCTGCTGCGGCGCAGCCCCTCTCCGGGGCTACGCACGATTCGCGCAGCGCCTCGGCGGGCATGCTCTTCGTGGCCTTCAAGGGCGAACAGGCAGACGGGCACGACTACGTCGCCGCGGCCTTCAAGAACGGCGCCATCGTCGCCTTTATCGAGCGGGATGTCCCCGACGACTGGGCGCTGCTCGATCTGCGCCAGGGACCGCCGCCCGAAGACTTCGCCTGGCAGACCCCGCTGTGCATCCGCGTGGAGAGCAGCCTGGCAGCCCTGCAGCAGGCCGCGGCTTTCTGGCGGCGCAAGCTGACCCAGCTGCGTGTCATCGGCATTACCGGCAGCGTGGGCAAAACCACCACCAAGGAACTCACCGCCGAAGTGCTTTCACAGCGCTTCCACACCTTCAAATCCAGCGGCAACTTCAACAACGAGATCGGCCTGCCGCTCAGCGTGCTCTCGCTGACCGAGGAGCACCAGTGCGCCGTGCTGGAGATGGGCTTCTACGTGATCGGTGAGATCGCCTTGCTGGCGGACATCGCCGTCCCCGAAGTGGGCGTGCTGACCAACATTGGCACGGTCCACGCCGAGCGTGCCGGTTCGCAGGAAGCCATCTACCAGGGCAAAGCCGAGCTGGTACGGGCGCTGCCCAGCCACGGCACGGCCATCCTGAACATGGATGATCAGAACGTTAAACGCATGGCCACTGAGACCCAGGCGCGGGTATTCTTTTACGGCTTGGACCCGGCTGCAGACTTGTGGGCCGACAATGTCGAAGGCCTTGGGCTGGACGGTGTGCGCTTCCAGCTGCATTACCAGGGCGAAACCCTGCATGTGCGTATTCCCCTGATTGGCCGCCATTCGGTGCACACCGCCCTGCGGGCGGCCGCGGTGGGCCTGGTGGAAGGCATGAACTGGGGTGAGATCCTCTCCGGCCTACGCATTGGCAACCCGCAGCTGCGCCTGGTCACCGTGCAGGGCCGCAACGACTCGCTGCTGCTGGATGACACCTACAACGCCTCGCCCGAGTCGACCATGGCGGCGCTCAACCTGCTCGGTGAGCTGGACGGGCGCAAGATCGCCGTGCTCGGCGACATGCTCGAGCTGGGGCCTTACGAGGCCCAGGGCCACCAGATGGTCGGCGCACTGGCCGCCGAAGTGGCCGATGTGCTCGTTACCGTGGGGCCGCGCGCCCGCACCATCGCCGAGGCGGCCGCAGCCGGCGGGCTGGATGCAGCCGCCATCCGCCAGTTCGAGACCAGCGAAGAGGCTCTGAGCGAACTGCGCGGCCTGCTCTCGCCGGGCGATGTTGTGCTGGTCAAGGGTTCACGGGCCTTGAAAATGGAAACCATTGTGCCGCAGCTGGAAGAGCGGCCGGAAGCGGAGCAAACCCAATGAGCGGCAGCGGTGCAGCCCTGGTATTGGCGGGGATCAGCTTCATCATGACGGTGATTTGGGGCGGTCCGCTGATTCGTATTTTGCGCTCACTGAAAGTGGGCGACAGCATCCGCCTGGAAGCCCCCAAGCGCCATTCCATTAAAGTGGGCACGCCCACCATGGGCGGGGTCATGTTCATCCTGCCGGTGCTGTTGGTCACCATTCTGCTCAACGCCGTACCGCTCATCGGCCTCAGCGGGGTGGGCCGCTCCATCCTGGTGCCAATGGGCGCCATGATCGCTTTTGGTGTGCTGGGCGGCCTGGACGATTGGCGCAAGCTGACCAAGCGCGAAGTGGGCGAGGGCATGCGCCCGCGCACCAAGTTCATTTTGCAGCTCATCCTCGCCGGCGTTTTGGCCTACGCCCTGCAGGACCTGCTGCACGTCCCTCATTTGTATTTGCCGGGCTACCGCGCCGAGATCAACCTGGGCTGGCTCTTCTACCCCATCGCTGTCTTCATTATTGCCGGCTCGGCCAACGCGGTGAACTTCACCGATGGGCTGGATGGTCTCTCCGGCCTGATCTCGGCCACCGCCTTCGCCACCTTTGGCGGCATCGCCTTGCTGCAGGGGCAGGTCTTTCTCGGCCAGTTCTGCTTCACCCTGGTGGGCGCGCTGTTCGGTTTCCTGTGGTTCAACGTGCACCCTGCGCAGCTGATCATGGGCGACACCGGCGCCATGGCGCTGGGCGCCACACTGGGCGTGGTGGCGCTGATGACCGGCCACTGGATCCTCTACCCGATCATCTGCATCATCCCCACCGGCGAGATCCTCAGCGTGGTCGCCCAGGTGGGCTTCTTCCGCCTCACCGGCGGCCGCCGCCTGCTCAAGATGTCGCCGATGCACCTGCACTTCGAACTCTCCGGCTGGAGCGAAACCCAGATCGTGCAGCGTTTCTGGCTGGTCAGCCTATTGTTCGCCATGATCGGCGTATCGCTGGCCATGATTTGATGATATGGACTGGAAGGGAGCACGCGTGATCGTAGTTGGAGCCGGACGCCAAGGCATTGCCACCGCCGCCTTTGCCGCGGGCCGTGGCGCGCAGGTGGTGCTGACCGACGCCCGCCCCACCGACGCGCTGGGCGAAGCCCAACGCCGCCTGGAGGGGCTGGCGGTGGAATGGCAGCTCGGCAGCCACCCGTTGGCCATGCTGGACGGGACACAGGCGCTGTTCCTCTCCGGCGGCGTACCGGGCGACATCCCGCTGGTGGCCGAGGCGCAGGCGCGCGGCGTGCCGATCTCCAACGATTCGCAGCTTTTCCTGGAACTGGCTCCCTGCCTGGTGGCGGGCATCACCGGCTCAGCCGGCAAGACCACCACCACCACGCTGGCTGGCCGCATGCTGGCCGCCATGCAGGGCCGCGGCGTCCACAGAGCCTGGGTGGGCGGCAACATCGGCAACCCCTTGCTGGCCGACCTCGACCAGATGGCCAAGGATGATGTGGCCGTGATGGAGCTTTCCAGCTTCCAGCTGGAATGGATGACCCGTGCGCCGCAAGTAGCCGCGATCCTCAATCTGGCGCCCAACCATCTGGACCGCCACGGCACGATGGAAGCCTACACCGCCGCCAAGGCGCGCATTCTGGATTTCCAGACCGCCGAGGACATCGCTGTGCTCAACCGCGAAGACCCGGCGACTTGGGCATTGGCGGATCGCGTGCAGGGTGAACTGTGGAGCTTTGGCCATGGTGAACTGCCCACCGGACAAAGCGGCACCTTCCTGCGCGATGGCCAGGTTTGGCTGCGCACAGCTGAAGGCGAAACCGCCGTCTTGCCGGTGGACGAGATCGAATTGATCGGCGAACACAATTTGAGCAACGTATTGGCCGCCTGCGCCATCGCAGCCGCGGCCGGCGCGGATGCCGCCGCGCTGCGCGCCGGCGTGCAGGGCTTTCACGGCGCGCCGCACCGCCTGGAGTGGGTGCGCGGCCTGAACGGCGCGGATTGGTACAACGACTCCATCGCCACCGCTCCGCAGCGCACCGAGGCGGCGCTGTATTCCTTTAACCGCCCGGTGGTCTTGCTGCTCGGCGGCCGCGACAAGGGGCTGCCCTGGGGCGACCTGGCCCTGCTGGCCGCCGCCCGCTGCCGCCAAGTGGTCTTGTTCGGCGAAGCGGCGCCGATGCTGGATGAAGTCTTCGCCCGCTATGCGCCGGAACTGCCCCGCAGCCAGGCGAGCGGCCTGGCCGCCGCCGTGGCGGCGGCCGCCGAAGCCGCTCGCCCGGGCGACGTGGTGCTGCTGGCGCCGGGCGGCACCAGCTTCGATGAATTCGTGGATTTTGAAGCGCGCGGCGAACGGTTTCGCCAACTGGTGAGTGAATTATGAGCGAACAGACTTTCGAAGACCTGAACGACCTGCAGCCCGAGGCGCCGCAGACTGAGGCGCCGCGCAGCGAGCGGCGCTCCCGCCGCCGCAAGCCATCCGCCTGGCCGCAGCTGGAAATGAACATCGATGTGCCGCTGCTGCTGGCCGTCTTCGCCTTGCTGATCTTCGGCGCGCTGATGGTCTATTCGGCCAGTTGGGACTTCTCGCTGGTCAACTACAACGACCCCACGCGCATGTTCTTCCAGCAGATGCGCAGCCTGGGCGTGGCGTTGGTCGTGGGCACGGCCTGCTGCTTCATTCACTACCATTTCTGGCGCAAATACTCCGTGCTGCTGATGGGCGGTGTCGTGCTTGCTCTCGCCGCAGTGCTCATCTATGGCCAGGTGCTCTACGGTTCGGCGCGTTCCTTCTCCGCCGGCTCGTACATGCCCGGCGAGGTGGCCAAGCTGGTCACGCTGATTTACCTCTCCGTGTGGTTGTATTCCAAGCGCAAAGAACTGAGCAAAGTGACCTACGGCCTGCTCCCGCTGGTCGGTATTTTAGGGCTGGTGGCCGGCCTGATTATTTTGCAGCCGGACATCAGCGCGGCGGCCACGATCATCTTCCTGGGCGGGCTGATGTTCTTCCTGGCCGGCGGCTCCCTGCTGCAGATCGGCCTGATCGTCAGCGGCACGCTGGCGCTGATCCCGCTGCTGATGCAGGTCAGCTACACGGCGCGGGTGCGCATCACTGATTACCTCACCGGCCTCAGCGACCCCACCCTGGCTAACGACCACATCCTGCGCGCCTACGAAGCCTTCGTCAAGGGCGGCTGGTTCGGCCTCGGCCTGGGCCAGTCCACCACCAAGCTCACCGGCCTGCCGGTGCCGCCCACCGACAGCGTCTTCGCCGTCATCGGCGAAGAGCTGGGCCTCTTCGGCGTGCTGCTGACCCTCTTGCTGTACGGCCTGATCCTGTGGCGCGGCTTGGTCATCGCCCGCCGCGCCCCGGACATGTTCGGCTCGCTGCTCGCCGGCGGAATCGCCCTGTGGATCGCCCTGGAAGCCAGCATCAACATGGCCGTGCTCGTAGGCCTGGTGCCCTTCGCCGGCAACACCCTGCCAATGATCAGCTTCGGCGGTTCCAGCCTGGTGACCAACCTGGCCGCGCTGGGGATCCTGATGAGCATTTCACGCGCCTCGCGTGCACAGAATGTAGAGGAAGAAAGGACTCTGGATGCGACTACTCGTGGCCGCCGGGGCGAGCGGGGGTGGGGTGTATCCCGCGCTCGCCGTGCTTCAAGAGTTGGGCAGTGACGTGG
This sequence comes from Anaerolineales bacterium, assembly GCA_026129335.1. GTDB lineage: Bacteria > Chloroflexota > Anaerolineae > Anaerolineales > UBA11579 > JAMCZK01. The sequence continues at coordinate 31,688 of JAHCIH010000014.1, forward strand.
AGCTGCTCTGGGTGGGCGCCGAGGGCGGCTTGGAGGAGGAGCTGGTGACTCGCGCCGGCTACACCTTCCGCACCCTGCCGACGGCCGGGCTGCAGGGCGTAGGCCTGCTGGCGATCCCTGCCAACCTGCTGCGTATGCTGCGCGGCTACCGGGGCGCCCGCCAGTTGCTGGCGCAGTTCCGCCCGGACGTGCTCTTCTTCACCGGCAGCTTTGTGGCTGCCCCGGTGGCGCTGGCCGGGCGCAGGCTGCCCAGCCTGGTCTTCGTGCCGGATATTCGCCCGTTCAAGACAGGCTTGTCTGCCATCCTGCAGCGCTCCGGCGCCGGCTTCGCCGTACGCATCATTTCCAACCTGGCCAGTGTTATTGCCGTGGTGGCCGAGCAGGCCCGGGCGTATTTCCGCCGCCCGGAGCGGGTTGAGGTCACCGGCTATCCGCTGCGCGCTGAGATCACCCGCTGGGCGGGGGAGGGGCAACGGACTGCGGCGCGCCAACATTTCGGCCTGGAAGCGGATCAGCCAGTGCTGTTGGTCTTTGGCGGCAGCAAGGGTTCATTGTCGATCAACCGTGCGCTGTTGGCGGCCCTGCCTGAGCTTTTGGTGCAGATGCAGGTGCTGCACATCAGCGGGCAGGAAGGCTGGGCGGAAGTTCAAACAGCCCAGGAACAGCTGCCCCCGCGCCTTTCTGTGCGCTATCGCGCCTATCCTTACCTGCACGAAGACATGGGCGCGGCCTTCGCCGCGGCCGACCTGGCCGTGTGCCGCGCCGGGGCATCCACCCTGGGTGAGTTGCCCCGCTTTGGTTTGCCCGCAGTGCTGGTGCCTATTCCTTTTAAAGAGCACCTGCAGCATGTAAACGCCGGCTACTTGCAGACGCAGGGCGCGGCGCTGGTGCTGGCCGATGAAGAGATGCCGGCGCGACTGGCGCAGACTGTGACGGAGCTGATGCAAGACAAGCCTCGCTTGCAGAAGCTGGCTGCGGCCATGGCGGTCCTGGCTGCGCCGGGCGCAGCCGCGGAAATTGCCGGCCACCTGCGCCGGTTGGGAGGGTTGCGCGGATGATTTCTCTCGAAACGCTGTTGTGGGTACTGATCGCTGTCTTCGCCTTCGTCGGCTTTTTGCGCGGCTGGTCCAAAGAAGTCTTGGTGACCTTCAGCCTCATTCTGGCCATCTTCGTCATCACCGTCTTTTTGCAATACATCCCCTTCATGGGCCCATTTTTGGAGCAGGGCGGCCCCGCGCGGCAGTTCACCGCTCGCGCCGTCATCCTCATCGTCTTCGCTTTCTTCGGCTACCAGAGCCCCAAACTGCGCCAGATTTCCGAGGTAGTTATGCGCCAGCGCTTTGAGGATTCGCTGCTCGGCGGGCTGGCCGGCGGCATCAACGGGTATTTCCTCTTCGGCTCGCTGCTCTACTACCTTAACGTGGCCAATTACCCCTTCGACTGGGTGACCGCGCCCGGCAGCGAACTGCTCACCATGATGGCCTATATGCCGCCGGCTTTCCTCGGCGTGCCGGCCATCTATTTCGCCGTGGCGGTGGCGTTCACCTTCGTGATGGTTGTGGTGATATGAGCGCCACCACCCACTTCATCGGCATTGGCGGCACCGGGCTTTCGGCCATCGCCCGTGTGCTGCTCGAGCGCGGCGCAGCGGTCAGCGGCTCGGACCGCGAGGACTCTTCGCTGGCCCAGGCGCTGCGGACCGCCGGCGCGACCGTGCACATTGGTCACGCCGCCGTCAACGTGAATGGGGCGACCCAGGTGGTGCGCTCCTCGGCAGTGGGTGAGGACAATGTGGAAGTGCAGGCCGCTCGCGCCAAGGGGCTGCCGGTGTACAAGCGCGCCGAGTTCCTCGGCCAGCTGCTGGCGGACCAGCAGGTTATCGCCGTGGCCGGCTCGCACGGCAAAACCACCACCACGGCCATGCTGGCCTGGGTGCTCACCGCGCTCAACCGCCGGCCCGGCTACATCATCGGCAGCCCGGCCGCCAACCTGGGCGGCAATGCCGCCGCCGGGGCGGGGCGGCTCTTCGTGGTGGAAGCTGACGAATACGACTACATGTTCCTGGGCCTCAGCCCGCAGCTGGCCCTGGTGACCAACGTGGAGCACGACCATCCGGATATGTTCCCCAGCGCCGAAAGCTTCATGGACGCCTTCCGCCAGTTCGTCGGCCGTATCGTTCCCGGCGGCTTGCTGCTGGCTTGCGCCGACGACCCCGGCGCCCGCCAGCTGGGTGAGTACGCTGCGAGCAAAGGTATCGAAGCTCGTTATTATGCGCATAGCCACTCCGAGGCGAGCTATCGGGCCAGGAACCTCACCCCGCAAGAAGGGCAGGGCTATCGCTTCGAGGCACTGCTGGATGGCCAGCCACTGGCCGAGGTTAGCCTGGCCGTGCCCGGCCTGCACAACGCCCAGAACGCGCTGGGCGCGCTGGCTGCCGCCCACGAGCTGGGGCTGGACCCCGCCGAGGCGGCCCTGGCCTTGGGCGACTTCCGCGGCACCGCGCGCCGCTTTGAGCTGCGCGGCGAAGCGGGCGGCGTGCTGCTGGTGGACGACTACGCCCACCATCCCACCGAGATACGCAGCGCTTTGGCTGCGGCCAAAGCGCGCTACCCCGGCCGCCGGCTTGTTGCCGTCTGGCAGCCGCACACCTTCAGTCGCACCAATCTGCTGCGCGCCGAGTTCGCCGCCGCCTTTGGCGACGCCGGCCAGGTGCTGGTCACCGATGTCTATGCGGCCCGCGAGCAGCAGCCCGAAGGCTTCGATCTGGACGGCGTGGTCGGCGGCATCCAGCACCCCGCTGCCGAACTGGCCGGCGACCTTGACGCGACGACGGCGCGCCTGACCGAACTGCTGCAGCCCGGCGACGTGCTGCTGGTCATGTCCGCCGGAGATGCAGTCTCCATCACCGAGCGAATTTTCCGCCAACTACAGGAAAAGGAGAACGACCATGCTTGACCAAAAAGAGAAGACCTTTGTGCTGACCCCCTTCGTGGTGGCCTATTCCGAAGAGTCCAAGCCGGACGCCGAGAAGAGCGCGCCCAGGGCGCGCAAGCCCGGCACTCACCTGAGCAAAGACGAGGCCACCCGCGAGGTGCTGCAACGCATCGCCCAGCGCGTCAAGAAGATTTGATGGACGTGATGGCCCCCGCCTTGCCTTTGGACGCACTGCGCGCCGCCTTCGGCGAGCGCCTGCGTGAGCAGCAGCCGCTGGCGCGCTATACCTCCGCGCGGCTGGGCGGGGCGGCCGATGCGCTGGTGGTGGCCCACAGCGCCGGCGAGCTGGCTGCCAGCGTCCAGACGCTCTGGGAGCTGGACCTGCCCTTCATCATCCTGGGTGGCGGCTCCAATGTGCTGGTCAGCGATGCGGGCGTGCGCGAGGTGGTGTTGCTCAACCAGGCGGGCAAGGTGGTCTTCAATGCCGGCGAGCAGCCGGGCGTCTGGGCCGAGTCCGGCGCTGGGCTGGGAGTCATCGCCCGCCAGGCGGCGGCCAAGGGACTGGGCGGCCTGGAATGGGCCGCAGGCATCCCCGGCAGCCTGGGCGGCGCTGTCGCCGGCAACGCCGGCGCTCACGGCGGCGACACTGCCGGGGTGCTGGAGTTGGCAGACATCTTGCATCGTACCCAGGGCAGGGTGCAATGGGGTCCCGAGCAGCTGGCTTACAGCTATCGCACCAGCTGGCTGAAGGCCAACCCTGGGCAGGCCGTGCTGCTGGCCGCCAGGCTGCGCCTGGAGCACAAACCGGAGGCGGAAATCCGCGCCGCGATGGACAGCTTCCTGGCCTACCGCCGGCTGACCCAGCCGCCGGGGGCCAGCATGGGCTCCATGTTTAAGAACCCGCCGGGCGACAGCGCCGGCCGCCTCATCGAGGCCACCGGGCTGAAGGGCCTGGGGCGGGGCGAAGCGCAAATCAGCCCTTTGCACGCCAACTTCTTCCTTAATAAGGGCGGCGCGCAAGCGGCGGATGTGTATGCACTTATTCAGCAGGCCCGCCAGGCGGTCAAAGACCAATCCGGCGTGGACTTGCAACTGGAAGTGGAATTGATTGGTGACTGGAATGATGCTGAGCAAGCTTAAGGTAGCCGTCCTCTTCGGCGGGCGCTCCGGCGAACATGCCGTCTCGTTGATGTCGGCTAAGTTCGTGCTGTCCATGCTCGACGCGGCCAAATACGAAGTCACCCAGGTGGGCATCAGCAAGGATGGCGAATGGTGGACCGGCGCCGATGTGCTTGCTGCCCTGGAGCGCGAAGACACCGGCGACCTGCACCCGGCCACGCTGCTGCCCGACCCGACCCGCGGCGGCCTGCGACGCATTGAGATCACCTCGGCGGGCGAACTGCTGCACACCCTGGCCGATGTGGACGTGGTCTTCCCGGTGCTGCACGGCACCTTCGGCGAAGACGGCACCCTGCAGGGCCTGCTTGAGATGGCCGGCGTGGCCTATGTGGGGGCGGGCGTGCTCGGCTCCGCTGCCGGCATGGACAAGGCGCTCTTCGCCGATGTGATGCGCGCCAACGGCGTGCCGGTGGTCAACACTGTCTTGCTGCTGCGCTCGGAGATTGAAAGCGATGTTGAGGCCGCCGTGCGCATAGCCGAGACGGTTGGCGACTACCCCTTGTTCGTCAAGCCCGCCAACCTGGGCTCTTCCGTGGGCGTGAGCAAAGCAGAGAGCCGTGCGGATTTGGTCGAAGCGCTGATCTACGCCGCCCAGTACGACCGCCGCGTGGTGGTACAGAAGGGCCACAAGGTGCGCGAAATCGAGGTGGCCGTGTTGGGCAACGACCAGCCGCAGGCTTCCCAGTGCGGTGAGGTGGTGCCCGAGGCCGAGTTTTACAGCTACGAGGCCAAGTACCACGATGAGCGCTCCAAGACCTACATCCCCGCCGATATCCCCGCCGAGACCGCCGAGCGCATCCGTGAGCTGGCCGTGCGGGCCTATAAGGCAGTGGACCTGGCGGGCATGGCCCGCGTGGATTTTTTTCTTGACCAGGAGAATGGCGAAGTGTACTTGAACGAATTGAACACCTTGCCGGGTTTCACCCAAATCAGCATGTACCCGCAGCTGTGGGCCGCCAGCGGCGTCCCCGGCGCAGAGCTGGTGGACCGCTTGATCGAACTGGCCCTCGAGCGGCATGCCCAGCGCGGCCAGCAGCGCTTCGAATACACGAAGGGAGGCTGAGATGTCCCTGACCCGCGCCGAAATCGTCCGCGCCCGCCGCATGCAGCGCCGCGACAGCCAGCCGTTGCTGGAACGCGCCTCCCTGAACGTCGGCCTGCGCAAGGCGGCGAGCGAGCCTCAGATGGTTGCTCGCAACCCCGAAGTCGAACGCCGCCACGCCGCCCAGAGCGCCGTGCGACCGCGCCGTGCCCACTACCTCAAGCTGGCCGAAGACGGCGCCCAGCTGCGCCTGCCAGTGCTGCCCGCTCTAAGTGTCGGCGCCCGCCTGGTCTCCGGCTTGCTGGCTGCCGCCTGCATAGCGCTGCTCTATCTGATGGCGAGCAGCAGCGCTTTCATCGTCTCGGAGGCTAATTTGCAGGGCGCCCAACGCCTGGACGCCGCGGCGGTCAACCGTGCCCTCGGCGTGGCCGGGGCTTCGGTCTTCGCCGTGCAACCCGATCAACTGCTGGCACTGCTGCACCAGCAGTTCCCCGAACTGGAGCGCGTCTCGATCAGCGTGGGCTTCCCCGCAGGCGTCACCGTGCGCGTACTGGAACGCCAGCCGGCGCTGGCCTGGGAGCAGGCCGGCCTGCTGGTCTGGGTGGACGCTGCGGGCGTGGCCTTCACGCCGCAGGAGGACGGCGAGAGCCTGGTGCATGTCACCGCGCTGGATGCTCCGCCGATGATGAAGACCGACGAGTACGGCCGCCACCAGCTGCTGCGTCGCGAGATGGTCTCGGCGATCCAGATTCTCAGCCAGATCGCCCCGCAGGGCGCCGCGCTGATCTACGACCCGGCACTGGGCTTCGGCTGGAACGACCCGGGCGGCTGGAAGGCCTTCTTCGGCCAGGACGGCTCGGACATCGTGCAGCGCATGGCGATCTATCGCTCGATTTTGGCCGAACTGGCTGAGCGCAGATTGACCCCTACATTGGTTAGCGTGGCCGAGTTGCATGCGCCATACTACCGGATGGACTATTAAACATGGCCGCTCCCATCGTCGTCGGTATTGACATCGGCACCACCAAGGTATGCACCATCGTGGCTCGCGTAGAGACGGATGGCCGCGTGCGCGTCCTGGGTATGGGCATCGAGCCCTCGCAGGGCGTGCGTAAAGGCACCGTGGTGGACATCAACGCCGCCACCCGCGCCATCGGCCACTCCATCGACAAGGCGGAGCGCAGCTCCGGCCTGGAGATTACCTCGGCGCTGGTCAGCCTGGCCGGCTCACACATCAATTCGCAGAACAACCGCGGCGCGGTGGGCATCGCCGGCCGCGTGATCACCCCGGCGGATGTCTCCCGCGCCATCGAAGTGGCCCGCGCCGTGCCCGTGCCGCACAACCGCGAGATCATCCACGTCATCCAGCGCAACTTCAACGTGGACGGCCAGGAGGGCATTGCCATCCCCGTGGGCATGCATGGCTACCGCCTGGAAGTCGAGACGCATATCATCAGCGCCGCTGCCTCCACGGTGGACAATCTGCGCCAGTGCGTGGCCCAGTCCGGCGTCAACGTCAGCCAGTTCGTGCTCAACCCGCTGGCCTCCGCCGAGGCAGTGCTCACCCCCACGGAACGCGAGATGGGCGTGCTGATCTGCGACATCGGCGGCGGCACCACGGATGTGGCCATCTTGGTGGAAGGCGACATCTGGTACACCATGGTCATCCCGGTGGGCGGCAACCAGATCACCTCGGACATTGCGCACGGGCTGCGCATCCCCTTCTCGCAGGCCGAGGACATCAAGATCCGCTATGGCCATTGCCTGCCGGGCGAGATCGAGCCGGGCGAAACCTTTGCGGTCAAATCCTTCGGCAGCGAAGAGCAGGCCGAGATCAACCGCCACCAGATGGCCGAGATCATCGAAGCCCGCGTGGAAGAGATCTTCACCCTGGTGCAGCAAGGCATCAAGCGCGCCAGCCTGGACGAGAGCCTGCTGCCCGCCGGCATGGTGCTCACCGGGGGCTCCGCCGGGTTGCGCGGCATGCCGGAACTGGCCGAGCGCGTGCTGCGCATGCCGGTGCGCGTGGGCAAGCCGGACAAACTCACCGGCATGGTGGACAAGTTGCAATCGCCTGCCTTTGCCACCAGCGTGGGCCTGCTGCGTTGGGCGGTGCTGATGAGCGAAGTGGCGCCGAAAGAAGAATCGACCAACGGCCATCACCCCGGCATGGACTGGGACAAGGTGAAAGACATTCTCAAGAGGTTTTTGCCCTAGAGAGGGCCGGAATTTTTAAGGTTAGGCAGACTGCCACCTTAAAGATTTCACCCTACACTGGAGGCTTGTACTATGGAGGAAGCAATGAAATCTCGTAACCAAGTGGAATCATTCGCCCGCATCAAAGTGGTGGGCGTGGGCGGCGGCGGCTGCAATGCCGTCAACCGCATGATTGAGCAGGGCATGCCCGGCATTGAATTCGTCGCGGTCAACACCGACGGCCAGGCCCTGCTGCTCTCCAAGGCCGACACCAAGGTGCGCATTGGCGACAAGCTCACCCGCGGCATGGGCTCCGGGGGCGACCCGGAGACCGGCCGCAAGGCCGCCGAGGAATCTGCCGACGAGCTGCTGCAGGTGCTCAACGGCGCCGACATGGTTTTCGTCACCGCCGGCATCGGCGGCGGCACCGGCACCGGCGCCGCGCCGGTGGTGGCCAAGCTGGCCCGCGAGGCCAAGGCGCTGACCATTGGCGTGGTCACCCGCCCGTTCAGCTTCGAAGGCGCCCGCCGCAGCCAGAACGCCGAGGTGGGCATCTCCAACCTCAAAGACAATGTCGATACGCTGATCGTGATCCCCAACGACCGCCTGCTGCAGGTGGTCGAGAAGCGCTCCAGCCTGACGGATGCCTTCAAGGTCGCCGACGACGTGCTGCGCCAAGGCATCCAGGGCATCTCTGAGCTGATTACCGTGCCTGGCCTGATCAACCTGGACTTCGCCGACGTGCGCACGATCATGTCCGAGGGCGGCGCGGCGCTGATGGCAGTGGGCGAGGGCAACGGTGAGAACCGCGCCCAGGATGCCGCCGAAGCGGCGATCACCAGCAGCTTGCTGGACATCACCATCGACGGCGCCCGCGGCATCCTCTTCAACGTCACCGGCGGCCCGAACCTGTCGCTGTTCGAGGTCAACACCGCGGCGGCGATCATCAAGGAAACCGCGCACCCCGACGTCAACCTGATCTTCGGCGCAGTGATTGACCCCGAAATGGCCGACGACAAGCTGCGCATCACCGTGATCGCCACCGGCTTCGACCGCAAGGGCATGCCGCGGCGCATCCTGCGCACCCAGCCGCCGCGTGAGAACGCCCCGGCTGCGCACGGCGAAGCCGCCCAAAGCGAGGGCTTGCCGGTGGATCAGGACCAGTTCGAGCCGGCCAACTTCAACACGCAGGACCTGGACATCCCCACCTTCCTGCGCAAACGTGTAGGCAAGTAACGCGACCTTGCCCGGCCCTTCCTCCCCGGGCAGTCGCACAAGAACGCCCCGCCAACCGGCGGGGCGTTCTGTTTTTTCCTACGCCAACCTGACGCAAACCTAAAAGTTTTGTCAGATGGGCAAAGTTGGGACACAAAAGGCTTGTGTCCGGAAATCCATGCATGCTAGAATGGCGAACTTTCCGCCCAAATATTGGCAGTTCTTGTGCCATCCCCCCAGATGTAGGGGGCGAAAGAAGGATTAGCGAAGCCAAATGCAGTGCCCGCATTGCAAAGATCCCGACCAGGAAGGCAGCAAGGTCATCGACACCACGCACGACTCGCGCGGCGGCATCCGCCGCCGCCGGGAGTGCAAGAACTGCGGCAAGCGCTACAGCACCTACGAGCGGCCCGTGCTGGCTGCGCCGATGCTGATCAAGAAAGACGGCAGCCGTGAAGAGTTTGATCGCGAGAAGCTGACCCACAGCGTGCAGCTGGCCTGCGTCAAGCTGCCGGTCTCTGCGGCGGACATCGACCACCTGGTCGGCAACATCGAGACCGCCCTGATGCAGATGGAGAAGCCCGAAGTGCCTTCGCGCGTCGTGGGCGACATGGTGATCGCCGGCCTCAAAGACCTGAACGAGATCGCATACATCCGTTTCGCCCTGGTGTACCTGGGGCTGAACGATCTGCACACCATCCGGGAAGAAGTAGACAAACTCATCGAAGCCGGGTAGGCGAAGCCGTCCCCCGCCTTTCGCAGGGCGGGGTGTCTTCGTCTCCCACAAGCACGAGCACGACAGGAGAACGACCGATGTTGAAGCAAGCCAAACCCTCCAAATCCCAAGCTAGCGACGGCCTGCTGCCGACCCCGCCGCGCCCCAAAGCGCTCAAGCCGATCAAGCTGAGCGACAACGCCCTGGAAGTCTTCAAGCGGCGCTACATGCGCCGTGGGCAGGATGGCAAGCCCGTGGAAGCCGTGGAAGAGACCTACTGGCGGGTGGCTTACCACGTGGGCAAGGTGGAGGCGGAGTGGGGCGGCGACCCGCTGAAAGCCGGCGCCGACTTCTACGACCTGCTCGGCTCCCAGCGCTTCACGCCCAACTCGCCGACCTTCACCGGCGCGGGCACGCCCATTGGCCAGCTGGCCGCCTGCTTCGTGCTGCCGATCAGCGACGACATGGGCCGCGCCTCCTCCGGCATCTTCCAGACCCTGCGCGACGCCGCCCTCATCCAGCAGACCGGCGGCGGCAACGGCTTCGCCTTCTCCCGCCTGCGCCCCAAGGACGCCCACGTCAAGACCTCCGCCGGCCGCGCCACCGGCCCGGTCGGCTTCCTGCGCGTCTACGACCAGGCCTTCGGCGAGATCGCCCAGGGCGGCACGCGCCGCGGGGCCAACATGGCCGTGCTGCGCTGCGACCATCCTGATGTGGAAGAATTCATCACCTGCAAGACGGACGAGAACTCGATCACCAACTTCAATATTTCCGTAGGCATCACCGACGCTTTCATGCGCGCAGTGCGCGACGACGCCGACTGGGACCTGCGCTTCATCGACGTCTCCAACCCGGCGACCAAGGGCTTCGACGGCACGCTGGAGCAGGCCGAAGCCGCCGGGCTGCCGATCAAGGTCTACAAGACGGTGCGCGCCCGCGAACTGTTCGACAAGATCGTGCAGCAGGCCCACCACAACGGCGAGCCGGGCTGCCTCTTCCTGGATGCAGCCAACCGCAGCAACCCCGTGCCGCACCTGTACCCGCTGGAGGCGACCAACCCCTGCGGCGAGCAGTGGCTCGGCCCCTATGAGAACTGCTGCCTGGGTTCGATCAACCTGGCCCAGCACTTTGGCCCTGATGGTACGGTGGACTGGGAGAAGCTGCGCCAGACGGTGGTGCTCTCCACCCGCTTCCTGGACGACGTGGTGCAGGAGAACGCCTACGTGCCCGCCGTGCCGCAGCTGCGCGAAGCGGCGCTGAATGCCCGCCGCATCGGCCTGGGCATCATGGCCCTGGCCGACCTGCTGTATCACGTGGGCATCCGCTACGGCTCCGAAGAGGGCCAGGAGTTCAGCGCGCAGGTGATGGAGTTCGTGCGCTATCACTGCATGCAGACCAGCATCGAGCTGGCCCGCGAGCGCGGCCCGTTCACCGCCATCCAGGGCAGCATCTACGACCCGGCCAGGATGACCTGGGAGCCGCCCGTGCCGCTGCGCAGCTACCAGCACGACTACGGCCGCCCGGCGCTGGACTGGGACGAGATCGTCAGCGGTATCAAGCAGCACGGCATCCGCAACGCCGCCCAGACCACCATTGCGCCCACCGGCACCATCGCCACCGTCTCCGGCTGCGAGGGCTACGGCTGCGAGCCGGTCTTCGCATTGGCTTACCTGCGCCACGTCAACGACAACGGCAAGGACCTGACCCTGACCTACACCAGCCCGATGTTCGAAGCGGCGCTGAACCACAGCGGCCTGGACGCCAAGACGCGCAAGAAGGTCATCGAACAAGTCGTCGCCGAGGGCAGCTGCCACAATGTGAAGGAGTTGCCTGAGGCGCTGCGCGACACCTTCGTCGTCTCGGCCGACATCACCGCCGAGGAGCACGTGCGCATGCAGGGGGCGCTGCAAGCCTTCGTGGACAACAGCCTGTCCAAGACGGTCAACTTCCCCGCCGGCGCCACGGAAGACGATGTGGCCACGGCGTACATGCTGGCCTGGGAGCTGGGCGCCAAGGGCATCACCGTCTACGTCACCGGTTCGCGCGACAAGGTCGTGCTGGAGACACACGCCACCGCCAAGAGCAAGGAGCCGCAGGCCGCCGAAGCCGAGCCGCTGTGGAACGAGAGCCGCAAGCCGCGCTCCGGCGTGCTGCACGGCTCCACCTATAAGACGGAAACGCCGCTGGGCACCGTCTTCGTCACTGTGAACAAGAACGGCGATGAGCAGCCCTTTGAGGCCTTTATCACCAGCGCCAAAGCGGGCTCCGAAACCGCGGCGGTCTCCGAGGCCATCGGCCGGCTGATCTCCTACATTCTGCGCCTGGCTTCGCCCATCGCGCCCCGCCAGCGCCTTACCGAGATCCGCAACCAGCTGGCCGGCCTGGGCGGCGACCGCCAGCTGGGCCTTGGCCCGCGCAAGGTGCGCTCCCTGCCCGACGGCGTCAGCCAGGCCCTGGACCAGTACCTGGCTGACAGCGAAGAGGCCGCCGATGCAGCTTCGGCCAGCGCGGCCCCGACGCCAGCCGCCGCCAAGCAGGCCGGCGGCGGCCCGGCCCCCGCGCCCGGCGCCTTCGCCGCCGTCGGCGAACTGTGCCCCGAGTGCGGCCACGCTACCCTCGTCAACACCGAAGGCTGCAAGAAGTGCTACACCTGCAGCTATAGTGAGTGTTGAGTTTAGACCAAGTAATTCATATCTAAAAAGAATGAAGCAGTTGCCTTCAGGCAACTGCTTCATTCTTTTAGATAGTGGAGCTGTCTCTATACTTCGTGTTCGCTTATTAGGCCAGAGTACTCGCCAACTCTGTCCTCACTTGCATGCTTTCGGACGGCTTTCCACCATTGTGGCCATTCTTTTCTAAAAGCCGGCAGTGGCTCGCCATCCCACTTCAGTTCCTTGAGTGTTGTTTCTAATCTTGCTCGTAATTCGCCGAACTCCTTTAGTAATTTGTTGCAGTCCAGTGCCCTCTGTATCGCAAATTTCCTGTAGGTGGGTACATCAATCTCAGATTGCATCCAAGCAAAGCTTAGAGCTTCATGCTTTCTCCACATTTCGAACTCAAGGTAACAAAGCTCGACAAAAAGGGTGCTTCGGTCTCGAGTAACCTTTGCGTTTTTTTTGCTTACCATGAGAATCCTCCAGTAGTTTATCCAGACCCTTAAACAAAGACACCTGCCGAAAAGGCAGGTGTCTCTCCTGGTAGAAGGGGCGAGTTCATTCTACATTCTATTGGGACTGGTTTCATAAGGCCAAAGTACACTAGATAAGTTAACAGAAAATTAATGAAAATAAAACTTTTTGCTTAGAAGCCGTTTAGAGAAATATCCTGTGAATGGGAATGCAATATTGTCTCAAAGCGAATCCCGAGTAACCAACTCCGCCTCCTACCGTTCTACTCGTAGCCAAACTCGACTATACTCGGTTAATTAATCCTAGGAGGATTCGCCATGCGTAAGCACTCCGCAGCCCTGATTTTCGCAATACTCGCCATCTCGCTGCTCGCCGCCTGCGGCGGCAACACCGAGGCGGCCATCGCCACCGGCATCGCCCAGACCCAGCAGATCAGCTCGCTGGAGACGGCCGCCGCGGCCGCCGCCCAGCCTTCGGCGACCCCGGAGCCTGTAGTGGAAGAAGATGAACCGGTATTCGCCACCACCAGCCGGGACGTGAACCTGCGCGGCGGCGACTCCACCGCCTACGGCGTCATCACCATCATCCCCGGCGGCCAGCAGGTGGAAGTGCTCGGCAAGAACCAGGCTGGCACCTGGCTGCAGGTCAGCTACGGCAACGCCACGGGCTGGATTTCCGGCGATTTCATCAGCGGTGATGTGCCGGCTGACATACCCGTCGCCCAGCCGCCGCCTCCGCCGGCCAGCAGTGGTGGCGGTGGCAGCAGCGGCGGGGGCGGGGGCAGCACCAGCAGCAGCACGCCGAGCGGCCCGCCCACCACGCAGTTCACCCTGGTCTTGGATGCCAACGACTGGGACAACAAATCGATCAGCGGCGAAATTTCCACCAACCAGATCCATCGCATCAACGTGCGTGTGGACAATTGGGGCGGCGTCACCGTGCCCCTGGAAGTGGATATCGCCTTCCAGTGTGACACGGGCGAACCCGAGAAGGTCAAGCTGGCCGCCCCGGGTGCGGATGACAACGTGATCTGCAACAACAACTGGTCGCACGATGTCTCCAGCAGCAACAACCAGTTCTATGTCACCGTCCAGTTGGAGAGCGGCAGCTCGGTTCGCTGGACCCTGATCGCCAACCTCAACGAGCGCGATTAGCTAAACTTCAACACAAAAAAAGAGGCGGCCGACCGGCCGCCTCTTTTCGTATCTGCTCAAATTGTCCTAATTGGTGACCCGAATCTCCACCTGGAAATCGATCACCCGGCCCCCTTGCGGCACCACCTCGATGATGTAGTACTGCGACGCCGGCAGGCTCTGGCTGAAGTTGGTCACCCCGTTCTGCGCACGGGCGTACGGCGTGCCATCGTTGAAGCCCCAAATGGTCAGCGCTGCATCGCTGGCGTTGGTGTTCACCGTCACCTGCAGGGTCTGGCCCTGGTTGGCGTGCAGGCCGTAGCTCACCGGGTAGCCGTTCACCGTGCGCCCGCTGTAGGTCGCGCTGCTGGCCCCGGAGCCGAACTGCACCGGCACCGCGAAGACCACCGTCAGCGTGAAGTCTTGGGCGCTGTTGCCGCCAATCACGCGGAACTCGTAGTCCTGCGTGCTTCTCAGCACGCTGCGGTACGTGTTCCAGCGGTTCGAGGCGGGCAGCAGCACCGTACCGTCTGCGCCAACGATCTCCAGCACCGCACTGCCCGAAGGCGTGAACAGCTCGGCGACCATCACCTGGTTCTGGGCGGCCCCGGCGGTGAAGGTCACCGTCTGGTTGGCTTCCACGCGGCCGGTGGCCACGCCTTGCGTGGCGCCGGTGGTGAAGTTCAGCCGCCCCGGCTGCGGAGTGGTGGTCGGCTCGGGGGTGGGGGGCGAAGTCTCGGTAAAGGTGGGGATCGGCGGCGAAGTGGGGCTGGCCGCCGCGCCGGTGGCCGTGGCCGCCGCTTGCAGCGTGCCGGCCACATCCGTGGCGATGGTGTCGATATCCGGCGTGGGTTGGGCTGCGCCGCAGGCCGTCAGGGCGATGGCCAGCAGCAGGGTAAAGGCATTTCTAAACATGGCGTAGCTCCTTGTCCCCAATTATATGCGCACTTCCCGCGCATTGTGCGGCTGTCTGATTGCCCCTGCGACTGCGCCGAAGCTGAGTGCCGCGGCCACGAGCGTGCCGGAGATGAGCAGCCAGGTGATGTCGGCGATCTCAGCCACCGCGGGCACATTCTGCCCCGCGCCGGTGGCGAATAGCAGCGCAACCAGCGCCATGCGGCCGGCCGCCTGCTTGCTGCGGCCCAGCCACCAGCCGGCCGCCGCGCCGCTCATAGCGGGCACCAGCACGCCCGACGCGACCCGCGCCGCCAGCAGCAGTTCGTAGCCTTTGCGTATATGCAGCCGGCTGCCGCCGAAGGTCATCTGGGCTATCGGCGTCTGCATGCCGGCCACCAGGAAGGAGACGGCCATCACCAATACCAGCGCGCCGGAAAAGAGCAGGATGGCCGTATATGGATTGCGCGGCAGCCGCTCCTGGGCGGCGAATGCCCAGCCCACCAGGGCGCCGCTGGGGACGGCCACTACCAGCGCAAACGCCGTCACCGACCAGATCGGCACCACCAGTAAAGCGTGCATCGCCAAGAAAATCAGGCAGCCCGCCGCACCGGCGGCCGCGCCGGCCAGGGCGCATCGGGATAGCAGAAAAGGCGTTCGTAGTTTGCTTATGCTGGCTATTATATTCGGCTCTTACCATCGGGACCCAGGGACGGCGGCTGGATCCCAATCTTCTTTTCCTGTGCCTTGACACGAAAGCTCCCTCACATCTGAAAACCCATTGGTCTGCTATAACTTATGGCAATGGGGGAAGGTGTGTTGGAATATCAGAGGTTAAGCTCAGCACCAGCTTTATCCTGCAAACTTTTGCGGATGGTAGGACCTGCCTGCCGTTGCCTAGCACGGCAAACTTGCAAAGCAAGAGTACACAACCGACACAACAGACACTTTCGCCAGGGATGACACAAAAGCACAACCTACACCCAACTTGATTTCATCCGATTCTGTAGGAAAATAGCCGTATGGCCGCCAAACGCTTTGTCCTCGTCGCCGGCAATATCGGGGCCGGCAAGACCTCGCTCACTCAAAAGCTCGCCGAGAAACTGGGCTGGCTCTCCGGTTTCGAGACCGTGGAGCAGAACCCCTACTTGGGCAAGTTCTACGGCGACATGCGCGCCTGGGCCTTCCATCTGCAGGTCTTCCTGCTCGGCCAGCGCGCCGACCAGCACATCGCCGCCCACGCGGCGCCGCAGTCCTACATTCTCGATCGCAGCATCTACGAGGACTATCACATCTTCGCCCGCGCCCTGCACGAACTGGGCAACCTGAACGATGAAGACCTGGCCACCTACCGCCGGGTCTACCAGCTGGTCATCGAACACCTGCCGCGGCCGGACCTGCTCGTCTTCCTGCGTGCGCCGGTGGACGCGCTGCTGGCGCGCATCCAGGCCCGCGGCCGCGCCATGGAGGCGGGCATCAGCGCCGACTACCTGCAGTTGTTGGATCGCTTCTATGCGGAGTGGCTTGCCAGCTTCGACCTGTGCCCAGTGCTCACCGTGCCCTCCGGCGATTGGGACTTCGTCAATCGCCCGCAACACCTCGAGCTGGTCACCGCCAAGATACAGGAAAAGCTCTCCGGCAAAGACGATGTCGTCTTCCCGGAAGCTTGATGGCTAGGGCAGTGCCCGCTCATCAAACCGTGCGTCCCGAGCGAAGCGAGGGACCCCCGGAAAGGCTTAGGCGTTAGAGACAATACCGTGCGTCCCGAGCGAAGCGAGGGACCCCCGGAAAGGCT
>JAHCIH010000015.1 GCA_026129335.1 Anaerolineales bacterium
GTATTGCCCGGTGCCGCCGACCAGCAGCGGAAGCCGGCCACGACTGGAGACCGCTGCGATGGCCTCGGCCGCGGCGGCTTGGAAGCGGGCCAGGCTCCAGGTTTCGTCGGGGTAAGCCACGTCGATGAGGTGATGGGGAACCCGGCGGCGTTCTTCAGCGCTGGGCTTGGCCGTGCCGATGTCCATGCCGCGGTAGAGCAGCCGCGAGTCGGCCGAGATGATTTCGGCATCCAGACCCTCGGCGAGCTGCAGGGCGACCTCGGTTTTGCCCACCGCCGTGGGGCCGACCAGGGCGACCAGCGGGATGCGCTTATCCGCCGAGGGCATTTTCAAAATGGGTGATTTCCGGAGACGCGTCGCGCCGGCGCAATATCGAGATGACGTCTATGCGCCAGTCGCCGTCCAGTTCGGGGTGGGCTTGCAGGTAATCTTCGGCGCTGTGCAGCAGGTGGAGCTGTTTCCTCTCCGTGATGGCTTCTTCAGGCTGGCCGAAGCTGGTGGAACTGCGCGTCTTGACTTCGATGAAGACCAGCGCCTCGCCGTGGCGGGCGAGCAGGTCAATCTCCCCATAGGCTCCGCGCAGGTTGCGGCCGATGATTTGGTAGCCGCGCAGCGCCAGGTACTCGGCGGCCTGCTGCTCGCCCCAGCGCCCCAGGGCCTGCCTGCCGCCGGCCATCAGGCCGCCAGGTGCTTGCCGAACCAAGCCAGGGTCTGCGCCCAGGCCTCGGCGGCCGCCTCCGGGTGGTAGGCCTGCGGGCGGTCCTCGTTGAAGAAGGCGTGCCCGGCGCCGGCGTAGATGTGGATGGCGTGCGGAACGCCGGCGGTTTGCAGCTGCTTCTCGAAGTCGTTGACGATGCTGACCGGGATGCCTCCATCCAGCTCACCGTAAAGCCCAAGCACCGGCGTTTGGAGGCGCGCGGTGTCGTTCGCCTCCAGCGGGCGGCCGTAGAAGCACACCGCGGCGTCGATTGTGTCGCTCGCCGCCGCGGTGGAGAGCGCCAAGCCGCCGCCCATGCACCAGCCCACTACGCCCACCTTGCCGTTGGCGCCCTCCAGGCCGCGCAGGTATCCGGCAGCGGCTTGGATTTCGGCGATGGCCTGAGCGCGGTTGAGCGCCATGGACAGCTTGCGGGCTTCGTCTGGCTCGCTGGCCACCTGACCATGGTACAGGTCGGGCGCCAGCACAGCGTAGCCCTCGGCGGCCAGGCGGTCGGCCACGCTCTTGATGTGGCCGACCAGCCCCCACCATTCCTGGATGGCGACCACGCCCGGGAATGGCCCGGGGCCTTCGGGCAGAACCAGGTAGCCGGGGGTTTGATGACTGTTGCTGGGGAACTCTATCATTTGTCCGTGCATGGCTGCAGTATACCTGCGCGACCGCTGGAGTACAATCGCGCCATGCAAGCCCGGCTGCTTCCGGATAGCGAACGCCTCATCGCGGTGATGGCGGTCATCTTGCTGGCCTATGCCGCGGCGCGCTTCATCCAGGCGCCGGGGCAGCTGCTGGCCATTGAGTTGGCCGGTATCTATCTCCCTTTGCAAGTCAGCACCAACACCGCAGTGGCGCTGCTGGTCGCAGGGCTGACCGCTGCCGGCGCCGACTGGATGCTGCAGGCCGAGGGGCCGGCTGCAGAGGGCACCCGCTACCGCCACTGGCCGCTGCCCGCGCTCAGCGCCTGGGTGCTCGGCCTGTTGCTGGGCAATATGCGCTTCGACCTGGGCTGGTGGGCGGCGTTGGCCCTGTGCGCCGGGCTGCTGCTGGCCGTCATCCTCAGTGAATTCGCCAGCTCGCAGCCGGAGCATCGCTACTACTGGCTGGCCGGGCAGGCGCTGCGCCTGCTCACCCTGGGGCTGTTCCTCATTTTGGCCATCACCGTACGTGGCGTGGGCCTGCGCTTGTTCCTGGCGCTGCCCGCCATCGCGGTGGCCGCTTTCGTGGCCGTCTCCCGCCTGCAGCTGCTCCGGCCGGAGCAAGCCTGGCGGCCCGTGCAAATGGCCGGGCTGACCTTCCTCTGCGTGCAGGTGGCGGCTGCTTTGCATTACCTGCCATTTTCCGCCTTGGGCTATGGCCTGGCCATGCTGGGCTTGCTTTACGGGCTCAACCACGTGCTCACCGCGTTGAACAACGACCAACCGTGGCAAGGCCCCGCCCGCGAGGCGCTCATCTCCCTGGCGGTATTCTGGGTCATCGCCCTGCTGGTGCGCTGATGGCGCTGCGCCTGCCGCGCCCGCTCTGGGAGCAGATGCGCCAGCATGTCGCCGCGCTCGCCCCGCAAGAGGCCTGCGGCCTGCTGGCGGGCGAGGGCGAGCAGGTGCTGGCTGCCTACCCGGTGCGCAACGAACTGGCCAGCCAGACGCACTTCCGCATGGACCCCGCCGAGCAGTGGGCCGCCTTCCAAGCGATGGAAGCGCAGGGTTGGGATTTGCTGGCCATCTACCACTCCCACCCAACGGGGCCGGCGCGACCCTCGCGGCAGGACGCCTTAGGCGCCGCATACCCCGGCGCGGCGCACTTCATCTGGACCCCGGTAGAGGGGGACTGGGATTGCCGTGCGTTTGGGTTGGAAAATAACCGGGTAGTTGTATTAGAATTCAACCTGCAGGATGAGTAACTTACTGCAAATCCTCGTGTTTCTAACTACACCCATTTCGTCGCAATTCAGGAGGCACCCAAGATGAATCTGCTGCTCGGCGTTGTCATAGTCTTGTTCGGCTATTTGCTGGGGTCGATTCCTTTTGGGTTCATTCTCGTCAAGCTACGCACCGGCGAAGACATCCGCCAGGTGCAGAGCGGGCGCACCGGCGGCACCAACGCGATGCGGGCGGCGGGCAAGCGCATCGGCGTGCTCACTGGCGCGCTGGATGTGCTGAAGAGCTTTTTCGCAGTCAAGCTGGCCATGTGGCTGGCCCCGGAGCTGATTTGGCTGCACATCCTGGCGCCCCTGGCCGCCATCCTGGGGCATAATTATTCGATCTTCCTGATGCGCCGCGATAAAGACGGCGTTAAGCTGGGCGGAGGCGCCGGGGGAGCGACTGCGGGCGGCGGTGCGATGGGCTTTTGGTTCCCCTCTCTATATATCATCCTGCCGCTGGCTTTCATGGTCTTTTATTTCGTGGGCTACGCGTCGATGACCACTTTGAGCATCAGCGCCCTGGCTACGATTATTTTTGCGGTGCGCTTTTTCCTGGGCCACGGGCCCTGGGAATACATTGTTTATGGTTTAGCCTCACTGGCCTTGGTGGCCTGGGCGCTGCGCCCAAACATCAAGCGGCTGCTGGAGGGCAACGAGCGCCTGCATGGTTTCCGCGCCCGCGGACAGGCTGCGCAAGAGGCGGCCGGCAAGAAGCGCAAGGGGAAACGACCCGCTGCCGCGGCGCGCTAAACTCCGCTTACCGGCGGGTTTCGTAGACTACTTCAGAGCCTTCGGGGTTTTTGCCGTATTCCTGGCGGAAAAGGGCCAGCAGATTGCTGCGGTGCAGTTGCTCGGCCAGGCCGGCAATGAGCACCCGGCTTTTTCCACAATCTTCAATTTGCACGGTTTCCAGCAGATCCAGCGGATACCGCCGCCGGGCGGCTTTGCGCACCACCTTGCGGATTTCGGTCAGGTAGTTGATGTTGGACTTGATGGCGCCTTCGATTTCGCCGCGCAGTACGATTTCGCCGTGACCGGGAACCAAGTTCTCCAGGCTCATTTTGGGGATTTTCTTCAGTGAGGCGAGCATGTCGTCGATGTCACCATCCATCAGGGTGGGCACGGCCATGAATGTGTCGCCGCTGAAGAGGATGCGATCTTCTTCCACCAGCACGGCCACCGAGTCGGCGCTGTGGCCGGGTAGGGGTAAGATGGTCAGCGCCTTCTTGCCCACCTGCAGGGTCAGTTCGCCGCTGTCGAAGGTGAAGTGCGGCAGCACGATTTCCACATCGCGCAGCGCACTGTTCTCGCGCTTTTCGGCCTCCAGTGAGGGGATGCCGCGGGTCTTGAGCATTTCGTAGCAGCTCTGGTGGGCGATAACCTGCGCTTCTGGGAAGAAGGAATTGCCCCAGCTGTGGTCGGCGTGGTAGTGCGTGTTGATGATGTAGCGCACCGGCACGCGCAGCTCGCGATCAATGAAGTTGCGCAACTGCATGGTCTCTTCGGGCAGAGCCAGGGTGTCTATCAGCACGGCCATGTCCGGCCCGACGATGACGCCGGCGGTGACCTGTGCGTAGAGGCTGCTTTGGAAGAAATAGACGTTGTCTGCGATACGCTCGTGTTGCATAGGCTGTGAAGAATAGCACAGGCAATTGCGATAGTCAAGAAAAGTGAATTAATTCACATTCTATATTGCGTTGCAGCAAGTTCCGAACACATTTTCCTTAGATTTTTTATTTCGGCCCAGTGCGGATTGTATGTTTCCAGATTTAATCCTGGTTTTGAAAGTTCTATGACTTGCTCTTCTATATGCATCAAAGTAACTGTGGGAGGCGCGACCCAATAAGTAACGAGAAGATTTTCGTGCATCCAATCCGTTAATCGTTTTTCACCATCCGGTGCAAATTTGTAATTGCGAAATCTTCTTTCTGTTTGCTCAGTTGAACTTCTCGGGATGGGTGTCAGATTTAATTCTTCCCTGAGTATGGCTCCCAGCGTTCTCCTTAATGTGGAACTCCCAGTTCTTTTTGTATTCAGATGTGTACCCTTGATGCGTTTATGCAAACTGCTTTCACTCTTCCCTAAGTAAAGAAATGAACCTTCGGACAGATGATGGAGGATGCTGGACTTGATTTCCAACTGACCAGCCAGCCCAAAAGCATATAATCCGCGTTCTCTAGGGAAGTTTGTGTGTGTTTCTACACTTGAAAGATTTGCGAGTAAGGCTGAAACTATTGCTAAGGCATCATTCATTGGAACAAATCCTCTCCTCAGTAGTGTTGTATAATAGTATAGTTCAAACTAGTAGACAATAAGTGAAGCTGGGAAGAGTAGGTGGTCGGCTGCTTACAGAAACGGAGGCAAAAGCTGAGAGTCTCCGATGTAAAGGCCCCGAATGTCGCCCAGAGTGACACCGCAGAACAGCCCCCAGGCTCAGTAGATCGGTGCGGGTTTGCCCGATACAGCTTTCGAGCGCAGCCATTTGGCTGAAGCGAGGTGGTACCGCGGAACGCCTTTCCGTCCTCACGAGGAAAGGTGGTTTTGTTTAAAAAGTAATTGGGAATTACCAGTTACTTGTTTGGAGACCTATGGACAAGAGCGCATTACCCAAAACCTACGACTTCAAATCCACCGAGCAGCGCATTTACGCCTGGTGGGAAGAACAGGGCTTCTTCCGGCCAGGCAATGACCCGGCCAAAGCGGGCTTTGACCCCTCGCTGAAGCCCTTCGTCATCTCCATCCCGCCGCCCAATGTGACCGGCGAACTGCACTTGGGCCATGCCATGTTCGTGGCCATGGAGGATTTGATGATCCGCCACCAGCGCATGCGGGGCGTGCCCGCGCTGTGGGTGCCCGGCACGGACCACGCCGGCATCGCCACGCAGCTCAAGGTGGAGGAGGATTTGTTGCGCACCGAGGAGGTCACTCGCGAAGAGTTGGGCCGCGAAGAGTTCCTCAAGCGCACCTGGGCCTGGAAAGAGAAATACCATGCGATCATTTCACAGCAGATCCGCCGCCTGGGGGCGTCGTGCGACTGGTCGCGCGAACGCTTCACCCTGGACGAAGGGCTGTCTGCCGCCGTACGAGAGGCCTTCGTGCGCCTCTACGAAAAAGGCCTGATCTACCGCGGGCCGCGGCTGATCAACTGGTCGCCCGGTTTGCGCACCGCAGTCTCCGACCTTGAGGTGGAGTATAGCGAGGAAGAAGGCACGCTCTACTTCTTCAAGTATCGCATCCAGGGCAGCGATGATTTCATCCCCGTCGCCACCACGCGGCCGGAAACCATCCTGGCCGACACGGCCGTGGCGGTGCACCCGGACGATGAGCGCTACCAGCACCTGGTCGGCGCCACCGCGCTGGTGCCAATGCTCGATCGCGCCATCCCGGTGATCGCCGACGACTACGTGGACCGCGAGTTCGGCACCGGCGCGCTGAAGATCACTCCCGGCCACGACACCAACGACTACGACATCGGCGCCCGCCACAAGCTAACGGTCATCTCGGTGTTGGACGAGGCCGCCAAGGTCACCGAGGCGGGTGGCCCCTACGCGGGGCTGGACCGCTTCGAGGCGCGCAAGAAAATCTGGGCGGACATGGCCGCCGCCGGCCTGACGATCAAGACCGAGAAGCACACGCAGCGGGTGCCGCGCTCGCAGCGCGGCGGCGAGATCATCGAGCCGATGATTTCCACGCAGTGGTTTGTGCGCATCCAGCCGCTGGCCGAGCCGGCACTGGCCGCGGTGGAGGACGGGCGCATCCAGATCGTGCCCGAGCATTTCACCAAGGTCTACCGCAATTGGATGGGCAACATCCAGGACTGGTGCATCAGCCGCCAGCTGTGGTGGGGCCATCGCATCCCGGTGTGGTACGCGCCGGACGGCAGCATGTTCTGCGCCCGCAGTGAAGACGAAGCGCGAGCGCAGGCCCGCGCCCAGTTCGGCGAGGATGTGACCCTCGAGCAGGACCCGGATGTCTTGGACACCTGGTTCTCCTCTGGACTGTGGCCTTTTTCCACTCTCGGATGGCCGGAAGAGACCGCTGACCTGAAGTACTTCTATCCCACATCCACTCTGGAGACGGGCTACGACATCCTCTTCTTTTGGGTGGCGCGGATGATCATGATGGGCATCGAGTTCACCGGCGAGGTTCCCTTTGACACGGTGTACCTGCACGGCCTGGTGCGCGACGAGCAGGGCCGCAAGATGAGCAAGACTTTGGGCAACGTGGTTGACCCGCTGGAAGTGATGGATGAATACGGCACCGACGCGCTGCGCTTCACGCTGCTGGTGGGCACCAGCCCGGGCCAGGACGTGAACCTGAGCCTGGACAAGGTGGCCGCCAACCGCAACTTCGTCAACAAGCTGTGGAATGCGGCGCGCTTTGCGCTGGGCATCATCCCCAACGCGCCCGCCGAGCCGGTGGGCGCGCCTGACTGGACCCTGGCGGATGGCTGGATCTGGGCGCGCTGCAAGCAGATCCTGGAGAACTTCGAGCGCTTGTTCGCCACGCACCAGTACGGTGAGGCGGGCCGCCAGCTGTATGAGTTCTTCTGGAATGACTTCGCCGACTGGTACATCGAGATCGCCAAGCGGCAGATCGAGAAGGGCGGTGACCGCGCCTTCTACACTGCCGACCTGCTCACCCGCATCCTGGACATCTGCCTGCGCCTGCTGCATCCATATATCCCCTTCGTCAGCGAGGAGCTCTGGGGGCACCTAAAGGCGGCGGCTCAAGGGCATTCGGCCCGGCTGGTTCCCGAGTTCGGCGAGTGGAGCGAAGGGCTGGCTGTAGCCGCCTGGCCCACGCCGTTGCCGAGCATAGGCTGGGAGGATGGGGCATTGCGTGACTTCGAGGTCTTCCGGAATGTGGTGCGCGCCATCCGCAACCAGCGGGCTGAGAAGCAGATCAAGCCGGCGGTGAAAATCGCGGCGCATTTCGTCTCGGCGGATGCGGAAAGCCGCGGCACACTCGAAGCGCTGTCTGCCGAACTGGCGCAGCTGGCTGGGCTGGACTTGGCGCAGCTGCAGATCGGCGAGGCGCCCAGCGCCGAACTGGGCGAGGCGGCTGCACTGGTAGTGGGACCGGTGCAGATCTACCTGCCGCTGGCCGGGCTGCTGGACCCGGCCGAAGAGCGCGCCCGTCTGGAGCGCGAACTGGCTGTGACCCGCGAGCAGATCGCTCGCCTGGAAGGGCTGCTGGGCAGCGATTTCGCCAACAAGGCCCCGGCCGCGCTGGTGGATAAGGAGCGTGCCAAGCTGGCCGACTACCAGGCCACGGCGACCAGCTTGGAGGAGCAGCTCAAGAAGCTGGGCTAGCCGGGGGTTAGAAGAACCGTGAGATCAAGCGCTCCAGCACCAGGAGTAGCAGCGGCAGGAAGATCGCCGAGGCAAAATTGCGGAATGCGCCGGGCCGCCAGGGCCAGGCGGGCACGTCTGTGACGCTGGCGCGGGCGGCGTAGAGCGCGCTGAGCCCGCTCTGCAGTTTGTCTATTTCCGCAGATGTCTTTTTGCTCAGGCCCGTGTGTAGAAGCTGATGCAGTTTTTTAATTTCCCTGGCATTGATGGCCAGTTGGGCCTGTTTCTCGGCTTCAATCTTGTTGTGGATGCCCCAGAGCGGCACCAGAGCTGCCACCAGGGCGACGCTGAGAGTGAGAATTGAGAGAAGTGCGGCGTTTTCAGCCGTCATGGTGGCCAAACCCAGGAGGACTTCCCAAACATAATTCATGTTGGCGAGAAGCACCAAAAAACCGGCAATCACCATGGCAACCCGGGCCAGCCCGTAGAAGGGCTGGAGGTCAAACAGGTTGAGCATGCCCACATGAGAATATATCTTAATGATCTGACGAATATACCGCCAGGCTGCAAAAAAGAATAGAGGCAAGAAAGTATAGCCCGCGCCCGCCATGATGCCCCAGGCTGTTTTGCTGAGGTTGGTTGTTGCTAATGGCAATTCTCCGCTACCTAGAAAGACCCCCAAGGTAAAACCGGCTAAACTGAGGACGAGGACAGGCCAAAAAGGGTATGTTAGAAAGCGGTATTTGAGCGCTTCAAACTCAGCCTTACTGGTTTCCAGAACGGGTCGTATTTCGTCTACTGACGTAGTGGCGGCGTTTTGTATAAAGTGGAGTGCGCCCAGCCCAAAGGGCACCCAGATCATATCAAAAAAGACAGCGGAAAGCCATTGGCCAGGCGCGGCGCTGCCATCCGTCCAAAGTGTAGCGTGCGTAATAAGCACACTGGCCAGGTAAAGCCCCAAATAGAAAAGGAATGGGTGAAAGGGGAGTTTGTTTATCCATTCCAGCAGCGTATTGACCCAACTGGGTTGGTAGGGGCGAAAAGCGGGCATTTGCTCCTCCTAAACCGGATTTATAACATGGATTGGCTAACGCCCAGCGAGCCAATCGCTCATCTGAAGCGGGCTAAGGCAATGCCACAAGCGGCGTCAGCACCCGCTGCAACAGCCAGACGATCAGCGGCAGCATGATGGCGGAGGCAAAGCTGCGCAGGGTGCCGGGGCTCCATGGCCAGGTGGGGATGGCGCCGATGCTTTCACGTACTTTGAGCAGGGCGCTGAGGCCCTTTTCCAATCCATCGATGTTCTTGAAGTTGCGGCCTTCCATATCGCTTTGAATCTCGCCGCGCAAGCTTTCGATCTGCTCGGCGTTCTCCGCCAGCAGGTTGGTCTTGTCTTTCTCGATCTTGCGATGGATGCCCAACACCGGGATCACGAACACGGCCACTGCGGCAGAGATGCCCAGCGCCGAAAGGAACAAGATCGCTTCGGGGCTTTGGGTGACTGAACCCAAATAGGTCTCGCTGACGAAGTTGAGATTGACCATCAACACCAGGAAGATGCCCACCACCATGGCCACTCGGGCAAGGCCATACAACGGCTGCAAGTTGAACAGGTTGAGCTTCTTCACTTTGGTGTAGAGATCATCAATTTGAGACACGTAGCGATAGGCCGCATAGAGCCAAATGGGCAGCAGGGTGTATCCAAAGCCGGAGAGCACGCTCCACAAGATGCTGCTGGCGCGCGCCGTGCTGCCCACCTGAAGGGAGAAATACATGCCGATGACAAGGCCGAGCACGGTGATGATCAGGATGGGCCAAAAGGGCAGGGTGGTGAAACGGTAGCGGATGGCTTCGAACTCGCTGGCCGAAATGCCCAGCGCGGGGCGGATTTCTTCCACGGAGCGTTTGGCTACGCGTTCCATGAAATGGATGTAGCCGAGGCCAAGAGGCGCCCAAAGCACGTCAAAGAAGACGCGTGTTTCCCAGGCGCCCCAATCCAAGCTGCCCTCCAGCCACAGCGCCAGGTGGATGACCAATATGCTGGCTATATAGAGCAGGATATAGAAAAGCGGGGCAGATATCTTCAGGGAGTTGACCCAATCCAGTAAGCCGTCCAGCCAGCTCGGTTTGTACGGGCGATTTTCAGCCATTTGTCTCCTCTACGAAGCGGATGTTTCTACAGGAACGATGCACTCGGGCACATCGTTGCGGGCGTTGCTGACCACGGTACCCACCTGGTAATAGGCCATCTTCTCGGACGGGTAAGGGCGCAGCAGCGGCAGCAGGTCCTTGGACTCGGTTTCCTCCGGCTGCAGCCAGGTCGCGTAGTCTTCCTCGTCGAGGATCACGCCCATGCGGTGGTGGATCTCGGCGACCAGCTCATTGGGCTCACAGGTGATGAAGCAACAGGTCTTCACTTCGGAGCCGTCCACCGAAGTCCAGGTGTCCCAGAGGCCGGCGAAGGCGAAGGGGCGCTTGTCTTTCATGTGCACCCAATAGGGGATCTTCTCCTTCTTGCGCGGCAGCTTCACCCATTCGTAATAGCCATCCGCCAGCACCAGGCAGCGCCGCCGTTTGAATGGCGAACGGAAGGATGGCTTGCGCTCGATGCCCTCGGCGCGGGCGTTGAGCAGGAAGTTGGTCATCTTCACTTTGGTGAACGAAGGGATCATCCCCCAGCTGAGGAAATCCACCTTGTTCTGGCCGTCGTTGAGCACCACGGCGATGGGTTGGGTGGGGGCGATGTTGTAGCGCGGGCGCAGCTCCTTGGGCACGTCGAGCCAAGGGAAGGCGGCGGCCAGCTCGGCGGCGGTTTTGGTCAGCGTAATCCGTCCTGGCATCTCAGTGCACCCGCGGCGGGGCCTCCATTGAAGGTGCGCCGTCCGCCGGCTTGCCTTCCACCAGCAGCAGGGCGACCAGCGAAGCCGCGGTCACCAGCCCGGCGCAGACATACATCACGATCTGGAATGCGTCGACAAAGGCCTGGTCGTAGATCAAGTCCACCTCCTCGCGCTGCGCGGCGGGCAAACCTGCCGGCGCCGCCGCGTTGCCCAGGTTCACGGTTTGGGCCTGGATCGCGGCCAGGCCCTGCGGCGTGAACTGGGCGGGGTCCACGCGGCGGTTGACCGAGGCAATGAAGACGTTCAATGCCACCACGCCAAGGATGGCCACGGCGAGCACGTTGGCGGTACTGTTCACCGCCGTGTTGATGCCGGAGGCGGTGCCAGAGAGCCGTTTCGGTGCGGCGCCCATCACCGTGGTGGTCAGCGGGGCGATGACCATGGTCATGCCGAAGGCCAGCACGATGACCGCCGGGAAGAACGTGGTCCAAAATGAGCCGCCCAGCCCCGCCTGGCCGAAGAGCAGCAGGCCGGCGGCCACGATCAGCGGGCCGATGGTCAGCGGCAGCTTGCTGCCGCGGCGGGCCACCAGGCCCCCCGCCCAGGGCGAGAGGGCGCCGACAATCAGCGGGAAAGGCAGGAAGCCCAGGCCGGCCATGACAATATCATAGCCTTGAATCTGGATCAGGTTGAAGGGCAAAAAGAAGATCACACCGGAGACAGCGCAATACATCAGCAGGGTGATCAGGTTGGCGCCGCTGAAGGTGCGCGACCGGAACAGCGAAAGCGGCAGCAGTGGGTTGTCGGTCTTGGTCTGCGTGTAGATGAACAGGGCGAAAGTGATAATGCCCAGCGCAATGCTGCCCAGTACGATGGGGCTGCCCAGGCCATAGTTGGCCGACTCGATGAAGCCGAAGACGAACATACCCAGGCCGAGGGTGGCCAGGCTGGCGCCGCGCCAGTCCAGCCGGCTGGGTGCCTTCTCGTCGCGGCTCTCCGGCACTTTCCAGAAGAGCACCAAGAGGGTGAGGATGCCCACCGGCACGTTGATGAAGAAGAGCCAGTGCCAGGTGGCGTACTGCACGACCAGCCCGCCCACCACCGGCCCCAGCGCCATGGTGATCGCCGAGGCGCCGGACCAGGCGCCGAAGGCGGCCCCGCGGCGCTCGTCGTCGAAGTAGGCGGTGATGATCGCCAGGCTGGCCGGGCCGAGCAGCGCCCCGCCCAGCGCTTGCATGATGCGCGCACCGATGAGGAAGCCCGGCGTGGTCGCCAGGCCACATAACGCGGAGGCGATGGAGAAGATGACGATGCCCACGGCGAAGACGCGCCGGCGGCCCAGGCGGTCGCCCAGCGAGCCGCCGACCAGGATCAGCGCGGCCTGGAAGAGCACGTAGGCCTCCACGATCCACTGCGCTTCGACCACGGTGGCGCCGAGGTCTTGTTGCACCACCGGCAGGGCGATGTAGATCACCGTGGCGTCGATGTAGGACATGCAGGAGCCGAGGATGGTGGCGACGAGGACCCAAAAACCGGTATCGAATTTGCGCAGCAAGGCGGGCTCCTGGCTCACGGCGATGGATTGTATTCCAATGTGCCCGGCCCGGCTAGCTGAGCCAGGCGAGGATGAGTTGGGCGAGGATGATTTTGGCGATGCTGGCCACAGGGTAGACCGCGGCGTAGCCGATGTTGGGCAGCTCGTCGCCGCTTTGCTCCGCAGCGAAGCTGAGCAAAGCGGGCTGGGTCTGCAAGCCGGCCAGCATGCCGGTGAGTAGACCCATGGGGATCTTGAACAGGCGGTAGCCGGCCCAGAGGATGACCAGCGCGGTGAAGGCGGTGAGGGCGGCGCCGGCGGCGAAGAGCAGCAGCCCGTCGCCCTGGGCCAGCGTGTTGAAGAAGTCGTAGCCGGCGCGCGAACCGATGCCGGCCAGGAAGAGCACCAGGCCGAACTGGCGCAGGGTCATGCTGGTGCTGTAGGGGATGTTCCAGACCAGCGGGCCGGTGCGGGCCAGCGCGCCGAGCACCAGGGCGACGATCAGCGGGCCGCCGGCCATGCCCAGGTGCAGGGTGAGCCCGCCGGGCAGCGGGATGGGCACCTGGCCCAACAGCATGCCCAGGGCGATGCCCAGGCTGAGGCTGAGCACGTCCACCTCGCTGACCGCCCGGTATGAGTCGCCCAGGTAACTGCTCACCGCGGCCATGTGCTCGCGGTGGGTCAGCACGCGCACACGGTCGCCCAATTCGAGGATGGTGTCGCCGCTGGGGATCAGTTGGATATCGCCGCGGCGGATGCGGGTGATCAGCGCGCCATATTGCTCAGGCAGGTTCAGGCTGCTCAGCCGGCGGCCGGCCACATCCGGGTTGGAGACGAATACGCGGCGGAAGTCCATCTCGCGGCGGTCCAGCTCCAGGCCATCCTGGCTGCGTTCGCCCATGAAGGCCAGCGCACTGGCCACCTGCTGCGGGGTGCCCACCACGGTGATCTGGTCGCCCAGCGCCAGGCGGCTGCCCTTCTCGGCCAGCCGCAGCTGCTCGCCCTTTTGGATGCGCCCGAAGACCAGGTTCCAGCCCTGCGCGTGCATCAGGTTCATCAGCGGCTTGTTTGTCGCCTGTTTCTGGGTGATGCGGATGGTGAGGTTCTCCAGTTCCACATCCGCGCCGGCCAGGTCGCCGGCGCGCTGCGCTTCGGCGCGGTAGTCGATGCGCCAAAGCTTCTGGGCGGTATACACGGCCAGGATCATGCCCAGAACGCCCACCGGGTAGGCGATGGAATAGGCCACCACCGGCTCGGCGAGCACGGTTTCCAGCGCCACACCGCCCGGCGGATTGAGCGTGATGAACTCCAGCGCGCTGGCCAGCGCCGGCGTGTTGGTCAGGCTGCCGGCGAACAAGCCGGCAGCCGCGCCGGGCTGCAGGCCCAGCGTCCGCGAGGCGGCCACGGCCAGCCCGGCGGCGGCCAGCAGGGTGAACAGCACCAACGCATTGTCGCGCAGGCCTTTGCGGCGCAGGGCGGCGAAGAAGCTTGGCCCGCTGCTCAGCCCCAGTGCGTAGACGAAGATGACCAGCCCGAGCGTGTAGACCGGCTCCGGCACGCGCAGCTCAGGGCTGAGCGCACCGAAACCCAGGCCCACGAAAAGCACCGCAGCCACGCCCAGGCGCAGGCCGCCGATCTGCAGGTGGCCCAGCGCCCAGCCCAACGCGGCGATCGCGAAGAGGAGTAGCAGGGGGTTGTCGCGCAGCAGGGGGATGAGGATATCTTGCAGCATGCAAGGGCCATTATGACCCCGAACCACGGATTGTGAAACCACCTCAGCCGGGGAAGCGCGGCCGCAGCGGCTCCGGCGGCTCGACCGGCTGCAGCAGGCGCATCTGGTAGACGGGCAGCTTGCCATCCAGCAGCACATAGGGCGCGGCGCGCTGGGCGACGATGCCGAGGGCGCGCAGGTCGTCTAGCGTGCGCAGCTTGCGCTGGCGGCGGGCCAGCAAGATGCTCATGGCGCTTTTGGGGCCGATGCCGGGCACCAGCAAGAGCTGCTCACGGCTGGCGGTATTGACCTCGATGGGCTTGTGCAGCAAGGTTTGCTCCGCCCAGGCGGTTTTAGGGTCTTTGTTGAGCGGCAGATTGCCGCTTTGGTTGAAGGGCAGCTCTTCCATGGCGAAGCCGTAATCGCGCAGCAGGAACGAGGCTTGGTACAGGCGGTGCTCGCGCCACGGATTCTCGGGGCGGTGGTTCTCCAGCGGCGTGTCAATGATGGGCGAGAAGGCTGAGTAATAGGTGCGCTTGAGCTTGAGCTCATGATAGAGGTACTCTGAGGTCGAGACCAGTTCCACGTCTGTCTCATCGGCACCGCCGACGACGAACTGGGTCACCGTGCTGGCCCAGCGCCCGTTCCAGGTGCTGCCAGGCGCCTCGTTGGTGCGGATCTCCTGGGCCCACTTGAGCGGGGCGAGCAGCTCGTCGGCAAACTTCTTCATCGGCGCCAGGGTGGCCAGGCGCTGGGCGTTGGCCGCCTCGAGGTTGACGGAGATGCGGTCGGCCAGTTGCATGGCACGGCGCACCTGGTCTTTCTCGGAGCCGGGCATGATCTTGAGGTGCAGGTAGCCGCGGAAGCCGAGCTTGTTGCGCAGAATCTCAGCGGTGTCGATGAGCTTGTCCTGCGTGGTGACACCGCCTTTGATGATGCCAGAGCTGAGGAAGAGGCCCTCGACCAAGCGCTGGCGATAGGCCTGGAAGGAGCCCTTGGCCATCTCATCCGGCTTGATGGTGATGCGCTGCATTTTGCTGCGGCCGGCGCGGAAGGGGCAGTAGTTGCAGTTGCGCTCGCAGGCGGTGGTCAGCATGGTCTTGAGCACGTTCATTTTGCGCCCGCCGGGCAAGGCCACCTGGCTGATGGGGATGCGCGGCAGGCTTTGTCCGTTGACCACCGGCTTGCACTCCTGCTCGCGGGTGCTTTCGATTTCGATACCCATATCCTGCGAGGCGAGGTTCAGTTTGGCGAAGGTATCCATACGTCGATATTAGAACGTATGGTCTATATCGACAAGAGGATGTCAAGGGGTTGGTGTGTTTTTTCACCACAAAGACAAAGACACAAAGACACAAGAGATACGATAGGTTCATGTAGGGGCGAAGCATGCTTCGCCCCTACGCGTGTTGAGATGCCTTGCTTCGCTTGGCCCGTTTACAATCTTGCCATGCGTGCCAACTGGTTTCCCGCGCAGTGGCCGGAGCGGAGTTTAGGTCCTGGGGATCCTTCGCGACGAATAGCGGCTGCGCAGCAGCCGCTATTCTGCTCAGGATGACGGAATACGGCGCGCGGTGGCTGGGTGGAGTTAGACTTTGAGGAATCCTTCGCGACCAATAGCTCAGGATGACGGAATGGGCGCGCGGTGGCTGGGTGGAGTTAGGCTTTGAGGAATCCTTCGCGACCAATAGCTCAGGGTGACGGTAAGGTTCGCGCACGGTGGCCGGGGCGGAGTTTAGGCTCTGGGGATCCTTCGCGACGAATAGCGGCTGCGCTGCAGCCACTATTCTGCTCAGGATGCACGGGATTTTGGTCCCTGGCGAGGTCACCACGAAGGCACGCAGATCAAAGGTCCGCGTAGGGGCGAGGCATGCCTCGCCCCTACATTTATAATCTCGACATGCTCGCCAATCGCTGCGTCTTTTGGTTCACCCTGCTGGCCATGCTGGCGCTGGCCGCCTGCGCGCCAGCCGCCGCGCCCGTACCTGAGTCGGCGCCGACGTCGGCTGCGGTGCAGCCGCAGTCCGACGCGGCCTTGCTGGCCGAGCTGAACGCGGCCGCCGGCGCAACCGAGGCCAGCGGGGCGCTGCAGATCGGCGAGAGCGTTCACTACCGCGTCAGCCAGCAGATGAGCGTGGTGAACGACGGGCCGGGCGCAGACAGCAAGCAGAACCTGTGGGTGGCGCTAATCCAGACCCGCTCCCCGTACCAGCAGGTGCACGCAGTGGCGATCACGCCGGGCGATTACCAACTGGCCCGCGACGAATACGGCAACCTCTACGCCGAGTTCGACTTCAGCGCCATTCAACCCGGCGAGCGCAGCGAGGTGCGTTTGGAATACGAAGTCGAGGTGCGCCGGGTGGCCGTGGACCTGGGCGACTGCCTGGGCGGCCCGCCCGGGCAGGTCGCCAGCCAGCACACCCAGGCCGAACTGTACATCGAAGCCAACAATCCGCAGGTCCGGGCGCTGTCCGCCGAGCTGGCCGCCGGAGGCGAGACGGCCTGCGCCCAGGCGCGTGCCTTCTACGATTACACCGCGGAGAACCTGCTCTACACCTTCAATGCCGGGAACTGGGGGGCGCAGGCCGCCCTGGGCCTGATGGGCTCGGACTGCACGGAGTACGCTTCGCTGTTCGCGGCGCTCAGCCGCGCGGCGGGCATTCCGGCACGCTACTTCGAAGGCCTGCGCTACGGGCCGGGCGACGAGGAGCCGGCGGAACACGCCTGGGCCGAGTTCTACGCGCCGGGCGCCGGCTGGACGCCGGTCGACGCGACACTGGGGCGCTTCGAGCACAGCCGCGAGCAGTACTTCGCCCGGCTGCCCGCCAGCCACATCATCGTCACCGAGGGGCGCAACCCCTCCACGCTGCGCGGCGGCAGCTACATCGCCCACCTCTATTGGGCGGCGGGCGAGACGCGGTTGCGGGTGGTCGATTTCGCCTGGTCGCTGCGACCGCTCAGCGGCGAATAAAAAGAGCGCCTTTCGGCGCTCTTTTGTTTTTAGTGGTGCAGGATCTGCGAGAGGAACAGTTTGGTGCGGTCTTCCTTGGGCTTCTTGAACAGTTGCTCCGGCGGGCCGCTCTCCACGATCTCGCCTTTGTCGAAGAAGAACATGCGGTCGGCCACGGCGCGGGCGAAGCCCATCTCGTGGGTGACCACCAGCATGGTCATGCCGGTCTTGGCCAGCTCGATCATCACGTCCAGCACTTCCTTGATCATCTCGGGGTCCAGCGCCGAGGTGGGCTCGTCGAAGAGCATGATCTTCGGTTCCATCGCCAGGGCGCGGGCGATGGCGACGCGCTGCTGCTGGCCGCCGGAGAGCTGGCCGGGGTACTTCAGGGCCTGCTCGGGGATGCCTACGCGCTTGAGCAACTCCATCGCCTTCTCCTCGGCGCGCTCCTTGGGCCATTTGCGCACCCACATCGGCGCCAGGGTGATGTTCTGCAGCACGGTGAGGTGCGGGAACAGGTTGAACTGCTGGAAAACCATGCCGGTCTCTTCGCGGATCTTTTCGATGTTGCGCACATCGTGGCTCAGTTCGATGCCGTCCACGATGATGTCGCCGCGCTGGTGCTCTTCCAGGCGGTTGATCGTGCGGATGAAGGTGGATTTCCCGGAGCCAGAGGGGCCAAAGATAACGATCACTTCACCCTGCTGCACTTCCATGCTCACGCCGCGCAGCGCGTGGAAATCGCCAAACCATTTGTGCACATCCCGGCAGGTGATCATTGGTTTCTTCGTGCTCATTCTGCTTCCTCCAAAGATTAGCGCTCGCCGACGCCCAGCGAAATTTCCAGCCGCTGGCTGACATAAGCCATGGCGTAGCTAAGCACCCAATAGAGCATTGAAATAAAGGCGTATACCTCACGCTGCAGGCCGAGGAACTCCGGCTGGGCCAGCACGGTCTTGCCGATGCCGACCAGGTCCATCAGGCCGACGATGGAGACCAGCGCGGTGTCTTTGAACAGGGCGATGAATTGGCCCACCAGGATGGGGATCACCAGGCGCAGCGCCTGGGGCAGGATGATCAGCCCCATGGCCTGCATGCCGTTGAGGCCCATTGCGTAGGCGGCTTCGTACTGGCCCTTGGGGATGGCCTGCAGGCCGCCGCGCACGTTCTCCGCCAGGTAGGCGGCGCTGAACAGCGTGATCGCCACCATGGCGCGCAGCACGCGGTCGATGTTCATGCCGGCGGGCAGGAACAAGGGCAGCATTAGTTGGGCCATGAACAAGATGGTGATCAGCGGCACGCCGCGGATCAGTTCAATGTAGGCCACGCTGAACCAGCGCACGATGGGCAGCGCCGAGCGGCGCCCCAAAGCCAGCAGCACGCCCAGCGGGAACGAGAAGACGATGCCGACAATGGTCAGCAGCAGAGTGAGCAGTAGGCCGCCCCAGAGGTTGGTGCCCACCACGGGCAGCACATCGCTGGCCGAGCTCAGGCCGCGTAGCAGCAAAATAAAGACGGGCGGCCAAATGATCCAACCGGCGATGACGACACGCTCCACGGCCTTGCCCGCCGAGCGGCCCACATACCAGCCGAGGCCCACCAGCCCGGCCATGCCCAGCAGCCACAGGCGCGGATTGTCGCGGGTCACGATGGCCAGGGCGGCCAGCAAAACCAGCAGGCCAATGGTTACGCGACCGGCGCCGCGCGCCTTGCGCCCCCAGATGCCTAGCGAGTTGCCCACCAGCAGGGCGAGCAGGGCGAGGCCGAGCCACACGCGCCACACCTCTGCGATGGGGAACTGGCCGAGCAGCAGCAGGCGCAGGTTGACCACCACCACGCGCCATTCGGCGGTATCCAGCGCCCAGAAGAGCACGCCGCGCAGCACCCAGAAGATCAGCGCTCCGGCGCCGATGGTGAGCAGCGCGTTGTACCAGGTGCTGAACAGGTTCTTGTAGGCCCAGCGCAGCGGAGTGAGGCGCTCGGTGAGAGGGGGCAGAACGGTTTCGCTCATCCTAGCGCTCCACCAGCTGGGTGCGTTGGTTGTACCAGTTCATGAACGCGGAGGTGACCAGGCTGAAGGTGAGGTAAGTCAGCATCACCAGGGCGATCATCTCCACCGCCCGGCCACTCTGATTCAGGATGGTGTTGGACACGTAGAACATGTCCGGATAGCCGACGGCGATGGCTAGGGATGAGTTCTTGGTCAGGTTGAGGTATTGGCTGGTCAGCGGCGGCACGATGACGCGCATCGCCTGCGGGAAGACCACCAGGCGCAGGGTCTGGAAGCCGGTCAGGCCGATGGCCCGGGCGGCTTCCACCTGGCCCTTGGAGACGGCCTGCAGGCCGGCGCGCACCACCTCGCCGATGAAGGCGGCGGTGTACAGCACCAGGCCGGAGAGCAGCGCCATGAACTCCGGCGTGACCACTTTGCCGCCGGCCATATTCAGCCCCTGTACGCTGGGGAAGTCCAGGGTCAGCGGAGCGGCGGGCAGGGCGAACCAGCCGACCACCGCCACGGCCAGGAAGGTGAGCAGCGTCCACAGGACGGTGAGCGGCGGTTTGCCGGTGCGCTTGCCGATGCTGTAGAGCACGATGGCCACGATGGCCGCGGCGACGAGACCCGCCAGCAGGATCAGTTTGTAGGTCTCGAAGGTCTCGGTGGGCAAGCCCCAGGGCAGGCCCACGCCGCGGTTGGTCAGGTGGATCTGGCCGGGCCAGATCACGGCTTCGGCGACGCGGGGCAGTTTCAGGAAGACGGCCAAATACCAAAAGATAAGGAAAACCAATAAGGACAGGTTGCGCATCAGTTCCAAGTAGGCGGCGGCCAGGCCGCGCACCAGCACATTGGCGGAGAGCCGCGCCACGCCGAGGATCACGCCGAGGATGGTGGACAGCAGGATGCCAATAGCGCTGACTTGCAGGGTGTTGAGCAGCCCCACCAGGAACGCTTGCAGGTAGGTGGAGCTGCGGCTGTATTCGATGGAAAATTCGGCGATGTCGAAGCCGGCGGTGCCGCGCAGGAAAGTGAGCCCCAGGGTGGTGCCCTGGCGCTGCAGACCGTTGACCATGTTCTGGATCAGGATGTAAGCGAAGAAAAGCACCACCGCGGCGAAGGCAGCCTGCCCCAAAAGCTGCAGGGTGCGCTCGTCGCGCCAGAAAGGGATTGCGGTTTTTTGGTGTTGCTTGCTTGCCATGAGCCGCCTGCTTCTCTGTGTAGCAACCGGGGGTGGGCTTGCCCTTGGGGCTTGCCCACCCCCGGTGAGGCTACAGTGTTACGCTAGCTTGTTTAGTTGAACGGCGGGGCGAAGAGGATGCCGCCGTTGGTGTACAGGTTGTTCAGACCGCGCGGGATGTGGGTCGGGGTGTCCGGACCCAGGTTGCGATCGTAGATCTCGCCGTAATTGCCCGCCAGGGCGATCACGTTGTAGGCCCAGTCGTTGTCCAGGCCCAGCTTGGCGCCGAGTTCACCCTCGTTGCCCAGCAGGCGGTTGATCTGCGGGTCGGTGTTGGTGGCGCGCACCTGGTCCACATTGGCGGAGGTGATGCCGTACTCTTCGGCAGCGATCAGGGCGAACACCACCCACTGGGCGATGTCATACCACTGGTCGTCGCCATGGCGAACCATGGGGCCAAGGGGTTCCTTGGACAGGGTCACGTCCAGGATCACATGGGCCGAAGGATCGGCGAGCACGGAGCGGCGGGACACCAGGCCGGACTTGTCGGTGGTGACCGCATCGCAGCGGCCTTCGCTGTAAGCGGCGAAGGTGGAGTCGGCATCTTCAAAGACGACCGGGCTGTAGGAGATGCCAGCGGCGGCAAACGCATCCGCCAGGTTCATCTCGGTAGTGGTGCCGGTCTGCACGCAGACAGAGCCACCGGCCAGGTCCGCCAGGCTGGTGAAGCCGGCCGCGGAGGGGGCCATGATGCCCTGGCCGTCATAGAACGTGGTGGCGGTGAAGTTGCCGCCCAGTTCCGTGTCGCGGGTCAGGGTCCAGGTGGTGTTGCGGCTGAGGATGTCGATCTCGCCGGACTGCAGAGCGGTGAAGCGCTCGGCGGCAGTCACGGGGCGGAACTCGACCGCATTGGCATCGCCGAAGATGGCGGCAGCCAGGGCGCGGCAGTAGTCCACGTCCACACCGGAGAAGTTGCCGTCAGCATCCACGTAGCCGAAGCCAGGCACCTGATTGTTGGCGCCGCAGATCAGGTGACCGCGAGCGACCACGGCAGCCAGGGTCTCGCCCTGCGCAGCGGTCTGAGCAGCCGGGGCCGGGGCGGCATCGTCGCCACCGGTGGACGGGGCGGCCGTGTCGCCCGCAGCCGGCGAGCTATCGCCGCTGGGGGCAGGGGCTCCACCGCAAGCGGCCAGAAGCAGCGCCGCAACGATGAGGAGCCCAAAAACGGAGTACAGTTTCTTGGACATTGGTTCCTCTCTCCTTGTTGTAAGGGTTTGACCGGCTCTGTGACCGGCCCTGCGCTGAAGAGGGTGATGCTTGCAGGCTGCAAACGTAGACAACCTCTCCTGAGCAGCAATACAAGGGGTGAGGCATTATAGGCGGAAGCGGGTAACTTTTCAAGTCCCAATAAAGGCTATCGAACTAGTGGGTTTTGGGGCTGGCGTATAATGCGAGCAATGAGCAAACCCCTTGTATTGGTCGAGAAAGACGACCCGATCGCGGTAGCAACCCTTAACCGGCCGGATGCACTCAACGCCCTCAGCCCCGAAATGCTGGCCAGCCTGGCGGAGGAGATGGAAGCGCTGAACGCCGACGAGGCGGTGCGGGTCATCGTCCTCAGCGGGGGGCCGAAGGTTTTTGCCGCCGGGGCGGACATCAAGGCAATGGCTACTGCTTCGCCGGTGGATATTTATTTGCGCAACACACGCCAGTTGTGGGCGCGCCTTTGGGCGCTGGACAAACCGGTGATCGCGGCGGTCAACGGCGTGGCTTTTGGAGGCGGCTGTGAGCTGGCTCTGGGCTGCGACCTGATCGTGGCCGGGGAGTCGGCCCGCTTCGGCCAGCCCGAGATCAAGCTGGGCATCATGCCGGGAGCGGGCGGCAGCCAGCGCCTGGCCAAGGCGATTGGCCCCTACCGGGCGATGGAGATGGTGCTCACCGGCGACCCAATCTCGGCCGCCGAGGCGCAGGCCGCCGGCCTGGTCAACCGCCTGGTGGCGGATGACCAGGTGCTGCCCGCGGCGCGCGAGCTGGCCGGGCGCATCGCCGAGCGCCCGGCGGTGGCCGTGCGCCTGGCGCGCGCCGCCGTGCGCTACGGCGTGGAGCACGGCCTGCGCGAGGGGCTGGAGATGGAGCGACGCAACTACCGCCTGCTCTACGACACCCAGGACCAAAAAGAAGGCATGGCGGCGTTTATTGAGAAGAGGAAAGCCAAGTTTGTTGGCAAATGAATCTCTATTCTCCAATCTCAAACCGATCTCGGATTGGAGAGTAGAGATTGGAGATTCCCTTGGGCGACGGTAAACAGTTCCCCGCCATCGGCATCATCGGCGCCGGCACGATGGGTTCCGGCATCGCTCTGACCGCGCTGTATGCCGGCGCGCACGTCTATCTGCAAGATGCCATCCCGGAGACGCTGCAAAGCGCCGCTGAATACGCCCAAAAATTCCTCGAGAAGAAAGGGCAGGGCGAGTACTTTAAAAATCTGCATCTGGTGGAAAGCCTTGAGGGTCTGGCCCCCGCAGAAGTGATTATCGAAGCGGCGCCGGAACGGCTGGAGCTCAAGCAGGAACTCTTCCAGAAGCTGGACGCGATCTGCCCGCCGCCCGCCATCCTGGCCAGCAACACCAGCACGCTCTCAGTCACCGCCATCGCCGCGGCCACGGCACACCCGGCGCGGGTGGCCGGCATGCACTTCTTCAACCCGGCGCCGCTACTACCCCTGGTGGAGCTGGTGCGCGCCGCTCAGACCGACCCGGCGGTGATCGAGAGCCTGCACGCACTGACCCTGGCGCTGGGCAAGACGCCGGTGGTCACCGGCGACACGCCCGGCTTCATCGTCAACCGCGTGGCGCGCCCGTTCTACGGCGAGGCCCTGCGCCTTGCCGGCGAGGGCGCGGCGACCATCGAGCAGATCGACCAGCTCGCCGAGCGCGGCGCCGGCTTCCGCATGGGGCCGTTCCGCCTGATGGACCTGATCGGCATCGACATCAACGCCGGGGCGATGCGCTCGATGTACGAGCAGACCTTCGGCGAGCCGCGCTACCGCCCGCACTGGCTGCAGATGCAGAAGCTGGCCGCCGGTGAGTTGGGCCGCAAGAGCGGCAAGGGGTTCTACGCATATAAGGAAGAGAGCGAAGCGGCCAAAGAGGAGCCGCCGGCAGTGGGCGGCGGCCTGGGCCGTATGCTGGTCTCCGAGGGCAACTGGGCCCCCGACCTGGCCGAATTGTGCGCCCGGGCTGGCTACCAGGTCGACTCGGTGGCTGAGCCGGATGCAGCGCCGGCGGCGTGCTTCGTGGTCGCCGGCCGCGCCGAGGAGGCCGCCCGCCTCGCCGCCTGGTACGACGCCAGCCTGCCGCCGGAGACGCCGCTGTTCGTGCAGTGCGCCGACATCACCTATTCCGAGGCGGCCAGCTGGCTGCAGCACCCCGAGCGGCTCATCGGTTTCGACGGCTTGTTCTTCGCCGGGGGCGAAGTGGTCACTCTGATCGGCCCGGATGGGCCGCTGCGTGCCCAGGTCGAGCAGGTGCTGAGCCATTTGGGCAAGCGAGCTGTATGGGTGGGCGAGACGCCGGGGCTGGTGCTGCCGCGCATCGTCTGCCAGCTGGCCAATGAAGCCGCCTTCGCCGAGCTGGAGGGCGTGGCCGACGGGGCCACCATCGACCTGGCCATGCGCCTGGGGGTCAACTACCCGCAAGGCCCGCTGGAGTGGGGCGCGGCGCTGGGCTGGACCAAAGTCCTGGGCGTGCTCGACCACCTCTACGCGGAATACCACGAGGAGCGCTACCGGGCTTGTGTGTTGATACGCAAGTGGGCGAGATAGCTGTCAGCGGTCAGTTTTCAGCACTCAGCTCTGTGAAATTCATTTTTTCGTTCGCCAATTCAGTAAGCCCTTGGGGTACTTGGGACTGATCGCTGACGGCTGATTGCTGAGCGCTATTCAAGCACAAAATCAAATTCGCCATGCACGCCGTTCTCGGCGGGCAGCATCGTCATCAGCAGGCGTTCGTCGAAGATGCCGTCGCGGGCATTGTCCGCCTCATCCGGGAAGTAGAGCTGTGTGGTGAGCACCACGCCGTTGGGCCGCTGCACCTTCACGTGGAAATGGCGCGTGCGGCCGGGGTACAGGCCGGGCATGATGGTTTCCAACTGGTAGCGGCCCTGCTCGTCTGCAAATTGATGGCCGCGCAGGCGGAAGCCCACATTGTCGTAGATGCCGTCGGCATCGGCGTGCCAAAAATCCACCAGCGCGCCGGGGATCGGCTGGCAGTCCGTGCCGAGCACCTGGCCGCTGACCAGCATGTACACGCCGGGCATACCGGCTTCGAGCAGCGAGGCCCGCTGCGGCGAATTGGGCGTGAAGAACGGCCCTTGGGTCTGGGCGACGGTGGGTTCGTCGTCATCGTCGCCGCAGGCCGGAGTGGGTGGCAGTGTGAGCGTGGCCGCCGTGCCTGGCTCCGCGGTGGGGCTGGGGCCGACGGGATCGGATGGCCCCAGCGTGGCGACTTCCAGCCCAAGGGCGCGGCCGCAAGCGGCCAGCAGGCCACTAACCGGCGCCAGCAGCAACAGGTGCAGAAAATCGCGTCGCGAGAACCGTTGGGGCGTTTTCATGGCAGCACTATAGCGCCTGGAGATGAAAACAGGCTTAGGCGGCGAGCAGTTTGCGCCGGCTGAGCAGCATGACCAGCAGCAGGGCCAGCACGGCGATGCTCAGCAGGTTGATGCCGCTCCAGCCGGCAGTGTGCAGCAGCGCGCCGGCGGAAAAGGAAGAGAGCGCCTGCACGGCGAAGATGCTGAAATCGTTGCCTGCCTGGGCCTTGAAGCGCTCCTCAGGCCGGTAGGCCTTGGTGAGCATCACCGTACCGCCGACAAACAGCAGGTTCCAGCCGAGGCCGAGCAGCACCAGTGCGGTCCAGTAACCGGGGAGCTGCACGCTGAGCAGCGCGGCGAGGTTGGAGCCGACCATCAGCACGGCGCCGGCCAGCACGATGCGCAGCGTGCCCAGTTTTTCGATCAGGAAGCCGGTGACCAGCGAGGGCAGGTACATGGCGATGATATGGCTTTGGATGACAAAGGCTGTGTCGCCCAAGTGATAGCCGCTGCCGTGCATGTGCAGCGGCGTGGCAGTCATTATGAAGCTCATCAGGCCATAGGAAGCCACACCGGCCAGCACGGCGACCTGGTAGTTGGGCTGCCGGGCGATTTCGCTCAGAGGCCGCCCGCTGCCCGCCACCTCGGTTTCCTGAATGGCCGTATTGCGATAGAAAGCCAGCAGCAACCCCGCCAGTATGTATAAGCCTGCCGCGGCGGCAAAGGAGCCTGCGTACAAGACGGGCAGCCAGGCCTGGCTGAGGGTGGCGATTTGCGGCCCGAGATAACCGGCGAGGATGCCGCCCACCAGCACCAGCGAAATGGCGCGCCCCGAAAATTGGGGCGGCACGCTTTCCGCGGCGGCAAAGCGGTATTGCAAGCCAAAGGCGGCATTCTGGCCGATGAGGAAGATCCCCACGCAGAGCAGCACAAAGCTAGCTTGCACGATCGCCAGGGCGGACAGCGCCGCACCCAGGCCAGCCACCAGGGCGGACAGGATGAACCCTGCCTGGCGGCCGATGCGGCGCATGAGCAGCGCAGCCGGGATGCTGGCCAGCGCGGTGCTGACCACGCCCAGCGAGATGGGCAATGTGGCTAGGTTCGGGCTGGGTGCGATCCCCGCGCCGGCAATGCCGCTGAGCAGCACGACGATCGCTGCGCCGCTGGTGCCGATGGCCTGGCACAGGGCCAGCAGGAGTACGTTGCGGTAAGGCACTTGGGCGGCTTAGCCTTCGATGATGGTGCGCATCCAGGGGATGTGCTGCTCGGAGTGACCGAAGCTGTTGCCCGCCAGGTAGGCGATTACCGGCTCTTCGCGGTTCTCGGCCCAGGGCTGAAAGTGTTTGTAGGGCAGCACCAGCTCCTCTGCGGGCAGCGCTTCGATGCGGGCCACGAATTCCTGGTGGCTTTCCTCCAGCGCCCCGCGCACTTCATCGATACTCAGACCTTCGTGTTGTTGCTGGATGGCGGCATTGACTTCGTCGTAGCCGCGGGCCAGCGTATCCCACAATTCTTCGGAGAGGCCCATCGCCCCGCGACGGGGCTGCTTGTCCAGCAGGGCAGTCATGCCGTTTTGCCAGACCGCCAGATGGATCAGGTGATCCTTGGCCGTCCAGCCGGCTGCGTCGGTCGGCGTGGTCAGTTGTTCGTCGGTGTAGCCGCCGATGAAATCCTGGAGCTGCTTCCAGCCTTCGCGGATCTTGGTGAGTAGCTTTTCTTTGAGTTTTGCGGGGTCTTCGTTCATCGAAGCGGGTTTCTCGGTCATGCGTACACCTCGGTATTGGTCTTCTTCAAGCGGGAGCGCAGGAACCAAAAGCCATTCACGGCCACCGCAGTGAACAGGGTGGAGGGGCAGAGCAGTGC
This sequence comes from Anaerolineales bacterium, assembly GCA_026129335.1. Lineage (GTDB taxonomy): Bacteria > Chloroflexota > Anaerolineae > Anaerolineales > UBA11579 > JAMCZK01. The sequence goes on from JAHCIH010000015.1 coordinate 26,589, forward strand.
GGTGACGAGCCACATCTCGAAGAACGAGTTCACCACGGCGTCGTTGGGGTCTTCGGGATTGTAGAGGATCTCAACCTGCTGCCCGACCTGGTAGGCTGGCGGGCTGCTCGCGTTCCTGCTTTCGAAGCCATATTGCTGGCCCTCTACCGTGTATTCGAAGACCGGGCTGTACACGCAGCAGTCGCCCTCACTGTCGCTGGACGATACCATGCGGACTACATGGGCTATCGTGCGCTCGCCGCCGGTGTACAGCCGGTAGCTGCGCCAACCGAAAAAGACGGTGGCGGCCAACATGCCCACGACCATCAGGTTCAGAGCGCCCAGCAACAAACAGCCGAAGCCGCCGCTTCGCCGTGGAGCTGGTTCCTCGTATTGCCTGTAATCATCCATCGATGTGTCCCCTTGCTGCAGGGCACCGCCAGCCTTCCTGAACTTCTTCGCTGATCGCGTTTCTTAGTCGCTGTCAAACACGGGCCGGCCGCTGCGCATTCTGACGAAGGCCAGCCCGTTGAGCACCACGGCCAGCACAATTGCCGCTCCGCAAAGCATGGTGGCCACCAGCCATAGTTCGCTGAACGAATTGACCGCGGCATCGCTGGGGTTATTGATATTGTAGATGACCTCCACCTCTTGCCCCACGCGGTAGGCGGGCGGGTTGCTGGAATTCAGGCTTTCGAAGGTGTGGCGGCGGCCATTCACTGTATATTCAAAGACAGGAGAGTACACGCAACAGTCGCCGTCGCCGTCGGTTGATTCCGACAGGGCAATCACGCGTGCCATCGTAGTTTCTCCGTTGCTCGTGATTGTGTAGCTGGGCCAACCAAACCACAAGGCGCCGGCGGCCATGGCCACCACCATCAGGTTGAACAGTGCCAGCAGCAGCAGGTTGCCAAGCAGGCTGGGCCCGCGATGGCGTTCCCTTTCGGCCTGTTCAATTTCAGCCTGTTCAATGATTCTGTTGGCTCGCTCTTCGTGTTTCTGGGCCATCTTCTCGCTGTATTCAAGGACTTTGTTGATTCGCTCCTCTTGTTTGCGGGCCATTTTCTCAATCTTGTCTTCGTCCATCTGGAACTCCTTTGGCGAAATGATGTGCATTGTACAACGTATGCCTCCCTTACTTATTTTTTTCCCCGCAACCCATGGGCGTGTAAAATACCTCTACCAACGTATCGGGAGAGTCTCTTGGCAAAGCGTTCTTTTGGCGGCCAGAAAGCCGCAGACTTTGACTTCAAGGCCATTACCTATGAAAAGAAGGATGGCCGCGCCACGGTCACCTTCAACCGGCCGGCGGTGCTCAACGCGGTGAACCACCAGATGCTCACCGAGCTCAACGCCGCCTTCAAGGACGCCAGCTGGGATGATTCCGTGGCGGTGCTGGTTCTGACCGGGGCGGGGGAGCGCGCCTTTTGCACCGGCGCCGACCTGGGCGAGCAAAAGCAGTTCTTGCGGCGGCCGCGCGATTATTGGAAGTGGATGGGCGACTTCATCGAGGCCCATGAGCGCCTGCGCAACCTGGGCAAGCCGGCCGTCGCTAGGCTCAACGGCATTGTGGTCGGCGGGGGCAACGAGTTCAACATCAGCTGCGACTTGGCCGTTGCGGCGGACGACATCTACATCCGCCATGTGGGCACCAGCCACGGCAGCGTGCCGCTGGCCGGGGCCACGCAGTTCCTGCCGCTGATCGTGGGCGAGCGGCGGGCGCGCGAGATCCTGTTTCTGAACGAAGAGATCCCCGCCGCCAAGGCAGAACAGTGGGGGCTGGTCAACTGGGTCGTGCCGCGCGCCGAGCTGGACGCAAAGGTCGACGAAATTGTCGACAAGCTCAAGGCCAAGTTCCCTGAGAAGACGCGCTACGCCAAGCAGCAGCTCAATTTCTGGCGCGACCTGAGCTGGCACAGCACCATCGGCCACGGCCGCGACTGGCTGGCGGTGCACAACACCAGCCCGGAGACCTGGGAAGGCGTGCGCGCCTTCGATGAAAAGCGCAAGCCGGATTACGACGAAATCCGCCGCCGCTGGGCGGAAGATGGCGCACCGGAGTGGCTGGATGGGGAGATGCCGGAGATCGAGGACTAGATTTGGTGGGCAAACAGCCGCGCAGTCGCAAGGGTATTCGTTTGCCCGAGTATGACTATGCCCAACCCGGGGCCTATTTCGTCACCATTTCCAGTTATAAGAAAGTCAATATTTTTGGCACTGTTGTACATGAAGAAGTACAGCTGAATGATTTCGGGGAGATTGCGCAGCGAGGCTGGCAAGCTATACCGAAGCATTTTGCATCAGTGAGCGTCGACGCGTTCATTGTCATGCCCAACCACATTCATGGCATCTTATTCATAAACGAAGATGAAGCATCTGTGCAAAGGAAGAATTATAAGCAGGGACAAACGTCACAGATACGCGTAGGGGCGCAGCATGCTGCGCCAATTGACGCAGCTCTCGACCAAATATCCGTAGGGGCGAGGCATGCCTCGCCCCTACACAAATCACGCGGGGCTTCATCAGGCTCATTGGGTGCAATCATTGGTTCTTATAAATCCTCGGTCTCGCGCGAAGTCAACAAACTGCGTCGCGCAACCTCTCCGCCCATTTGGCAGCGCAATTATTATGAACGCGTCGTCCGCAATCAGGAAGAATTAGACGCACTTCGCCACTATGTCACATATAATTTCCTCAAGCCACTAACTTATAGGAATGGATAAATGAAGAAAGCACTCCCTGAATACGACTTTCAGCCCGCCACTCTCAAGGTTCTTGAGGACTCACCCAAGAAACTGTTCATCAACAATGAATGGGTCGCGGCGCAATCCGGCGAGACCTTCGAGACGCTGAACCCCGCCACCGGTGCGCCGCTGGCCGCTGCCGCCCTGGCCGGCGCGGCCGACGTGGATGCGGCGGTGGCTGCTGCCCAGGCCGCTTTCCCGGCCTGGGGCAGCAGCATCGCCGCCGAGCGCGCCGAGAAGCTGTTCAAGCTGGCCGACCTGATCGACCAGCACGCCGACATGCTGGCCGAGCTGGAGACGCTGGACAACGGCAAGCCGATCCGCGTGGCGCGCCGCGGCGATCTGCCCTACGTCACCAAGCACCTGCGCTACCAGGCGGGCTGGGCCGACAAAATCGAGGGCAGCACTGTGCCGGTCACCTTCCCCAACCAGTTCGTCTACACCCGCCGCGAGCCGCTGGGCGTGGTCGCCGCCATCATCCCCTGGAACTTTCCGCTGCTGATGGCCATCTGGAAGCTGGGGCCGGCGCTGGCCGCCGGCAACACGCTGATCCTCAAGCCCGCCGAGCAGACGCCGTTGTCCGCGCTGTACCTGGCCGACTTGATCCGCGAGGCCGGCTTCCCGCCCGGCGTGGTCAACATTCTCACCGGGCCGGGCGAGCCCACCGGCGCGGCGTTGGCCGCGCACCCGGGCATCGCCAAGGTGGCCTTCACCGGCTCCACCGCGGTGGGTGCCAAGATCATGGCTGCCGCGGCGGCCAGCAACCTCAAGCGGGTCAGCCTGGAGCTGGGCGGCAAGTCGCCCAACGTGATCTTTGCCGACGCCGACATGGCCAGCGCGGTGCGCGGCGCGCAGTGGGCCGTGTTCAGCACCGCCGGGCAGGAATGCGTGGCGGGCACGCGTCTCTTCGTCGAGCGCGCCGCCTACGACCAAGTGGTCGATGGCCTCAAGCAGAATGTGGAGAAGATGGTCGTGGACCATGGCTTCGCCGAGAAAGTGCACGTCGGCCCGCTGATTAGCCAGGCGCAGATGGAGCGCGTGCAGGGCTACATCGACCAAGGCCAGCAGGCCGGCGCCGAGATCGTCGCCGGCGGCGGGCGCGTGGGCGAGCAAGGCTACTTCTTGCAGCCGACCATCTTCGCTTATCAGGACGATACGTTAAAATTGGTGCAAGAGGAAATCTTCGGCCCGGTGGTGGCGGTGACCGCCTTCGATAGCGAAGACGAACTCATCGCCCGGGCCAACGACACCCAATACGGCTTGGCCGCCGGCGTGTGGACCCGCGACGTGGGCAAGGCCCACCGCTACGCCCACGCCGTCCAGGCGGGCACGGTGTGGATCAATGGCTACGGCATGATCGACCCGGCGGCCCCTTTCGGCGGCTACAAGATGTCCGGCTTCGGCCGCGAGATGGGCAAGGAAGCCATTGACCTGTATACCCAGGTGAAGACGGTTTGGGTGAATACGCAGTGATTAGAGAACGGAGATTAGAGATTGGAGATTACCGAATCTCTAGTCTCCAATCTCAAGCTTCCAAACTAACTACAATCGTTAGATTGAGGAAACATGTACGGCGCAGACGTTGAACAAATCGCCATCGAGTTGAACGAAGACCCGCAGAAGCTGGCGGACTTCGAGGCGCGCATCGCCCGCGGCGAGAAGATCGAGCCGGGCGACTGGATGCCGACGGAATACCGCCGCCAGCTGATCCGCATGATCTCACAGCATGCCCACAGCGAAGTGGTCGGCATGCTGCCGGAAGGCGCCTGGATCACCCGCGCCCCCTCGCTGCGCCGCAAGCTGATCCTGATCGCCAAGGTGCAAGACGAAGCGGGCCACGGCCAATACCTCTACCATGCCGCCGAGACGCTGGGCGCGACACGCGAAGAGATGCTCGACGCGCTACTCAGCGGCAAGGCCAAATACTCCAGCATCTTCAACTACCACACGACCACCTGGGCCGATAACGGCGCCATCGGCTGGTTGGTGGACGGCGCGGCGATCCTCAACCAGACCATGCTGGCACGCTGCTCCTACGGCCCGTATTCCCGCGCCATGGTGCGCATATGTATGGAAGAGAACTTCCATCGCAAGCAGGGCCAGGAAATGATCATCCTCTATTCGCAGGGCACACCGACCCAGCGGGCGATGGTGCAGGATGCGATTACCCGCTGGTGGTGGCCCACGCTGATGATGTTCGGCCCGCACGATGCGGACAGCCCCAACTCGGCGCTGCTGATCCGCTGGGGCATCAAGACGCGCACCAACGACCAGTTGCGCCAGGAATTCGTTAACCAACTTGCCCCCGACCTGCAGGCCTGCGGCATCCAGATCCCCGATCCCGAGCTGCGCTACGACGAGGCCAGCGGCAACTGGCTGTTCGGTGCGATCGACTGGGATGAGTTCTGGCGGGTGATCAAGGGCGACGGCCCGGCCAACGCCGAGCGCATGGCCGCCCGCCGCCAGGCGCACGAAGACGGCCGCTGGGTGCGCGAAGCACTGAGTGCATACGCGGCCAAAAGCCAAGTACAACTGTGAATGCAGAAGTGAGAATTGTGAAGTACGGTTCACTTCCACATTCGCACTTCAGCAATCTAACCTGGTTTTGATTTCCATGAACGACACCCAATGGCCCCGCTACGAAGTCTTCCAGCAAGAGGCTGAAGGCAAGCCCGTGCTGCACAACGGCACGGTGCATGCCGCGGACATCGAGCTGGCCCTGTTGAACGCGCGCAGTGTTTTTGCACGCCGGCCCGATGCGACCCAGATGTGGGTGGCCCCCGCCGAGCAGATCACCAGCCGCACCCGCGAGGAACTGGCCGCTGATCCGCCTGCAGCCGAGGCGGCTGGCGCTGCCGAGGCGTACTACATCTTCGGCAAGCTGGCCGAGCAGGCACAGGCCAGCTTGCTCGGCGAGGTGGGGGCCGCCTCCGGAGAGGCGGCCGTGGCCGCTGCCCTGGCGCAATTCGGCGCCGAGGCGGCGCTGCGCTGGTGGGCCGTGCCCGCCGCGGCGGTGCTCAAATCCGACCCTGCCGATGCCGGCCCCATGTTCGCCCCCGCCCGCGAGAAAACCTACAAAGACCAGGCCGAATACCCTGTGGTGACGATGATGCGCCAATTGCGCGCCAAAGCAAATACGAACCACAAAGACACGGAGAACACAAAGTGAAGCTCTGTGGAAGAAGAATTTTTCTTCGTGTCCTTTGTGCCTTTGTGGTGAGAAATGCTTGACCATAAAGCCCTCGCTCGGTACCTGATCGCCCTGGCCGACGACGAACTGATCCTCGGCCATCGCAATTCCGAATGGACCGGCCACGCGCCGATCCTCGAAGAGGACATCGCCTTCGCCAACCTGGCGCTGGACGAGATCGGCCACTCCCGCCTGTGGTACGAGCTGGCCGCCGACCTGCTCGGCGAAGACCGGGCGCGCTTCCCTGACCGGCAGGTCTTCCTGCGTCCGGCGGAGGAATTTCGCAACCTGCAATTGGTCGAGCTGCCCCGCGGCGACTGGGCTTTCAGCATGCTGCGCCAGTATTTGTTCGACGTCTTCGAGCAGCACCGCCTGGCCGGCCTGAGCGAGAGCACGCAGGCTTCGTTGGCCGAGGTGGCTGCGCGCATCCGCACTGAGGAGATCTATCACCTGCGCCACACCCGCGCCTGGGTGACCCGCCTGGGTCTGGGCACCGAGGAGAGCAACCGTCGCATGCAAGCCGCACTGGACGCGCTGTGGCCCTACGCTCGCGGGCTGGGCGGGGCACTGCCCGGCGAAGCCGGCCTGCCAGCCGGCGTCGTGCCGGACAGCGCCGCGCTCTACGAAGCCTGGCTGGCTGAGGTGAGCGCCTTCCTGGCCGAGGCGGGGCTCACTATCCAGCCCGGCTCGCCCGATCTCCAATCTCCAATCTCCCGCGCGGATCACTCATCCGATTTTGCCGCCCTCATCGAAGAGATGCAATCCGTCGCCCGCCTGGACCCGGAAGCCACATGGTGATGAGCAAGCCCGCCGCGACCCGGCCCAGCGAAGCCGAAATATGGGAGGCGCTGTCCCAGGTCCCAGATCCGGAGATGCCTTTCGTCAACCTGGTCGAAATGGGCATCGTCCGCGAGCTGGGCTGGCAGGGCGGCCGCCTGCAGGTGACCATCACGCCCACCTTCGCTGCCTGCCCAGCCTACGAGGTGATGCAGGCCGAGATCCTCGCCGCCCTGGCGGCGCTGGGCCTGGCAGGCGCCGAGGTGCTGGTAAGCCATAACCCGCCCTGGACCTCGGAATGGATCAGCGCCGAGGCCCGCCAGAAGCTCAAAGACGCCGGGCTGGCCCCGCCACCGCGCCACCAGGGCGACCTGCTGGGGGTGCTGATGGACCCGGTGCCCTGCCCGCGTTGCGGCTCGGAGCAAACCTCGCTGCGCAACAGCTTCGGCACCACGCCCTGCCGCATGATTTACACCTGCAATGATTGCAAAGAACCGTTTGAGATGTTTAAACCTTTGTAATTGGCAATTAGTAATTTGCCAATTACTAGTTACCAGTCAAGAAACTTCTTTATACGCCAAGGAGAATGATGTATGTCCAAACTAATCGCCCTCTACAAACAACCCGCTGACCCGGCCGCCTTTGACCAGGCCTACTTTGAAACGCACCTGCCGCTGGTGGAGAAAGTGCCCGGCCTGCAAAAAACGGTGATCACCCGCTTCACCCGTACTCTGGTGGGCGAGGGACCGTACCTGATGGCCGAGATGCACTTTGCCGATGGCGAAGCGCTCAAAGCCGGTATGAAGAGCGCCGAGATGGCCGCCGCCGGCGCCAACCTGGACTCCTTTGCCAAGGATGGCTACAGCCTGCTGTTTGGCGAAGAACAATAACCAGCCAATAACACTTTGGCTATTGATGAGTTAAGTTATCTGTCTTATAGTATTTTAAGTTATTCACCTGAAACCTCGGAGGTAACCTGTGCAAGGTTTGGACATTTTCTTTGTTTGTTTGACCGGCTTCCTGATGCTGTTCTTCATCTGGTTGCTGCCCGCCGGCATCAAGCTCATCTACCAGTACGAGCGCGGCGTGGTCTTCACCCTGGGCCGCTTTTCCGGTGTGCGCGACCCGGGACTGACCCTGATCATCCCGATCCTGCAAACCATGCGCAAAGTGGACATGCGCATCAAGACCGCCGACATCCCCCGCCAGGAAGTGATGACCCGGGACAACATCCCCATGCTGGTCAATGCGGTGGTCTACTTCAAGGTGCTCGACCCCGAAGATGTGATCATCAAGATTGAAGACCATATTTTCGCCGTGCGCCAGTACACCCAGGCGGCGCTGCGTGATGTGATCGGCAACAGCGAGATGGACTCCGTGCTCACTGAGCGCGAGCAAATCGCCGAGAGCATCAAGACGATTGTGGACGCCGAAACCAACGGTTGGGGCGTAGATGTCGAGTCGATCAAGATCCAGGAAGTGGAGCTGCCCGCCGAGATGAAGCGCGCCATGGCCAAGCAGGCCGAAGCCGAGCGTGAACGCCGCGCCATGGTGATCGCCTCGCAAGGCGAGCTCACCGCCTCCGAGAACCTGCGCAAAGCGGCCGAGACCCTGGCCAAGAGCAGCGGAGCGCTGCACCTGCGCACGCTGCAAACCATCCGCGACATCGCCTCGGACCCCTCGGAGAAGATCGTCCTCTTCCTGCCCTCTGACTTGGGCGATGTGGTTTCCAAGGTGGCCGGCGGCAGAACGACCAAGTGAACAGCCAGCTAGACCACCGGTTGCGCTACCTGCAGATCGCCTTCAACTATGACTTGAGGCTGGCGCTGCAGGTAGTGCCCACCTTGCCGCGCCACCCGCGCATCCTCATCGAGGCGGGGACGCCCTTCATCAAGCGCGAGGGCGTACGCGGCATCAGCACGCTACGCGGCATGTGGCCGGGCCACATCGTGGCGGATATCAAGATCGCGGACGGGGCCGTCGGCGAGGTCGCGATGGTCTCCGCCGCCGGGGCCAATTCGGTCACCGTGTTGGGCAATTCTCCCACCGAGACGCTCGACCTGGTGGTGGCCTACTGCAGCGAGTTGAAGATGGTCTCGATGATCGACATGCTCGGCGTCGCCGACCCGTTGAATGTGCTGCGCCCCATGCGCCACCGCCCGGACGTGATCGTGCTGCACAAGGGGCGCGACGAAGAAGGCACCCGCGGCAAGGTGATCCAATACCGCCACGTCAAACGCATCCGCAGCAAGTACGACGCGAGCATCTCGGCGGCGGGCGGGGTAGGCCTGGCCGAGGCGCGCAGCGCCATTTTCAACGGAGCCAACATCGTGGTGGTCAATCTGGTGCGCCCCGGCGACCCCTGGGAGGGCATCTCCACCCAGGCGGACATCGCCGGCATCGCCCGCCAGTTTTTGGACACGATCGAATAGCCTTGGCGATTGCTGGCAAGCAGCTTAGTGAGGTTGGGTTAATTCACGGGCCGGTTGTCAATATTCGAGCCCGTCCAACCGCGCCGTAAATAATCAGCTTGTTTTCAGTAATAAGCTGGTCAATAATTGGTTTTGGATCGGTGTTGTAGGGACTAAACCATTTACTTAATTCCGAATCAAGCACATATTTGCCGTTGTTCACAAGAATTTGGATTAGTTGTTGAGCGGCATGCTCTGCATCAGGACCCTGCAGTTCCGCAGAGGAATACCATTTTTTGGTTAAATCCCAGATAGTAATCATAAAGTTGCCATTACCAGGCTTTTGTCCGCATGGGCTAATTAGAAGTTGTTGCTGCAATTCTTCAAGAGCTTTCTTGAAGAGGTTGCCTTTTTCTTTGCTGCTATAACCCGCAAACTTTCGGAGGTCGTCAACGGCTGTTGCTCCATGCTTATCTAGATAAGCTGCAATCGCATGAGCATCGGTAGTCAACTGACCAGCTTGGTAGCGCTCTTCATAGGAAACACCACCAGCAATCGCGATGAAGAGGGGGAGAACGTTCATCGAAATTAAAGTCCCCCGATTCTCCAACACCTTGGCATAGTGCGCTCGTTTTGCCTGCGGAAGCGCTGCTTGAACTCCCCAAACAAGCTGTTCTGCTGTTGGGGAAGCTATGACGCTGGTTGATAGGGAAGCGAGGGAGCCAATGGTGGACCAGGTGCCCATAATTCCTACTTTGTCCAGCAATTCAGCGGCCTGATCTACTGTTTCAAATTTTCCTACAGGTTTCAATCCCTGACGCAATTTGTTTAGCTCATCTTTAGTCAGGGCTTTCGGTTCCATATAAACGCCTCCCGTTGGTTTTAATGTCGGTTTCAATATGTGATTTTGAGACCAATCGTAGAACAGCAACAGCAGATCTAGTTCTTCAGAATTGCAGGAAAACCAGGCTATTCATAATCCTCTTCAATGTGCTTCAGCGCGCGGGCGAAGGGATCGGTGGTCAATCTCCAGTGGCCGGCGAAGGGGTTGTCCAGGTCTTCAATGATCTGGAAGATCATGGCTTGCAGGAAGCCGATAATGATTACGGCCATCAAGCCATAAATCAGGGTAGTAAACGGCATGAACAAGAAAGTGATCAGGGTAAAGACCGTAGATAGGTAAATAAAAATCTTGAGCAGTGTGGGTAGGCGGTTGCGGCTCTCGTTGGTGCGCTCGGTGCGCAATTGGGCCAGCATGCCGTAGTGCTCCACGATGTGGTCAAAGACAATCGAGTCGTGGTCGTCGTTGAAGTCTACGTCTCGGATAATGTCGGATATTTTGCGCAAAGCCAGGCCGCTTTTGGCATTGCGTTCACCCTTGGCCAACAGGCGGAAATTGCCTTCCACAATATGGCCGACGTATTCGCCAATGCCCGCCTTCATCCTTTCGGTGAAGTCGTCATCCCGGAAATAGAGACTTAAGCGGAAAAGCTGCTCCAGCGCCTGAGCTTCACGGGCGATGAGTTCAGCGATCTTGTTGAACTTGGTCCAGACTTCAAAGACGACAAAGGCGGCCAAAATACTGTAGAGCGTACCGAAGATGCCCAGGAAAGCGCTGATGCCGTCCATGTCTGCGGCGTGTTGGTCGGTGTGCAGATAGGTATGGATGAGATAAAAGGCAAAGCCAGACAGTACGGAAACGATGAGAGATTTAGCGATCACAGGATTCATTATGCTTGATTCCTTCTGAGCCAGCCAGCGAAATAGGCATATAAAAAGACGCCCGCATTGTAATGCGGGCGTCTTTGATAGCAAAGGGTGGTTTAAAGGCCCAGCAGGCGCTGGATCGGCTCGCTCCACAGGATGCCGGCGGCCATCAGCAGGCCGGCCACCGCGTGCAGCTGGATGGTGGCCACGTTGGCGCGCACCAGGCTGCGCTCAGCGTATTCGCGCAGGATCACCCGGCTGGCCTGGATGGCGATGGGCAGCCCGCCCAGGATCAGCAGAGCGCCGAAGGGGAACACGCCGGTGATCAGCGTCCAGTAGGCGGCCAGGCCGAAGGCGGCAACCAGCAGCAGCACGTAGCCCCAGCGGGCGCGCTGCTTGCCCAGCACTACCACCAGGTTGTGCTTGCCGGTGGCCTTGTCGGATTCCTCGTCCGGGAACTGGTTGATCCACAGGATGGCGATGGTCAGCAGGCCGATGGGCACGCCGGCGAGGAAGTCGGCCAGGGTCACTGCGCCGGTGAGCGCGTAGACGGTACCAGCCACGGCCAGCGGGCCGAAGCTGAGGCCCACGGCCAACTCGCCCAGGCCGCGGCGGGCGGCCAGGCGCAGGGGTGGGGCGGTGTAGAAGTATGTGAAGAAGGCGCCCAGCGCCCCGAAGACCAGCACGCCCAGGCCGCTTTGCATCGCCAGCAGGCCGCCCAGGGCGGCGCTGGCCAGCAGCGCGAGGCTACCCACGGTGAACAGCGACTTCTCGCTCACCAGGCCGAGCTCGATGGAGCGACTGCCGCCGGAGTAGGGCAGAAAGTAATCGTTGTTGGCCGGGTCGCTGCCGCTCTTCCAGTCGAAGTAATCGTTGAAGGTGTTGGCGGCCACGTGCATGCTGATGCCGGCGAACAGCGCCAGCCAGAATTTGCCCCAGGGGAACGGATCGGCCAGGCCCAGCGTGGCCACCCAGGCCGCGCCGATCAGGATGGGTACGATGATGGCGGTAAGGAACGGCGCGCGAGTGATCACCAGCCAGGTGAGGATCTTGGTCATCAGGCTGACTTCGGGCATCGCCTCTTTGGGGTCCAGGTCCAGCTCTTCGGTCACGCCGCAGAAGCCCACCTGCACGCCATCCTTGAAGGTCGGCGTGATGCGAATGTCGGCGGCGAAGGGTTCGCCGTTCTTGCGCAGGAAGACGGTGCGGCCGGCGTATTCACCGTCTTTGGACGCGGTGGCCAGCCACTGCGGCACGTGCTGCAGCACCACCTGGCCGGGCGAAAACAGCGACACGCGCTTCTTGCCGATGACCTCGGCCTTGGTGTAGCCGAACATCTTCTCGGAGCCGTCTCCGAAGGTCTCGATACGGCCTTCCATGTCACAGGTGATTACGGATTTTTGTAGGGTCTTGGCCATGCGTGCTCTCCTTTGGCGAATCTCTACACGGAACTTATTGTGTAATCTTTCACTTGTATAGCATGAGTTGCCCTAAGATGTCAATTGGGGAATGGTAATTGGAGAATAGAGATTGGGGATTAGAGGTAAAGGAGTGGAGATGGGAGAATGGAGATTCCTTGGAATCTCCATTCTCTAATCTCGGTTCTCCAGCTTTTCTCAGTCTCCGGCTCTGTTGATCGAGCCCAAGCCGTTGGTCTGCTGGCGTACCTGGGGCGAGCCGTAGTAGCTGATCGAGCCCAGGCCGTCGATCTCGGCGTCCAGCCTTTCGGCCACGCGCACGGTGGCACTGCCCACGCCGCTGAGGGTCACCTCGGCGGTTTGGGCCTGGAGCTGCTCGCCTTCGAAGTTGCCCACGCCCTTCAATTCCAGTCTCAGATGGCCTACGGTCCCGCTCACCTGCACCTGGCCGGCGCCTTCCAGACTGGCATCCAGGCTGCCCAGGCGCAGGTCGTGCAGCTCGATGCTGCCAGCGCCGTCCACCTCAAGTTCCAGGCTGTCGCCCTGCAGGCCCGAGAGCGAAATCTGGCCGGCGGTGTCCAGCTCCAAACGTTCCAGGGTGGGCAGGGTGATCTCGATCTCCACGAAGCGGCTCGGGTTCACCCGGCGCTGCCAGTTCCTTTCCAGGCTTTCGATGATCAACGTGCCGTTGCTCACCCGCACGTTCATCTGCTCCAGAAGGTTGTCGTCGGCGGTGATGGTCACCCGGCTTTGGCTGCCCTGCACGAAGGTCACCCGCGCCGGGTAGCGCAGCTGCACGGCGCGGGCGCCGCCGGCTTCGTAGCTGGCCGTGCGCAGTTGGCCGGAGCCGGCGATGGCGCCGCTGATGCCCAGGTCCGTGCCCCAGCCGGGCGGGCCGGCCCAGCCCAGCTGCGGAGCGTAGATCACCGCGGCCAGCATGGCCAGCACGATCAGCGCCGGCACGGCCGCGCTGGCCAGCGGCCAGCGGTCACGCAGCAGCAGGCCCAGGCCGACGCCGATGAGGATGAACGGCCACACGCGGGTCAGCGCCCAGAGGTTGGCCGTGGGCAGGTAGCCCAGGTTGACCAGCAGCCATATCAGGCCGGCTGCGATCAGCAGGATGGGGAAGAAAAAACTGCGCCTCTCGTTCACTTGCTGCTCCTTTTCGCCTTGCTTGTTTTGGCAGCCGCCTTGCTCTTCGGTTCAGTATTCGTAACGCTCTCAGCCTCGACCTGTGGCTTTTGGCTCCACAGACCGCTCTGCAGGAAGATGAGGTACACGCCCAGGCCGATCAGCAGGGTGGGGAAGAGCATTTGGGCGAAAGGCGCGCTGTTGAAGATCATCTCGAAGAAGGTGCCGAACAGGGCCAGCAGCACCACGCCCACCTTGAAGACGCGGATGCCCGATGCGCGCTGGTCTTCGCGCTCGGCCCACCAGCCCATCACGTAGATGCCGATACCGGTGGCGATGATGAACACCGTCCAGGCATAGGCCCAGCTGGCCCAGTGTCCGGAGATGCTCTGCGCCAGCATCAGCAGGCCGATGCTGACGAAGATGCTGCCCGGGACGGCCAGTGAGGCGCCGGACTTGCCGGAGTAGGCCATCAGCGAGAAGAACATCGCCCCGAAGGCGACCAGGAAGAAGGGCCAAAAAGTGCTCCAGAAGTTCATCCCCGGCAGCCACTGCGAGATGAGCGCCAGCAAGCCGATGCCCACCAGCACCATGCCGATCACCAGTGAGCTGATTCGCTTTCCGTCTTTTTCCATGATTGCTCCTTTATTTGATTGAGTTCTACACAGATATACGCACCACCTGTGAAAAGGATACGTTTTTTCCTCCCCAGGCTCACGTAGAATATATCCTACGTTCGGCGGACAAATGTACTCTCATGTAACCTTGTGCAGGCGTGTGCGTATACGATTATGAAAGCTAGGAGCTGACTGTTGCAGAGAGATGAAGGCAAATGGCTGGGGCAGGCCCTGCAGGGCGATGCCGCCGCCTTTGCCAGCCTGGTGGATATGTACGCCAAGCCGGTCTACAACTTGTGCTACCGCATGTTGGGCAACCCGCAAGATGCGGAAGACGCCGCCCAGGAAACCTTCCTGCGCGCCTTCCGCCACCTGCGCCGCTACGACCCGCAGCGCAAGTTTGCCACCTGGCTGCTGAGCATTGCGGCCAACTATTGCATAGACCAGCACCGCCGCGCCCGCCCGACCCTGACCGCCCTGGACGAGGGTCCGCTGGAGCCGGCAGAGAAGGCGCCCGGCCCTGAGGGGCGCGCCCTGGCCCGCGAACAGCGCGACGAAGTCCAGGCGCTGCTGGCCGGCCTGGCGCCCCGTGACCGGGCGGCGATCATCCTCTACTATTGGTACGACCACTCGTATGAGGAGATCGCCCGGCAGCTTTCGATCAGCCAGGGCGCATTGAAAACCCGCATGCACCGCGCCCGGCGCAGCCTGGCAGCGGCCTGGGCTGAAGAACACGGCGAACCGCTGTTCGCCACACGGAGGTCGTATGAAAAAGCCATCCCCTAAGCGCAAGCACAGCGAGGCCGCCTTGCAGCAAAGCTGGCAAAGCGTGGAAACCAGGCTGCGCGGCGCGGCCCAGGCCGCCCCGCGGCGCGGCTTCGCCAACCGCTGGCTGGCCAACTGGCAGCTGGAGGAGCAGCGCATCCGCCGCAGGCGGCAGCGCTGGCTGCTGGCCGCCAACGGCCTGGTGTGGCTGCTATTCTTCGCCCCGCCTGCTTGGGCCTTGTGGAACGCGCTCAGCCAGCCGGCGGCAACCTTTACCGCGGCGGTTGCCTATTTGGCGCAGGCCACCGCATTCGGCTGGACGCTGTTGCGCGTGCTGACCAGCGTACTGAGCGCCACGCCGCTGCCGCTGTGGGTGGCCACCAGCGCCAGCCTGTTGGGATTGTTGGCCGTTTGGGCCATGCTGTTCCAGCAAGGCTCTTATAAGAAGGAGTTGGGATGAACCTGAGACAAATTTTCTGCGCGCTGGCCCTGGCCGCCTGCCTGCTGGCGCCGGCTGCGCCGGCGCTGGCCGCCCCGGCGGCCGTGCCGCTGATGGACGATACCGTCGTCTTCGGTGAGAACGTGACCCTGTTCGCCGGGCAGACCACCACCAACCTGGTCGTCTTCGGCGGCAATGCAACTGTCGAGGAGGGGGCCGCCGTGCTCGAGAACGTAGTCGTCTTCGGCGGCAACGTGACCATCCACGGCTCGGTGGGCGACAGCGTGGTGGTGGCCGGCGGCAACGTCGAGCTGGGGCCGTCCGCAGTGGTGGGGCAGGATGTGCTCAGCTTCGGCGGGGAAACGTTCCGTGCCCCCGGGTCGCAGGTGCTGGGCAACCAGACCAGCGACCCGCGCATCTTCCGCGTCGAAGACAGCATTTCCGCCGAGCGGGTGGAGAGCTTCCGCGTCCAGGTGCTGCGCGGCTTTCAGCTGTTCGGCATGTTGGGGGCGGCCATCCTGCTGGTGCTGCTCACCCCGCGCCAGCTGACCAACACGGCCGACACCATCGCCCGCCAGGGCGGCTCCTCGCTTCTTTTTGGGGCGCTCACCTTTGTGCTCTTGCCGGTGGCCCTGGTGATCACGCTGATCACCTGTATATTGCCGCCGCTCATCCTGCTGCTGGTCATCGCCGGCAGCATCTTCGGCTGGGTGGCTTTGGGCCTGGAGCTGGGCCGCCGGGTTGAGCAGTTCTTGAAGGTGGCCTGGGCGCTCGAAGTCCAGGCAGTGGTGGGCACCCTGTTGCTGGGCATGCTCAGCTTCTTCGTGCGCGCGCTGCCCTGCGTGGGCTGGTTGGGCGTCTTCGGCCTCGGCGCAGTGGGGCTGGGCGCGGCGCTGCTCAGCCGCTTCGGCACCGAAGTGACGCCGCCCGCACAGCCGCGGCGCGCCCTGTCGCCCGCCCGGCGCACAGTGCGCAAGCCGGCCGCGGCCAAGCCTGCGGCTGCCAAGCCCGCCGCCAAGACCACAGCCGCCCGACGGCCGCGCAAGCCCAGGCCGCCGGCGGAGGGCTGAACGCAAATGTTATACTCGCGGCGATGTGCGCTGGCTGCAACCAATCCCGCCGTCGCGGGTTATCCCTGATACAGCCTGACCCCCAAGGTGCCTTATGACAGAACTGAGCGAAGAGCAAGTTCTGGCCAAGGCCACCGCGGGGGACAAGCAGGCGTTTGGCATGCTCTACGACAAATATGCCACGCGCATCTACAACTACATCTACTACCGCACGGGCAGCGCCCAGGATGCGGAAGACCTGACCTCGCGGGTCTTCTTCCGGGCGATGCGCCACATCACCAATTACCGCGACCGCGGCGTGCCGTTCACCGCCTGGCTGTACCGCATCGCCCACAACCTGGTGGCCAATTGGCACCGCGACAGCAGCCGGCGCCAGGAAGTGGAACTGGAAGACGGCTACCGCGCCAGCAAGGGCGACGAACACCCCGAACTGGCCCTGATGGAAAGCGAGGACCAGAACGCGCTGCTGTCCATCATCCGCAAACTGCCGGAGGAGCGCCAGCAGTTGCTCATCCTCAAGTTTGTGGAGCACATGTCCAATGCGGAGATCGGGCAGATCATGGACCGCACCGAAGGCGCCATCAAAAGCCTGTATCACCGCACGCTGCTCTCGCTGAGAGAGGAAATCGCCAAGGACAAGTCCGGACATTTTTCACTGGACATGTTCGGCGATTTGCCGGAAGATTAGGTCGGTGCGAGTATGAAGATCGTATGGCCGTGGAACCGCAAACGGATGGAGCGCGAGCTGCAGTCCGTGGAGAGCTTGCTGACAGAGGCTTTCAAGCCTGTGCATGCCCGCCCTTCGTTCGTGAACGACCTGCGCAAGCGGCTGGTGGGCAGCCGCAATCCGCTGGCCCGCGCCGGCCTCTCTACGCTGGAATTGATCCTGATCATCGGCGGCGCCATCGTGGGCGTGGTGGTGCTGGTGCTCACCATCCTGGGCCGCTTTGGCGGCCTGGTGGGCAAATTGAAGTTTTGGGAGTGGGGGAAGAAGAAGAAGGCGAAAAGCGATAGCGGTTAGCTATTAGCTGTAAGCCGTAGCTACAAGCTATAAGCCATAAGCTGGCGAAAAAGCAATCACATATCCGCCTGTCATTGCGAGCGGAGGCTGCATGTGAATGCAGCCGAGCGAAGCAATCTCGGTCTGCAATACGAGATTGCTTCACTCGTTTCACTCGTTCGCAATGACAATGTTTCTTCGTGCTCTTTGTTTCTTTGTGGTTATTAGGGCTGGCTAGCGGCCGAGACTATTCCGGAAACAACATCGCCACCAACTCCTCTGCCTCCGCCACCAAATCCACATCCAGCGGGAAGAAGGACTCTTCCTCGATATTGCTGAGGTCGTGCTTCGTCTTGTAGGTCAGCAGGTGGGCGACGATCTCGCCGCCACGCGGCGGCAGGCCGCCGGCCGCGGACAGCCCCCGCAGCTGCTCCAGCACGCTGGGCGTCTCCAGCGCCCCGCCGCGGGTGGCCAGCCAGGCTTTGGCCGCCCAGCCCGCCGCCCGCCGGGCGCAGACCCGGGCCATGCCCTCATTGCCCCGCGCCTGGGCGGCGCGGGCCGCAGCCAGTTCGCGCTCCACTGCGTCTCTCCATTCCATGGCAGGGATTTTAACCACAAAGGCTTGTATAACCATAAAGGCACAAGGGCACGAAGAGACAGCCCCACAGAAAAACCGTGTCATCCTGAGCAGCTTGCTCGTTGCAAGGCAACGAGCAGCGTCGTGAAGGATCGCTATGGCCCTCGCTGACCCTACAAGCTCCATTAGACTAGAGGGGCCTCAGAGCCAGCAAGAGCTGAGTAAGTCTAACGCTCGCTCCAGGTCAAAACCTATATTCTGAATAAGACCCAGCTCTTGCGTGGAACAAAAACTAAATCGTATTGCAGCTAGATCCATAAGCTAGTATATGGAGCCAGTTCAGTCCACTCTCTGGCCTGAGAGCAAAGGAGAGCAGTCATGCGCAAATGGAAGTTCTTTGTCGGTATTGATGTCGCCTCGGCCAGCTTCACCGCGGCAGTGGGCACACATCCCTGGCAGATTGTTTTGCCGCCACAAGAATTCAGCAACAACCTGGAAGGTTTCCGCAGCCTGCTGGATTGGCTGAACGAGCAGCGCATTCCCTTCAAGCGAAGTGTGGTTTGCCTGGAGGCCACTGGCGTCTATGGCGAGGCTTTGGCCCACTTCCTGCTGGCACACAAGCTGGCCGTGGCCATCGAGCCGCCGCTCAAGGTCAAACGCGCCTTTCAGACAAACGGCCCCAAGACAGATGCCGCCGACAGCCGCCAGATTGCCGAATATGCCTATCGCTTTGCCGATGAGTTGCGACTTTGGCAGCCCAGGGGCGAGGTCTTGGAGCAAATTCAGGCGCTTTTAGCCACCCGGGAGCAATTAGTCCGTCAGCGCACCAGCAACAAGAACATTCTGACCACCCTGGAGCGCAAGGTGGTGCGCACGCCAGCCGCTGAACGAGCCCACCAGCAGACAGTTGCTTTCCTCAACAAGGAGATCAAGGCGGTGGAGAAGGAACTGGCCCGCCTGATAGACGATGACCCTGACCTTCGCCAGCGGCTGCGCTTGCTGCTCAGCATCCCTGGTGTGGGCATGCTGCTGGCTGCGCACCTGCTTCTGCTCACCCAACGCTCCAGCGACCCGCGGCAACTGGCTGCTCACTTGGGCATTGCGCCGCATGAACATCGCAGCGGAACTTCGCTGCATGGTCTAACCCAATCCCGTCATTTTGGTCCTCCTGCGCCACGCAAGCTGCTCTACCTGGCGGCCTGCTCGGTGCGCACGCACAATCAGCGTTTCCGGGACTACTTCCTGCACAAACGGGCCGAAGGCAAAGCGCCCAGGCTGGTGCTCAACAATATTCAGAACCGCCTGCTCAAGATCGCTTGTGCCGTGCTGCGCGACCAGCAGCCCTTCATCCCCAACTACCACTCTTTGCCCCCATTGACACAGTCATCGTATTC
>JAHCIH010000016.1 GCA_026129335.1 Anaerolineales bacterium
GTCATTGCGAGGAGCACGGCGCTGCGAAGCAGCGGCAGCGGACGAAGCAATCTCGGCATGCAAGTCAACTCCAGATCACAAGTGCGTGCAGCGGCTATGCGGAAGAGATGGTTCTATGAGTTCTTCGCTAGTCCGGCTCCGGCAGCCGGGTGTAGGTTGTAGTACCCGCTCAGAACGACAACCGGGCTCGTCATTGCGAGGAGCAAACGAAGTAGTGGTCGAAGCAATCTCGGCATGCAAGTCACGCCCAGGTCACAAGTGCGTGCAGCGGCCATGCGGAAGAGGAGGCCCTATGGATTCTTCGCTGGCCTGGGTTCGGCGGCCGGGTGATGGTTGTAGTACCCGCTCAGAACGACAAGCGGGGATGCTACGTCCTTGTCACGTCCCCGTCATTGCGAGGAGCACACCCAGCCGAAGGCTGGGTAGCGGACGAAGCAATCTCGGCATGCAAGTCACGCCCAGGTCACAAGTGCGTGCAGCGGCCATGCGGAAGAGGAGGCCCTATGGATTCTTCGCTGGTCCGGGTTCGGCGGCCGGGTGTAGGTTGTAGTACCCGCTCAGAACGACAACCGGGCTCGTCATTGCGAGGAGACCCGGCGAAGCCAGGGTCGACGAAGCAATCTGAACGTTGATTTTTTAACTGCGGTCCAGATTGCTTCGTCGCTGCAGCGGCTGCGCCGCTTCGCTTCTCGCAATGACGGGGTCGGGTGATCAACGTTCAGCAATCGACATTCAGCGTTCAGAAATCTTCAACACTTCCAACATCTCTGCGTGCAGCGTCGGGTTGGCCGCCAGGATGGACTGCGGCTTGCTGATGAAGTCCGGCTCACCGTGCACGTTGCTCACCAGGCCGCCGGCCTCCTGCACGATGAGAGCGCCGGCGGCCACATCCCAGGCGTTCAAGCGGATCTCCCAGAAGCCGTCCAGCCGCCCGGCGGCCACATAGGCCAGGTCCAGCGCCGCCGAGCCCAGGCGGCGCACGCCCTGCGAGCGCCGCGAGAAGCGCTCGAACTCGGCGAAGTTGTTGTCGGGGTTCGTCCAGGCGTCGTAGGGGAAGCCGGTGACCAGCAGGCTGCTCTTTAGCTCGGCCACCTGACTGACCTGGATGGGCTGGCCGTTCAGCTGTGCACCGCCGCCAAACTCGGCGGTGTACAGCTCCTCGGCCATCGGGTCGTAGATGGCGGCCAGGGTCAGTTGGCCGCCCTGCGCGTAAGCGATGGACACGCAGAACAGCGGCATGCCGTGCGAATAATTGAGCGTGCCGTCCAGCGGGTCCACGTACCATACGTGGCCCGCTGAGCCGGCATGTTCGCCGCTCTCCTCGGTGAAGATGGTGTGTCCGGCGAAGCGCCTGCCGATCTCGGCCACGATGAAATCTTCGGAGCGTTTGTCGATCTCGGTCACCAGGTCGATCTCGCCCTTGTACTCGATCTCATGCTGCTTCCCAAAGCCGTCGCGCAAAATTTCGCCCGCAGCGCGGGCGATGTCAATCACATCTGTGAGTTTAGGCATGGGATTGTTATACCGCGGAGTAGTACCGGTAACTGGTAATTGCCAATTAGTGATTACTTTTCTCCCCTTGCTTCGGCGTCCAATTGCTCGAAGTAGGCGTTGAGAAACTGCTGCCGGCCCCTGGCGATTTGTTTGGCCGTTTCGGTGTGCAGGCGGTCTTGAATCTTGCTTAACTTGAAGAGGTACTCGTGGTAGGAGCTGTGCGTTTCGTCCGGCTCCTTCTCGCCGGTCTGGCGGAACTGCTCCGAAGGCTGCGCATGGAACGGCCAGCCCATGACCACATCGTAGGCCAACGTGCGCGCCACACCGAAAGCGCCGATGACGTCCAGCTTGTCGGCGTCGAAGACCACCTGGGCCTCCAGGCTCGCCGGCGGCTCGTCGCCGCGGAAGCGATGGGCGCGGATGCAGTGCTGCACCGCGGCAATGCGCTCCGGCGGCCAGCCTTCGGCAGCCAGCACCTCGCCGGCGAACTCCGCCGAGAGGTGCTGGTGCTCGGCGCGGCCTTCGCCGCCGGTCTCGGCGCCGCTGGCGTCGTGCAGCAGCACTGCGGCGCGCACGATTTCGGCGTCAGCGCCCTCGGCGGCGGCTAGGCGCTCGGCCATATTCAGTACACGCAGCACATGGTCAAAGCCGTGCACCGGGTCTGTATCGGGATACCACTGGCGAGCTTGTTCGGCGGTTGGCATTTAGAAGCTGATATTCAGCCAATTGATGGCCAAATACGCAGCGCCAAGCAGTATAAACCCAACCAGCCCCACCACAAAGGCGCGGATGGCCAGGCGGATCACTCCTCGGATGAAGATGATGGAAAGCCCTATGGCGGTGATGACGCCCAGCACCAACCAGTGCCCGGGCAGGCTATTGACCAGGGTATCCAGAATGAACATGTAAGGCACCTTTCTTGATTACATTGCGTACAAGATTGGTGCCAAAGCGGTAGCCAAGTTGGCGGTAATCGGAAACATCCAGCAGCAGCAGATCGGCCTGCTTGCCGGGCTCGATGGAGCCGAGCTGCTCCTGGCGCTGAATGGCCGCCGCGGCGTTGATCGTGGTGGCGGCGATTGCCTCCGCCGGAGTCAGCTTCAGGTAGCGGCAGGCCAGGGCCAGCGAGAACTGCAGGTTCTCGCACCAGGCGGTGCCCGGGTTCAGGTCGCCGCCCACGGCCAGCAGGCCGCCCGCCTCGAGGATGCGCCGCGCCGGCGTATAGTGCGCTTCGCTGAGCGCGAAGGGCGTGGCTGGCAGCGCCACGGCCACCGTGTCGCTGGCCGCCAGGGCGGCGATTTCCTCCGCCGAGGTGGCCACCAAATGGTCGGCGGAGACCGCGCCCAGTTCCACCGCCACGCCCGTGCCGCCCAGGTTGTCGAACTCGTCGGCGTGGATTTTTAGCGGGAAGCCCAGCGCCTTGGCCGCTTCCAGGATGCGCCGCGACTGGGCCAGCGAGAACGCGCCGGTTTCGCAGAACACATCCACGAAGGGCAGGGGGCGTCCGCTGGCGTGCTGTCCCCACCAGCTGTGCAGTTCTGGCAGCCAGTTCGCGCTCAGCTCGGCGACGTAATCGTCCGCCCGGCCTTTGAACTCGGCGGGGATGGCGTGCGCGCCGAGGAAGGTGATCGCCAGGTCCCAAGGGCCTTCATCGTCCAGGCGCAGCAGCGCCGCCAGCATGCGCAGTTCCGTCTCCAGGTCCAGCCCGTAGCCGCTCTTCGCCTCGATGGTTGTGCTGCCGTGGGCGAACATGGCGGCCAGCCGCGGCCGGGTCTGCGCGATGAGCTGCTCGGGGCTGGCCCCACGCGTGGCGCGCACCGTGGAGAGGATGCCCCCGCCGGCCTCCAGGATCTCCAGGTAGCTTTTGCCTTGCAGGCGCTGCTCGAACTCGGCGGCGCGGTCGCCCGCCCAGATGGGGTGGGCGTGCGCGTCCACGAAGCCAGGCATCAACACCCGGCCGCCGGCGTCCAGCTGCTCTTCGCCGGGGTAGGCGGCGCGCAGCTCGGCGCTGCCGCCCACGGCGACGATGCGGCCGTCGCGCAGCAGCACCGCGCCGTCTTCGATCAGGCCCAGGCGGCCCAGCGCGTCCCCGCGCTGCGGGCCGCCGGCCAGGGTGAGCACTTGGGAGGCGGAATGGATCAACATGACCAAAGCATTATAGTGCGGTGCTCAAGGCTTTCTTGACACGCTTAACCCGCTATGCTAGAGTTGCCCCGTTTGATTGACTGTGCGGGATTGCCATCGAGAATTCAGTGAACGTTTCCCGGAACACACAACTGTCCGCCCGATTGCAGGCGCTGCTGGAAGGCACCCCTGAGATTGAAGGCGCCGCCGTGGTCAGCCCCGACGGCCTGGCGATCGCCTCCGCGCTGGCCGACGGCATCGAAGAAGACCGCGTGGCCGCCATGTCTGCCGCCATGGTTTCGCTGGGCGAGCGCATCGCCCGCGAGCTGGGCCGCGGCGTCATGGAGCAGGTCTATGTGCGCGGCTCCGAGGGCTACGCGGTGCTCACCGCTGCCGGCCCCCAGGCCATGCTGACCGTGATGGCCCGCGGTGATGTGCCGCTGGGCCTGCTGCTGCTGGAGCTGCGCAAGGCCGTGGCCGACCTGCAAATTCAGCTCTAGCCGGCCGCCATGCAGCCTATCCCCGCCAGCGGCCTTACCCTGCCGAACCGCTTTGCCCTGATCGCTTTGCAATCTCTCGAAGGGCTGCTCAAGCCAAAGGGCATGGAAACGCTGCTGCTCACCGCCCACTTGCCCCATCTGATCGACCAGTACCCGCCCGCCAACCTGGAGCGCGGCTTCGATTTCGCCGATTTCGGCGCGCTCAATCTGGCGTTGGAAGAGATGTACAGCCCGCGCGGCGGGCGCAGCATGGCGTTGCGCGCCGGGCGCAGCCTGTTCGCTCAGGCGCTCAGCCGCTTCGGCGCGCTGGCCGGCGTGGAGGCGGTGGCCTTCCGCATGCTGCCGCAGGGCCGCAAGCTGCGTGTGGGCCTCGGCGCGCTGGCGCGCATCTTCAGCGCCATGAGCGACCAGCGCTCCTGGGTGCAAGAGACCCGCGAGCACTTCCATTACCTGGTGCAGCCGAATGCAACCTGCTGGGGCCGCTCCGGCGAGGATGGCCCCGTGTGCTACATGATGGTCGGCATCCTCCAGGAGGCGCTACTGCGCATCTCCGGCGGGCGCGAGTTCCGCGTGGTCGAGGCGGAGTGCGCCGCGGCCGGCGGCGAGCTGTGCCGCTTCGTCATCCAAAAAGAGCCGGTCGGCTAAGCCGTGAAAATCACCCTGGTGCTGCCCACCTATAACGAAGCTGAGAACCTGCCCAAACTGGTGCCGGTGCTGATGGACCTGCCGCTGCCGGGTTTACGTGTACTCGTGGTGGACGACCTGAGCCCGGACGGCACCGGCCAGGTGGCCGAAGACCTGGCCCGCCAGTATCCTGGACGCATCGAGGTGCTGCATCGCCAGGGGCCGCGCGGTCTGGGCAGCGCTTACGTCTTCGGTTTCGAGCACGCCCTGCGCGGAGACGCTGAAACCATTGCCCAGATGGACTGCGATTTCTCGCATCCGCCGGAAAAGCTGCCTGAGCTGGTTGCCAAGCTGGCAGACAGCGACCTGGCGCTCGGTTCGCGCTACATTCCCGGCGGCGGCGTGGACGTGAACTGGCCCTTCTGGCGTAAGGCGCTCTCGCGCTGGGCCAATTTCTACGCCCGCAGCATCTTGCGCCTGCCGGTACACGACGTCACCGGTGCCTATCGCCTGTGGCGCCGCGAGCTGCTCGAGCGCGTGCCGTACCAAGAGGCCGTTTCCAATGGCTATGTCTTTTTGGTGGAGATGCTTTATTTGGCGAAGCTGCAGGGCGCGCGCTTTGGCGAAGTGCCAATCTATTTCGCCGATCGGCAATTCGGCGCGTCCAAGATGAATATGGGGGTGCAGTTGGAGGCGGCGCTGCGCGTCTGGCAGATGGTCTGGCACTACCGTGCCCGGCGCGGAAGCTAGGCGGGGCGTTTGGCCGGGCTGGTCTGGCGCAGCTGGTTTTCCAGCTCCTGCATGTCCACCCGCGCGGTCATATCCATACTTAGCGGCGTCACCGCCACCTGGCGGTTGGCCATCACCACATACACGTCCGAATCTTCTTCGAACACGCTGATGTCCGGCACCTGCGCGTAGCCCGTGGGGCCGGCCACGTCCCACGAGGGGCGCTCCGGCGCGGTGGGCAGGTAGAAGCGCTGCCGGGTCAGCCGGGTCATCACCCAGGGGGTCTGCGGCGTGGCGTCTGAAGGCACTTCGATTTTCAGCACCTGCATATCTTCAGGGAACTTCTTGGTCAGTAGCTCGGCGGCGAACAGCTGGGTGAAGTACGCCGCCACACTGAAGTCGATCTCATGCGAATTGGACATGTGGTACTTGTGTTCGGTCTCCAGCGAGACGGCCAGCGCGGGGATGTCGTATGAGGCGCCTTCCAGCGCGGCGCCTACCGTGCCTGAGATGGTCACGCCGGTGCCGAAGTTGGTGCCGTAGTTGATCCCCGCCACCACCAGGTCTGGCTGCGTAGGCATGATTTCCAGGATGGCGTGCTGCACGGTCTGGGCCGGCGTGCCGCCCACCGCGTAGATGCTCCAGGTCTTGCCGTGCACGGTCAGGCTCTGCGTGGTGATGATGCCATCGGAAGACGTGGGCATGCTGCGGCCCATGCCGGAGGATTGCTGGCGCGGCGCCGCCACCCACACGAAGCCGAGCGCGGAAAGCGCCTCCGCCGCGGCCCACAGGCCGGGGGAGTTGATGCCGTCGTCGTTGGTCAGCAGAATTTGAGGTCGATCTTTCTTGGACATGGGCATGGAATTATAGCAGTCCGTGGGGCGCTGTCCACCCGGCAGCCGGACGAAGAAACGGATGCAGGTTAGGGCAGGGGGTTGCGGTTCAGCCAGTCGCTGCCCAGGCGCACCTCCACATCCACCGGGCTGTTCGGGTCGAACTCGTGGATGATGCGCGCACTGGGCACGCCCATCAGCTCGGCCAGGAAGGCCAGCGTATAGGGGTTGCCGGTGCGGTCCACCAGCACTGTCTGCCCGCTGCCGGGGCCGTTGGCCGTTTCCACCACGGTGGCCCCCAGGCCGCTGAGGTACTGCTGGGTGCGTTCGCCCAGCCCCGCATCGCCACTGTCGTTGCGGATCAACAGCCGGGGCGCTTCGGCAGCCATGCGCTCCTGCGGGCTGCCCGGGGTCAGCGGGCCCAAATTCGTGTTGCCGGTGAACACCTGGTCGCGCAGTTCGTGGATCTTGTCCGGGATCGGGATCAGGATCGCCAGGTCGTCCGGTGAGCGCCCGTAGATGATCTGCTGCTCGCCGATCACTGCCCGGCGGATGTCCTCCGAGTCGATTTGCGTAGCCAGCACCGCCAGCTGGATGGCGTCTTGCAGCGAGAGGTTGGTGCGGATGCCGGCCGACAGCTCGGCGTAGATCTGCGGGGCGTTGGCGATCAGGCCGGGCAGCAGGTTGAAGTCCACGATGCGGTCGCGGATGCCCAGGATGACCTGCTGCTGGCGCTCCGAGCGGGCGAAGTCGCCGCCGGAGCTGTAACGCTCACGCGCATAGGCCAGGGCGATGTGGCCGGGCAGCACCTGCACACCGGGCTGCAGGTCCCTCGGCGGGAGGTCCCTGCCGATCGGGTCCACCCGGATGGTCGCCGGCACGTTGATCTTGACACCGCCGATCAGGTCGATGAAGCGCACGAACGAATCGAAGTCGATCACCGCGTAATAGTCGATCGGCACACCCAGGGTCTGCTCCACGGTGCGCATCGCCAGGGCTGGTCCGCCGCCGGGGATCTTGTGCAGCTCACCTAAGTAATAGGCCGTGTTGATTTTGTTTGGCGTGAAGCCCGGGATGACCGCCCACAGGTCGCGCGGCACCGACATCATCCCGGCCGTCTTGGCCACCGGATCCACGCTGAGCAAGATCATCGTGTCGCTACGCGCCGCGCCGCTCACCGAATCGCTGTCGCGGGAATCCAGACCCATGATCAGCACGGTGACGCGGTCGGCGCCGCTCCACGCCGGCGGCAGGGTGAAGCCCTCCGGTACTTCCATGGAGATGCTTTGCGTGTTGGACTGCACCAACAGCGGGATGCCGAAGAGGCCGCGCGGCGAGGTGGCGGCCATGTGGGTGAAGCTGAAAGCCAGCGGGGCCAGCAGCAGGCTGAGCGCGACGAAGACGCCAAAGGCCAGCCACGACAGGCGGCGGTGGCGGTGCACGAAGGAGGGCAGTTTGAGGCGCGCCACGGCTAGGGCTCCGGGGTGAATGTGGGCGTGAAGCTCGCCGTGGGGGTTGGCGTATTGGTCGCCACGCTCGTCTCGCTGGCGGTGGGCGTCGGCGTATCCGTGGCCGCCGGGTCGGGCGTGAAGGTGGCCGAGGGTGTGAAGGTGACCAGCAGCGTTTCGGTGGCGCTGGGGATCAGCGTCGGCGTCGGCGTGGGGCCTAGGCATTCCAGCATGACGAATTCCTGGGTAGGCACCAGGCTGCTGTCGTGGCGCGCATTTTGCACGTTTTCGTAAGCTTGCTGGGCTTCGCACCACTCGCCTTGGGCGGCGAGCTGCTCGGCATGGTGCCGCAGCGATTGCCAGTAGCGCCCGAAAGCGGAGACGCCGTTGGCATCGCGCAGGTCAGGCGCCATGGAAGCCAGCTGCCCGTAGTAATAGGCCGCATCCAGCGGATAGGCCAGCCAGAAGGCGTTGCCGTAGAGGTACAGCCGCGCCCATTGGCGGTACATTTCGGCCCGGCTGTCCAGCGGGCCGAAAGTGCCCGCCAGGGCGAAGTCGTACAGGCCCTGCTCGAACAAGCCGCGCTCGCTGATGTGCTGCGCGCCGCGGTTACGCAGGGCGGCGTACAGCCAGCCATCCACCTGGGCGGTTTCATAACCCGGATCGGCCTGGCGCAGGGCCAGCAGCGTTTCGATGGCCGGGGTCCAGTCGCGGGCCTGGATCAGGCTGCGCGCCGCTTCGAAGAGCTGCTCCCTGGGCCGCGGGTCCAGGGTGGCTGTGGCCGTCGCCTGCGGGCGGCCGCTCTCTTCTTCGCCGGCCCCGGTGATCACCAGCACCTCGAGCAGCTTCTGGCGTACGTCCAGGAAATTGGGGTTCTGGCCGAAGATGAATTCCAGGCGTTGGCGCGCCAGGTTGAAGTTTCCCGCGTCCACCTCGGCCAGGGCCAGGTTGTATTGGTCCAGCAGATACATGCCGGTTTCCATGGTCGCCGTGGCGTTGTAGGCCGCCGAGCCGGCCCACCAGCCGGCTCCGGCGCCCACGCCGGAGACGAGCAGCAGGGCGGCCAGCACAGCCAGCGAAACCACCACCAGTGGTGAACGCAGCAGCCCACGCAGGCAGCCTGGGCCGCGGCTCGCCGGCGCCGCTGGAGGCGGCGTTCACTCCCCAGGCCCAGGTGCGGCTGGTGGTTTCGGCGCGCCAGAAGTGCTGGGTTGGTGTCGTCGGGTCGCGGGGTCATAAAGACGGCGTTATTGTACTTGTGCGGCAGGCAAGTTGCATTAAAGAAGCAGGGGCGCACAATCGCGCCCCTGCTCTTGGCCGGCTCGCCGCTAGGGTACCCGCGTTCTGGTGGGTTCCGGCGTGGCGGTTGGCTCCGGGGTAAACGTTGGCGTGGGGGAGGGCGTCGGCGTGGGCGGATAGGCCACGAAGGGCAGCAGGTCCTCGGAGATCTCGGCGATCTCCGTCTCGACATCGTCCACCAACAGGGTCAAGTTCTGCACGAAAGCCCAGCAGCTTACATTTGTGACCGGCCCCCTGAACAGCACCCACAGGTTATCGGACCCGCGACCCAGGGGGTGGTACTCAGTGCCCTGGAAGAGGGTATCGGCGATATCCCATTGGTTGCTGTTGCCCTCGCGGCAGTTGGCATTCTGAGCCGGCACGGCCACCAGCCGGGTCTCGCCCACCGGCTCGGCCAAAGGCAGCGGCTCGTCTCCGCTCACGCCACCGACCACCACGTTGGCCGAGGCGTATGCGCCGGCCAGATCACCGCTGAGCGTGCGCACCTGGATCAGGTAGTTGCCCGGCGCGGGCGGCAGCCAATCATAGGTGCCGAAGCCGTAGTGCACCTGCCCCTGGTTGCCCTGATACTTTGCTTCGATGGTGCTTTGCAGGCTGCCATTCACGCGCAGTTCAAAGCTGTCCACCGTGCTTTCTACACTGGCTCCCGAAAAGACAATCGTGTAGGTCGTTTCCGGCAGCAGGTCGCCATCTGAGGGAGCATCCAACCAGGTCTGGATGGTGCTTTGCGCGCCGGCGCTTTCGTTTTGCGGGCCACAGGCAGCCAGAAGGCTGGCGGCCAGCAGCAGTAGGATAAAGGTGCGTTTCATGATTTGCTCCTTCGTTCTCTTAGCAGGCTAATCCACTACAGTGATCGACCCGGAAATGTTGCAGGTGCTTCCAGTGTTCACATCGCCAAAGGCGACGATCGAGAAGCTCTTTCCATCCATGGCGTGCCATTGGAAATTGTTCATGCTTGGGAATTTGGTGAAACCCCAGCAAACCAAATCGTTGGCCGATGCGTCGTCCCAATCGTGCAGGATCACCCACAGGGTGATGGCGTCCCCGCCGGATACATCCACGGTCAGGCTGTTCTGGCCGGTCTGGTAACTGGTGATCAGAGCCGCGTTGGGGGCATATTGGAAAGTGCATTGCCAGTTGTTCGCCTGGGTGTAGTCGGTGGACAGGCACAGGGGGATGTTGGCCAGGTTGTGGGTGCCGTTGCCGAGGATCCGCGGACAGCTGGGCCGGTGGTTGGAGCCCGGGCCGGTGTCGTCCGAGCAGTCAGAATCCTGCTTGTCCCAGGTGCCCATCTTGATGTAGTTGTTGTTCCCCGGGTAGGAAGACGGCGCCATCACCTGGAAGTAGCCGTACACTTCCACATCCTGGGCGCCGCTATCCCCGTCGTCTATGTTGCTGAGCGTCAGCGTGTTGAAGGTGAACTTGATTCTCAACTCACTGCCGACCGGTTTTGGGCAGTCGATCGTGAAGCCGTTGCTCCAGGGACCGTACTGGGTGAAGCCGCCTTCCTCGTACCACATTTGCACATAGAAGGTGCGGCTCCCATGGCAGCCGTTCGGCGGGATGTTGAACATGCGCAGCTGATCGGCCGAGATCACCCATTTATGCTGCCCGGAGGAGCTGTGGTCGTGTACGTAGAAGCCCACTTTGCCATTGTTCGCCGCAGCTTGCTGCCGCCAGTACTCATACGAGGTACAAGGGCCGCCATCCTCCTGCGTGCCGTACCCCAGGCTGCAGGTTTTGGAGAAGTTCCAGACCAGATAGGGCTGCGGGTTGTTCCCCTCTCCGCCCGCCCCGTGGAAACCAGGGTAGGGGAAGCAGAAGAAAAGCGTGCCAAACAGGTTTTGCGCTGAAGGAGGCAGGTGGCTGGTGCATTCCTCGGGAGAGTAGGTGACCTTGGCCGCGGGAATGACCATATCAGGCGGGTAGATGTACTTGAATTGAGCCAGACCGGCGTTGAGCGTCAGCACGGCTGCGACCTCATTGTCCAGCCCGAACTGCCCAAATTTTCCACCACCTTCTCCGCTCAGCGTTTCGAAAACGATCTCAGCTTGCAGCAGGTCTCCCACAAGCAGCTGGCCACCCAGAGCAGGGCTGATGCCCTCGGATTCGGCGTTGCCCAGGTACTGCAGCGTTTCACCGAACCAGCCCCAGCATTCCATGTACAGGGAAAGGGTTTGCGCTCCTAGCTGTCCGCTGATCACGTCCAGCAATTCTTCGAGGGCGAACTGGCCGTTCTGGTCAGGGTAGAAGTAGCCCACCAGCGGCCAGCGCAGCATGGCCCCGCCGTTTAGGGAGCGATAGCAGTACAGTTTGTCCGGCGCATTGCCCCCCAGCAGGCTGAGGCCTTTCACCTGCAGCAGCAGGGGGGCCGTTTCGCTGGGCGGGCCAACCAGTTCGACCAAACAATCTGCGTGGTCCATGAAGACTGAAACCAGGTTGCTTTGCGCCTCGCCCTGCGAATTGAAGGCAGATACATAGAAGGAATTCTGGCCGCCAAACAAGTTGACGCCGGCCAGCTCGATCCATTCGTTTTGCGATTGGGAAGCCAGGGTTTTGGTCTGTATCCAGCTGCCCCCATCGAGTTGGAAGAAGACCGCAAACCCATCTTCGTTGTCAGACAGATCGCGGATCAGCAGGTCCCCCGTGCAGCTGGCCGCATCGCCTTGCACCAGCAGTTCCGGCGCGGTGGGCGGTTGGTCGTTGTTCAGGCTGTTGATCCAGTCGCCGGGGGAGCCGTTCCAGTCTTCGGCCGGAGCGGCTGGGCCTGTAGGGCCGCTGGGCAGCGCGAAACCGCCGCCGGCAGGCGCCACCGCCGGCACGTCTCCCAGCTGCTCAGTGAAGCCTTCTTCGGCATCCTCGTTGGCGCCGATAAACACCTGTACGGCCGGCGAAGTGGAGGTCTGGCCCTGGTTATCGATCGCGCGGGCGATCAACGAGATGGCGCCTTCATCCTTGGGCAACCAGGCAAAGCTGGCTTCCAGCGGGCTTTGGCCCTCGCTTGGCCCCGTCTGCACGCTGACCAGCTCCCCGTTGATCCAAAGTTCAATGGAAAGGAAGGGGTTGGGTCCGGCCGCAAGGGCATCGATTGTCAGGGGCTCGTAGGCGGTCAATTCGGCCCCGTTCTGCGGGTGGCCAATTGATATCTGCGAGGCCGCGGATGACGTGGGCAACTCTGCCCCCGAAGCCCGGTAATCGATATAGTAGAACCCGATTACAGCGGCAGCCACGATCAGCAAAATGCCAATCAGCCATGCAGGTTTGGATTTGAAGATCGACATGGTTCCTCCTTATGTAGCGAACGCATTTGATGATTGGATGCACCTCGCCCGGATTTGCTTCACAATTGCTTCGGTTTAAAAACAAAAGAGGAGCCGGCAACGGCTCCTCTTTTTTGCAGAGGCTATGTTCGGCTACCGCGCTTCATCATCATCTTCCGGGCTGCTGCACTCGCGGTCGCCCGCGCCGCCGGGGACATAATCGATGCGCCCGTCGCCGTCGTTGTCGATGCCGTCGCTGCACTGCGGCAGGCGGTCGGGCTCGGGGGTGAAGGTCGGCGTGGGGGAGGGCGTCGGCGTGGGTGGATAGTCTGCGTAGGGCAGCAATTCCTCGGGGACGTCCGCCAACTCGACCGGTTCATCGTCGATGAACAGGTCGAGATTGTCCACAAAGACCCAGCACAGCTCCTGGAAGGTCGGCCCCTTGAAGCGCACCCACAGTTCATCGCGTCCGCGTGCTTCGGGGGAATACTCCTCGCCTTGCAGCAGAGTGTCGGCGACCTCGAACTGGCTGCTGTTCCCCTCGCGGCAGTTCACATTCTGCACCGGCACGGCGACCAACAGCGGCATTCCCGCCACTGGGGTTGCGCTTGCCGTGGGCGTAGCGGAGTGAACTGCCGCGGCGGTCGCGGTGCTAGTTTCGGCGGCGATCGTCGCGGGGGCCACGCCGCGCCCGGCCAGCCACCACGTGCCCAGGGCGGCGACGACCAGCGCCGCCAGCAGCCAGCGCAGGCCGGGGCGCCCGCCGGCTTGCGACCCGGCGGGCTGGCCAAACTGGGCCTGCAGCTCCTTGACCAGTTCGCTTTGTTTTTCGTCCGGCAGCCCGCTTGCCGGCCACTGGCTGTGCAGGGCGCTGCGCAGCCCAGCCTGCAGGCCGGCCATGTCGGCGGCGAAGGCGCGGCACTCGGCGCAGCCCTGCAGGTGCGCATCCAGGCTGGTTTGCAGTTCGGGGCTCAGCAGGCCATCGAGCGCCTGCTCGATGTACTGGCGTGCTTTGGTATGGGCCAATTTCACGGCTCACCCCCCAGGCTGCCGGCCAGCGGTACGTTGGCGCGTTTCAACTCACCCAACAGGCGGTTGCGCGCATTGGACAGGCGCGAGTGCACCGTGCCCACGTTGATGCCCAGGGTGTCGGCAATCTCCTGGGTGGACAGGTCGTGGTAGTAGCGCAGCACAATGGGCAGGCGGTGCTTTTCGTCCAGGCCGCTCACCGCCCGCCAGACCGCTTCGTTGTGCTGGGACTGCATCACTTGCCCTTCCAAACTTTGCCTGCTTTGGTCCTGCCTCATGGTTTCGTCTGTGACGCTTTGCTCTAAATTGGCCTGGCGCTTGCGCTGCCGCAAATGGCCGCGGCTGGTGTTGATCGCGATGGCAAGCAGCCAGGTCTGGAAAGCGCTCTCGCCGCGGTAGGAGGCCAGGGCTTTCAGGGCGGCAATGAACGCTTCCTGGGTGGCATCTGCCGCGTCTTCGCTATCGCCCAGGATGGACAGGCACAGTCGGTACACTCTTGCCTGGTGCTCGCTGACAAGGGCTTCGATGGCTACCGGGTCGCCTGCGCGACACTGTGCAAGCAGTTGAGCGTCCAATGACCTCTTGGTTTAACAGATTGGATGATGCTTGGGCAAATTTGCTTCATTATACGTTCCCCCGGCTTAAAACGAAGGAGCCGCCGCCCATCTCTGGGCGGCGGCTCCTTCAGCAGCGCTCTCGGTGCGACTCGAACGCACGACCCCTTGCTCCGCAAGCAAGTGCTCTATCCACTGAGCTACGAGAGCTAACGAACGGTGAAGCTGTTCGTTTTGGAGTTCGCAAAAGCGGCGAACTCCAGTGGTTGACCGGCTTTGCCAATCCCTTTCGGCTCGCAAAAAGCGCGAACTCCAGTTGGTTGACCGGCTTTGCCGAACCAGTAACGTTCACGCAGTGAACGTTACTGGATTGAAATTGTAACCAGCCTGGGTTACAAGTTCAAGGCGGGGAGGGAGGGATTTGAACCCTCGTCCGAGTAACCCCGGAACCCGCTTAGCAGGCGGGCGCACTAGACCAGACTATGCGACCTCCCCAATGAGGTGCAGCGGAGGGAGAGGGATTCGAACCCCCGGTGGGTGGAACACCCACTGCGGTTTTCAAGACCGCTGCCTTCAGCCACTCGGCCATCCCTCCCGGAATGTGTTCCATCTCCCTGGCGGCGACATTCTACCATATGCATTGCCGCGGCGGCATGGCTGCGGCAGATGTTGGTGAGCGTATAATAAGAACAAGCGTTTGCGCGTGACCGCTTCGCGCGCCGCGGGTTTAATTTTCTAGGAGCAGGAGCATTGCATGGTCAACGTTGATGCCTGGGCTGGCGAAGAACTGGACGGCTTGAAGCAAGCCGGGCTGTACAACCATATCCGCACCATTGGTTCCCCGCAGGGCGCCTGGCTGCAGGTGGACGGCCGCCGGGCGCTCAACTTCTGCTCCAACAATTACCTCGGCCTGGCCAACCACCCGCGCCTGGTGGCGGCCGCCCGCCAGGCTATGGATACACACGGCATCGGCCCGGCGGCGGTGCGCAGCATCGCCGGCACCATGGACCTGCATGTGGAGCTGGACCGGCGCATAGCCGCCTTCAAGGGCGTCGAGGCGGCGGTCACCTTCCAGTCCGGCTTCACCGCCAATTTGGGCGTCATCCCCGCCCTGGTGGGCAAGGAAGACGTCATCTTCTCCGACGAACTCAACCACGCCAGCATCATCGACGGCAGCCGCCTCTCCGGGGCGACCATTCTGCGCTACCCGCACTGCGACCCGGCCGGCCTGGCCGCGGCCATCGCCGAGCATCGCGGCCAGTATCGCCGCGCCCTGGTGATTACCGACGGCGTGTTCAGCATGGACGGCGACATTGCCCCGCTGCCCGAAATTTACGCCGAGGCGCGCAAAGGCGATGCCATGCTGATGGTGGACGACGCCCACGGTGAAGGCGTGCTGGGCAAAGGCGGCCGCGGCATCGTGGACCACTACGGCTTGCACGGCAAGGTGGATGTGGAAGTGGGCACCTTCTCCAAGGCATTTGGCGTGGTCGGCGGCGTGGCTGCCGGCAACGCCAAAATCGTGGAGTGGCTCAAGCAGCGCGGCCGGCCCTTCCTATTCTCTTCGGCCATGACCGTGCCGGATGTGGCCGCCTGTCTGGCCGCGGTGGACCTGCTGGAAGAATCCACCGAATTGGTCGAGCGCTTGTGGAGCAACACCGAATTCTTCAAGGCCGAGATGAAGAAGCTCGGTTTCGACATCGGCCGCAGCGTAACGCCCATCACCCCCGTGATGCTCGGCCAGGCAACGCTGGCCCAGGAATTCAGCAAGGCTTTGTACGAGGCCGGCGTGTTCGCCATGGCCATCGCCTTCCCCACCGTGCCGCGTGGGGCGGCCCGCATCCGGGTGATGATTTCCGCGGCGCACAGCACCGACGACCTGGAGCAGGGCCTGCACAGCTTCGCCGAAGTGGGCCGCTCGCTGGGGGTCATCTCGTGAGGGAGCCGCTGTGAGCGCCTGGCCCGGCAAGTATGTCATCGGCCTCACCGGCAATATCGCCAGCGGCAAGAGCGTGGTGCGCCGCATGCTGGAGCATGCCGGCGCCTTTGGCATCGATGCCGACGCGCTCTCGCACCGCGCCATCCAGCGCGGTGCGCCGGGCTACCAGGCAGTCTTGGACGCTTTCGGCACCTACGTCCTCAAAGGCGACGGCGAAGTGGACCGCAAGAAGCTGGGCAGCGTGGTCTTCGCCGACCCCGAAGCATTGAAACTGCTCGAATCGATCGTGCATCCGCTGGTGCGCCAGGCGGTGGACTACCTGGCCGGCAACAGCATTCAGCAGGTCATTGTCTTGGAGGCTATCAAGCTGCTCGAGTCGCCCCTGGCCGAGGCTTGCGATTCGATTTGGGTGGTCACCGCCGGCGAAGCCGCCCAGCTGGAACGGCTGCACACGCAGCGCGGCATGGACGAAGCCGAGGCGCGCCGCCGCATGGCCGCGCAGAGCCCCGAGTGGCAAAAGGCGGCCAAGGCCGATGTGGTCATCGACAACAGCGGCACTCTGCTGGAGACCTGGGAGCAGGTCAAAGACGCCTGGAAGAAGCTCTTCCCCAGGCTGACCGGCGAGACCGTGCCCAGCCGCCTGCCTGGCATGGGCAAGGTGGGCGCCGGCGGGCTGCATGTGCTACGCGCCCGGCCGCGCGAAATCCGCGAAATTACCGATTTCATCCTGCGCCAGAACGGCGCCGGCGAGACGGACGCCAACCGGCTGCTCTCCGCCTTTGGCGAGAAAGCCATCCTGCTGCTGCGTGACCAGCAGGGCTTGCAAGGCCTGCTGGGCTGGAAGGTCGAGAACCTGGTCGCCCGGGTGGACGACATCCACATGGCCAAAGATGAGAAAGAACTGGAGATGCTCGCCTTCCTGGTCGAGGAGATGGAGACCGCCTCCAGCGAACTGCAGTGCGAGGTCGCCCTGGTGTTCGTGGAGCCGCAGCTGGCCGCCCAGCGCGAACTCTGGCAGCAGCTGGGCTACGAAGAGCGCTTCCCCCACGAGCTGACCGTCACCGCCTGGCAGGAAGCCGCCCTCGAGTCGCTGCCCCCCGGCACGGTGATGCTCTTCAAGCAGCTGCGCGCCGACCGCGTGCTGCGCCCGATTTGATATGAACCAGCTGATCGACGAAATCCTCTTCATCTTGCAGCGCCTTTCTTTTGCAAGCGTGGTCGATCTGCTGCTGGTCACTGCCATCGTCTATGCGCTGCTTTCCTTCCTGCGCAACACGCGCGCCATGGTGCTGCTGCGCGGCATCCTGGTGCTTTATGTCTTCATCAGTCTGATTGTCGTGGTCTTCAACCTGCCGGCGTTCTCCTGGCTGGTGCGCAATTCGCTGCCCGCCATCCTGGTAGCCATCCCGGTCATCTTTGCCACCGAGATCCGCCGCGCCCTGGAGCGCCTGGGCCGCGCCAGCCAGATCCTCACCACCGCCCGCGACAACGGCGACACGCCAGACGTGATCTCGGCCATCACCCAGGCCGCCACCCGGCTGGCCGAAAAGCGCCACGGCGCGCTGATCGTGTTGCAGCGCCTGGATAGCCTGGAGGAATACGTGGATACCGGCATCCTGTTGGATGCCCAGGTGACCCCCAGCCTGCTGTTGCAGATCTTCCATCCCAATACGCCGCTGCACGATGGCGCTGCGATCATCGCCGACACGCGGGTGGCCGGTGCGGCTTGCATCATGCCGCTCTCCACCAGCGGCGTGCTCTCCCCAGGCGCCGACCGCCAGATGGGTCTGCGCCACCGCGCCGCCCTGGGTACCTCCGAAGTCAGCGATGCCGTCTCGCTGGTCATCTCCGAAGAGACCGGCGCCATTTCGGTGGCTTTCGGCGGCCGCATGATCCACCGCCTGGGCCGCGAACGCCTCGAGGGCGTGCTGCGCGCCTTCTACAAGCCGGTGCAGCCCAGCAACCCGTTCGAGCAGTTCATGGCCCGCTATTTCCCGTTCCTCATGGTCGAGCAGAAGGACACCACCGAGGTCTGATATGTGGAAGCCCCTCCTGCTGCGCCTGTGGAACAACCTGGGCACCCTGCTGTTGGCTTTCGCCATCGCTTTTGCCGTGTGGGTGTCCGCGGTAGTCGCCACCGACCCCAACGAGGCCCGTGATTTCCCCACGCCGCTGGTGCTGCAGGTGCGCGGGCAGGACCCTGGCCTGGTGCTGGTGGGCAACCTGCCCAGCCAGGTCTTCCTGCGCTTGGGCGCTCCCGTGTCGCTGTGGGACCGGCTGATTTCGGTACCTGGCGCGGTGGAAGTCTATATCGACCTGACCGGCCTTGGCCCCGGCGAGCACGTGCTGCCCATCGAGGTGCATTCGGATTTGCGCCCCTTGCGGGTGCTGCAGGTCAACCCCACCGAAGTGACCGTGCAGTTGGAGCCGCTCGCCGTGCAGGAGTTTGCCATCACCGCCCTGGTGCAGGGCAGCCCCGCCCTGGGGTTTGAAACCGGCGATCTGACCCTGGAGCCGCGCAGCACCACCGTCTCCGGCCCGGAAACCCTGGTCGCCGAGGTGGACCGCATGGTGGCCTCGATCAACATCGCCGATGCCCGCGACACGGTCACCGCTCAGGTGGCCCTGCAGGCGTTGGACGAGGCAGGCAACGTGCTCAGCGGGCTGACCCTCAACCCCGGCATGGCCGAGGTCAGCCAGGGCATCATGCAGGCGGGCGGTTACCGCGAGGTGGCCGTGCGCGTGCAAACCATCGGCCAGCTGGCCAGCGGCTTCCGCGTGACCAGCGTCTCGGTGGACCCGCCGGTGGTCACGCTCTTCTCCACCGATTCGGAAGTGGTCGCCAGCCTGCCCGGTTACGTGGATACCATGCCGCTCGACCTCAGCGGGTTGGACCAGCCCATCGTCGCCCGCCTGGCGCTGAACCTGCCCGCCGGAGTGATCGTGGTGGGCGAGCAGCAGAATGTGGAAGTCAGCGTCGGTGTCTCGGCCATTGAGACCAGCACACTGCTCAACCTGCAGGTCGAGATCACCGGCCTGGGCCCCGGCCTGCGCGCTTCGCTTTCGCCGCAGACGGTCAGCGTCATCGTCTCTGGCCCGCTGACCACGCTGCAGACCCTGCAGGTGGGCGATATCCGCCTGTTCGTCGATCTGACCGGCCTCTCGAGCGGCACCCACCTGCTGGTGCCCGAAGCCGAAGTGCTGCCCCGCGAAGTGACCATCGTTTCGGTCAGCCCCAGCCAGATCGAAGTGGTCATCAGCCCTCAGTAATGTCCAAACCCATCGTCGCCATCGTCGGCCGGCCCAACGTCGGCAAGAGCACGCTGTTTAACCGCCTCGCCGGCGAGCGCCTGGCCGTGGTGGACGATGTGCCCGGCACCACCCGTGACCGGCTGTACGCCAACGCGGATTGGGCCGGGGTGGAATTCGCCATCGTTGACACTGGCGGCATCGATCCCATCCGGGTCGCCCAGGGCGCCGGTCGCCAAGCGCTCTCCATCGGCTCTGCAGAGTTCGTCGAGCAGATCCGCACCCAGGCTGAGCAAGCCATCCGCGAGGCGGACGCCGTGCTCTTCGTGGTCGACGTGGAAGACGGCGTGACCCCCGCCGATCTGGAAGTGGCGCAGATCCTGCGCCGCTTCCAGCGCAAAGAGGGTGGGGCGCTCTACCCGCCGGTGTTCGTGGTCGCGAACAAGGCCGACTCTCAAGCCCGCCGCGCCGGGGCGGCGGCCTTCTACGAGCTGGGTATGGGCGAGCCGCACGCCGTCTCGGCGGTGCACGGCTCCGGCACCGGAGACATGCTCGACGCGCTGGTCGCCGCGCTGCGCGAGCTGCCCCAGCCGGCTGAAGACGAGGCCGAGCAGGATGTGTCCATCGCGCTGCTCGGCAAGCCCAACGCGGGCAAGTCCACCCTGTTCAACGCCTTGATCGGCGAAGAACGCGTGCTAGTCAGCGAGATCCCCGGCACCACTCGCGACGCGGTGGACACCCTGCTGGAGTGGCAGGGCAAGCAGATCCGCCTGATCGACACCGCCGGGCTCAAGCGCCGCGGCAAGATCACCCCCGGCGTGGACAAGTTCAGCAGCATCCGTACCATGCGGGCGATCGAACGGGCCGACGTGGCCCTGCTGCTCATCGACGGCAGCGAGGGCATCAGCGCTCAGGATGCGCACATCGCCGGCTACGTGCAGGACGCCTGGAAGAGCGCGGTGTTGGTGGTCAACAAGTGGGATGCAGTGCCCAAAGACGGCATCACCCAGGAAGAGGCCGAGCAGCAAATACGCAACGCGCTCAAGTTCACCAGCTATGCGCCCTTGCTGTTCATCTCCGCGCTCACTGGGGCGGGGGTCAAGCAGGTGCTGCCCACCGCGCTCAAGGTGGCCGAAGAACGCTATGTCCAGCTGAGCACTTCGATGATCAACAAGGTGCTCGGCGAAGCGCAGGATTACCAGCCGCCGCCGGGCAAAGCGGGGCGCAACCTGCGCATCTACTACGGCACCCAGGTGCGCAGCGACCCGCCCACCTTCCTTATTTATGTGAACGATCCCCGTCTGGTGCACTTCAGTTACCAGCGTTATCTGGAGAACCGCCTGCGCCAAGCCTACGGCTTCCTGGGTACGCCCATTCGCCTGGTCTTTAAAGGTCGTAACGACTGATCGCCAACAAAAAAGCCCGCTT
The DNA here is from genome assembly GCA_026129335.1 of Anaerolineales bacterium. Classification (GTDB taxonomy): domain Bacteria; phylum Chloroflexota; class Anaerolineae; order Anaerolineales; family UBA11579; genus JAMCZK01. The sequence goes on from JAHCIH010000016.1 coordinate 20,511, forward strand.
TGCGGGCTTTTTTTGTTTGTGCGCGCAGATGGCTAGATCGCGCGGCGGCCAAAGATGAACGAGACCAGCGCAAGGATCAGGAAGAGCCCGAACAGCACTCTGGCAATGCCTTCCGCCGTTCCGGCAATCCCGCCGAAACCAAGCAGACCGGCGATGATCGCCACGACCAGGAAAGTAAGCGCCCATCTAAGCATAAATGCCTCCTTTTCGCTAATGGGGTAACGGGGCGAACGGGTTCGCTTTCGCTCCCGTTACGCGCTTGACTTAGCCCGGTAAAAGTGCTATTCTCGATGGTACATGTTGGAACATGTAGGTATATGTTCGGCATGACAACGCTATGGCTACTTCGATCGAGAAGAACCGCGCCGGCAAGCCGCTGTATCAGGCAGTGGCCGATTCGATTCTGGCCCAGATCCAATCCGGCCAGTTGGCGGCCGACCAGCGCCTGCCCTCGGAGAGCGAATTGGGCCAACTGTACGGCGTGGGCCGCAACACCGTGCGCCACGCTTTGGCCGACCTGGCCGCCCGCGGCTTCGTCCGCACCGTGCAGGGCGTGGGCACTTTCGTGGCCCAGGAGCGGGTCAGCAAGACCGCCGAGCACCTCATGGGCTTCACCCAGGAGATGCAGCTGCAGGGCCGCGAGGTGAGCAGCCAGGTACTCGAGGCGGCCATCATCCGTGCCGACCCGTTCCTGGCACGCCGGCTGCAGATCCAGCTCGGCGGCGAGGTGGTCTACCTGCTGCGCCTGCGCATGCTGGACGACCAGCCCATGGCCATCGAGCGCGCCCATCTGCCCCACGAGTTGTGCCCCGGCCTGCTCAATCACGACTTTTCCAGCGCCTCGCTCTACCAGGTGCTGGCTGATCAATATGGCCGCCGCCCGGACCACGCCGAGCAGGAGATCGAAGCCACCCTGGCCACTCCGCAAGTGGCCGAGCTGCTCCAGTTGGAGATGCCCGCGGTGGTCTTCGTTTTCCACCGTGAGACTCGCCTGGCCGATGGCCGCGTGATCGAATACGTCGACTCCGAAGTGCGCGCCGACCAGTTCCGCTTCTACACCAATTTGAAACTCCATGCCCCCCTGCAGCAGGTCGCCTTCCGCCGCCTGCCGGGCCGGGTGGTTGCCGGCGGAAGCGAGGCTGGCTGAGATGAGCCGCATCTCTGAATCCGAGGTCGAGCAGATCGTGCAGCGCGTACTGGGTCAATTGCAGGCGCCTGCCGCGACAGATGCTGTCTCTCCGCTGGTCGGCCGCGTGGCCATTGGGAGCGATCATGGCGGCTACGCTATGAAGCAAGACCTCATCGCCCACTTGCAGGCCAGGGGCTACCAAGTGGAAGACTGCGGGACGCACAGCAGCGAGGCGGTGGACTATCCCGACTTCGCCCAGGCGGTGGCCCAGCAGGTCGCTTCCGGCGCGGCCTGGCGCGGCATCATGATCGATGGCGCCGGCATCGGCAGTTGCATGGCGGCCAACAAAGTGCCCGGCGTGCGCGCCGCCATGTGCTACGACCACGCCACCGCGGTCAACAGCCGCGAACACAACGACGCCAACCTGCTCACCCTCGGCGCCGGGCTGCTCGGCGCTGCTCTGGCCCGCCAGATCGTCGACACCTGGCTGGGCACTGAATTCGGCGGCGGCCGCCATGCCGCCCGCGTAGACAAGATCGTGGCGATTGAGAGCAAGCATGTCCGCTAATCCAGAACTTCGTTCCATTGTTGAGATCGTGGCCCGTGAGGTCATCGCCGCCCTGGAAGAGCAGGGCGGGGCGCCGCCCGCCGCGGCCGCCAAGCCCGGCGGCTGCGACTGCGGCTGCAGCGGGCACAAGCCCGCCGCAGCCGGCGAAGCCCGCCTGGCGCATGTGCACGGCGACAGCTGCACCGAGGAGTGCGCCGACGGCATTTGCGTGCGCACCTGCTTCAACCGCGTCGGCCAGGTGATCAGCGCCGGGGCGGAACGCCTCACCTCCACCCTCGGCGGCATTCCGCAGGATCCCAGCGTGGCCCGCCTCATCGACCACACCCTGCTCAAGCCCGATGCCACGCCGGATCAGGTCGCCCAGCTGTGCTACGAGGCGCGCACCTACAACTTCGCCTCGGTCTGCGTCAACCCCGGCTACGTGAAGCTGTGCGCCGACCTGCTGCGCGGCACGCCGGTCAAAGTCTGCACCGTCATCGGCTTCCCGTTGGGCGCCTCCTCCCCCGACGTCAAGATGTTCGAGACCGAGACCGCGCTGCGCGACGGCGCCACCGAGATCGACATGGTCATCAACATCGGCGCGCTCAAGGGCCGCGACTACACTTTGGTGGCCCGCGACATCGCCGGGGTCGTGCGCCTGGGCCATGCGGCCGGCGCGCTGGTCAAAGTCATCATTGAAACCTCCCTGCTCACCGAAGAAGAAAAGGTCACCGCCTGCCTGCTGGCTAAAGAAGCCGGCGCCGACTTCGTCAAGACCTCCACTGGCTTCTCCGGCGGCGGGGCCACCGCCGCCGACATCGCCCTGATGCGCCGCGTGGTTGGGCCAGAGATGGGCGTCAAAGCTTCCGGCGGCGTACGCGACTATGCAGACGCCCGCAGCCTGGTGGAAGCCGGCGCAACCCGTATCGGCGCCAGCGCCGGGGTCAAGATCGTCGCCGGCGAGAAGGAAACCGCCGCCCAGCCCGCCGCCGCGGCCCCTGCGGTGGCGCAGCCGGCCCAGGCGTATTAGAGAGGAACCGCAAAATGCTTATTGCCAAAGTCATCGGCAACACGGTTGCCACCATCAAAGACCCCAAGCTGGAAGGGCGCAAGCTGCTCATCTGCCGCGAGACCGACCAGACCGGGGCGCCCACCGGAAAGCCTTACGTGGCGGTGGACACGGTGAACGCCGGGGTGGGTGACCTGGTGCTCACTGCCCACGGTTCCAGCGGCCGTCAGACGGACATCACCAAAGACACCCCGGTGGATGCGGTGATCATGGCGATCATCGATTCTTTGCAGGTGGACGGCGAAGTCGTCTTCCGCAAGAGTTAGCGAGGCGAAATGGCTGAACTGGACAAAGACCTGCTTTCCATCCAACAAGCCCGCTCCATGGTCGAAGCGGCCCACTCTGCCCAGCAGATCTGGGCACAAGCTGGCCAGGCGCTGGTGGACCGCGTTTGCGAAGCGATGGCCGAGGCGGCCTACCGCGCCGCCGAGCGCCTGGGCCGCATGGCCAGCGAAGAGACCGGCTACGGCGTACCCGAGCACAAGAAGCTCAAGAACGAATTCGGCTCCCGTATGGTCTGGGAAAGCATCCGCGACATCAAGACCGTCGGTGTGGTGCGCCACGACCCGCACAAGCGCATCTACGAGATCGCCTGGCCGATGGGCGTGGTCGCCGCGCTGACCCCCAGCACAAACCCCACCTCCACGGTGATGAACAAGATACTCATCTCGGTCAAGGCGCGCAACGGCGTCGTCGTCGCCCCGCACCCCACGGCGGTGAACTGCTGCGTGGAGACCGCCCGGGTGATGGCCCAGGCCGCCGTGGAAGCCGGCGCGCCGGAAGGGCTGATCCATTGCATGTCCCAGGTCAGCCTGCCGGGCACCAACGAATTGCTCAGCCACCGCCGCACGGCGGTCATCCTGGCCACCGGCGGCGGCCCCATGGTGCGCGCCGCCCATTCGCAGGGCAAGCCGGCCTACGGCGTCGGCCCCGGCAACGTGCCGGTCTACGTGGACCGCAGCGCCGACCTGCAGAAGGCCGCCCGCTACATCGTGGCCAGCAAGGCCTTCGACCATTCCGTGATCTGCGCCACCGAGCAGGCCGTGGTGGCGGACAAGCCCATCGCCGCCCGCCTGGAGCAGCTGATGAAGGCCGAAGGCGCTCACTTCATGGACGAGGCCCAAACCGAAGCCATGCGCCGCCTGCTCTTCCACCCCGACGGCGGCATCAACGCCGCCACGGTGGGCAAATCGCCGCAGGTGCTGGCCGGCATGGCCGGCATCCAGGTACCTGCTTCGGCGCGCATCCTCGTCGCCCGGCTGAACAAGGTGGGCCGCGAAGAGCCGCTCTCCCGCGAGAAACTGACCACCGTGCTCGGCTGGTACGAGGAAGAAGGCTGGGAAGCCGGCTGCGACCGTTGCATCGAGATGATCCGCTTCGGCGGCCGCGGCCACAGCCTGATGATCCACGCTGAGGACGAGAAGGTCATCATGGCCTTTGCCCTGGAGAAGCCGGTTTTCCGCATCGGCGTCAACACCATGGGCACCCTGGGCGCAGTGGGGCTGACCACTTCGGTGATGCCTTCCATGACCCTCGGTTCTGGCGGCATCGGCGGGGCGATCACCGGCGACAACATCACCGTGCACCACCTGTTCAACATCAAGCGCCTGGCCTACGAAACCTCCGCCCCGCCGGAAGCCGCCATGCGCGCCGGCGCGGTGCCGGCCGGGCCGCTCTTCGGCCCCGACCCGCAGCAGCTGGAGAGCATCGTGCAGGAAGTGGTGCAGGAAATTCTGGGTAGTTCACGGGCCTGAGAGCCCGTTGGCTAAAAACGCGCAGTATCTATAGAAGGAGAAAGAAATGGCACAAGATCTGAGTTTGATTGCCCTCGGCATGGTCGAAACCCGTGGCCTGGTGGGCGCCGTGGAGGCCGCTGATGCAATGGTCAAGGCCGCCAATGTCACGCTGATCGGCTCCGAGTACGTCGGCGGCGGTTTCGTGACCGTGATGGTGCGCGGCGATGTCGGCGCGGTCAAGGCCGCCACCGACGCCGGCGCGGCCGCTGCCAAGCGCATCGGCGAGCTGGTTTCCGTGCATGTCATCCCGCGCCCGCACGACAACGTCGAGATGATCCTGCCGCAGAGCAGCCGTGGCAGCATCGGCGGCCGCGGCGGGGCCAAGTCCTAAGCTTGCGGGCGTGACCCGCACTTTGGACCCCGCCGCGAGGCTGGCCCGCGCCGCAGAAGTTCTGCGGCGCATCGACCAGCCTGAACCGCCGCCGCTGCGGACTTTCCCGAAGGGAAAGTTACTCACTGGCGTAGACCTGGGCACCGCCTATCTGGTGCTGGTCGTGCTGGATGAGCAAGGCGTGCCCTTGGCCGGCGAATACCAGTTCGCTCAGGTGGTGCGCGACGGCCTGGTGGTCGACTACGTGGGCGCAGTGGACCGGCTGAGCGCCATGAAGACCCGGGTGGAAGCCCGCCTGGGTCGCGAATTGGACGAGGCGGCCAGCTCTTTCCCCCCGGGCGTGCCGCGGGCGGAAGTGCGGGCCACCGCCAACGTGGTCGAAGCAGCCGGACTGCGCTGCGACCAGTTGGTGGACGAGCCCAGCGCAGCCAATGCGCTGCTCGGCCTGCAGAACGGCGCCATCGTGGACGTGGGTGGCGGCACCACCGGCATCGCCATCATCGAGGATGGCCGCGTGGTCTACACCGCAGATGAAGCCACTGGCGGCACACACTTCAGCCTGGTCATCGCCGGGGCGCTGGACCTCAGCTTCGAAGAAGCGGAGGAAACCAAGAAAGACCCGGCGCAGCAGGCCCGCCTGCTGCCTGTGGTGCGCCCGGTGATGGAGAAGGTCGCCGGCATCACCGCCCGCCACCTGGAAGCCTACCAGGCGCAGGGCGGTCGGGTGGTGGAGCAGATCACTCTGGTGGGCGGCACCTCGGCGTTCGCCGGCATGGCCGGGGTGGTGCAGAACTTCACCGGGCTGGCCACCGAAGTACCGGACTGGCCCATGTTTGTAACCCCGCTGGGCATTGCCTTGTGCAACCGGCCCGGCGAAGGAACGGAGTAACTATGGCAGATCAAAAATTCTCATTGCGCTGCTACTGCTATCTGGACCGCATGCAGCCGCAGTACGCCGCCTTTGTCGGCACGGTGACCCAGGGCGACTTGCCCACCGAGGGCATGGCCGCGCTGTACATCGAGATGGCCCCGGGCAACGAAGCCTTCCGCCTGGTCGACATCGCCGTGAAGGCCACCGAGGCCAAGCCCGGCGCGCAGTTGGTCGAGCGCGAGTTCGGCATGTTCGAGGTGCACTCGCAGAATCAGGCCGCGGTGAAAGAAGCCGGCAGCGCCGTGCTGAACCACCTCGGCCTGAAGATGGAAGACCGCATCCGCCCGCAGATCGCGTCCAGCCAGATCATCACCAACGTGGACCCCTACCAGGCCCAGTTGCTCAACCGCTTCCGCCGCGGCAGCATGCTGGTGCCCGGCGAGACCATGCTGGTGTTGGAAGTGGCCCCGGCCGCCTACATTAACCTGGCCTGCAACGAGGCCGAGAAGAGCGCCAGCATCAAGATCATGCACGTCTCCTCGGTGGGGCGCTTCGGCCGCATGTGGCTGAGCGGTTCCGAATCGGAGATTGTCACCGCGCACGAGGCGGCCATCCAGGCGCTTAACGCGGTGGAAGGCGTCAGCGGCTAAAGGAGCGCCTATGGCCAAAGTCTTTTACACCGAACGGGACATTGAAGACCTCGCCCGCCAGGGCGTGACCTCGTTGGCCGTCAGCGACGAGGTGGTCGTTACCGACTTGGCGCGGGAGAAAGCCCGCCGCCTGGGCATTGAGCTGGTCGGCGAGCGCGACAGCCGCCCGGCCAGCGCGCCAGCCCGGCCGTACATCTCGGAGCAGCCCTCGCCTGCCGCAGCGCCGGCGCCCCAGGCGCCGCCAGCCTCGCCGGTGCAGCCGCAGGCTGCACCGCAGCCAAGCGGCGCCGAGTTGGAGGCGCGCATCTTCAGCGCAGTCAAGGCCAAGCTGGGCGACCAGGTGGACGACGCCCTGCTGAGCGCCATCGTGCAGCGCGTGCTGCGAAGCCTGGGCCGCTGATGCTCTTCGGGCGTGTGCGCGGCCAGGCGATCAGCACGCTGAAGTATCCCGACATCGCGGGATACCGCCTGCTGGTGGTGGAGCCGCTGGATAAGCAGCTGCAGCCCACCGGGCCGCTGCAAGTGGCCGTGGACGTGGTGGAAGCCAACCAGGGTGATCTGTGCGTGATGGTGCGCTCGCGCGAGGCGGCCCTGGCGCTGCCAGGGCACAAGTTCGTGCCGGTGGACCTGGCCCTGGTGGGCCTGGTCGACGAGTTCAACGTGCGCCCCGACGGCGAATTTGATTTCACCTTGAAGAAGGGTGCCACCAGGTACAGCTGATGATTCTCGCCAAAGTCACCGGAACTGTGGTCACCACCATCGGCCACGCCGATTACAAGCACCGCCGCTTGCTGGTGGTGCAGCCCTTACTGTTGCCGGGTGAAAAACCCGCAGGCGACTTCATCGCCCTGGACAACACCCATGCCGGGGTGGGCGACACCGTGCTGGTCAACCGCGAGGGCAACGGCGCCCGCCAGGTGCTGGAGAACCCGGATGCCTGCGTCATCTCCGTGATAGTCGGCATCGTCGACTCGTTGTCCATCCCAAGTTTCGATTGAACTGCGTTTCAGCCTGCGCCGTGCCGGGCGTGTATAATCACGCCGCCTGAAACCCTGCCATGTCGCTGCCACCATCCCCCCCGGAACTCGGCCCGCTGGACCGCCAGAACGTCGTCGCTCTCGAAGAGGCGCCGGCTTCGCCGCTGCGCCGCATTCTGCTCGAGACTCTGGAAACCATCGTCCTCGCCTTGTTGCTCTTCCTGGCGATCAACTTCGTCTCCGCCCGCGTGCGTGTGGAGTTCAACAGCATGCTGCCCAACTTCGAGAACGGTGACTACGTCATCGTCAATCGCCTGGCCTATCGCTGGAACGAACCGCAGCGCGGCGATGTGGTCGTCTTCCCCTATCCGAACAACGTGGAGGAAGACTACATCAAGCGGGTGATTGGTGTGCCCGGCGATCGGGTGGCGATCTACGCCGGAGTGCTCTACATTAACGGCCAGCCCGTGGAGGAGCCCTACCTCAGCCAGCCCACCCGGGAGGATTTGGCCGAGCGGGTGGTGCCGCCTGGCCACGTCTTCGTGATGGGCGACAACCGCAATGCCTCCTCTGATTCGCGCAGCTGGGGCCCGCTGGCCATCGAGAACATCGTCGGCAAAGCCGTCTTCCGCTATTTTCCTTTTGACGTCATCGGCATCATCGAACATCCCGTGCTCGGTCAAAACTGAGTTCGGCCTGTGGTAAAATGCCTCGCTGTTTTGGATGGTAGCTTCCGTCATTGCGAGGAGCTCCGGCGTAGCCAGGAGCGACGAAGCAATCCATATCAGCTACGCCCCCATCGTCTAGAGGCCTAGGACGTGGCCCTTTCAAGGCTAAAACCGGGGTTCGAATCCCCGTGGGGGCATACGCAGTGCCTGGCGGCACTGCTGAAGGAGTTTTCTACTCGGCTGCGCCGAGTAACGAAACTCCACCGTTGCGGTTCGGTGTCTACCCGCGAAGGGCATACGCAGTGCCTGGCGGCACTGCTGCAGGAGTTTCTACTCGGCTATACCGAGTAACAAACTCCACCGTTGCGGTTCGGTGTCTACCCGCGAAGGGGCATACGCAGCGCTGTCAAGCGCCGCGGACGCCAAAAACCGGCAGGTACCGCGGCCAATGGCCTGCTGGACAGAAGTTTTAGCGTTGCTTTATAATTGAGTGTTGCTGTACAGCCCTCGGCACAGGCCGCGGGCATAACAAGGAGTTTGGCTGCAGTATGAAGATTTCCAAAGTAAAACGGTCCCGCGCTCTCGGCGTGCCGCTGACCCCCAAGGCGCTCAAGATCATGGAGCGCCGCCCCAATCCCCCCGGCCAGCATGGCGGTCGTGGCCAGTGGCGCCGCGCCTCGGACTATAAGCAGCAGTTGCTGCAGAAGCAGCGCCTGCGCGATCAGTACAACATCCGCGAGGCCCAGATGCGCGGCTACATCCAGCGCGCGTACAAGACCAAGGGCCGCACGCCGGAAACCCTGATGATCCTGCTCGAGTCCCGGCTGGATGCGCTGGTGCTGCGCTCCGGCTTTGCGCGCAGCATTTACGCCGCCCGCCAATACGTGACCCACGGCCACATCACCGTGAATGGCGAGCGGGTCAGCGTGCCCTCGTACTCCGTGAAGCCCGGCGATGTCATCGCCGTCAAGGAGAGCAGCCGCAAGGTTCCCGCCATCGTCGAAGCAGTCGAGACTGTGGGCAACATCCCTCCGTATCTGGAGATGGACAAGAAGAGCATGAGCGCCACCTACGTGCGCCTGCCCGCCCCCAGCGAGATCCCGGTGATCTGCGAAGTCAACCAGGTCATCGAGTACTACTCGCGCTAAGCTCACTAGCAACAAAGCGCCCGCCGTTCCGGCGGGCGGTTTTTATTCCCGGCACGGATTAGAATTCAGCCATGCGAAAGATCGGCATTCTTACCGGCGGCGGCGACGCCCCCGGACTCAACGCGGTGATCCGCGCCGCAGTGCTCACCGCGCAGCGCCAGTATGGCTGCGAAGTGGTCGGCATCCGCTCCGGATTTGATGGCCTGCTGAAGCCCAACGGCCTGGTGGAACTCAGCCCGGCGGTGGTCGAAGACATCCACGACAAAGGCGGCACTATTCTGGGTGCGGCCAACCGCGGCAACCCCTTCGCCCGCATGGTGATGCGGGATGGTGAGGAAGTCGTCGAAGATGCCTCGCAAGAAGTCGTTGCCCGCATTGCTGAGCTGGGCCTTGAAGCGCTCATCGTGGCCGGCGGCGATGGCACGCTGGCCATCGCCCGCGACCTGGCCCAAATGGGCGTTCGGGTTGTCGGCGTGCCCAAGACCATCGACAATGACGTGGGCGGCACCGAGATGACCTTCGGCTTCGACACCGCCCTTAACATCGCCGTGGAGGCCATCGACCGCCTGCACACCACCGCCGAGTCGCACCAGCGGGTGATGCTGCTGGAGGTGATGGGCCGGGATGCCGGCTTCATCGGCCTGCACGCCGGCCTCAGCGCCGGGGCGGACATCATCCTCATCCCCGAGATCCCCTTCTCATATCAGCTCATCGCAGACGAAATCCGCAGCCGGCTGGAACGCGGCTACCCGGAGGGCCTGGTGGTCGTCTCCGAGGGCGCCCGCCCGCTGGATGGCGAGCAGGTCTTCTCCCGCGCCGCCGATGGGCTGGCCCTGCCGCGCCTCGGCGGCATTGCCCAGCAGGCGGCCGCCTGGCTGGAGCAGGAGTGCCGCGTGGAGACGCGCACCACCGTGCTGGGCCACATCCAACGCGGCGGCACGCCCACCGCCTTTGACCGCTGGCTGGCCACGCGCTACGGCGCGGCCGCCGTGCGCCTGGCCGCCAGCGGCAGCTTCGGCCGCATGGTCTCCTACCAGGGCGGGCGCATCACCGACGTGCCGCTGGAAGAAGCGCTGGCCCACCCGAAGCGCGTGGACCTGCAGGGCGACGCGGTGCAAACCGCCCGCGACATCGGCATTTGCCTGGGCGATTAGCCGCCCTGCGCTTTAAAGCCAAAGAGCCGCCTTGCATGCAAGGCGGCTCTTTGGTGTTTTCGCGCTGCGGCAGCTTTATCGCTCGGAAGCGAGGAGGGCTGCCACAGCGCGAAGTTCAGGACTATTACTGTCCATGGGCAACACCTCCTCTACGATGGGATAGCGAGGGGGATGGCTGACGCCGATAAGAAAGTATTACACAGGCGCAGGTGGCTGTCAAACCATTCAGCCTACGAGTTGGTCACTCGCAGGCGCTGCTCGTCGTCGCTGCTGTCGAACTCTGCCATCTTGCCGGTGGCCACGAAGATGGTGCGCTCGCAGATGTTGGTCACCCGGTCGGCCATGCGCTCCAGGTTGTGGCAGGCCCACAGCAGGTGGTTGATGTGCGCGATGCTGTCCGGCTCGGCGCTCATCTGGCGCAGGATCTCGTTGTTGATCGAATTGAACAGCGCGTCCACCTTGTCGTCTTCCGCGGGGATCTGGCTGGCGCTTTCCGCGTCGCGGGTTACGAAGGCTTCCAGGGCGCGGTGCAGCATGTCCACGCTGATCTCGGCCATCTGCATCAGCTCGGGCGGGATCTTCAGGCGGCTTTCGGTGCCCAGGTTCATGTTGATCCGGCCGATGCCCTTGGCGTAGTCGCCCATGCGCTCCAGCTCGCTGGCCACGTCCAGCACGGCCGCCAGGCTGCGCAGGTCGCTGGCCATCGGCTGCTGGGTGGCGATCAGCACCAGGGTGCGCTCTTCGAGCTCGAAGCGCTTTTCATTGATCTGCTGGTCGGCTTTGTAGACTTCTTCCGACGCGGCCAGGTTGTGGTCTTTCAGGGCGCGCACCGCCTGCAGGGTAGCCTGTTCCACCATGCTGCCCAGCAGCAGGACCTCGTCCAGCAGTTCGCTCATCTTGCGTTCGAGAGTTTCACGGGTCATTGCGCACCTCGGTAATGCATTATACGCTTTCCACTCCGGGCATACTTTATCGGAATGTTAATGCTTTGTTGTCAGCAGAAGCCCGCCCGGCAGGCCGCGCCGAACCTGATGTTAATTGTACAGGAACAGAATCTTCAACGTAGTATAATCTGCGCAGTAATTTTTATGAATATGCTCATACTTATTCTTGCCGCCTGATCGCTTGCCCTATGACGGATGCACAAGCCACTCCCGCCATGCAGCGCTACGCCGCCGAGGTGTTCCGCATCCAGCAGGATACGCCGCAGGTGTCGCTCTCGCTGCTGGCCGACCACGTCGAATCGTCGCCGCAGGCGATCGCCCGCATGGTCAAGCGCCTCACGGATGCGGGCTACGCCACCTACGAGCCGTACCGCGGCATCCGCCTGACCTCGGAGGGCGAGCGCATCGCCATGCCGGCGCTGCGCCGCCACCGCTTGGGCGAGGTCTTCCTGGTCAAGGTGATGGGCTACGACTGGGCCGCGGCCCACGAGCTCACCGACATCTTCGAGCGCGGCATCAACGAAGAGCTCGAAGAGCGCATGGACGAGATGGCCGGCCACCCGACCCGCTGCCCGCACGGCGAGCCCATCCCGACCAAGGAAGGCAAGATCACCATCCCCGAGGATGCCTCGCTGGTGGACCAGGAGCCGGGCGGCGCCTGGCGGCTGAGCCGCGTGCGCACCCACGATATGGACAAGCTGCGCTACATCGGCAACCTGGGGCTGACCCCCGGCGTGGAGTTCACCCTGGTGAGCCGGGCGCCGTTCAACGGGCCGCTGCGTCTGCAGTTCGAGCGCAGCGACCAGGTGATCGGCTACGAGCTGGCCGCCAGCCTGTGGGTGGAAAAGATATAGGCGATGAGCAGGGGCGCACAGCCGTGCGCCTACTGAGTGGCGGTTCCACAAATCTCCCCCTCAAACATTTGTTACAAATCCAAACGATAGCCCACGCGGCGGATGGTGTGCAGCAGCTTGGGCTTCTTGGGGTCTTTCTCGATGGCCTGGCGCAGCCAGCTGATGTGCACGTCGAGCGTGCGCGTATCCCCCGTGTAGTCCGTGCGCCAGACGTTCTTGAACAGCGTGTCGCGGTCGACCACTTCGCCGGCGTTGTCCACCAGCATGCGCAGCAGCTTCATCAGGCGCGGGGTCAGCGGCGTCTTCTTGCCCTGCGCCTTCACCGTCTGCGCGTTGAGGTCCAGCTCCAGCGGCCCGGCCTTCTGGATGCCGCTGCCGTCGCCGGGGAGCAGCAGGCCGATGCGGTTGATCAGCTTGCGCTGCGTGAAGGGCAGCACCAGCACCGCGTTGGCGCACTCGAAGTCGGCGTCCACCGGGTACTGCTTGTCTGAGATGAGCAGGATGGGCATGCCATCTATGCGGTCGCGCACCGAAGTGCAGATGCGCTTGCCGTTGGTGCGCATCGAGGCCGCATCCACAATCACCAGGTCGTGCTTGCTCACGCCGACCAGGGTCAGCGCCTGTTTGCCGGAGGAGGCGCGCTCCACCTGGAAGCCCTTTTGCAAGAGAGCGGGGATGAATTCGGGGTTGCTGGTCCAGCGCCCTTCGACCCACAAAATGCGTGCCGCGCCGGCTTTGGGCAGTTTACGCGCCATGGTTTTGTTCCCCGCCTAGTGGGACGAAATCAGGTTTTTCGTGCATGCAGCCAGCCTTAGGGGCGGCATTATAACGCACAAACGTTAAAGGACAAAGCAGGCAAAGTTTTAAGGAACCTTCTGGCGGACTGGCGGGCTAAAATAGCCCTATAGTGCACATGATAGAATTACCCACTTTGCCGGCCGGGCCACCCGCCGGCGAGAGGCGAGCCTGATGATTGAAGTGGTGATTGACAGCATCCGCGTGGGGCTCATGTCCCAGCAGCGCGTCGTGATCTTGCGCGAGGTGGATGCCGAACGCTACCTGGCGATCTGGATCGATCCCTACATGGCGGAGCAGATCACCTTTGCTTTGCAAGAGGTGGAAGTGGCCCGCCCGATGACCCACGACCTGATCCGCGAGATGCTGCGCTCGCTGAATGCCCGCGTGGCTCGCGTGGAAGTGCACAGCCTGAAAGCCGACGTGTACTACGGCAACATCGTCGTGGAGATGGACGGGCGCACAGTGAACGTGGACTCGCGGCCCTCCGATGCGCTGGCCATCGCGGTGCGCACGCATGTGCCCATCATGGTTTCGCGTGAGGTGATGGACGCCGCCGGCATCATCCCCGAAGAAGACCTGGAAGAGGGCGAGCTGAGCCCCGAGGATTTGCTCGAGGAACGCAACGGCGACGAGAACGGCGACGCCGACAGCCGCCTGGAGGTCTTCGAAGATTTCCTCGACAACCTGAGCATCGACGAAGACGACGAAGCCGATGAGGGCGGCCAGGCTGGTTAGCCCGCGATGAGCGATTTCTTCCCGCAGGAAACCGAGCAGGTCCCCAGCCCGCAGTTGGTGCCGCACAGCCGCGAGGCTGAAGAGGCCGTGATCGGCTCGGTGCTGATCAACCCCGAAGCTTATTACGATGTAGCCGATTTCCTCAACGCCGAGGATTTCCACATCCACCGCCTGCGCTGGGTGTGGGAGGCGTTCACCGCGCTGCACGAGCAGCGCACCCCGGTGGACATGCTCACCGTGACCGAAGAGCTGGACAAGCAGGGCCGCCTGGCCGAGGTGGGCGGGCCGGCCTACCTGACCAGCCTGGTGAACAACGTGCCCACCTCGATGCACGCTGAGGCCTACGGCCGCCTGGTGCAGCAGAGCTCCATCCGCCGCCGCCTGCTGGAAGCCGCCAACAAGATCGCCAAGGTAGCCTATCAGGAGGATATCAATGTAGAAGCGGCCATCGACGAGGCGGAGAAGGCCGTTTTCGGGGCCAGCGAGCACCGCCTCTCCACCGACCTGGAGCCGATCAAGTCGGTGCTCTCGGACTATTACGACCAGGTGGAGCAGATGTCGCGGCGCGGCGACGAGATCTACGGCGTGCCCACCGGCTTCATCGACCTCGACCGCCTGCTGATGGGCATGCAGCCCTCCGACCTGCTGATCTTCGCCGGCCGCCCGGCCTCGGGCAAGTCCAGCTTCCTGATGTCCGTGGTCAAGAACGCCGCCCAGCTGAGCAAAAAGCGGGTGGCGGTGTTCTCGCTGGAAATGTCCAACGACCAGCTGGTGCAGCGCCTGCTCTCGCAGGAGACCGGCATCAGCGGCCAGAAGCTGCGTAGTGGCAAGCTGGTGCAGGACGAATGGGACCTCTTCGCCCAGGCGATGGATGTGCTGGGCGACACCAAGATTTTCCTGGACGACACGCCGGGCATTTCGCCGACGCAGATGCGCGCCAAGTGCCGCCGCCTGCACATGGAGTTCGGCCTGGACCTGGTGGTGGTGGACTATTTGCAATTGATGCAGGGCGACAGCCGCAACGACAACCGCGTGCAGGAAGTCTCGCATATTTCGCGCAGCCTGAAGATTTTGGCCCGCGAGCTGAACGTGCCGGTGCTGGCTGCGGCGCAGCTCTCCCGCGCCGTGGAGCAGCGCTCCGACAAGCGCCCGGTGCTCTCCGACCTGCGCGAGTCCGGCTCGCTGGAGCAGGACGCCGACATCGTCATGTTCATCTACCGGCCCGAGCTGTACGAAGAAGACAGCCTGAAGAAGAACATCGCCGAGATCATGGTCAGCAAACACCGCAACGGCCCCACCGGGATTGTGGAGTTGGTCTTCCGTGAGAACCTGGCCAAGTTCGAGAACGCGGCCACCAAGCACGTCGACTTCTCGGAGTTTTAGATGGCCGCCCGGTTCCCCGGCTTCCCGGATGGCAAGCTGCGTTTCACCCGCATCCCCGGGCCGTTTTTCAGCGAGCTGCTGCCGCAGGTGGACGATCTCAACGAGTTGAAGGTGCTGCTCTACGCCTTTTGGAAGCTGGAGCGCATGGAAAGCGAACCGCGCTACCTGCAGCCCGCAGACTTCAGCGAAGACGACGTCTTCATGAAAGGGGTGGGGGGCGAGGATGCCCTGCAAGACGGGCTGGCGCGGGCGGTGACCCGCGGCGCGCTGCTGCAGGTCGAGCTGGAGCTGGATGGCGAGCCGCGGCGCTTCTATTTTTTGAACTCGCCCCGCGGGCGGGAAGCGGTGGCGGCCATCCGAGATAGCGCCTGGAAGCCTTCCGGCGACCGGCGCCATCCCATCGAGCTGGCTCAGGAGCGCGGGAACTTGTTCACGCTGTACGAGAAGCACATCGGCCCGATCACCCCGATGCTGGCCGATATATTGAAGGATGCCGAGAAAGACTATCCGCACGACTGGCTGGAAGAGGCCATCCGCATTGCGGTGCAGAACAACGCCCGCTCGTGGAGCTATGTGGATGCGATCTTGCGCCGCTGGCAGGAAGGAGGCAGGCATGAGCGACGAACTCAAGGGGATTCTGAAAAAGATCGCCGAAAATACGTCGAAGGCGAGTTCTCCGACTTCATCGAACATTGAATCGGAAGGACACCTTCGCCCCGACATGGCCGGCGACCCGAACTGCCCGCACTGCGGCGGCCTGGGCTACCTGCGCGCCGACCTGCCGCCGGGCCACGCCGACTTCGGCAAGCTGCAGATTTGCAGCTGCCGCCACGGCGAGGTGGCCCAGCACAGCCGCCGGCGGCTGTACGCCATCAGCCGGCTGGACGAGCTGAGCCACCTGAGCTTCGAGAACTTCGAGCCGCGCGGGCGGGTGGGGCTGACCGCCCGCCAGGCCGACTCGTTGGAGGCGGCCTTCAACCAGGCGCAGCACTTCGCCCGCCACATGGAGGGCTGGCTGCTGCTGGAAGGCGGCTACGGCAGCGGCAAGACGCACCTGGCCGCGGCCATCGCCAACTTCGCCGTCTCGGTCGGCCTGCCGGCGATCTTCATTACCGTCCCCGACTTGTTGGACGAGCTGCGCTTCTCCTACGGTTCGGAGAACGGCTTCGAGGAGCGCTTCGAGGAAATCCGCCAGGCGCCATTGCTCATCCTGGACGACTTCGGCACGCAGAACGCCACCGAGTGGGCGCAGGAGAAACTCTTCCAAATTCTCAACCATCGCTATATCAATCGCCTGCCGCTGGTGGTGACCACCAACCTCAGCCTGGACCAGATCGAGGGGCGCATCCGCTCGCGGCTCAGCGACCCGGAGCTGGTCAGCCACCTGCGCGTGCTGGCGCCGGATTACCGCCGCCCGATGGACGACAGCAGCCAAAACGAGCTCTCCGCGCTGCACCTGCTGCGCGAGCGCAACTTCGCCAACTTCGACCTGCGCGAGGGCGAGGGGCTGCCGGCAGCGGACCTGAAGTCGCTGAAGAAAGCCTTCGACGCCGCCCGCAAGTACGCCGAGAAACCCAAGGGCTGGCTGCTGTTCACCGGCGCCCACGGCGGCGGCAAGACGCACCTGGCCGCGGCGATCGCCAACTACGCGCAGGACATGGGCACCGCCCCGCTGTTCGTGATGGTGCCCGACCTGCTCGACCACCTGCGCGCCACCTTCAACCCCAACAGCCCGGTGAGCTACGACCGCCGCTTCGAGGAGATCCGCAACAGCGAGCTGCTGGTGCTGGACGACCTGGGTACCCAGTCGGCCACGCCCTGGGCGCGCGAGAAGCTGTATCAGCTCTTCAACCATCGCTACAACGCGATGCTGCCCACGGTGATCACGACGGCGGACAGGTTGGATGATATGGACCCGCGGATCCGTTCCCGTATGCTGGATACGCGGCTGTGCACGATACATGGGATAACGGCCCCCGCTTTCACAGGTAAGGCAAAAAGGTAAAGTACCCTGGAGAAACCGAGCACGCCGCAGGCGGGCGGTTTCTCCCGCGCAGCGAAGCTGCGCAGGCGCTTGGCGTTTACGGGGAGGAAGAAGCAGTAACACCCCTGCAGGGGCTGCCGCGTCCACACCTGAGCAATGCGCGCGCTCGAAGTAGAGCTGCCATCCACGTAGGTTTGCCCTATCACTTTCGTGGGGGCGGCTGCCCCCACACCCCCGCTTAGGGCGATTGCATCGCCCTAAAACCCCACGCAAGGTGTGTGCGCCTGAAATCAACCCTGTGAGTAGTGCAGTTTGGCTGCTGCGACTACACCCGTCGCAGAATGAGGGTGGTGAGAGGCGGTGAGGCTTTCGGGGAACTAGATTCTGCTTTGCTGTCCTTCCCGTGTCACTCTGAGTGTAGCGAAGAGTTTTCACTGCGCCGAAAATTAGAACGGCTTGAAAAAGATAAATTAACGCGAGCGGGGGCGGGGGTTTTAATGCAACTTGACAGGTTGGCGCGCTTGACGCGGAGCTATTCGGTTTGACTTTGGACAATTTCTTCCCCTTTTTCGGTGAGTTCGTAGTAGGCGCGGACGCCGCGGGAGCCGCCATCGACGCGGAGGATGAAGCCGGCGTCGGTAAGATTTTGGATGTTCTGGCGGACGGTGGGGCCGGCGGCTTCGACGTAATGGAGCAGGTCTTCGGTGCTGGAGCGCTGGATGCGGGCGATGCGCTGCAGAATTTGGTGTCCGGTGGGAGTAATGGTGATTGGCTTTTCGGGTTGAAGTTTTTCTTCGGCGGCGGTGAGGTGGACGCGCAGCGGGCCGCCTTCTGCCTGTTCGAAATGGACATTGGCGGCGAAGGACGCCGGCGCAGCGTGGCGGGCTTTGAGGGTCTCGAAGTGGATGTAGGCTTCTTCGGGTGATTGGATGCCGAGCATAAGGTCCACTCCGGCGGAGATGGCGGAGGAGCCGCGGAAGCTGCCGGAACGGTTGGTGTGATGGACGAGGAGCACGGCGGCGCGGCAATGTTCGGCGAGGCGACGCAGGTTGTAGAGCAGGGGCTGGATGGAGAGGACGGAGTTTTCGTCGCCGCCGCGGAGGACGCCGGCCAGGGTGTCGATGACGATCAGTTTGGCCTCAAAAGTGAGGGCGCGCTGAAGGAGGTGGTCGGTGTCCTCTGGCAGGCGCAGGTTGTAGCCGCCGAAGGAGACGTAGTGAAAGGGCAGGCCATACCCGGCGGCGCGGCCGTGGAGGACCGCGTGGATGCGGCCCCAGAGGCGGCTGAGGCCGGTTTCTTCGTCGACAAAGATGGCAGGCGCCTGGCTGACGGGACGATCCAGCCAGGGCTGGCCGGCGGCGACAGCGACGGCGAGATCGAGCGCGGCCCAGGTCTTCATGACGCCGGGCGGACCGACGAGGATGTTGAGGCTGGGACGAGTGAACAGACCTTCGACGGCCCATTCGGCCGCGGGCGGGTCGGTGTAGGCATCGTCTGCGGTGTAGAAGATGCGGGACTTTTCTTCGGCGTCTTCGATGGTTTCCATGCAGGCGTTGACTTCTTCGACCATTTCGAAGTGGAAGTCGCGGGTGGCTTCGACGAAGGCGTGGTAACGGGCACGGCGGCCGCGGCTGGCGACCTGGTCTATGGCATCTGTAATGTAGACCCACTCGATGGGCAGGCCGGGCGGCAGGGATTCCTTGTGGTTGTGCTGGATGAGGCGGCTGACGTATTTGGCGGCCGCGGGATTGGGCTGGTAGGGCGGTTTGCTCATGGAACCCCCGGGAGCAAAGATTGAAGGATGAGGGCGTGCCCTCACCCCGCCGGGCTAACGCCCGGCACGCCTCTCCCGATTTCGGGAGAGGGGGATTGGATGATAGCTATAGCATGGATTGGAAGATGGATGGAGTGATTCGGGTGCGGTGTTAAGGGGATGTAGTAAGCAGCGCGGGATGTGTAATTGTGTCAGTAACCTGCGCTGATGTGGTTATACAAGATCGCTCAGCAGAAAAATCCAAGATGGCATCCTGGTTTTGCTTGTAGTTTCTTGTCAGTTAAGCGACAATTTCTTTATATAAGGCATAGGGCGTGGAGAATCGTTTCTATGGACATTGCATTCGCGTTTGAAATCTTTAAATTTGGGGCTTCCCAACTAACAAATCTTAAATACAAAGAAAGGTCAAGATTAAGATTTGAGCCTTATTTGCAACAAGCCCAAGATGCTTATACCAATGTTTGCTTGTTTCTCGAGGAAAAGGGCTTAAAGAAAAAGAATTTCCTAGTTAGAACAAGAGACAATTACATACAAAGCGTTTTGGAAAAAACGTTGAAGCGAGGTGATTTCTATTATTACTATGAGGGTGAGATTGAATCAATGTTTCTTGACGCGTTTAATTTGCCCACTGATCAGCGGATAAATGTATTTTATAAGTATGTATTTTTATTGCAGCTGGGTTCAGAAAATCTACTTAGGAATTTACATTTTACGGAAAATATCCGAAGGCTTAGTACTAAGAGCAAAACCGTCTTCCACTATCTTTCTATTCCAGGTTGGGTTGGCTTGAAGCATAATAAGTTGTTGGAAGAGGTCAAGAAAATTTTGCAGCCCGATAAATTTGAAAGAGGGAAGATTGCTTACGGCGTTGTGCATCAAAGAGATGAGAAGCCCAAAATTTATAAAACTATTGAAATCGCGCTTAAGCAAGGAAAAATTTCCGAGAAGACAATCTTCAATCTATCTTCTAGTCAGAAATTGCTTTTAGTCTTGAAATATAGTGAGGGAATTGGAGCAGTTTATACGCACCAAAAGAGTCAACTCGATGCATTAAATGCGAAAATTAAAGAGCTTGAACTAGATGGTCAAACGGATACGGCTGAGGAAGTAAAGTCTATGAAAGAAAAGAGGAAGCAGATTAAGGATGAGTTTGCGCGTGCTCCTTTAACAGTTATCTTTGAAAAGCATGGCTTTCAGAAGGTTTTTCGGAATATGGATGGTGTTTATGTTATCCCATTGTCATTGTTGCCTAGTGAATATCAGAGGAAGCCAGAAAGCTTTATAAGTAATGTCATTATTGATGAAGCAAGTGCAGAAAGGCAAAGCATTGCTTCAAGGTTCAAGGGGATTGTCGAGGTTGACGTTAGCCCGAAATATATAGTGCTCGCAGCTACGCTGCCACTGAGTGAGCTAAGGGTCTTCACGCGCGAGCGCGAACTTAGCGTTTCTTCACCAGTACTTTACAAGGTGCTTTTTACTGAATATTTGCTGGGTTCAAAGTCCGCTATTTCTGATGTGTACCTAAATGACGTGGTCAGGAATGTAGACTTTATTAGCTTATTAGGGAATTCTCAAACTGCTGAGTTTGTAAAGAAAAATTTTGATAAACTGAAAGATATATTGTGGAATGATTTTGAAATAAACTTATTGAGACCAATGACACTAGCTTCGTTATCAAAAGAGCATGCTAGAGAAATTAGCAAAAAGTTGGTAGGCAAGAAGAAGAAACCGGGAGTCGGCACTGTCTCTAAAATGCTTAGCGAAAAGTTCGAATTTTATCGAGAACTTTCTCAAGAGATTGACTCAATCTAGCTTTTCCCTAAATTACATTTATCCCATGTGCAGTTGCCTGATTGCTTTGGCGGCCGAGTGATTGTCTAGAATGATACAGGACAGGCTAAGGCGGAGATTGCTTCGTCAGCTACGCAGTGATGCAGAAATGCATCACTGCGTATACTCCTTCGCAATGACGGGGCGGGGCGAGAGATATGCTTCACCCCTACACATTTTATGCGCTGTCCGCTTCTAGCGTTTGCCACAGGCCGGCTAACTGTCTAGCGCCGGGCCGCCTGCGCAGTGTCACAGCCCAACAATTTTCTCCGCGCCTGGTGCATACGAGGTGGATAGCACTAACCAGTTAGGAAGTATTGCTCGGATAACCTGTTCACCAATAGGCACTGAGCTATTTCAACTCTTGGGGAATTTCCTCAAAGATGTGATTAGAAATATCCAGCGTGAAGTAATATTCCTCACCGACTCTGCTGGACTGGTCCCTCGGCGCACTAATTCTTATAATCATCTGGTTAGCATCGTCAACGCTGGTTCGCCTCAGACCGAACCAAATCCCACCTATTGCTGTTACTCCTGGAAAAATATCACCGCCAATGTCATCTCCAAATGTTGCGTAGAAGAGATAGTCCGTTAGTGATATTTGCTCATTGCCTACCACAACATCTGCTTGATCTGGATACACAGTAAGAACTTGATTGGTGTGATTTGTAACCCTAAAGATGATCATCCCAACAACGGGTTTGTCCTGAAAGATTTCAACACTATCAAAGTCATTCCCTGTTTCAGTGACGATATATGCCTTGTTGCCGATAAGCACCCTTGCAATCTCAATTTCTAATCCACCTGAAGTTAGTGATCCAAGATAATTTAGTGCAAACACCTCCCCTCGAACCTCCGCTATAGGAATTGTGGTTTGAATAACTTCTGGTGTTTGACTAGGCTCTACAATGAGAGAAGGGCTACTTTGTGCTTCTAAATTTCTGCTGGCATCTTGAGATGCTTGTTCCGTCGCGAGGAAAGCAACTGCAGTCTCGATCTGCTGGGTAGGGCTCAAAGACGGAGCGACGGGCGCACAAGATGAAACAAGCAATGCAGTCAACATAATATTCAAAATCTTCATTCTTACCTCTCCTTGTGATTCTGCCTTGTTGTACCATAACTAATTATCTCACTGTACTACTGGAACTCTATTCCCTCATGCCGATACCAATTGAGTTGATATGGTAGGCCCTCACGACGCTTTGGCGTTGAGGAGCAACGCCAAAGCTGTTTAGGATGATGCGGGCTGGAGCTAAGACAGAGATTGCTTCGTCCGCTACGCAGTGATGCATTCATGCATCACTGCGTATGCTCCTCGCAATGACGAGTAGGCCTTGCTTTGCTGGGGGCTGACACTGGAAGCTATAGCTTCCAGTGTCAGAACGTTTGGTTTCGCCGCTGAAGGCGGTTACCTGCGTCTGGCGCCGGGCAGGGCGGCTACGGCTATGATGAGCAGAATTAGCCAGGGGCCAAGGAGCGCCCACGCCAGTTGGTATACGTAAGTCATTTGCTCGGGCCAAATTAGATACAGCACCACTCCAGCTATCGCGTACAAGCTTAGGTTGAAAAGAAAGTCTTTAATAAATTTTGCCATCGTGTTCCTCCCTGCTTTAAGTTTTTACAACGCTTTGTCCGCTATTGACTCGCTGTCTCGCATCTCCCAATCTTCAGCATCCAGAGTGCTGAACGCGGTCAGCTCGCCGCCCGGTTCGTAAAGAGCTCGCAGTTCGCTGGCGGCCTGGGCCAGGCTGGCTTCTTTGTGTTGGGCGTAGTGCTGCTCTTGGTCGCGAGTCATGTGGGAATTGTACACAGAATTGGTGTGCTACTGTTAAGGCTGGGGTCGCTCAACCTACGGACTTGACCTGCCAGCGGGGGTATTGGGGATCCTTCACGACGCTGGGACGTTGCTCTGCAACGCCCAAGCTGTTCAGGATGACATAAATGGGAAGCCTGTCATTGCGAGGGAAGGCTGCATGCCAATGCAGCCGACCGAAGCAATCTCGTGTTGCAAGCCGAGATTGCTTCACTCGCTTCGCTCGTTCGCAATGACGAATGGGGGTTCTTCGTGCTCTTCGTGACTTTGTGGTTAGGGGTCAATGCGGGCGAGGCATGCCTCGCCCCTACACGTGCTGATCGCTAATAGCTATCAGCTAGCGCTATATGCTTCGAGAGTCAGGCACTTCGCGCCGCCGCCGGACTTGGCGAATTCGCTCATGTCCAGGGCCAGCACGTCAAAGCCGGCGCGCTCCAGCGCTTTTTCGAAGCGGGGCGCACCCTGCGTGCTGAGCAGCACGCTGCGGCCGAAGGCCATCGAGTTGCAGGCCAGCAGCACCGCCTCTTCGTCGTCGATCTCGATCAGGTCGGCGTTGAGGGCGTGGACGCGCTGGCGGCTTTCGGCGTCCATGCCGCTGGGCACGTAGGCCAGGGTGCCGGCGTCCAGCGGGCAGATGGTGGTGTCGACATGGAAGTGGGGGGCTTGCACATGAATGGAGAGCACGGGGACGCCGAGCGTCTCGGCGAGGAAGTCGTGCGCCGCCCGGTCTGTGCGCGGGCCGTAGCCAGCCAGCAGCATGCCGTTCCAGGGCATCGTCTCGCCGTTGCCCTCGTAATGCAGCCCCTCCGGCAGGTGGTGGACGCGGAAGCCGCGCTCCTCGAAGCGGGCGACCATCGGCTCCACCTCGCCGGCGCGCTCCGGGTAGCGGAAGCGGCTGGCGATGGCCTGCTCGCCGTAGAGGAAGATGGAATCGCCCAGGAAGACGGAGTCCGGCCAGCCGGGCAGCGGGTCGAAGGTTTCCACCTGCGCGCCGAGCTGGACGTAGGTATCGCGCAGCGCCTCCCACTCGGCGATGGCCACGGAGCGGTCCACCTGCACGCCGGGGTCCATCCACTGGTTGATGGCGTATTCGATCTGGAACTGGCTGGGCTCGGTGAGGTACAGGCGGCGTGGGGCAGGGGTCATGCGCGGCTCCTGTGCGGCGGGGGATGGCTACATTACGTCGGGGGCTTCGATGCCCAGCAGCACCAGGCTGTTGGCCAGCGCCTGCCGGGCGGCGGCCACCAGGCCCAGGCGGAAGGCGCGCACGTCGCCCTCGGCGTTCAGCACGGGGCACTGGTTGTAGAAGTCGTTGAAGGCCTTGGCGATCTCGTAGGCCAGGTTGGTGATGTGCAGGGTCTTGTACTCGGCGGCAGCGCGCTGCACGGTATCGGGCAGCTGCGAGATCAGCTCGATGAGGTCGATCTCGCTCTGATGCAGTTCGTGGGCCGGGGCGGCAGCGCTGCCGGTTTCGCCGGCCCGGCGCAAAATGCTGTTGGCGCGCACCTGGGCGTATTGGATGTAGGGCGCGGCCTGGCCGTTGAAGTCCAGCGCCGCCTCCCAATCGAAGGTGGCGATCTTGGTGTTCTCGCGAGCCAGCATGGGGAACTTGATGGCGGCCAGGCCCACCTGGCGGGCTACCTGCAGGCGGGTCACCTCGTCCAGCTCGGGGTTCTTTTCGGCGACGATCTCGGCGCTGCGCCGGGTGGCCTCGCGGATCAGCTCCTCCAGCAGCACCACCACGCCCTCGCGGGAGGAGATGATGATGTTGCCCGGCAGGTTGACCACTTCGTAAGGGATGTGCAGTACTTTTTCGATGATGTCGCCGTGACCGGCCAGCTCCAGGGTCTTGAAGACCTGCTGGAAGTGAAGCGACTGGCGCACGTCCACCACGTAGATGGACTTGGCCAGCTCGTAGTCCTGGAACTTGACCTGGGCCAGCGCCAAGTCCCAGGCGCCGTAGAGCGAAGTGCCGTCGGAGCGCATCAGCACCAGCACGCGGAACTTCTCCTGCTCCAGGCCGAGCAGCTGGTCGAGCTTGACCACCACAGGCCCGTCTTCGCCGCGCTCGTCGACGGCGATGCCGTCGGCGATGAGCTGCTCCACGATGGGCCGAGCCAGCTTCTCCATCTCGCTCTCGTAATAAATGCGGTCAAAGCGGATGCCCATCTGCTGGTAGATTTCGTTGAAGCCGTCCAGCGACCATTGGCGGGTGGTCTGCCAGAGGGCGTGAACCTCGCTGCTCTCATCTTCCCACTGGTTGAACAGCTGGCGAATTTCCTCTTCGCCGGCGACGTTGTTCTCCAGCTCGCGGCTGGCCTCTGCGTAGAGGTCGCCCATCCAGCGGGTCACGTCTTCGGCGGGCGGCTGCTCACCCTGGTGGCGCTGGCTGTAATTCCAAACCCACTTGATGACGTCTTTGCCGAAGTCGCCGATGTAGTTGGCGCGCACCATGTCGTAGCCGGCGGCTTCGAGAATATTGGCCAGCG
>JAHCIH010000017.1 GCA_026129335.1 Anaerolineales bacterium
ACCGCCAGTTCGACCTGATCCCTGGCGACACGGTGGTGCTCTCCTCGCATCCCATCCCGGGCAATGAAGAGACGGTTTCGAAAGTGATCAACCGCCTGTTTCAGCGCGGCGCCAAGGTGATCTACGATCCGATTGCCGCGGTGCACGTCTCGGGGCACGCCAGCCAGGATGAGATAATTTTTATGCTCAACCTGGTCAAGCCCAAGTTCCTAGTGCCGGTGCACGGCGAGTTGCGCCACCTGCACCAGCATGCCGCGCTGGCCCGCGGGGCGGGTATGGACAAGGAGCATATCGCCGTCATCGAGAATGGCCAGGCGCTGGAGTTCCGCAGCGGCGAGATGCACCTGGCCGAACGCGTGCCGGGTGGCTACGTTTTCGTGGACGGCTCCGGCGTCGGCGACATCGGCCCCTCGGTGATGCGCGAGCGCGAGGCGCTGGCCCGCGACGGCTTCGTCTTCGTCAACCTCCGTCTGGACGCGGCCAGCGGCAGCTTGCTGGACGAGCCGGAGATCATCACCCGCGGCTTCGTTTACCTGCGCGATTCGGAGCAGCTGATGGCTGAAACCCGCCGCCAGATCGAAAAGGTGGTGTCGCGTTCCAACGGCAACCTGCAGGGCGACGTGGAGCACAGCCTGCGCAACTTCCTGTACGACGCCACCCGCCGCCGCCCGATGATCTTCGTGGTGGTGAATTAGCTTCTATTGCCGTCATTGCGAGGAGCACACCCAGCCGAAGGCTGGGTAGCGGACGAAGCAATCTAAAAATCGCATGACGCTGCATTGACCTGCAGCCCCCCTGGCAATGACAACATGCAAAACAAAAAGGGCGGGTCTTAGACCCGCCCTTTTTGTTTTGCATGCAATTACCTGGTTCGCCTACGGCGTGGGTGTGGCCGAAACCAGCGGAGTCGGCGAGGGGCCTGGGGTGTTGGTCACCATCATCACCGGCACCAGCAGGATCTGCCCGACGAAAATGTTGTTCGGATTTTCCAGATTGTTGACCCGGATGATGTCGGCTTCGGTGCTGGCGAAGCGCGCCGCGATAACCGCCAGGATGTCGCCCGGCATGACGAAGTATTCGATCTCGTCGCCACGGCGCAGGTTGTCCGGCAGCGGAGTGGGCGAGGGGATCGGCAGGTCCGGATTGGGGATGATCAGTTCCTGGCCCACGAAGAGCACGCTGCTGTTGTTCATCCCGTTGAGCAGCATGATGATGATCGGCCCTTCGACAGGGTCCAACCCGAAGCGTTCGGCGATGGCGGTGATCGTATCGCCGGAGACCACGTTGTACAGGAACGGCTGCGAGGCCGTGGGGGTGGCCGGGATCGGCGTCTCCGTCGGCGTGTTGGTGACTGTGGGCGTGTTGCTGGGCGTGAAGGTCATCGTGGGGGTCGGCGTATCGCTGGGGAACAGCGCGCCGGGGCCGCCCGCCGAGACCCAGCTGGTGGTCACCCACAGGCCGGCCAGGACCAGCAGCCCTGAAAGGGCCAGCAGCAGGTAGAAACCGATGCGGCCGCGGCTGCGGCGCGAACGGCTGGACTTCAACAGGGTGTAAGGGGGTCGAGAGTGCATGTTTGGGGTCCGATTGGTCAGTGGATTCTACCGATGGGGTAGGGGGTTCGTCAACTATGGGGGTTCCACCCTATCCAACGAATTATATAGCTTAATGGCTATGCTTGCGATTGCGCTTTAGCTTTTACTCATCCTGGCTGCCGACGACCAATTCGCCGGCCATCCCGGCCTCTTCGTGGCCGGGGATGCTGCACAGGTAATGGAAGATGCCCTGGCGGTCCACGATGAACTCGACCACGCGGGTCTCCCCGGGCGAGAGGAACACGCTGACCTCCAGCTCGAGGATTTCGAAGTTGTGGTCCAGCGCTCCGTCGTTGCGCAGGGTGATGCGCAGCGGCTGGTTGGCGCGCGCCTCAATGCGCTCAATGTCCCAGTACATGTCGAGCGCCAGCAGCGAAACCTCCTGGACGACAGGGGTTGGAGTGGCTTCCGGCGTAGGCGTGGCGGCCGGCGCCGGCGCGGCGCAACCGGCCAGCAGCATGGCGCAACCGGCCAGCACGCCGGAGGCCAGTGTGGCGGCCTTGTTCACAAGGTGTTTGGGCATGGTGTGATTCTATCGCTTGTTAGAAATCCCCGTCGAACGGTTCAGCATAGCCGGTCAGTTCCACATAGCCGGCGCCGCGCACCGGTTGGCCGGCCTGACTGCCGCTGATCCGCACCGCGCCCTCCCAGTAGATGGTGGAGACGTTCATCTCCTGGTCTTCCATATAGGGCAGCACTTCCAACTCCAGACTGGCGGCGGGCACGTGGAGGCGCCAGCCCATCGGGTAGCTCGCGCCGGAGTGCGGGCTGAGCCAGCTGCCCAGCGCTTCGATCTCGAAGTCGCCGGCGGCCAGGTGGGTGGTGCTGCCGTCGGGGTGGATCAGCGTGCCACTGGAGAACGGGTCGGGGCTGCCGTCCTCCCGGCGCAACTCGTAGACCATCAGCTCGTAGTCGTTGTCCAGCTGGATGGAGAACCAGCCCCAGCCTATCTGGCCTTCGGAGAGTACGTTGGTGCTGAACTCGTGGTCTTTCCAGCTCAGGCCGGATACCTCGAAGCGCTGCTCGCCCAGCTGGATGACGCCCTGGGTGAGCAGGCGCGGCTGGGTGTAATAGTACGAAGCATTGCCCGCCTCGGGGCCTTTCTGGCTGTACCCGCCGATGCCGTGCAGCACGGGGCCTTTGGCGTCTTGCAGCTCCAGGGCGATGCTCACGCCGTCCTGGTTGGCCAGCAGGCGGTAGCCCCCCGGCCCGGTTTGCTCCACGGCCCAATCCTCCAGCCATACCCGGTAGGGCTCAGCCTGCGCCCCGGCCAGCCCGGCCGCACCGCTGCTGTAGCGCTGGAAGGCGTGGAACTCGCCACCACCCACGTCGCTGACCGCGAAGTGGGCCATGTAGATCTGGCTGCTCGCCCAGCCACTCTGGCGCGGCGGCGCTTGGCCCGCCGGCAGCAGGCCGATGCGGAAGAAGGTCAGCTCGTAGCCAAAGTGGCGGCCGTCGGCCGTGTCCAGGTTGCCGGTGTAATACCACCACTCGGTCAAATAGTCTTCGTGCGGGCCGAAGTCGGCGGGGAAGCTGAACGCCCGCGGCCCGTCGGCACGCAGAAAGCCTTCGGGCAGCGGAGCCGGGGTGGGCGTTGCGGCTGTAGCGTCCGCGGTAGCGGCTTGCAGCGGTGCACAGGCGGCCAGCGCCAGCAGCAACAGCAGGGAGAGCAGACGGGCGGCCATATCAGTCAAAGCGCATCGCGTCCGCCGCACTGCGCTGGCCCGCCCGATAGGCCGGGTACAGCCCGGCCAGCAGGGCGGCGCCCAGCGAAAGCAGCAGCGCATTAATGAAGGGTTCGGCCTGCAACTGCAGTTCCAGCGCCCAACCGAAGGAGCGCTTGTTGATCAGCTGCAGCAGGATTTGGGCGACAAAGTAGCCGGTAGGCAGGGCCAGCAGGCCGGCCAACAAGCCCATCAACCCGGTTTCCAGCAGGGTGAGCCCCCAAATTTGGCGGGCGCTGAGGCCGATCGCCTTGAGCACGCCCATCTGGCGCTGCTTTTCCAAAAGCAGCGCCAGCATGGCGCTGAGCACGCCGACGAAAGCCACCGCGGTGGTGATCAGCTCCAGAGCGCTGGAAATAAGGAAGGTGCGGTCAAAGACCTCCAGGGTTTCGGCGCGCAGGCCGGCGTTGGAGCGGATGTTGAGGAATTGCGTGCTGTTGAACTCGGCGCGCAGCTCGGCCACCATGGCATCAATATCCCGCCCGGGTTCGACCAGCAGCGAGAACGCGGATACCTCCGGGTCGCCCCAAATGTCCCGGTACTGCTCCAGCCACATGGTCACGTTGCCGCGGCTGGACGTGTAGTCGCGGAAGACGGCCACGATGGGGAAGTCGCGCGGCCCTTGCGGCGTCTGGAGTTGGATGCTGTCGCCCACGCCCAGTTCCAAGCGGTTGGCCAGCGGCTCCGAGATCATTACTGCGCCGCTCTGCACCGCAGCCCAAACTTCGTCTTCACTGCCCTGTTTCTCCACATAGATCTGCTCCTGGCCGTCGTTGGGGTTGTTGTTGGCGCCAACCA
Organism: Anaerolineales bacterium; assembly: GCA_026129335.1. Taxonomy (GTDB): domain Bacteria; phylum Chloroflexota; class Anaerolineae; order Anaerolineales; family UBA11579; genus JAMCZK01. Next base: position 4,115 of record JAHCIH010000017.1, read on the forward strand.
TCAGCGGGCCATAAGGCGAGTCGATCTCGATATTGCGCAGCAGATGTACCGCCTGCACACCCGGCCAGGTGTGCAGCTCCTCAACGATCTCGGCGTGAATGGGTACGGCTGGTTCGCTGAGCGAGGCGCCGGCCACTGAGCCGTAGATGTCGTTGCTGAGGATTTGGTCCATCCAGTCCACCACCGCGCCGCGGAAGCTGCTCACCATCAGGCTGGCGCCGATGGTCACCGCTACAGCGACCATCAGCGCGGCCACCGCCGGTGAGGTGCGGCTGGTGGCCGCGGCCACCTCGCGCGGCGCCAGGCGGCCCAGCGGCCCCAGCAGGCCGCCGAGCACCCGGGCCAGGTGCGGCATCAGTTGCCGGGTGATCCACGGCGTGGTCAGGGCGATGCCGATGGTCACGCCGAAAGTGCAGGCGAAGCTGGCCACCAGCCCGAGCGGGACCCGGGCGAGCAGCAGCCCGGAGGCGGCGGCCATCAGCGCGCCCAATAAGGCGGCCTGGCCCAACAGGCGGGTAGAGATCAGCTCCAGCTGCGAGCGCGACAGCGTGCGCCGCGGCGGCGATTTGGCCGCCTCCCAGGCCGGTGCCAGCGCGGCCAGCAGGGTGGCGGCCAGCCCCAGCAGCCCGCCCTTAACCAGGCTGCTGATTGGCAGGCTCACTCCCTGTACAGTCAGGGTGAAGAAGACGTCGTTGATGGTTTGGGTGACCTGTTCCACCGCGCCGCGGCCCAGGGCCACGCCGAGCAGGATGCCCAGCGCCGAGCCGAGCAGGCCGACCAGCATGGCTTCGCCCAGCACGAGGATGAATATCTCGCGGCTGCTCACGCCCAGGGCGCGCAGCGTGCCGAATACCGCGCGGCGCTGCACGACGGAAAAAGTCATTGTGTTATAGATCAGGAACAGGCCGACCACCAGGCCAAGCAGGCTGAGCGCGGTCAGGTTGGTGCGGAAAGCGGCGGTCATTTGCTCCACAGCCTGGCTGCGGCCCTCGGCGGGCTGTAGCTGCAGGCCGGGCGGCAGCGCCGCCTCCAGGCGGGCCAGGGCGGCTTCATCGTCCACGATCAGGTCGATGCGTTCGAGCACGCCCAGGCGGCCGCTGAGCTCCTGTACAGTGGCGATGTCGGCCAATATCAAGCCTTCCAGAGCGCGGCGGTTCAGCGCATCTTCCGGGGTGAGCAGCCCGGCGATGGTTGCGGGCTGCAGCACACCGCCGACGTCCAATTGGATGCTGTCACCGGTTTGCAGGCCGTATTCGGCGGCGAGGTCGCTGGAGAGCATCACCGCGCCGGGGATGGTGTAGAACGCGCCAATCTGGGCCGCGTCGAGGAGGCGCTGGTCGTTGTAGAGGTATTCGCGGAAAGGCTGTTCGGCGAAAGCATCCACGCCGAGCAGCTGCAGCGGCAAGCCGCCCAATTCGGGCGAGCTGACCAACTGGCTGAGCACGGGGGCCATGGGCAGGCCGAGGCCCTGCAGGCGCAGTTCGACGTAGTCTTCCTCGGGGATGCCGGTGGGGCCGGCGGAGAGGTAATGTGTGCTGCGGCCCACCACGGCGTCCACGCTGAGGTCGAAGGCGCGCGCCGCGCTGGCGTTGGCCACATCCACGCTCACCGCCACCGCCACGCCCAGGGTGATGCCCAGCAGCATGAGCAGAGTTTGCAACGGGTGGCCCAGCAGATAACGCCAGGCGACTTTGAACAGGGTGACCGGAGTGCGGCCGGCGCTGGGGTTCATTCCACCAGTTTTCCCTCGCGCAGGTGCAGGATACGGTCAGCGCGCTTGGCGATCTCGGGGTTGTGGGTGGCCATCAGCAGGTTGTTGCCCGCCTGGCGGGTGAGCTTCTCCAGCAGGTCCATCACCTGCAGGCCGGTCTCCTCGTCCAGGTTGCCGGTGGGCTCGTCGGCCAGCACCAATTGCGGGCTGTGCACCAGCGCCCGGGCGATGGCCACGCGCTGCTGCTGCCCGCCCGAGAGCCGGTCGGGGAAAGTCTCCGCCCGTTCCGCCAGGCCGACCTGGGCCAGCAGGCCGGCGGCGTGGCGGGCGGCTTCGCCGGCGCTGGCGCCCGCCAGCTCGCGGGGCAGGGCCACGTTCTCCAGCACGGTCAGGGTGGGCAATAGGTTGAAGAATTGGAAGACGAAGCCGATGTGCTGGCGGCGGAACAGCGTGCGCTGGCCTTCGTCCAGCGCCGCCAGGTCACGCCCGCCGACCCAGATTTCGCCTTCGTCGGCGCGGTCAATGCCGCTGAGCAGGTTGAGCAGGGTGCTCTTGCCGCTGCCGCTGGCGCCCACCAGGGCAATGAATTCGCCCTTGGCGACCTGCAGGTCGGCTCCGCGCAGCACCTGCAGGCTTTGCCCGCCCTCGATGTAGCTTTTCGACAGGTTTTTCAGGGTGATGAACGCGGACGGGTCCATGCGAGCACCTCAGGCGAAGTATTTGTTAATAATATCACAAATAGGCTTGTTTTGTGGCTGGAGCCGGAGGAATGATGTATAATTGTGATGTATATGATCCGTAAACAAATTTACCTGCAAAAGAAACAAAACCAGGCGCTAAAACGCCTGGCCAAACAACGCGGAGTAAGCGAGGCTGAGGTGATTCGGCAGGCGATTGACCGCGAGACCGAGCGTGATGTTCCCACCTTTGCCGACAATGAAGCCGCCCTGGAATACGTGCTCAAGTTTGCGCTCTCCTTGCGTGAGCGGCAAACTCCCGGCGAAGCCTATCGCTTTGACCGCGAAGAGCTTTACCAGGAACGCCAGAAACGCTGGACCAAAAAGTAGGTTCCGTGTCCCTGGTATTGCTGGATACGAATGTTTTGGTCTACGCTTACGATACCAGCGACCCTAAGCGTCAGGGTATTGCCTTAGGGGTTGTTCGTTATCTCGGAAAAAGGCAACAAGGTTGTCTGAGTGTTCAGAGTCTCTCTGAGTTCGCCAGCGTGGCTTTGAGGAAATTCAATTTGTCTCCATCCGAAGTGATGGCGCAAGTGGAAGCCTGGCAGGCTGTTTTCTCCGTTTTCGAGCTCACGCCAGCGATTGTTTTGGAGGCGGCCCGCGGTGTGCGCGATCATAGGCTGGCCTTTTACGATGCCCAGATTTGGGCCAGCGCCCGCCTCCACCAGGTGCCGTTTGTCTGGAGCGAGGATTTTCAAGATGGCTTGGTCCTGGACGGTGTTCGCTGCCTTAATCCTTTTGCGGCGGACTTTGAGCTTGAAGATATCTAACAAAAAAAGCCCGGGCTTGCCCGGGCTTTTTTTGTTGGCTGGCTTATTTCAGCTGCTTGGCCATCTGACTGGCCTTGCGCACCATTTGGTTGGTGTAGCCCCACTCGTTGTCGTACCAGGCGAAGATCTTCACCAGGTTTCCGTCCACTACTTTGGTCATTTGAGCGTCGATGATGCAGGCGTGCGGGTCGCCCACGATATCCGAGGAGACGATGGGGTCGTGGGTCACGCGTACGATGCCCTTGTAGCGCTTGGAATTGGCCTCGTCTGCGAGTACCTTGTTGATCTCCTCGGCGGAGGTGTTCTTCTCAGTGAGGAAGACCACGTCGGAGACGGAGCCGACCGGAACGGGCACGCGCAGCGCCACACCGTCGAACTTGCCCTTGTATTGCGGCAGGGTCAGCGTGGTGGCCTTGGCCGCGCCGGTGCTGGCGGGCACGATGTTGATCGCTCCGGCCCGGCCGCGGCGCAGCTCGTTGGGTGCCGGGCCGTCCACGATGCCCTGGCCGGCGGTGTAGGCGTGCACCGTGGTCATGATTGCTTTCTGGATGCCGAAGTGGCGGCCGATGATCTCCACCACCGGGGTCAATGAGTTGGTCGTGCAGCTGGCGCAGGAGATGATCGTGGCTTCGTCCACCGGCTCGCTGACGCCGTAGACCACGGTGGGAACGTCGTCGCTCTTGGTCGGCGCGGAGATGATCACGTATTTGGCGCCGGCTTCAATATGTTTGCCGGCGTCTTCTTTCAGGGTGAAGCGCCCGGTGCACTCGAAGACGATGTCCACCTTCAGGTCTTTCCAGGGCAGGTTGGCGGGCTCCCTCTCACTGAGGAACTTGATGCTTTGCTTGCCGACCTGCAGAGTGTCGTCTTTGACGCTGACTTCGTGGTCAATCCGCCCGTAGACCGAGTCGTACTTCAGCAGATAGGCAATATTGTCCGCGGGGGCGATGTCGTTCACCGCGACTACTTCGAGGTCCTTGGTATCCAAAATCAGGCGCAGCGCGGCGCGGCCGATGCGGCCCAAACCATTGATTGCAACACGTGCCATTGTTAGCCTCCAAAAAAATGCACTAGGTGGGTATTGCGCGAATTATAGTGCTCGTTCAGGCAAACGAGAAGTGATATTTGCCCCCTTGGCTGTCCCCGGCCGTTATCCGTCCTGAAACCAGGGTTCGCTGTGCGGGGCGGCGAGGCGGTGGGAAAGATAGAGCGTGAAATAGCCGAGGCCCATCAATATCAGGCTGGCGGCGATGGCCGCATCCAGGTTGCTTTCGAAAGCGTTGTAAATGAAGAGGGTCATGGTTTGGGTGCGCCCGCTGATGTTGCCGGCGAACATCAGGCTGGCCCCGAATTCGCCCAGGGCGCGGGCCCAGCTGAGCGACAGCCCGGTGAGCACCGAATTGGCCGCCAGCGGAAAAGTGACCCGGGTGAAGACCTGCTGGTTGGTGGCGCCGTCGATGCGGGCGGCCTCCTCCACCGAGTCGGGCACAGCCTGGAAGCCGGCCTGCGCGGCGCGGATGTAGAAGGGCGCGGCCACGAAAACCTGGGCGATGACCACCGCCGCCGTGGTGAAGGGCAGGCTGATGCCCAGCGACCCCAGGGCATCGCCCAGCAGGCCGCGGCGGCCCAGCGCCAGCAGCAGGGCCAGGCCGGCCACCGTGGGCGGCAGGATGATGGGCAGCTCGATGAGCACGGTGAGCACGCGCTTGAAGCGGAACTGGCGGCGGGCCAGGAAATAGGCCACTGGCGTGCCCAGCAGGAAGATGAGCAGGATGGCAAGGCCGGTGGTGAGGAAACTCAACCCGACCGCGCTGAGCAGCTGCTGGTCCGAAAAGCTCACCCCGCCGAAGCCCAAGGCGCGCAGCACAATGGCCAGCAGGGGGACGCCCATCAAGAGGATGAGGGCGAGCCCCAGACTGGCGATGACGGCGGGTTGCAGTTTGTTGAACAGGGAGCGCATCGTAAAGGTCAGTCTAACCTAGTCTATCATGGAATAATCTATGGTAGACTGCAGGCATGCGCGTTCCCCTGCCAGATGAAACCATCCTCGGCTTGCTGGCCGCCGCCCCACAGCACGGCTACCAGTTGCTGGCCCACTTTGAGGCGAAGGCTGAGTTGGGCCGCGTATGGACGCTAAGCCGCAGCCAGCTCTACGCCGTGCTCAAGCGCCTGGAAGCGACCGGCGCGGCGCGCGGGCAGGACTTCAGCAGCGGGAGTTCGCCCACCCGGCGGGTGTATACGCTGACCGGTGCGGGCCGCCGCCAGCTGGATGCCTGGCTGGGCCAGGCGCCGCTCTCGGCCAGCATGCGCCAGATTCGTGTGCAGTTCATCAGCCGCCTGTACATCGCCCGCCTGCTCGATCTGCCTCTGGATGACCTGCTGGAACGCCAGCGGGCAGCCTGCCAGGCGCAACTGGCGCACTTGCAGGCTGCGCTGGCGGAGGCGAGTTCGCCCACCGAAGCGCTGGTGCTGGACTTCGTCAGCGGGCAGATCGAAGCTGCGCTGGATTGGCTGGACCGCTGCGAAGCGCTGGTTGCAGATCCCACAACCTCACAGGAGAAGAAATGAAGAGAACCCATTGGTCTCGATTGTTTTTCCCCGCCTTGCTGGCCCTGGTGGCTTTGCTGGCGGGCTGCGCCGCCCCGGCGAGTGGAGAGTTAACCGTGTTTGCCGCTTCTTCCCTTTCTGATGCGTTCACCGAAATGGCCGCCGAGTTCACCGCGGCCAACCCCGGCAGCACCGTGCAGTTCAACTTCGGCGGTTCTTCGCAGTTGGCCACCCAGCTGGCTGAAGGCGCCCCGGCCGATGTGTTCGCCTCGGCCAACCAGGCGCAGATGAACAACGCGGTGGCCGCCGGGCGCATTTCCGGCGAGCCGGTGCTGTTCCTCACCAACCGCCTGACGATCATTGTGCCGGCGGACAACCCGGCCGGGATCAACACTCCCGCCGACTTGGCCAAACCGGGCCTGCGCCTGATCCTGGCTGCTCCCGACGTGCCCATCCGCGAGTACAGTGACACCAGCATCGCCGCGCTGGGCGACGAGGCTTACCAGCAGGCGGTGTACGCCAACCTGGTCTCCGAGGAGCCGAACGTGCGCCAGGTGGCGGCCAAGGTGGCCCTGGGTGAGGCCGACGCCGGCATCGTCTACACTTCGGACGTGACGCCGGACATCGCCGGCGACGTGCTGCAAATCGCCATCCCCGACGAGGCCAATGTGCTGGCGGTGTATCCCATCGCCGCGGTGGAAGGCGGCCAGGCCGCCCTGGCGCAGCGCTTCATCGACTTCGTGCTGAGCGCAGAGGGTCAGGCCATCCTGGCCAAGTGGGGCTTTGGCCCGCGACCCTAGCGATCGCTCTCAACAACAAGCAGGGCGAGTCATGCGACTCGCCCTGTTTGTTTTAAGGGGGAAGGTACTGTCTGCTGCGGGAAAGCGAATGAACTTGTAATAAAAGTTGGAGCTGGGCTAAGTAGTCCGCGTAGCGGACTAGCAACTCTAGTAGTTTCGCCCGTCAGGGCGAACGTATGCCCCCACTGCGACTCGAACGCAGGCCCCCGCCTCCGGAGGGCGGTGCTCTATCCACTGAGCTATGGGGGCTGGCTGCCAGATTCTAACACGCGGCCGCAACACTTTCTGGTGTTGCGGCGTTTCTTTGGGTAGAATGCTCATCAGGCGATGTTAAAAAGCACTGCCACCAGCCGTACCCCTCGGACTGATGGCAATGGGTTGTTCCACGATGGCAGCGGTAATGACCCCACCGCTGTTATAGTTTGAAATGTCGCCACAGCAAATAGGCAGCCGTACTTGATAAGTAGACATTTGTACTGCCCTGTTTGGGGCAGAATCCGGCCGTGAGGTGGGAAATGAAGACACAGGCTCAGCAAGGAGAGAAAATCAGGGTCGCCATTCTGGACGACCACATCAGTTCACTGGACAGCTATCAAATGCGCCTCTCGGCGGGCAGGAATATCGAGGTGGTCGCTTCGCGCCACTTCGGCGATGAATTGCCCGAGCTTTTTACCAGCGGCCCGATCCATGTGCTCATCCTGGATGTGGGCGTGCCCAACTCGGAGCAAGACCGCAACCCCTATCCCATCCTGCACGTCATCCCCGGGCTGCGCGAAGAACACCCCGAGATGGGCATTCTGATCATCTCAATGTACGAACAGCCCGTTTTGGTGCGCTTGCTGCTCGAGGCCGGGGCCAATGGCTACATCCTCAAAGAGGATCAAGACGCCATCATGCACCTGGCGGAAATCGTCACCTCGGTGAGCACCGGCGGCATCTATCTCTCGCGGCGGCTGCGCGGCCTGCTGGCCGATGCAGGCACCGCGGAGGAAGCCCGGCTGCTGAGCAAGCGCCAGCACGAAGCGCTTTCGCTGGTCATCGCTTATCCGCAAATGACCACTGAGGAACTCGGCGTGCGCATGAACGTGGCCTCGTCCACGGCCCGCAACCTGCTCTCGCGAGCCTACAGGCGCCTGGGCGTGCGCAGCCGCATTGCGGCTGCACAGCGCGCCCGCGAGCTGGGCTTGCAGATCATCTTCCCGGAAGAACCGCACCCCGGCAACTTCAGCTAGCCACGCGCTCGAACAAGTGCCTGACCGGGGCGATCATCTGGTCCAGCAGTTCCTCCAGCGGGCGGCTATCCCGCAGTGGAATACCCGCCAGCTGTTCCCCGGCTTGCGAGTGCCGGCGGACGAGTTCACTGACGCAGTAACTGATTGCCCCGCTGCTCACCAGGATGCTTTGTGCTTCTTGCAGGGCGGCGGGGTCGGATACTTCGCCGCGCAGTTCCATAAAACGAGCCTGTTGCGCATGCGGCGCCAGTTCGGCGTATAAGATAGGCAGCGGGGCACGGCCTTGCAGCCAGTCCACGTTGGCCGGCACCGCCAGGCAATCGTTCAAATCGTCGTGGATTTGGAGCATCTCCCCGAAGAGCGCCCCAAAGTCGTGCAGCTGCTTCGCCAGCCCCGCCTCTGCCCCGGCGAACAGCGCGCCGAGATACAGGCCGGTGGCGAAGTAAGGCGAGCTCTTCGCCCGAGCCACCTGCCAATAGGCTTCCTCGCTGCGCAGGTTCTGTGCGTCCAGGTCCTGGCCGTAGGCGGTGTGCAGCTGCAGGCGGCCGATGGCCGCGGCGGCGAGCACGCCGGATGGGGAACCGGCTGTCTCCAGCACATCCAGCGCCAGGCCGAAGAGCGCCTGGGCCAGGTTGGCCGCCTGCCCGACGCCCAGTTGGTGATAAGCGCCGCGTGGGTCTTCGTCCAGCAGGTCGTCCACCAATATCAGGCTCATGTGCGCGCAGGTCAGCGCGGCGATGGCCGGGGCGATGGCAGCTTGCGTGCCGCCCAGCGCCCGGCAGGCGCGCAGCGGGAAATCCCAGGCGATGGGCTTGTGGCCCAACGCCCGGGTGCAGGTCTCCTGCAGTTGCGGCCAGCGCTGGGTTTGCGGATGGTCCAGCAGCAATTGGATGGCTTGCGAATAAATATCCATGATGTCCCTTCTGAAGATACAAATGGCGGGCGGTCAACGACCGCCCGCCAGATGAGAGACTGTTGCAGGCGATTTAGCCCCAGCCGTCCCAGGCGAGTTCGGAACGAACCGCCAGTACATCCTTCAGGCTGGCCTGGGCTACATTCAACAGGTAGCCAAACAGGTCGCTTTGCTCGCCTTCGGCGAAGAGTGTGGCATGAAAGGTTTGGATGCTCATGGGTGTAGTCTCCTTGTTCATAGGTTTGGAAATAGACTTGGTTTATGATTAATAGTTGCTTGCTGTTATCACCTCCTCTCCCGCAGACAGCTAAATGACGTTTCAAGGCATTCAATCCAAGGGGCTCCGTGTGGGCGAAATCCTTCTGCCTGCGTTTGTCCTATGGGTGCTGTTTGTGTTCACTTACGCCCGTTTTTACGGCATTCAATATTTGGGCTTCCATTTCTCGGGGCCTATGGCTGAGGTTGTTGAGTTGTATGTCCCCTCCACGGATTTGCAGGTGGGTGACCGCATTCTGATGGTTGGCGATCAGCCTTGGGATGTCTTGCGCCTGGAGCAGGCTCCTCACCCCCTTGCTTTGCCGCGGCCGGGAGAGGTGGTTGAACTGCTGGTGGAACGAGATGGGCTCACCCGGCTGGTCACATGGCAAGCTCCTGGTTTCACCCTTGGGGAATTTTTTGCCCGGTTGCTGAATACCTGGCCGGTTAGCTATGCTTTCTGGCTGGCCGGCACCATTTCCCTGATGCAATTGCGCCCCAAAGACAAACGCTGGGCTCTATTCGTCGCCTTTAACTACATCACGGCCATTTGGTTCATCGCCGGCACGGTGTCTCGTTTCGGCATTTACTTCTCCCCCTTTGTATTGCGCACGGGTGTCTGGTTCAGTCTGCCCGTGTATTTGCATCTGCACTGGATGCTGCCCAGGCAGTTGGGGCGGTTGCCGCGGTTCTTCTGGCCGGCCTTGTATGCGTTCGCCGGGTTGATGACGTTGGGACATTGGCTGGGCTACCTGGAGGCGGAAGCCTATTTGTCCGGTTTCCTGGTCGCGCTGACAGGCAGTTTGGGGCTTTTGCTTTTCCGCTACTTTTTCCGCCCCGTGGAACGACGGGAAATCTTGTTGATCCTTTTTGGCGCTGGTGTGGCCTTGCTGCCCGCGATGGCCACAGCACTTTCCACCCTGCAGTTGGATGCTTCCGCCGTGGTGCCCGGTTACCTGCTCTCGTTGATTGCATTGCCCGGCGCCTATCTATATGTGGTCATGCGCCGGCGCCTGGGTGATCTGGAGCTGCGTGCCAACCGGCTGATATCGCTGTATTTGTTCCTGGTACTGCTGGTCACGTTTGCCCTCCTCGCATTGCCGCTGGCCACTTACCTGGTTCCCGGCCTCAGCGGGGCGGGGGGCGTGGTGGTGCTCACGGTGCTGTTCACAGCCCTGTTCAGCATCTTCGGGTTTCAACGTTTCCAAACTCTGGTAGAGCGCAAGATCCTTGGCATCCCCGAGGCGCCGCGGCGCCTGCTGGAAGAATTTGCCGGCCGCCTGTCCACCAGCTTCTCCAGGCAGCACCTGGCGGCTCTGCTTACCCGGGAGGTGCTGCCGGCGCTGCTCATCCGCCAATCGGCCTTGCTCGATCTGAGCGCGCAAGGCGCCGGGCGTGTGGTGTATCAACAGGGTGTGCCGGCCAACGCGCTACCCAACCGGGCGCAGCAGAAGCAACTGGCCGCCCTGGGCAGTGCGTCGCCCCTGCCCGAGGGTGTGCGCCTGAGCCAGGCGGCCAGTTGGCCGCAGGTCAGCCTGCTGCTTCAAGTGGGCGGCCAGCCGCGCGGCCTGTGGCTGCTGGGTCGCAAAGACCCCGATGACTTCTACAGCCAGTCCGAACTGAGCTTGCTGCGCTCGCTGGCCGACCAGATGGCGATCGCATTGGTCAACATCAGCCAGGCGCAGGATTTGCGCGCCCTGTACCAGTCCAATGTGGAACGCCAGGAGGCGGAACGCGTGCACCTGGCTCGCGAACTGCACGATGATACGCTGGCGCGCATTGGCGAGCTGGCCCCGCAGTTGTCCCCGGCGCTCAGCCCGAAGCTGGAGGGCCTGGTGGACCAAATCCGAGCGCTGATCAACGGCCTGCGGCCACCGCTGCTGGACCAGGGGCTGTATTTCGCCTTGTTGGAACAAGCCGACCAGCTGGACCGCCGTGCCGCAGCCAAGGTGAAAGTGAAGCTGGATGTGCCGCTCAGCCACCAGCGCTTCGACCCGCTGGTGGAGCAGCACCTCTTCCGCATCGTGCAGCAGGCGGGCGAGAATGCTATGAAGCATTCCCGCTGCCGCCTGCTGCGTATCCATGGCCGCATAGATGCCGGCGGCGTGGAACTGGTCGTGGAAGACGATGGGGCCGGCTTCCGGCTGAAGGAGCCGGCCGACCTCAGCGAGTTCCTGGGCCAGGGGCATTTCGGCCTGGCCGGCATGCAGGAACGCGCCGCCATGGTCGGCGCCAGCTTGTCTGTCGATACGGCGCCCAAAAAAGGCACCCGCGTGCACTTGCTTTGGAAGCCTCTCGCCTGATTTTTGAAGCGATTTGATTGTTAAGGTGCACAGGCCCGGCGTAGGCGAACCGCCGCCGGATGTAAGCAAATGTCGCACCCAGCCTAGGGCCTGGCACCCTGCACAAATTGGCAGCTTTGTGCCAATTTGTGCGCTGTGCACTGGTTGTCGGGGCAAAGTGATTTGACTGATGTTCGCATGCACAACTCGTGTATATAATTAGCTATGCGCCTTTCTCAAATCCGGACCTATAAGAAAAGACTGCTGCAGATTGCCGAAAAATTCGGGGTTAAGCAGGTCTATGTCTTTGGTTCTACTGCGAGTGGAGAAGCTTCGCCTTCTAGCGATATAGATCTTTTGATTGAAATGGCTGAAGATGCCTCAGTTTTGGGTGTTGGCGGCTTCCAATACGAAGCGCAGAATCTTCTGGGTGTACATGTCGATGTGGTGCCTACATTCGCTTTGAAGAATCAAGGCGATAAGGAATTTGCAAAAACTGTTGAAGCGCAGGCCGTACCTTTGTGAAGGAATCCAAAATGCACTAAAAAAAGCCCCGCCATTGGCGGGGCTTTTGTTTGTGATGGCTAGCTACGGGGGACGATGACCACTTTGCGCCGGGGCTCTTCGCCCGTGCTCTCGGTGGTCACTTCGGGGTTGTCGCGCAGGGCGATGTGGATGATGCGCCGCTCCGCGGGGCTCATTGGCTCCAGGTTCTGGCGCCGGCCGCTGCTGACCGCCTGCTGAGCCATGCGCTGCGCCAGCTGGCGCAGGCTGTCCTCGCGGCGTTTGCGGTAGTTCTCCACATCGATGATGATGTGGGCGGCGTGGCCCACTTCCTTGCCCACAATCAGCCGGGTAATCAGCTGCAGGGCTTGCAGCGTCTCCGCCTGGCGGCCGATGAGGAAGCTGAGGTCGCCGCCGGTGATGTCCACCATCACCGGCGCTTCGGGTTCATCGCCTTCGGCTTCGCCCATATAGGCACTCACCTGGGCGCGCACATCCATGTGGCTCAGCAATTCTTCCACTGTGGCCTGGGTGATCGAGACCAAATTCTCGGTGTCCACCGGAGCGCCGGCGGCTGCAGGCTGCGCAGGGCGTGCCGGCGTCGGCTTGGCGGGCGGGGCGGCGCCATCAGCCGGCTTCACCGTCAGGCGCACGCGCGCCTGGCGGCCGCCCAGGCCAAAGAGACCGCCGCTGCCCTCGTCCAGCACTTCAATATCCACCTGGTCGCGGGAAAGGCCTAGTTGCTCCAGGCCTTTGCGAATGGCTTCGTCTTTGCTCGGAGCGATGATTTCCAGATTGGCGCGATGTTCCATATCCATGCGAGTGTAATCCAAACCGGCTATTTGGTGTTGCCCGGCGGGCTGGCTGCGGCAGCGGCCGGGCGGGCGCGCATCAGCGCGTACTGCAAGATGCTCAAGATGTTGCTGGTGACGAAGTACAGCGCCAGGCCGGCGGCGTAGATGTAGGAGATGTAGGCCATCAGCAGCGGCATGTAGACGTTCATCATGCGGCCCATCTGGGCGCCCTGGTCGTTGCTCGAGCTGGTCGGGGTCATCATCTTGCTTTGGAAGTACGAGGTGACCATGACCAGGATGGCCAGCACGGGGATACCGAAGGGGATCCCGGGGATGTTCAGGCGTTCCGGCTGGCCAAGGTCCATCCATAGGAACTGCGCATTCAGCGGGATCATTTCCGCCGCGTTGGGCAGCGAAATGCCGCGGGCGAAGTTGAGCAGCTGCAGCGGCGTGGCCGCCAGGGCGCGCATGATCGTCCAGTACATGGCGAAGAGCAGCGGTAGCTGAAGCAGGGTGGGCAGGCAGGCCCCCAGCGGATTCACGCCCATCTCCTGGTAGAGCTTCATCTGCTCCTGGGCCAGCTTCTCACGGTTCTGCGGGCCTTTGTACTTCTCTTGGATGGCCTTCCACTTGGGATCGTTCTGCATTTCCTGCATCGCCTTGGCGCTGCGGATTTGCTGGGCGTTGAACGGGTAGGTCACCAGGCGGATCAGGATGGTGAAGACGATGATGGCCAGCCCGAAGTTTTCACCCAACAGGCTATAGATGTAGACCAGCACGTTGGTAAAGGGGACGATGATAAATTCCAACATTTTCTATTCCTTCTCGCTCTTTTATTAAGGAGCGAAGCTCCAAACGACCGAGCCGGTGCCATCCAGAGCGATGAGCAGGCTGTCGTTCTGGGTGAGGCCGATCAGCAGCAGGTCGCCGGCGGCCACTGGGCTGCCATACAGCGCGCCGGAGTAGTTGCCCGGCAGAGGCAGCTGGCGGGAGCGGCCATCCAGGCCAAAGGCGAACAGCTCGCCGGCTTCATTGATCACATAGAGGTTGTCGCCCAGCAGGGCGGCCGAGCCAGTGATCGCTCCGCCGGTCTGGCTGCGCCACAGCTCGCGGCCGCTGGCTGCATCCAGCGCGTAGACGATGCCTTCCAGGTCGCCCACAATCAGCTGGTCGCCGGCCAGGGTGGGGCGGCCCCACACCCAGCCTTGGGTGGCGTAGTTCCAGGCCAGGTTCCCGGTCTGTGTGTTCACCGCGGCCACGGTCTGCGACAGCGTGCCCACGTAGACCAGGCCGTCGCCACTCAGCACCGGGCCGGATACGCTGGTGCCGCCCAGGTCCAGGCTCCACAGCTCGGCGCCGCTGCGGGCATCCAGAGCGTAGAGCTGGTGGTCCATCCCGGCCACGTAGACGACGTTGCCGTTGGCTTCCGGCTGGCTCCAGACCGGTTCACCGGTCAGGAAGACCCACTGCAGGTTGCCGCTGGTGTCCAGGGCGTAAATCTTGTGGTCGGCGTTGGGCGCAAAGACCAGGCCATCGGCTGCCAGCGGGCTGCCGATGTAGCGGTTCTGGGCGCTGTTGAAGCTCCACTGCTGGGCGCCGCTGCCGGCGTCCAGGCTGTAGAGCGTATGGTCATAGCCGCTGACCAGCAGCTGGCCGTTTGCGCCCAGCTGCGGGGCAGCAAAGCTGCCGAAAGCGCCGTTATCGGCCGGGAAGCGCCAGCGCTCCAGGCCGTTCTCCAGCTGCACGGCGTAGACATGCTGGCCGTAGGCCACGTAGGCCAGGCCGGCGTTCTCGTCCACGGTGATGCCGGGCCAGCTGCCGGCTTCCTGCGGGGTGCCGCAGGCGGTCAGCAGGAGACCGAGCAGCAGGAAGATCAATAAGTGCAATTTCTTCATCGGGGAGTTGGTTCCATTTCCATTGGTGCTAAGGGACAGGGTCGTACCCGCCCTTGCTAAAGGGGTTGCAGCGCAAAATGCGCCGGAAGCCCATCCAGCCGCCTTTCAGCGCGCCGTACTTGTAAATCGCCTGGTAGGTGTAGTGCGAACAGGTGGGGTAGTAGCGGCAGGTATCGGCCGGTAGGGTGTGCGAAAGCGTCTTCTGGTACAGGCGGATGGGCGCCAGCAGCGCCAGGCGCGGCAAATTCTCCACGGTGACCGGCAGCGACCTCAAGGAGGGCGAGGGGTGCTCGTGTATCTCGGTGTGAGTGTGGGTTTGGGCGCTCATGCTTCTGTCAGCAAGCCCGCTTTGCGCATCAGGCCCAGGAGTACCAGGTGCACCTGGGTGCTCTTGGCCTCCTGGATGCCCGGCCGGGCCATAATCACCAGATCGTGATGGGGCTGGATGTGCCCCAAAAGCGGCTGCAGGGCGGCCCGCAGCACTCGCTTGGCCCGGTTGCGCTGCACCGCCCCGCCCAGGTTCCGCCCGGCGCTGATGCCTATGCGGAGGCCGTGGCCCTCGTTGGGCAGCCAGAACAGCACCAGGTAGGGATGGGCGCTGGACTGGCCGCGGCGGCGCACACGCTTGAAATCATCGCTCTTGCGTAGGCTGAAACCACGTTTCAACGGGCGATCGGCAGCGGCCGGGGCGCGCAGCGGCGCACGGACTAGCTGTTCCAGTTGACCTTTTTGACGTGCTCGTTGGCGGTGACGGCCAGCTTGTAGCGGCCGCGCAGGCGGCGGCGCTTCAGCACCGCCCGCCCGTCTGCGCTGGCCATGCGTTTGCGGAAGCCGTGCACGCGCAGGCGGCGGCGGATCTTGGGCTGATAAGTTCGTTTAGGCATTTTGTTTCCTTACTTTCTCGCAATCAAACCTTGCGATTATACCGCATAGAAGCCGGCCAACTGTGCGCCGGGGAGACTGCTATAATGGCGGCGACATTTTTTGGAGGTTCTTTGCACATGAGCGAAACTGCAAACAGCACCGAGCAGCACGGCCCGCCCCTGATGGACGTGGTCATCTCCGTTTTGGGTGCGCTGGTCGTCGGCGGCGTGATCTGGGCCGGCGGCTTCGGCACTTTCTGGGGCGTGGACTATCTCACTGAGATGTTCGGCATCTACCCCCCGGACAACCTGCTGCTCAACGGTGCCATCCGCGCTGCCTTTACCGGCATCCCCATCCTGGCCGGCCTGGGCGCGGCCTGGTTCAGCTACCGCTTCCTGCTCAAGCTGGACTGATCATTCGTCTTCCGGGGCGGCCCCGCCCGGCTGCTGGATCTCCAGCACATCGCCGTGCAGGTTGATGCGCACCCGGAAGCCGCTCATCCCCAAGTAAGCCCGGCTGCCCTCCGGCAGCCCCGTCTCGAGAACCTGGGCGAACTGCTCGTCCATGTTCTCGAGTTGTTTTTCTATCGCCGCCCGGGTGAAGATGTCATCCTGCCCCAGCATTTTGGCGGCCTGTTCGCTGAGTATCCCTTCGTGGCCCTGCAGCATTTCCTTCATCTGCGCCAATACCTGGCGGTCCACCTGCTCTGAAGGCACATGGCGGCGGAAACCGTCGTCGTCCACCACGTAGAAGGCTTCCTCGCCGACCCGGGTGGTCTCCACCGGCTGGTCTTGCTCGTCTACTACCAGCCCATCGAACAACGCCTGCCGGGCCATCAGGCTTGCGTATCCCAGAGCGGCTCGGCCACGCCCTTTTGCTTGTTCTCGTAACGGGCCATCACGAACAGGGCATCCGAGAGCCGGTTCAGGTAACCGAGAGCCTCGGGCCGTACGGTTTCTTCGCGGCCCAGGGTCACCAGGCGGCGTTCCGCCCGGCGGCAGACCGCCCGGGCGAGCTGCAAGGCAGCCGCCCCCGGGCTGCCCCCGGGCAGGATGAAGTTCTCCAGCGGGCCGAGCTGCGCGTTCAATTTGTCGATCAGCTCTTCCAGGCTTTGGATGTGTTTGGCATCGATGTGGGGCAGGTTGAACTCGGCGCCTTCTTCGGCGGGGAAGGAAAGCTCGGCCCCCAGGTGAAAGAGCAGGTTTTGCACCGGGGGCAATGTCTCAGCCAGGCGGGCGTCCAGACCCTGGGCCAGCGCCACGCCCAGCAGGGAGTTCAATTCGTCCACCGCGCCGTAGGCGCGCACTCGCGGGTGGTCCTTGGGCACCCGCTGGCGGGTGCCCAGCGCGGTGCTGCCGTCGTCGCCGGTGCGGGTGTAAATCTTGGTCAATCGCGGCATGCCGCGATTATACATGCCCGCTTTGGGGATGTCTTTTGCGGTATCATCTCGCCCATGTGGGTGCGCCCGAGACCTTCCCCCACCGGACAGCTGGATGAGCACAGCCAGCGCGTCCGGCGCATTGAAGAACTGATCCGCCGCCAGATGGCCCGCCGCCTGCACGATGGGCCTACGCAATCCGTCTCGGCGCTGGCGATGCGCGCCGATATCGCCCGCCGCCAGATGGCCGACCCGCAGGTGGCCGAAGAAGAACTGGCCAAGCTCGAAGCGCTGGCCCGCCAGACCGCCGCGGAACTGCGCTACATGCAGTTCCAGCTCATCCCCCAATCGCTGGCCGTGGCCGGGCTGGAGACCGCCTGGGACGACCTGAGCAGCCAGTTGGTCGCCCGTTACGGCGAAAAGCTGGAAACTGAGGTGGATAAGAAGGGCGTCAAGGCGCTCAACCCCGAACAGCAGGAACTGGTCTATTACATCAGCGCCGAGGCGCTGGAGAACAGCTTCCGGCACGCCGAGGCGGAGAAGGTGAAGCTCAGCCTGACCTGGCCGGAGCGCGATGTAGTGCTGCTGGAGGTGGAAGACGACGGCCGCGGCTTTGACGCCGCTGCAGCCCTGCGGGATGCCGTGGAGAACAAGAAGTTCGGCCTGGCCATCCTGCGCGAGCGGGTCAAGCTGCTGCCCGGCGAGCTCTCGATCACCAGCGACGAGGGGGTTGGCAGCAAGCTGCGCGTGGCGCTGTTGGCCGCCCGCGGCCGCATGAACAACGAAGCATGAGGGCTTGGGGGGCGCTGTGGGTCATCGCCCTGCTGCTCTGGCTGCCCGTGGAAGACACCCATATTTGGTTTGCTGTGGCCCTCGGCGGGCTGGGCGCCCTGTGGGGCGCACTGCGCTGGCGGCCGGCGATCTCCGCCAGCAGGCCGGCCAGGCTGGCCTGGGGCGCCGGCCTGGGGGCAGCCGCTCCGCTGCTGGCCCTGGGGCTGATGGCGTTCAAGAGCGGTGTGCATGGCCACGGCTTCCCCGATTTCACCCCGCGACAAACAGTGCAGCTGCTGCAAGCCATCCCCTGGAGCGCCGCGGCCGGGCTGCTGATTGGTTTGCTGCGCATACCCCTTTCAAAAGCGTAAGGCCGCGCCCATAGGGACGAATAAAAAGCGATTTACAATCAAACACCATGTACGTCTTCCGACGTGTGTTTCAAGCGCCGGAACTTGGGAGCGAGGGACAAAACACACCGGCTAAGCTGCTTCACAGCATTGTTTTAGTCCTTTTCGGCCTTACGGGGCTTTTCTTCCTGTTCTATTCGCTGTTGGCTTCCCCCAATTTACTCAATCAGGGGCTGATATTTGCCGCCATGTTGGTGGAGCTGTTCGTGCTCCACCAACTTCGCGCCGGGCGCATCCTGATCGCCGGCCGCGTATTGGTGTACGCCCTGTGGGCGCTGATGATGATTTCCATCCTCACCTCAGACGGCGTGCGCGGCTCCTCGGTGCTGGGCCAGTTCCTGCTGGTGGTGCTCAGCGGGCTGCTGGTCTCCGAATCCACCACTCTGATCCTGGCGGTGCTCTCCATCGGCGGCAACTACATCGCCATGCTGCTGGAGGACGGCCCCGGCCTGTTGCTGGCCGGCAACCAACTCTCGCTGCCCACTTACTGGGCGCTGCAGGCCGGCTATTTGCTGCTGGCGCTGGGCCTGGTGATGTTGTTCACCCGCACTCGCCGCGCCACGCTGGCCGAGCAGCAGAGCAGCCAGGATGCGCTGCTCGACCATGTGGATGAACTGCGCGAGGCCAAGGCCCGGCTGGAAATCAGCCAGCGCGACCTGCGCCGCCGCGAAGAGGTGCTCGCCGCCCTGCGGGATACCGCCGAACTGCTGCTGCGCGACGGGTCTTTCGACGTCGCCGCCGGGCAGATGCTGCGCGACCTGGGCACCGCCATTGAGGTGGAGCGCGTCTTCCTCTACGAGAACTACACCGGCAGCGATGGCAGGCTGTGCGCCCGCATGCGCCATGAGTGGCATGGCCCGCACGCCGCGCCGCGCAAACGCCCCATCGGCGGGCGCTGGTTCTGCTACGAAGAGGTCGGCTTCGGCCATTGGCCCGAAGTGCTGCAGGCCGACCGCGCCATCAAAGGCAACGCGATGGATTTTCCCGAGCCCGCCCGCGGCCTGCTGCAGGCCCGCGGGGTGCTTTCGCTGATGGCGGTGCCCATCTTCCTGGGCCAGGAGTGGTGGGGCTTCATCGGCTTCGACCAAAGCCGCCGGGAGCGCGAATGGTCCCCGGCGGAGGAGGATGCCCTGCGCGGCGCCGGCGGCATATTGGGCGGGGCCATCGAACGCCTGCGCGTCGAGGCGGCGCTCAACCGCAGCGAAATGCGCTACCTGGGCATCTTGCAGGACCAGTTCGATCTGATCTGCCGCTTCAAGCCGGACGGCAAGCTGATCTTTGCCAACGATTCCTACCTGCGCTTCTTCGGTCTGCAGCGCAAAGACTTCGAGCACCTCAGTGTTTGGGATTATCTGCAGCCGGAGCACCATGAACTGCTGCGTAAACGCATGGCCTCGCTGACCCCCGAACGCCCGGTGATCACCACCCACATCCTCACCCGCCGGATGGACGGCGCTCGGGTATGGGTGGACTGGACCGAGCGGGCCTTCTTCAATGAAGCCGGCGAGCTGCAGGAGATCCAGACCGTGGGTCGGGATGTGAACGAGCAAATGCGCCTGCGCAAGCAGCTGGAAGAGAACCTGGCCCGCACCGAAAACCTGGCGATGACCGACGAGCTCACCGGCCTGCTCAACCGCCGGGCGATCATGGAGCACGCCGAAGCGGAGTGGCAGCGCGCCGAGCGCGAGGGCAGCGCGCTCAGCCTGGTCCTGCTGGACGTGGACCACCTCAAGGCGATCAACGATACCTACGGCCACCTGGTCGGCGACCAGGCGCTCTCGCACATCGCCGAGGTGATGCGCGGGGGCATGCGGCGCTACGACTGGGCCGGGCGCTGGGGCGGCGACGAGTTCCTGCTCATCCTGCCCGGCGCCGAGAACAGCGTGGCCGTGCAGGTGGCCGAGCGCCTGCGCGTGCGGCTCAGCGCGCCCAGCCTGCTGGGCGGGCAGGGCTTGGAGATGCGCGCCAGCCTGGGCGTGGCCAGCAAGGCCCCCCGCGCCGAAGACAGCCTGGAACACTTGCTGGCCCGCGCCGATGAAGCGCTCTACGAGGCCAAGCAAGCCGGCCGAGACCGGGTGGCCTCCATTGGGCATGCCAGGCCGGGCGCTCATATATAATTGGGCAAATCCTCCCGGCAAACTGACTTGCACAGGGTGGTAGGAAAGACCATTGCAGCCTCCCGGTTTCATAAACAGGGTTCTCCAACTCGGCCAATCGAGCGATATTTCGACTGAGCTTCGTACCCGGCTATTCCCGCGCGTCTTCGCCGGGATTGGCGTGCTGGTTCTGGGCGGCCTGATCTTCTCCGGCAGCCTGATCAGCGCCAGCCCGGTGGTGCGTGTGGCGCAGCTCAGCTGCCTGGTGGTGCTGCTCGGCGTCTGGACCCTGTACAAGAGCCGCCAGGTGTACCTGGCGCTCAGCGCCCTGGTGTGGGGCTTGTGGACGCTGGTCACCCTGCTGATCTTCAGCGAGGGCGCAACCGCCAGCCTTTGGCTGGTGCCCCAGTTCATGCTGGTGGTCTTTGCCCGCTTCGTGCTGACCGCCCGCACGGCTGTGTTCCTCGGCCTGTTCACCGCCGCGGTGGATTTCGTCTTTCAGAATTTCCAACTCTATCGTTTGCTGCCCCCCTGGTTCAACGAACTCGCTTTGGTCAACGATGGCCTGGTGATCTCGATCAGCCTGCTCTACGCGCTGCTCATCGTGCACATTGCGGATAGCGTCTTGCGCGAGACCTTGCGGGCGGCGCAACTCAGCGAAAGCCGTTACCGCTCGCTGTTCGAAAACACCACGGATGCCGTCTTCTTGTTGGGAGCGGACCATCGCTTCATTGAAACCAACCGCCAGGCCGCCGATCTGATCGGCTACCCGCGCGAGGAACTGGTGGGGCGTTCGGTGTTCGAGGTGATCACCCAGGACGACGCCAAGTTCCTGCGCGACAGCCTGGCGCGCCTGGAAGGCGGGAACAGTCTGGAGCCGGTGGACCGCCTGGTGACCCGGGTGGACGGCAGCCGCCGCATGGCGGAAGTGACCATCAGCATGGTCACCGACGACCGCGGGGCGCTGCGCTTCTACCAGATGGTGATGCGCGATGTCACCGAGCGCAAGCAGCTCGAAGACGATTTGCGCTTCTCGCTGGGCGAGATGGAGTCACTGGCGATGCAGGATGCGCTCACCGGCCTGCTCAACCGCCGGGCGATCAGCGAGCACGCCGAGGCCGAATGGCACCGTTCGCGGCGTGAGCGCCGCCCCATGTGCGTGGTATTGATCGACCTGGACAACCTCAAGGAAATCAACGACAAGTTGGGCCACCTCACCGGCGATGCGGTGATCCGCGAGCTGGGCAGCGTGGTGCAGTCTTCGCTGCGGCGCTACGACTGGGCCGGGCGCTGGGGCGGCGATGAGTTCATGCTGGTGCTGCCCGGCACCAACCTCTCCGAGGCCAAGCTGATCGCCGAGCGCCTGCGCAGCGAATACGCCGCCTCCGAAGTCGTCACCGTCATGGACCCGGCCACGCAGCCCCGCCTGAGCCTGGGGATCTCCGTCTTCTCGGGCCGCCCGGGCGACGAGAGCACCGTGACGCAATTGTTCGCCCAGGCCGACACCGCCCTATACGATGCCAAGCAGCAGGGCAAAGACCAGGTGGGTGTCTTCCGCAGCGGAAAAGGCGGGAATTAGTACTTTTGTTTTTCTTCGAAATATCCGCATCTCGATACAATTTTCCTTGTGAAACCTGACCGACTGAACATCCGGCGC
Organism: Anaerolineales bacterium; assembly: GCA_026129335.1. Lineage (GTDB taxonomy): Bacteria > Chloroflexota > Anaerolineae > Anaerolineales > UBA11579 > JAMCZK01. The sequence goes on from JAHCIH010000017.1 coordinate 25,734, forward strand.
CTGCTGGCCGGCCTTGCCCTGGTCCTCCTCGGACTGCTGTCCTGCTCTGCCTATAACGTGCAGGCCGGCAACGCGCCCGGCCAACCGGCCGCGGCCGGCGCGCTGCTGCAGCTGGACACCCAGTGCGACGACCAGTCTTCCAGCCAGCGCCTGCCGCGCTTCGCCCGGCTGATGCACGACCCGCAGTGGATGGGCTACTCCTCGCGCATGGCCGCCCCGGACTGGAACAAGAACTTCTATTACGACAGGTATCCGCAGACTGTGCAGCTGTTCCTCAACCCCAAATCCGGGGATGGCCGGCTGCGCTACTCTGCGGAATGGCTGGAGTACCTGCGTGAACTGCAGCCCAACGACAACGCCGCGGTATGGATCGCCCGCATCGCCGCCGGCCTGTTCAATCCCAGCGGCAATGTGCCCATCCCCATCCTGGACCTGAGCCAGCTCAAGCAGGAGCCGGTCGCCGAGAGCATCTCCTCCGGCGGGAATGTGGTCAAGATTTTGGAAACACGCAATGGCTCCGGGCGCATCGAGATGATCTTCATGCGCGAGGCCCCGCCGGACCCGGGCTACATGAACTACCGCAACTTCCCCTGGTTGGTGACCAAATTCACCTCCATCTCCATTGATGGCGAGCTGGGCAACGCGGGCGGCATAGACGTCTACTTCCCCAACCTGGCCAAGCAGCAAGAGGGCTATTGGGTGGATTTGCGCCGGGTGGAGTTCTTCCCGCCGCTGCCCTTCTGCGCCACGGCCAGGCAGGATGTGCTCGTGCTGAGCAGCCCGGGCGGGCTGGCCAAGCGGGTGGGCATTCTGCCCGCCGGCGGCAGCGCCAGCATCCGCGAATACCTGCCGCAGGCCAGCGATGTTTGGGGCCGCCTGGACGAGGGCTGGGTGCGGCTGCTGTACCTGGACCCGGCGGGCTACCCGGTCTACCCGACAAGCTGGCAGATGGAAACCCGCCCGCCCATCCTCTACCCATAAAAAAGAGCGCCTCAAGGGCGCTCTTTTTGATTAGCGGATCTGCTTACTTACTTGCAGAAGATCTCTTTCTGCTTGCCGGAAGCTGCGGTCAGGTTGCCGCGCTGGTACTCGCCATTGTTGCAGGCAAAGTGGCCCCAGGTGTATTCGCCGCGCAGGATGCTGACCGACTGGGTCGCTCCGACGGGGATGGTGAACACGTAGGTCTGCGGGCCGCGCAGGGTGAGCACCAGGCGGGCGCCGGTCTTGTTGGCGATCTCCACCCGGGTCAAGGCCAGCAGCTTGCCCACATCTTGGGTGTTGGGGGCCTTGCTGCCGGGGCCGCCCTTGTCGCCGCACTTGGGCACCTGCCAGGTGAACAGGTGGCGGGTCAGGTCGAGCTGGCCGCGCACCACCACGCCGCAAATGGTCAGCTGGTAATTGTAGGTGCCGCGCGGCGGGGTGATCGACTTGGTCTCGTTGCCGAGCACCTGCATGTAATAGGCGCGGCCGCTGCCGTCGGTGGAGAAGAGGCTCACGGTCACGGCGCGGTCAGACTTGTTGTCCACCACGAAGCGCATCAGGCTCTCTTGCGCCGCGAGCACCGCGCTGGGCAGGGCGGCGGCCAAAAGCATCACGGCCATTAGCGCCAGCAGCAGTTTTCGGGCATGGCTTGCTGGTTTCATATCAGGGAATTCTCCTTGGTCATGGGGGGACAGTCAGGCCGAATCCTATTGCATCGAATCTGGAATGTCAAGCAGAGTTGGATTAAAGGCCCGAGGCGCCCGGTTTAGGCAACCCTAAAATATAGCGGGTTTAATTGCCAAAACGAATTGCTATATGCCCCGTGTAAATGCTAGAATCAGCTACTGGGTTGGTTTGCAATCATCCCCCATATCCTGCAACAAAGGAGTACGACCATGGCATACAAACACACCAATTCCAAAGGGCAAGATTACTACCTTCACGCTCAAACTCGCCCCAGCAAAAGCGGCAAGCCGCGCACTTTGTATTTCTTCTCCAAGGAAATCAAAGACAGCGCCATTGACGCGGTGCCTGCCGGCTACACGGTAGCCGAAATGGCCACCGGCCTGCCGGTGCTGAAGAAGGCCGGCTAGCCTGGCAAACGAACGGCGCAGGAAACTGCGCCGTTCGTTTTTAATCACTGTGTTTGCGTAAGACCACCTGCAAGGGGGTGACCCCCTTGCGTTCCCAAAACTGCTGAAAACGTGACTTGTGCGGGCTTTGCAAGCCCTCCAGGTAGGCCTGCGGATGGGCCTTGACGAAGCGCGTATCCTGCTCGGCCAGGGCGAGCATGCCGAGGAAGAAGTCGTGTTTGTCGCTGGCGATGCTCAGCTCGCCGCCGGGGGCCAGCACATGGGCCAGGGCGTCCAGAAAAGCCGGGTTGAAGATGTGGCGCTTCTCGTCTTTGCGCTTGTGCACCGGGTCGGGGAAGTGCAGGCTGGCCCGCTGCCAGGCCCCGGCCGGCAGCAGCGGCCGCAGCAGGCTGAAGTTGGCCCGCAGGATGCGAAGGTTCTCCAGGCCGTGCCTGGCGGCCAGGGCGGCCGCATAGGCCGCCAGCCGCCGCGACACCTCGATGCCCAGGTAGTTGCTCTCGCCATCCTGCCGGGCCAGTTCCACCACATATTCGCCGGTGCCGGTGCCGATGTCCACTTCCAGCGGGCGGTCGTTGCCGAACAGGGCCGCCGAGCTCAACGGCGGGTAGGCCGCCGGGTCCCTACGCAGGCCCTCGGCGGGCAGATCAAGCAGGTACTTGGCGGCGGCTTCCGCATCCAGAGCGACGTGTTTGAGCCGGAAGAGGCGCCGGCCGCGAGCCATCTAGGCGCCCTCTGAGCGCAAAGCGGCGGCGCCGGCTGGTTTCAAGTGCGTAGTCAACAGGATGATTATATGCGGGCAAAGAAAAAGAGGCGCCTCAGGCGCCTCTTTTTGATGCTGTATGTTATACCGCTACGGCTACGGCCTCAGCGGGCTGATGGTGATCCAGGCGCCCGCTTCGCCCACGGTGACGGTGCCGCTGCGCGAAACCCCGTAGGCCGAGTAGTAGTAGTCATAGGTGCCGGGGAAGACATTGAAACGGTTGGTGCCCAGCGAGGCCACCACGGAGTAGCTGGTGGGGCCAATCAGCGTGATGCGGATCGGGAAGGCATAGTGGCTGCCGATGCGCAGGTTGCTGGAGCTCAGCAGGGCGTCTTGCTCGGCGGCAGCCGCCAGGCGGAAGTCCACCACTTCGCAGGGGTAGATCGGCAGGCGGGCCTGGCCGTTCTTGGTCACACGGATCGAGCCACCGTAGGTGCCGCCGCAGGCGGTGTAGGAGTAGGCATAGTCACCCACGGCCAGCGAGGGGAAGCGGTTGTTGGTCAGCGGGTTGATCGCCAGGTCGTAGCTCTCGGGGCCGACCATCTTCAGAGTGAACTGGGTGGGGATGCGGCTGTCCACCACGAACTTGGCATATTCCAAGGGGGGAGGGCAGACCGGGATAACCAGCCACTGCAGCGGGCCGTTTACGGTGATTTCACCGGAATAAGACTGGCCGCAAGCGTTGTAGCTGTACTTGTAGGTGCCTTGTTCCACCGTTTTGGCCAGCTTTCCAGGGGCGACATCGAAGCTGTAGTTCTTGGGGCCGGTCAGATTGACTTTGACCGTCTCTTCGGTGTCGTTGTGGACGTTCAGGTCCCAGGTGGCTGCGGCCATGACCGGCTGGAAACTGACCAGGGTCAGGGCGAGCACCGTCAAGAGGATGATCCAGGTTTTTTTCATTCGAGTAAACTCCAATCGCTGCTGCTGGTGTTGGCGCGCAATTTGGCGCCGTTCCCGGTTGGGCTGAGCATAGCGGCCTGATAATAGCTTCTCAAAAAGAGGATGTCAACAAAAAATCATGGGGGCTGCTCCCGTATAATCTGCCCTTAATGAACCCCAAAGACCCGGCACAGCGTTTCTCGGACAGAGTGGAGGACTATGCGCGCTACCGCCCCGCCTACCCGCCCGGGGTCTACGATCTATTGGCGCAGCAGGCCGGCCTGCGCCCCGGCGACCTGGTGGCAGACCTGGGCTCCGGCACCGGGTTGCTCAGCGAGCTGTTCCTGGCCCGCGGCCACCGCGTGCTCGCCCTGGAGCCGAATACGGCCATGCGCGCCGCGGCAGAGCAGGCGCGTGCCGGGCAGGCCGCCTTTGTCAGCCTGCCCGCCCGCGCCGAGCACATCCCGCTGGCGCCCGCCAGTGTGGATTTTGTGGCCGCCGGCCAGGCCTTCCACTGGTTCGAGCCGCGGGCAGCCCGCCGCGAGGTGCTGCGCATCCTGCGACCGGGCGGCCAGGCGGCGCTGATCTGGAACCGCCGCCATGTGGAGGGCAGCGCCTTCCAAGCGGAATACGAGCAGCTACTCATCCGCTACGGCACCGATTTCCAGCAGGTGGACCACCAGCGCCGCTCAATGGACGAAGACATCCGCAGTTTCTTCGGCGCCGCGCCGGCGGTGGCGCAGCTGCCCAACCGCCAGCTGTTGGATGCCGCCGGCCTGCGCGGCCGCCTGCTCTCCAGTTCCTATGTGCCCGGGCCGGGTGCGCCGGGCCATGTGGAACTGCTCTCCGGCCTGGGAGCGCTCTTTGAGCGCCACCAGCAGGATGGCGTGGTGGCTTTCGACTACCAAACCAACGCCTACTTTGGCCGCCTGGCCTGACCCCCAAACTGCTATACTGCTCAAAAGCAACAGGATGTGAAGAAATAAAACAGTTCGCCAGGAACCTGTTTTCGTTTCGGAACCCTCTGCTCTGGGTGCTGCTGCCTCTGGTGGTGTATGGGGCCATGCGCCTGCCGCCGCTGCTGCGGCCCGAGTGGGCCTGGACGGACCCGCACCTTCTCCACCCGCACAATCATTTCTATATCGTCACAGTCACCGCCCTGGTCGCCCTGGTGATCTCGGTGGTGGTCGCCGTGGTCGGCCTGCGCCAGCGCAACCTGCAGGTGCTCTATGTGGCGCTGGCCTTCATTTCGCTGGCCGGCTTCTTCAGTGTCCATGGGCTGGCCACGCCAGGGTTTCTCCTCGGCGGCAATGCCGTGGTGGGCGTGGCCGCCCAACTGGCCGCGCTGACCACCAGCTTCTGGCTGCTGGTCTCGGCGCTGCCGGTGACCCACCCGCTGAGCGCCTGGCTGGGCCGGCGCCCGCAGGCGCTGCTCGTCGGATACACGCTGCTGCTGGCCACTTTCGGCGTGCTCGGCCTGCGCTCGCCGGAGCTGGCTGCCTGGGTGCCGGTGAACAGCGCGCCGCTCAAGTACGTGGCCGGTTTGGCCACGGTGATCATGGCCGGCCAGGCAGGTTACCGCTACTGGGAGTCCTATCGCTATACGCGTTTCCCCTTCCAGCTGGCCATCGCTTACACCGGCGGTTGGGTGGCCGGTGCGCAGCTGATCATCACCACTAGCCAGACCTTCTATTCCAGTTGGTGGATCTACCACTTCCTGCTGCTCTTCGCGGTCATCTCGGTGGTGGCCGGCCTGTTCGTACAGTACCGCCGCCACGATTCCTTCGTGCGCTCCGTGGTGGGGCTGTTCTCCGAGGACCCGCATGAGCGCCTGCCGCCGGCATCCCCGCCAGCGTACGCCAGCTGATCGAGGCGGTGGAGGCGCGCGACCCGTACACCGCGGGCCACTCCTGCCGCGTGGCGCAAGCCGCCTTCGACTTCGCTTCGGCGGCGCTGCGGCTGCCGCCCGAGGAACTGCGCATCCTCGTACAGGGCGCGCTGATGCACGATGTCGGCAAGATGCAGGTGCCGCAAGAGGTGTTGAACAAGACCGGCCCGCTGACCCCGGCGGAGCGCGCCCTGATCGAAAGCCACCCCATCACCGGTTACGAGCTGTGCGCCCGGCTGGGCCTGATGCCGCCCGAGCTGGCCATCGTGCGCTCGCACCACGAGCGCCTGGACGGCCGCGGCTATCCCGATGGGTTGAGCGGCGACGAAATCCCGCAGCTGGTGCGCTTGCTTTCGGTGATCGATGTTTGGGATGCGCTCACTTCGGCCCGGGCTTACCGCCCGGCCTGGTCACCCGAGGAGGCCCGTGAGTACCTGCGCCAGAACAGCGGCGCCCAGTTCGATGCGCAGCTGGTGGAGGCCTGGTTGGCCTTCACCGCGGGGAAAGGCTAGCTGGCGGAACAGGTGAAAAGAAAAGCGCAGCCGGGAGGCTGCGCTTTTGGGAGTAACTACATGTCCATCACTGGAGTGACATCCTGGGCCTGGGGACCTTTTTGTCCCTGGACAACCACAAATTCAACCCGTTGTCCTTCTTCCAGAGAGCGATAGCCATCGCCCGAGATGGCACTGTAGTGGACAAACACGTCTTCGCCTTCGTCCTGCGAAATGAAGCCGAAGCCTTTGGTGGCATTGAACCACTTCACCGTGCCGGTCACGCGTTCCGCCATGATCTGGGCCCTCCTTTCGTCAAGTTCTGCTAGAGGTACCTGATCAGTTGGAACAGCTCACTGCAATGAGGATAGCTGCTAGCACCGCAGAAATTCTAGCATGCGCCCAAATACGTGTCAACGAGCGGGTCTTTGAGGGTGGATAGGGCGGCTTCTAACAAATTTGTTAGCATGCCGCGTGGGGCGGCATGCTAACATCGCAAACCGAGAGCGTGGGTAAAACACGATGGCCAAAGTCCTGATTGTGGAAGATATGCCCGACAGCGCCGAGATCGCTGCGCAGATCCTGCGCCGCTATGGGCATGAGGTGCTGCATGCGGCCAGCGCCGAGCAGGGCTTTGCCATGGCCGGGCAGCATGGGCCGGACTTGATCCTCTACGACTACTGGCTGCCGGACATGGACGCGCGCACCTTTCTGCAGCGCCTGCGTGCCGAGCCGCAGTTTGCCCGCACCCGGGTGGTGGTGTGCACCGCCATGCCCCAGGGGGCCATGCAGCAAAGCCTGGGTGACTTGCGCTTCGATGCCTGCATCCCCAAACCTTACCGTTTGAGCACCTTTATGAGGATCATCGAAGAGCAGCTTGCAGATCCAGCGGCCCCGGGTAGTGCCTGAGGCGGGTGCAAAAAAGCCCGCCGTTGGGGGTATAGTAGCTGGCAGCCGCGCCTGACTGAAGAAGGTATACTGCCCTGCCACTTAGGCGGTCAAAAGGAAACGTTGCCAGACAAACCGGAACCCCAAGAAGACCAGCTGGTACGAGCGGCTATCAACGGCGATGAGCAAGCATTCACCGCCTTGTATGATGAGTACATCGACAGCATCTACCGCTTCATCTTCCTGCGGGTGGAGGACCAGCAAACCGCCGAAGACATCGCCGCCAACGTCTTCCTGCGCGCCTGGGAGAAGCTGGGCAGCTACCAGTTCCGCGGTGTGCCTTTCCGGGCCTGGTTGTTCCGCATCGCCCGCAACGCCGTGGTGGACCATTACCGCACGCGCAAGGAAATCGCCCCGCTGGAAGTGGTCGTCAACACCCACGACGAGAGCGCCATCCCCGTTTCGCAGGAAGTCGGCCTGCGTATCGAAGTGCAGCAGGTGATGGTTTGTATGCAGGAACTGACCCGCGACCAGCGTAACGTCCTGACCCTCAAGCTCGTTCATGGATTAAGCACGAAAGAAATTGCCAAAAGCCTGGGCAAACGCCAGGGTGCTGTGCGGGCCTTGCAGATGCGCGGTTTGCAGGCTTTGGCTAAACTATTGGAGAAAAATGGCAACTAGATTGGATGCCGCCCTGGAAGAGTGCCTGGACCGCCTGCGCACCGGGGAGGCTGACCTGGAGGAGTGCCTGCAACTCTACCCCGATTTGCAGGACGAATTGCGACCGCTGCTGATCACCGCCGGCCGCCTCCAGGAAGTGGCCGAGCTGAAACCACGGCCCGAATTTCGCAGCCAGACGCGGGCGATGCTCAGCGGCTATCTGCGCGCCAAGCCGCGCCAGCGGCCGATGTTCAGCATCGGTTTCCTGCGCCTGGCCACGGGCGTCGCCGTCCTTTTTGTGGCGCTGACCACCACCAGCGCTGCGTTGGCACAAAGCGCGATGCCGGGCGACACGCTCTACCCGGTCAAGCTGGTCAGCGAGCGCGTGTGGCGCAGCCTGCAAAACGACCAGGTGAGCGCAGACGCGTTCCTGGCCAACCGCCGCGTAGAAGAACTGCAGGCCGTGCAGGGCCAGGCCGACCTGGAACAGATCGGCGCGGCGGAATATGCCGAGACTCTGGAGCAGCTGATCAACGCCGCTGAAGACGACCCGCAGCTGGCCGCCTGGCTGAACCAATTGCTGCTGGTCCAAAAAGCCAGCCTGCAGGACCTGCTCAGCAATTCCCAGGCCGATTTGTCGGACCTGGAGAAATTGTTCAACGTCATCCTCAGCCCGTTGAACGGTGCTGCGCCTGAACCCGCGCCGCCGGAAAGCCATACGCCCAATACGGGTTCCGGCATCCCCGCGGTGGCCACCGCTACCGCAATCCCCCACCAGGGGGATTCGCTGATTCCTGCGCTGCCGCTCCTGGGCGACTCTGCTGAGGGCCTTGGGCTGATCACTGTCATCGAAGACACCCTTCAGGAAACCCTCGAAAACACTTTCGGAATTCTCAAAGGCCTGCTCGGCACTGGGGACTAACCATGCACACGCCCGGCTCCGGGGGGCGCCTGGAGCTCCACTTCGGCTACCTGATGCCGGTTTTCCTGGTCATTGGCGGGCTGCTCAACCTGGTAATCACCAACCCGCCCAGCCTGCGCCTGGGGCGCGTAAGCGGCGTATCGATGCGCTCTGATTTCACTGCGGACTACGGCCGGGCTGTGTCCAGCTTCGCCGCACTGGAACCGGCCATTATTGAAGACGCCCGGAAAGACGCCCGGCTGCTGGATGCCCCCCCGCTAGTCATTTCACTGACCCTCGATGAGTCGCTGCTCTTGCACACGGTCACCCCGCCGCAACTTGAAGTGGGCGCCGAGGCCGGCGACCTGTTGGGCGTGGACCTGGGCCTCGGCGCGGATGGCGTTCAGCTGGGTGTGGACACCGGCCTGGGGGTTGGCGCAGATGTCGGCGTCAGTCCCGGGGATGGCCTCAACGTGGGCGTGGATTTGCCCGGCGATGACCTGGACATCGATATTGGCGTTGGCGGCGGGGAGCCTCAGCAGCAATGCACGCTGGGCCTGCTGGGCCTGTTGTGCGTCAACATCGGGCCATAAAAACGGCTGCCAGCGGCAGCCGTTTTTTTATTTTTGCACGCGGGCTTTGTCCACGCCGCTGATCAGCTCGACAAAGGCAGCCACCACCGCCGGGTCGAAGTGCCGGCCGCTCTCCGCCTGGATGTGCGCCAGGGTCTCGTCCCGGCCGCGGGCTGCGCGATAGGGCCGGTCGGAGGTCAGCGCGTCCCATACGTCCACCACCGCGAAGATGCGTGCGGCCAGCGGGATTTCGCTGCCCTTCAGGCCGCGCGGGTAACCGCTCCCATCCCAGCGCTCGTGATGGGCATAGGGGATATCCAGCGCCGGGCGCAAGAAATCGATCTCCTCAATGAAGCTTTTGGCGATCTCGGGGTGCTTTTGCATCTCGGCCCGCTCGGCGGCGCTCAGCGCCCCGGGTTTGCGCAGGATTTCGTCGTGGATGCCGATCTTGCCGATGTCGTGGAGCAGCGCGCCGCGGTAGAGGTGCACCAGCGCCGCACCGCGCACGCCCATGCTCTTGGCCAACTCCACGGAGAGCTCGGCCACCCGGCGGCTGTGGCCTTCCGTCTCGTGGTCGCGCAGGTCGGTGGCCTTGGCCCAGCCTTCGATGGTCTCGTTGTAGGCGTCGAGCAGTTCTTTGCGCGAGCCGTGCAGGCTCTTGACCATTTGGTTGAACGAGCCTGCCAGCACGCCGATTTCGTTCTGCGTATCTTCAGGCACACTGACGCGTAAATCCCCGGCCGCCACTCGCTCAGCGGCATCTTTCAGCGCCCGCACGGGCCGGCTGATGTAGCCCGCCACCAGCACGCCGACGAGCACCACCAGCAGCACAGAGGCGACCATCAGCATCAGCGTGTTTTGGCGGGTGAACTGGGCGGCCTGCACCAGGAAGCGCGGCGCCAGCGCCGACCCGAAGAAACCCAGCGGCTCTTCGCCGCGGATCTCCCAGGTGGTGACCAACTCGCTGTGGCCGCTGCCCAGGTTGCGGGTTACCCCGTCTGCCGGGTTGGCGCGCAGATCGGCCACCTGGGCCACGCCCAGCGGGGCGGGCTGCTCCAGCGAGCTGCCCAGCACCGCCCCACTGGCCGCGTAGAAGCTGACCTGGGTCAGCGTCTCCGTGTATACCTTGTTGGCCAACCCCTCCAGCGGAATCCCGGCCAACGCCGCCCCGGCCACCTGGCCGGCGGCATCGTATATCGGCCCGCTGACGAAGAGGTACCACCCCGCCGGGCCGGGCGCCAGGCCGGCGAATTTATCGCCGGCTTCATCTCGGCTGCCGGCCAGCGCGGCGCGCACAAAGCCCAGGCTGGCGTAGGGCATTGCCGGCTCCAGCGGCTGGTAGCTCAGCGACTGGATATCCAATTGCTGCGAAAGCAGCGGCTGGCCATCTCTGTCCAGCACGACCACAGCCTGCAAGCGGGTGTTGTAGGCGCCGGGCTCCACCAGGGCGTGGAGGCGCTCCACATCGCCGGCGAGCACGGCCTGCGCCACGCCCTGCGTGTTGGCCGCCAGGCGCTGCGCAGCGAGCAAGTCTTCTTCGGCGCGCACCATGCTCTGTTTGGCCAGGATGGTGCTCTCGATCAATTGGTTGAGGAAGCGCTCTTCCAGGGAGTTGAAGATCAGGCGCGTGATGAGGTAAGTCCCCCCGGCGGCGATCAGGAGTGCTAGGAAGATATAGGGGACTGTGATTTGCGTAAACAGCGGAATATGCGCCCCGCGCAGCCGCTCAATCATCAGCTTCCCTTGATTCTATCTCAATCCGGCTGTTAAGTGCAATTGAACAGCGTGTAGGCATTTGTTTACATAGGGCGCGCGGCTTGACAGCCTACCAGCCGTATGTAAAATTCGCATAGGCTGTGACCCGGGAAGAGAGGCCCGGGTGATTCGAGAGGAGACTGGCTGAACAATGGCAGAACGCGAATTTGGTACCGTGAAGTGGTTTAACAGTGCCAAAGGGTACGGCTTCCTGGAACGCGATTCAGGCGAAGATATCTTTGTGCATTTCTCCGCCATCAAGATGGAAGGCTTCCGCACCCTCAAGGAGGGCCAAAGAGTGGAGTTCGTTGTCGAAGACAGCGACAAAGGCCCCCAGGCCCAAGACGTCAACCTGGTGGACTAAAAAGCAAAACCGGCCGCAACTGCGGCCGGTTTTGCTTTTGGTTGGATTGCCGGCTAAGGCTCCGTGGAAAAGACCGCGAAATCATCGAAAAAGACGCTGGTGGTGTCTTCATACGTGCCGGCGATCATGCCCACCTGGCCGCTGGTCAGGTCGCCATCCTGCGTTTCGTAGACCAGTTCGCCGTTCACATACAGCGCCAGGCGCGGCCCATCGCACACCGCTTCGATCTGGTTGACCTCGGTGCCCAGGCGGATCTGCCCGCTGGGCAGCAGCTGGTCCTGGCCGATGCCACGCAGCTCCCCTTCGTTGACTCGCTTGGCGATGACGTAGTAGCCGTCGCTGCTGATCAGGAAGGCGTAGAAGCTGGCGGCCACGTTGGTGCCTTGGATGCGGCAGAGCACGCCGTAGAAATTGTTGTCCGTGCCGGTTTGTTTGTGGGCGCTGACCTGGATGCGCGTGTCGCTGAACAGGCGGCCGGGCATCGCCCACACGCCGGTGGCCCCGCCGGGCACCGACTGGGTCACCCGCAGCACGTAGCCCTCGCCGGCATACAACCCGGGCGATGCCGGGTCACCGTTGGTGTACCAACCGCTGGTCGGGTCGGAAAAATCATCGAAGAAGAGTAGGCCGTCGCGGGCTTGCTCGACCAGCTGCTCCTGCAGCCCGGCGATCTGCGCTTCCACCGCCTCGCGGTCCGGGGCGTTGGGCACGAAGGTCAGATAAATCTGCAGGTCCAGGGCCGCGGCGGCCAGGTTGCCGAGGGCGATATGCGCCTCGGCCCGGCTGCGGTAGGGCGGGCCGAAGTGGGGGGTCAGCTCAATCGCCTGGGCGAAATCGTCCAGAGCCTGCATCAGGTTGCCCTGCTGGGAGTGCAGCTGCCCGCGGCTGTGGAAAGCCGAGGCGTAATTCACATCCAGGCGGATGGCCTGGTCGTAGTCGCTCAAAGCCGTCTCGTACTCGCCCAGTTGGCGATGGGCGTTGCCGCGCAGCCACCAGGCCTGGGGGTTCTCCACATCCTGGGCCAGGGCCTGGTCCAGCAGGATCACCGCCTCGGTCCACAAGCCCTGGTTGGCGGCATCCTGGGCGACTTCGAGCAGCCGGGCGGCCGGCACGGTGGGCGTGGCGGAGGGGGTGGGCGCCGGGATGGGCGTGGAACTGGGCTGCGGGTCCAGGCTGATCAGCGGCGGGGTTTCGCCGGCCAATGCGGCGCAGCCGCTGAGCGCCAGGCCAAGGAGTGAGAGCAAGATGCGTTTGGCGAGCATGCTGGGCCAACTGTACAGCAAAACCGGCGCCTTCGCAAACCGGGCCATCCTGCAACAAAAAGAGGCGCTGTAAGCGCCTCTTTTGAGTGGAATGGTTTGCTTCTTAGCCTCGGACGACGATCTCGATCCAGATCGGCAGGTCGAAATCCGGGCCTACACCGAAGACGTCGCCGCCCTTGGTGCGCAGCATCCAGTCGCCGCGGTAGGTGCCCGGCTGGGCCGGCGCGACCATGTTGATGCTGAAGTTGGCGTAGTTGCCCGCCAGCACGGTGAAGGTGACCGTCAGCGGGCTTTGGCCGTTCATGCGGTTGCCGGCGATGAAGACCAGCTCATATTCGCCCGCCGCCCAGTTGCAGGTGCCTACGTTCTGCAGGCGCCAGGTCTTTTGCATGGCCTGGCCGGGGTCCACCCGGGTGCCGTCGGGGAAGGTCTCGTCGTACACGTAGCGGGCGCCGAAGCAGGCGCCGGCGGTGGGGTTGGCCGTGGCCGAGGCTTCCGGTGTCGCCGTGGGCGCGTCGGCCTCAGGCGTGGCCGTGGCCACCGCCTCGGTCAGCGCCAGGGCCAGCGCGGTGAGCTGGGCGGCCTCCACCGTGGCGGTGGGTTCGGGGGTTTCCGTCGGCACCGGGGTGTCGACGGGCGGCTCCGCCGTAGGGGCGCTGAGCAGCGCCTCCAGGGTCATCTGGATTTCGGCGTCTGCCGTGGCCGCCGCGGCATCCGTGGCCAGGGCGGCGATCTGCTCGTCGCTGCTGGCTGCGCTGCGCACGCAGGCGCTCAGCGCCACGGCAAAGATGAGCAGGATGGGGAAAATGACTTTGCGCGAGAAAGTGTGCATGCTGAGGACTATACAAGATGCGTGCCAGCCGCGCCACAAAATGGGCAACGATCTTGAGCCGGCCCTGGATGGCAAAGCAAAGAGGCCGGATGCATCCGGCCTCTTTGCTTTTGGGCTGAGCCGGTTTTAGACGCGTATGCGGCTGCGGGAGATGAAGGCGATCACTGCGACGAACAGCGCAGAACCAACGATGGACCACAAGACCGGGAAAGTGTTCCCATCCACGATGATCGGGAAAGGTTCCGGCAGGCCGAATTGGCGGGCCAGCCAGGCGCCGATCAGCGCGCCGATGAAACCGACCGCCACAGAGGTGAGACACCCACCGGTGGAATACCCGGCAATCGCCTGGCCGATGGAACCGGCAACGCCGGCGATCAGCAACAATGCGAGGAATTCGAAGAGGGTCATAAAGAAGCTCCTTTCGATGGACTTCAGGGTTCAACTACCCGGCTACCCTGCTAAACGTAGCTTCCCCGGGCACGTTATGGCAAGTTGGCACTTCGGCCTTGTCTCTGCCTTCTTCTAAGCTGTGCTTAACCTCCCATGCTGTTTCGCCAGCTTCCATTCGCAAACAAAAAAGGCGAGCCTTACGGCTCGCCTTTTGTTTGCGGAGGGGGCTTGCTAGGGCCACTTGCAGGGACTGGGCAGCGAGCTGCCGGAGCGTGCGCCGCACCATTCCCAATTGCCGGTGAGGCTGCCAACGAACTGGCTGGGGTTGTCGGACTTGATCTGGCCCTGCCAGTTGCCGCTGGCTCCTGCTCCGTCTGAGAAACTGCCGCTCACCGTACGCAAGTCCGCGGCGATGGTCCCGCTAAAAGTGTAGTTCAAACCACCCGGGTTTACCGAGACGGCACAAGTGAGCGCGCTGCCCGCCACTACGCAGTTCATGCCGCCGGTCCAGGTGCTTGAATTGGCGGTGTTCATCATCCTCACCTCCCAGGCGCCGGCCCAGTCGAAGGGCGATGCAGGGGTGGGGCTGGCCGGGGGCGCAGCTGTATCTGCTGCCGCGACCGTATGGGTGGCGGCCGGCGTGGGCGGCTGGGTGGCTATCGGCAGGTCCCATTCGGCGAAGTTGGACGGGCTGGCGTACTGCAGCCACAGCCAGCAATCGCTGGAGCCGGATGGATTGCGCACCACCACATAGTTCAAGGCGTTGTACACCTTGAGCACTTCCACGCTCTGGCTGGTGTCGATCGTGGTGATCAGCGCGTAGTTGGAGCCGGGGCCGCTGCGGCAGTTGGTGTTCTGGCTCACCGAGACCAGCGGCAGCGTCGCTGCGGCGGCTTCGGACAGCGGCGTGGGGCTATTTTGCGGCTGTTGGATCTCCGCGGGGATTTCCGCCACCCCCGCCACGAGGGTTGCCGCCTCAGCCTGCTTGGTGAGAGAGATGCGGGCTTGCACCTCCGCTTCGCTGGGCCCACAGGCCACCAGCAGCAGGGCGCCCAGCGTCATCAGGAATGGGATGGTTTGGCGAATGTTCATGATGCCCTCCTCGGCAGAACCAGGCTGCCTGTCAAAGCGCGCGGTCTGCCGCGCTAGAAAAAAGAGGCGAGCCATGCGGCTCGCCTCTTTTTTTGAGGCTCGAGTGGCTACGGTCCCAGGCAGGGGCTGGGTATGGAGGAGCCGGGGCGCGCCCCGCAAAACTCCAAGACCGAACCGCCGTCAATGAATCTGCCGGTGAACTGGTTAGTATTGCCCGCTTTGATCTGGGCTTGCCAGGTGCCGCTGGCTGGCGGGTCTATATTGCCACTGGCGCTTTGCAGGTCGGCGCTGACTGTGCCCGAAAGGTTGATGGCGATGCCGCCCGGATTGAGCACAATCGAGCAGCTGATTGAGCTGCCGCTGACCGTGCAGTTCATCGGGCCGGTGTAGGTGGTGGCCAGGATAACCGTGCGCATATTCCAGGCGCCGGTCCAGCTGTAGGATGGGGTGGGCGTGAAGGTGGCCGTAGGCGTGGGCGGCTGGGTGGCCACCGGCAGGTTCCACTCGGCGAAGTTGGCCGGCGTGGCGTATTGCAGCCACAGCCAGCAATCGCCGGAGCCCACCGGGTTGCGCACCACCACGTAGTTGGAGAAGTTAAACACCTGCAGCACTTCCACTGTTTGGCTGGTGTTGATCGTGGTGATCAGGGCGTAGTTGGAGCCCGGGCCGCCGCGACAGTTGGTGTTCTGCCCGACCGAGACCATCGGCACCGAGGGAGTCGGCGACAGCGTGGCGGTGGGCTCGCCCGTTTCGGTGGGCGGCACCAGTGGCGTGGCCGTGTCCTGGGGCTGCTGAGCGCCGGCCGCGGCGGTTTGCAGCTCGGCGATCTGCAGGGTTTGAGCCACGCTGGTCTGCACGGCTTCTGCACTGCTGGCGCCGCAAGCCTGCAGCAGCAGGGCTGCAGCCAGCAGGACGAAGGGGAGTAATTGACGAGTTCTCATGATTTCACCTTTGGTTGGATTTTAAGGCCACTTGCACGGGTTGGGCAGGCTGCCGGAGCGCGTCCCGCAGAAATCCCAGGAGCCCATGTTCAAGTTGCCCACGAATTGGCCCGAGCCGCTCAGCTGCGCAGCCCAGTTGCCGCTGCCCGTACCAGTGAAAGTGCCGCTGGCGTTCTGGTGGCTGGCGTCCAGCGTGCCGCTGAAGTTGTACACGAAGGAGTCGTTCGTGGTCACCGAGCAGGTGATGTTCAGGCCGCTCACCGAGCAGCCCATCGAACCGGTGCGCTCCACACCGCCGTGGTACACGCGCATGTTCCAGCTGCCCTCCCACGGAGAGGTCGGGGTGGGCGTGGCCGTGGGCACCGGGGTAGGCGGTGCGGTGGCGATGGGCAGGTCGTATTCGGAGAAGTCGGTCTTGTCCGCATAGCGCAGCCACAGCCAGCAGTCGCCGGAGCCGGTGGGGTTGTCCACCACCACGTATTCGCTGTCAAAGGTCTTGAGCACTTCGGCCTGCTCGCCAACGCTGAGCACCGAGATCTGGTCATAGTTGGTCGCCGGGCCGCGGCGGCAGTTGGTGTTCTGGCTCACCGAGATCAGCGGCGGGGGTGTGGCGGTGGGCTCTTCAGGCAGCGTTTCGCTGGTGGCTGTGGCCTCCGGCTGCTGCGGAACCGCCGCGGCGGTCTGCAGCTCGGCGATCTGTTGGGTGGCCGCGATGGCGGTTTGCACGGCCGCCTCGGCGGAAGGACCGCAGGCCTGCAGCAGCAGGGCGGCCAGCACTAGAAAAAAAGGGACTGCATTGCGAAATCTCATGCTTCCTCCAAGTTTAGTTGATCGGCCAATCTGTGGCTAAGGCGTGGCCGTGGCGTTGGGCGTGTGGGTCGACGTAACCGTAGGCGGGGGCGGTGTTAGCGTTATGGAGGGCGTATAGGTAATCGAGGGCGTGTAGGTGATCGACGGAGTGTAAGTTGGCGTGGCCGTGTGGGTCGGCGTGGAAGTAGGCGGCATCGTGGCTACGGGCAGGTCGTAAGCTGAAAAATCATTTTGGTCTGCATAGCGCAGCCACAGCCAGCACTGCGTAGTGCTGCCTTGGGGCTGGATGACGACATAGTCTAACCCTGGGTAAATGGCCTTGACCTCGACGGCTTGCCCAACCAGGATGGTGGTGACCAGCCCGTAATCCACCCGCGGACCACTGCGGCAGTGGGTATCCGCGCTGACCGAGATAAACACCGCCGACGAGGTGGGTGTGGCTGGCAGTGGTGTCGACGTATTCTGCAGCTGGATGGCCGCCGCGGCAGGGTCGCCCACCTCAGCGGCCTGTTGAGTCTGGGCTATGGCGGTCTGGATGGCGGATTCGCTGGCGCCCCCGCAGGCTTGTAGCAACAAAGCGACAGAGATGAGCACAATAGGGGCGAATTGGCGAACCTTCATCGGCGCGATCAGGGCGTGGGTGTTGGCGTGTACGAAGGCGTCGACGTCCACGAAGGTGTCAACGTGGGCGAGGGTGTATAGGTCGGCGTGGAGGTGGGCGGCTGCGTGGCCACGGGCAGGTTGTAGCCGGAAAAGTCGCTCTGGTCCGCATAGCGCAGCCACAGCCAGCAAAGCGCCGTGGTGCCCTGGGGCTGGATGACCACATAGTCCGAGCCCGGGAAGACGGCTTTCACTTCCACGCGCTGGCCCACCAGGATGGTGGTGATCAGCCTGTAGTCCACCCGCGGGCCGCTGCGGCAGTGGGTATCCACACTCACCGAGACAAAGGGCACCGAAGACGTGCTGGTGCTGGTGGGTGTATCGGCGACCCCTTCCGCAGCGGCTTCCTCCGGAGTGGGCGTGCTCTGCGGCTGGTTGGCCGCGGCTGCGGCGGTTTGCAGGTCGGCGATCTGTTGGGTTTGGGCGATGGCGGTTTGGACGACGGCTTCGGTGGCTGGCCCGCAGGCCTGCAGGAGCAGGGCTATGAAAATGAGGACAAAGGGAACGGATTGGCGAATCTTCATCTCTTCCTCCAAAGCCGGCAGGCCGGCCCCTGGCAAAAGCCAAGTTCACTATACACGCAAAACCCCGGCTTTCATAGAGGTCTTGCCAGCCAGACAGGGCCAGCCCGGTGGGCTGATATGGAGAATACGAGAAGCGGACGGGATTGTTACGCCGGTCAGCCGCGCTGCCGGGGCCAGAATATCAGGCCGACGACCACCATGACCACGCCGATGACCGCCCAGTTGGGGTTGTGGTTCATGTAGCTGTCGCCCGGGGTGAACAGGCCGGTGCCCTGCAGGAAGAAGACCGTGCCGGCCAAAGCGATGGCCAAAGAGATGAGTTTGCGGACCATGCGTCGCCTAAATCTTGCCTTCAGGCGGCGGGGGCGAGGCGACCGTTTCCTTGTCCAGGAAATCTCCCTTGCGCGGGCTTACCTGCTCGTAGGCGCCGGCCTCTCGCTGGCGGCGGGCGTAGCACTCGTTGCACTCCCAGGCGCGGCGCGGGTCGGCGTCTGGTCCGCTGCGCTCGAAATCAGCCTCGGGGCGGAATTGCTTGCAGGTGTAGCACTGGCGCAGGACCAGCTGCGAATATCCCGGGTTGGCTTTGGCCGTCTCGTTGTCGATCGGCTGGGCGCGCTTGGGCAGGCCAGCCACCCAGTGCCAGCCATCCGTGCTGCGCTCGATGGCGCCGCGCTGGCTGACCAGCACCGGCGAGAAGTTCCACAAGCCTTCCGTGGCGGTCAGGCCGCGGGCCTGGTACTGGCGGTCTTTCAGCCGGTAGACGAAGCCGGTGTGGTCGCTCACCCGGTAGACGCGGATGGCGCCTTCGGCGGCCGCTTTTTCCAGGATCTCTTCATAGGTCATGCGCAGTTCACCTCGTTGGCAGTGGGAATGATGAGAGGATTATAACGGGCTGCCGCGCTCATTCCAGCGGCATGAAGTAATTGGTCATCCGGCCGCGGCAGAGCACCTCGCCGCTCTCTTCGAGGATGACATCCACCTCGTGCACGGCGTGGGTGCGCCCGCGGCGCAGCTGCCGGGCGATGACCCGCAACGTGCCTTCGGTGGCGGCGCGCATATGGCTGCCGCTGACCTCCACGCCCACCGGTCGGGCTTTCTCCAGGTCCGTGCCATAGGCGCAGTGGCTGCTGGCGGCGGTCTCGATGAGGAACAGGCTGATGCCGCCGTGCAGCAGCCCGTAGGGCTGGCGCACCGCGTCTGTGATCGGCAGGCGCAAAGTCAGGCTGTTTGCGTCCACGTCGACCAGTTCGCCGCCCAGTTTGCCGAAGGCGGAGCGGGCGTGGCCTTCGCGGGCCGTCGCCAGCCAGGTTTCCTTGTCTAAGACGGGCATGGGTTCATTATAAGGGGAGCTGCGGCAGGGCCAGGACGCGGATGAGGGTCGGCGCCAGCGCCTGCACGGCGCGGGCGCGGTGGCTGATCTGGTTCTTCTCGGCCGAGTCGAGCTCGGCCATCGTGCGGCCTGCACCCTCCACGAGGAAGATCGGGTCGTAGCCGAAGCCGCCCGCTCCGCGCTCCGCCGGGATGATTTCGCCGCGGCACTCGCCGCTGGCGAAGTGCAGCTGCGGCCCCGGGTCGCCGGGCACGGCCAGGCAGACCGTGGCGACAAAGCGCGCCGCCCACGGCCGCGGATGGCCGTGCAGCAGGGCCAGCAGGGCGGCACGGCGTTCGGCGTCGCCCGCACCCGGCCCCGCCTCCAGGCGGGCGGAGTGCACCCCGGGCGCGCCGCCCAGGGCGTGCACCTCCAGGCCGCTGTCGTCGGCCAGGGCAGGCAGCCTGGCGGCGCTGGCGAAGGCGACCGCCATCAGGGCGGCGTTGGCCGCGTAGTCGGCGCCGTCTTCGGCGACCTGCAGCTCGCCCAGGCCGAGGTCGGCCGGGGCGAGCACTTCCAAGCCGGGCAGGCGGGCGAGCAGGGCGACCAGCTCGGCCCGCTTGCCGGGATT